>CAVGAA010000018.1:0-30727 GCA_963627065.1 bacterium | reverse complement strand
ATAGCCCTTTTGGGCGAAGCACTGCGAGCCTAAAATTTCGCAACTTGGGCATCATTTATTGGACAGTGGCACTTTTCCATATTCTTGTACGGATGCCCAAAATGCGAAAGTTCTTTGGGTTCATAGGGTTTTCTTCCAAGAAAGCCCTATGCGGAGTTTGAGGCAGAGCCTCAAGGTCTGGTCTTACCTCTCACGCGAACTCGATTGTGCAGTCAAATCGCATCGACGCATCGGGGGCAAGACGGCAAAGGTCGTCCCGCTCGTTCAATTCGCTCACCTTGCCCGAAAGGGGAGGCATAGCCGTCCAAGGCTCTAAACAGAGGAAAGGTGCGAGAGGGGCTTTCCAAAGCCCGAAATAACGGTAGGAGGGAAAACGCATCGTAATCTTGCGACCGCCCGTCTTCTTCTCCAAGACTACCGTGTCGGAGGGCGAATCGAAAAAGGCAGAACCGATTGCAAAAAATGCTTCGGTCGGATCTAAATAAACCTTGTCACGCAGGGCAAACGGACGAGTTCCGCCGACGGGGAAACATTCGTTTTCGTCAAAATTCACCTGCCTGATGACACCGTCTGCCCCGACAAAACGCACAACATAATCATTCAGTTCCCCACCGGCAAACGGCATTGAGAACCCGGGGTGTAAACCGAAAGCAAAAGGCATCGTCTTTTCGCCTTTGTTGAACACAGTTGCAGACAGAACCAGCGACCTGCCCGTGAGCGTGTAGGTGACGTCAACCCGATACGGAAAAGGGTAAAGGTTCAGCGTTTCCGCCGTGCTTTCCTGAGAAAACGTCACGGAAGACGCATCTTTTTTTACGGGTTGTACCGGCAGACTGCGGAAAAAACCGTGAATGCCGAGCGAATAGGGGACACCGTTTACCGTGTAGCAGCCGTCCCACTGCCGACCGCAAAAAGGAAAGAGAATCGGTGCGTGTTCGTCCCACGAGGCAGGATCTCCACGCCAGATGTACTCCGTCCCGTCACACCCCAGAACCGACTGCATTTCCGCACCCGTGCCGGATATCGTAACAGTCAGAAAATCGTTTTTTAACAGGTAATTCATCGTAAACGCTCCTATTTTTTTGAAAAAATACTTGACAAAAAGAATTTTTATGCTATAGTATAAGTACGAGAGAACACCGATGACGGCTGTTCCCGTCCGATTTAGTTTAAGATAACCGTTTCGGCTGGGGAACTTGGGCGGTTATTTTTTTTATTTTCTTTTTTTATTATACACGATTTCCCGATAAAAGTCAAGAGCTTTCGTAAAAATGTGACCTGACGGTCGAGAAAAGAGGCAGAAAAAGGACGAAAACGCAAGAAAATGCGAGATAATCGGTAGATAAATTGAAATTGTCAAATTTTTTTTGAAAAAAGGCTTGACAAATGCATTCGAGTGTGGTATAATAGCGGAGCGTAAAAACGAAGCACTATTTTTAATTGGAGGAAACATAACAATGTCCACGTTTATGCAGAAAAAAGAATCTGTGGTCCGTAAGTGGTACATTCTGGATGCAGCCAATAAGCCTCTCGGCAAAACAGCCGTTGCGGCAGCAGATCTTCTGCGTGGCAAGAACGCTCCCGAATTCACCCCTCATGTCGACTGCGGAAATTTCGTCATCGTCATCAATGCCGACAAGGCAATCCTCAGCGGTAAGAAACCGGAGCAGAAGTATATGATTCACCATTCCGGTTATATCGGCGGTTTGAAGAAGGTTCAGTACAAGACTTTGATGGAAACCAAACCGGAGCTTGCAATGGAGCAGGCAATCAAGGGTATGCTCCCGAAGAACACGCTGGGTGCACAGGCATTTGCACGCCTGAAAGTTTATGCCGGCGAAGCTCACAAGCAAGAGCCTCAGAAGCCCGAAGCTTACGAGTTTTAATTGAGGAAAGGTAGGACAGAAACTGATGTATACAAGCACAAAGCCTTATTTCTACGGCACAGGCAGAAGAAAGAAATCGGTCGCACGTGTCCGTATCGTCCCCGGTTCGGGTGCTATCACCGTGAACGGCAGAGACGTTGACGATTATTTCGGTCTCGAAACTCTGAAACTGATTGTCAATCAGCCCTTCGGCGTAACCGGAACGGCAGGCAAATTCGATATTATCGCAACCGTAAAGGGCGGAGGAATCTCCGGTCAGGCAGGTGCAATCCGTCACGGACTGGCACGTGCATTGGTCGCATCCGATGCAGAACTGAAACCGGCACTCAAAGCGGCAGGACTTCTCACCCGTGATCCTCGTATGAAGGAAAGAAAGAAGTACGGACTCAAAGCAGCACGCCGTGCACCGCAATTTAGTAAGAGATAAAAAACAACAAGATGTTTTATACAGCACCTACCGCTTTGTGGTAGGTGTTGTTTTTCATCTCACTAAATTGCGGTCGACAAGGTGAAGACTCCCTATATACTGTGTTAAAGGACTCTGCAAGAAATCTGTTTTTCAAGAACCGACAAAAAGAAAAAAGCACTTGACAAAATCTGCCAAGTGTAGTATAATAGGAAATGCGGATGTACTTTTTAGTACTGAAACCTTGGATGCTTTGTGCGGTTCGATCCCTCTGTTGACTGTTTTCTGTTTCAGATTTCCGTCGGCGAGAGAGTGACAATTTCATTTTTGTTCCTCTGCTCGTACTCTGTACGAAAGGAGGAGATAGCAATGGGTATTTTCAATTCGATATTTTCAATTATCGGCACAATCAGCGGTGTTCTCACCCTGATTTACACAATGAAAACCTATTACGAAAACAAAAAGAAATAACCGCCCTCTAAGACTCTGACAAAGTTCAGGGCGGTTATTGATAACCAGAGGGTGTCGATTCGCATCGAGCATCCTTGCTATATATAGTATATCATATTTTGCGGAAATGTCAAGCCTTTTTTGATATTTTCCGCATTTTTTCTTGATTAGTTGCTTTCTCACGGCTACGCAGTGCCAACCGTATTACAACAAATGAGCGTACTTTTTACAGAGTACGCTCATTTGATAAAATATGAAAAGTGGTTGTACAGCCGTGAAAAAGCAAAAAACTTATTCACTCTTCACTATTACTTATAACTTACCTTTCCCCTCTGCAAAAGCAATCAATCCTTACCTTTATGTATAATCTTTCTCGGGCATTTGTCGGCACAGAGACCGCAGGAGGTGCAGAGGGATTGGTCAATGACGGCGAGATTGTCGACGACGTGAACGGCGGAGGAGGGGCAGTTCTTCTCGCAGATTTTGCACCCGATACAACCGACGGTACAATTCTTCCGCACGAGAGAACCGGCATCGGTCGAGTGGCAGTCCACAACGTATTTCGCAGTCACCGGAACGAGTGTTATCAGATGTTTCGGGCAGACCGCAACGCAGGCACCGCAACCGACGCAACGGGAGGTATCGACCTTTGCCAAACCGTCCCTGACCTGCAAAGCACCGTACTTGCAGACCGCAACGCAAGAGCCGAGTCCCATACAGCCGAACGCACAAGCCTTGTCACTGCCGTACATTCTGTCGGCGGAGATGCAGTCCTGAACGCCCTCATAATGACATTTCGAGGTCGCTTTTTCGCAGTCACCGGAGCATAGCACACGGGCGTGAACGGGAACTTGTGCCGTCACCGATACACCCATAATTTCGCCGATTTTCTCGGCACAGACCGCACCGCCGGCACGGCAGGCGTTGGCAGGGGCATCCCCTTTGACGATAGCCTCCGCAAGAGCCGAACAACCGGAATAACCGCACCCACCGCAGTTTGCCCCGGGGAGAACCTCTATGATTTTGTCGCAACGTTCGTCTGTCTTGACGGCGAAAACACGGGAGGCGACCGCCAAGAGAACGCCCAATACAATGCCCATACCGGCGAAAATGAGAGCGGGAATGTAAATGTTAGATATTTCCATAACCGACTACCTCCTCAAAGCCTGATGCCCGAAAAGCAGGAGAACGCCATTGCAAGCAGACCGGCGGCGATGAGTGTCAAAGGAAAACCCTCAAACGCTTTCGGGGGATTGGCGTGTTGCATTCTGGCACGCAGACCGGCAAAAACCGTAATCGCAAGCGTAAAGCCGAGTGCGGCGGAAAAGCCGAAGACCACTGCCTGCGGAAAATTGTAGTCCTCCTGAACGATCAGGAGAGCAGAGGAGAGAACCGCACAGTTTGTCGTGATAAGAGGCAGATAGATGCCGAGAGCCCCGTAAAGCGACGGAATGAACTTCCGCAGGAACATTTCAATGAACTGCACGAGAGCCGCAATCACGAGAATGAAAGCAACGGTTTTGAGATACTCCAAGCCGAACGGCACGAGCAGAAAATGATAAACCGCCCACGTTGCCGCACCCGACAAGGTCATAACAAAGGTGACCGCCATACCCATACCGAGAGCCGTGTCCGGCTTTTCCGAAACGCCGAGGAAGGGACAGCAACCGTAAAAGCGTGAGAAAATGAAGTTTTCCACGAGAACCGCAGAGAACATCATCAGTAAAACATCGGTAAAACTCATACGTTTGCCTCCTTTTCCGCCTTTTTATCGGCTTGCAAAGCCTTGTTGCGTTTCTTTTCTTCAACCGTGTTGCGAATCTTCTGTACCGTTGCAATCGTGCAACCGAGCGTTAAGAATGCACCGGCGGGAAGAATGAAAATGACCATATCGGGATAGGATTCGGGCAGAATCCGATGCCCTAAAACCGAGCCTGAACCGAGCAGTTCACGGACCGTCCCCAAAATGCAGAGGGCAAAGGTGAAGCCCAAACCCATCGATAACCCGTCCATCGCAGAGGGCAGAGGCGGATTTTTGGATGCAAAGGCTTCGGCACGAGCCAGAATGATGCAGTTGACGACAATCAACGGTATGAAAAGTCCCAAAGACTGATAGAGCGACACGAGATAAGTCCGCATCAGGAGTTCCACAGCCGTGACAAAGCCCGAAACAATGACGATATAAGCCGCAATGCGAACCTGTTTGGGAATGAACTTCCGCAAAAGCGAGATAAAGACGTTGGAGCAGATCAGGACGGCGGTCGCTGCCATACCCATACCGAACGCATTGGAGAGCGACGTCGTCGTCGCAAGCGTCGGACACATACCGAGCAACTGCACGAGTGTCGGGTTCTGATCGAGAATGCCGGATTTGAGTTGTCTGAGATAATTGTGTTTCACTGTCCGTCACCTCCCGTCAGCGTTAAGGAATTAAGGAGCGTTTCCCGAGCCGAGTTGACACCCGAGAGAACCGCTCTCGAAGAAATTGTCGCACCCGAAATCGCATCGATGTCATCATGCAAAGCGAGTTCACCGCTCTTGCCGTTATATTGCGAAAGATAAGATGCGTCATTCGCTTTCGCACCGAGTCCCGGGGTTTCGGAGTGCGAGAGAATCTGCACGCCCGCAATCGGGTAATCCGCATCATCCCTGAAACCGACCATAAGCGTCATATCTCCGCCGAATCCTGCGGTCACGGTCTGTACGCAATAACCGACCGTTTCCCCGTTCTGCGAAATGCGGTAAACCTCGTTGCCGAGTTCCTCGTATGTGACTTTTTCAAGCCCGAAAATGCTTGCCATAGATTCCTGCTTCTGCTCTTCCTGCAATTCGGCATAGCGTGTTTTGGTCACCTCATTGACAAGCGACACAATTCCGGCAACGACAAGGCAAATGATGAGAAGCCTTGCACCGATATTCAGGACGGACAGAAGGTCTTTGCGATTGATCTTAGCCATTTTTTGCTCCTTTCCCACGGCTTTTGCCGTATACACGGGGTTTTGTGAGGAGTTCGATGTACCAGACCAGTGCATTCATAATGAGAATTGCAAAGGACGTGCCTTCGGGGTAACTGCTGAAAAAGCGGAGGAAAACCACCAAAGCACCGCAACCGATGCCGTAAATCACACGCCCCCAAGACGTTACCGGTGACGTGACGTAATCGGTCGCCATAAAGAACGCACCGAGCATCAGACCGCCCGAGAAAAGGGAGGATGCCATAAAGGTCACGGCGGACAGATCGCCTTTGTGGAAAATGAGCGTTAAGAGTGCAACCGTACCCAAGAAGGATACGGGAATCTGCCACCCGATGACACGGCGGATGAGCAGGTAAAGACCGCCGACCAGAATGCAGAGAGCGGAAACCTCACCGATGCACCCACCGCAGTTTCCGAGAAACAGATCGAGAACAGAACCGCCCGACAAACCGTCCTTCAGCGATGCCAGAGGAGTCGCCGAGGCAACCGCATCCGCACCGGTTGAAAGCCACGAAAACGCAGGGACAAAGGTCGTCATCTGTTTTGTCCAGGCGAGCATAAGGAAAACACGGGCGGAGAGAGCGGGATTCATCACGTTTTTGCCGATTCCGCCGAACAGTTGCTTGACAACCACAATGGCGAAGACCGAACCGACAATCGGGACATAGAAAGGGACGGTCGAGGGGAGATTCAACCCCAAGAGCAAGCCCGTGACGGCGGCGGAACAGTCGGAAACCGTGACCGGACGTTTCAAAATCTTTTCGGTTAAAAACTCGGTGAGAACCGCCGTTCCGGTCGCAAGCAGGAGAATTACCAACGCACGCCAACCGAACGCAACGATGCCGAAAATCGTTGCAGGAGCGAGGGCAATCAGGACGTCAACCATCAGATTTCCCGTTGTCACGCCACGCCGGACGTGCGGTGAGGGCGAGAGTGTCAGAAGATCGGGCATTTCGGCAAGTACACGCTTTTCGTCATTCATTTCTTCGCACCTCCTTGTTTCCTCGATGCATAAATCGCCCGCAAAGCACCTTTTGCCACACGAATGTGCTGAACGATTTCCACACCGGCAGGGCAGTTGTAGGTGCAGGTCCCGCACTCCACGCAACTCATTACGTCAAACTGTTCGGCTTTTTCGTAATTTTTCTCGGATGCAAAGAGTGCCAGATAATTGGGCATCAAGTGCATCGGGCAGTGTGCAACGCAACGTCCGCAGTGAATGCATGCGGTGTGAATTGTCGTCGGTTTGTCGGCTTCGGCGGAAAAGAGCAGAAGCCCCGACATATTTTTTGAAACCGGCGTTTCGGGATCCCACTGTGCCTGTCCCATCATAGGACCGCCCGAGATCATTTTCTTCGGTTCTTTCGTCAGTCCTCCGCAGAAAGCAATCAGGTCCTGAGCCGATGCACCGAGCGGAGAGCGGATATTTTTCGGTTGCCTTACGCAGTCGCCGGTTACCGTCACGATACGGCTCGTCAGGGGGAGTCCTCTCCAATAGGCTCTCGAAACGGCGGCGGACGTTTCGGCATTGAGAATCATACAACCGACGTCGGCAGGCAGTTTTCCGGAGGGAATTTCACGCCCCGTGAGAGCCTTGACAAGTTGCCGTTCGTCGCCCTGCGGATACTTGGTTTTGAGAACGCAGACACGCAGATTCGTTCCCCGTTCCAGACTTTCCCGCTTTGCAAGGCGGTCACGCAGAAGGGCAATTGCATCCGGTTTGTTGTCCTCAACCGCCAGAATGCCGTCCCTGACGCCGAGAGCGTGCATGACAATTTCCATACCCGACACCACGACCTCGCCCCGTTCGAGGAGCAGACGGTGGTTCGCCGTGAGATAAGGTTCGCATTCGGCACAGTTGACAATCACGAGATTCGCTTTGCCGACGGCACTCTGAATTTTCGCATAAGTCGGGAAGGTCGCACCGCCCAGTCCGCTGATGCCTGCCTCCCGAACGACCGAAATAATTTCCTCTGCCGTTGCTTCACCGAGCGGTTTTGCGAGCGGTTTCAGGTCGTCCGACATCGTGTGCAGACCGTCACTTTCAATGACGATATTCGTAATCGGCGTACCCATGGCATTCCGCCTTGTGATAATCGATTTGACCGTACCTGAAACGCTTGCGTGGACGGGACAACCCAGACCGCCGGTCACGTCTCCGATCTTCTGCCCGACTTTGACGCTGTCGCCGACTTTTACGGTCGGCACTGCGGGGGCACCGATGTGTTGCGAGAGCGGAATCGAAACGGAGGCAGGTTCGGGCAATCGCTCCGTCGGGAATCCGGAGGTGTCTTTATGCTCGTCGAGGTGCGTTCCGCCCCGAAAGGTGAAAAGTTTCATCCTGTAATCCTTTCTGTTTGAGAATATGAAACACTATTAAAAAATATTATACTATATAATGCGGATTTTGTCAACCGTTTTTATACTTTTTCGTCAAAAAATCCCGATGCCTGCGGAAGACATCGGGACTTGTGATACGGTTTTTATCTTGCATTCCCGTGTGGTATTTTGTGCGGACAGAGGTCACCTATCGGGCAGAGGTGGCACTTCGGCACTCTTGCCGTGCAAACATCCCGACCGAAAAACACCAATCGGTGACAGAAATCCGAGCGGATCGCCTGCGGGAGCAGTCCGTCCATCATTTTTTCGACACGGTAAGGATCTTTCTCGCTTTCGGGGTACATTCCGAGCCGACCGCAAATGCGGATGCAGTGCGTGTCCGCAACCGTTCCGCCCGTGCCGTAGAGGTCGCCCAGAAGGAGATTTGCAACCTTCCTGCCGACTCCGGCAAAACGCAACAGATCTTCCATATTGTCGGGCATTTTCCCGCCGAAATCGCAAACGAGCGTTTTTGAGGCACTCTGAATATTTTTCGCTTTCACACGGTACAGTCCGCAGGGACGGATGCAGGCTTCAATTTCCGTAAGATCGGCAAGTGCCAACGATTCGGGTGTGGGGAATTTGCGGAATAAATCCATACAAACGCTGTTTACTCTCGCATCGGTGCATTGAGCGGAAAGACTGCCCATAATCAGGAGTTTCCAAGGATCTCCCTCCCAGTGCAACGCACAGACGGCGTCGGGGTAAATCTTCTCCAACCGCTCGGCAACCGTGAGAATGCGACTTTGTTTTTCGCCGATGTCCGACATCGGTTACTTTTTGAAGCACTCACGGACGATTTTATGCATCTCGTCCATTTTTTCTTCCATTTCTTTTACCAGTCTGAACTGCGTTCTGCAACGGTCGAGGTTGTGGTTCTCTCTGTGAATGCGGAAATAGTGGTCGCCGTCGATGTGGTCGGTCAAGAAACGCATACCGCATTCGAGCGTCATCAGTTTTGCGGAGAAGGGGAGCAGTTCCACCTCTCTTGCCGTCATACTGTCGCCGAGTTCCTCAATGTAAGCCTCGGTATAGGCACGGAAATAGTTGAGATCGAAATGCACTTTGTCAAGGTCGGTTTCGTCCTCGGCGGCGGTCGATGCACCGAAACGCAGGGAGTCGCCGTAATCGTAAAGCATCGAACCCGGCATAACGGTGTCAAGGTCAATCACGCAAAGCCCTTTTCCCGTCTTGTTGTCGATCATAACGTTGTTCAGTTTCGTGTCGTTATGCGTGACACGGAGCGGTACGGATCCGTTCGCAATGGCATCGGTCACGGTTGACATCTCGCCGGCACGGGCAAGCACGAAGTCAATTTCTTTCTGCACGTCTTTGGCACGTCCCACGGGATCTTTTGCAAGCGTTTCACGGAAGATACGCAGTCTGTCGGGGGTATCGTGAAAATGCGGAATCGTTTCGTGCAGTTTCTCGGCAGGAAAATCGGCAAGCATCCGCTGGAATTTACCGAAGGCTCTGGCACTCTCGGCAAAGACTTTGGCATTGGGGGCACTGTCGTAGGATGAGGCATCTTCGATAAAGAGGTAAACACGGTAGCAGTCGCCGTCGGGGGAGCGGTAAAAGGAATGGTTGTCGGTTGTCGGAACGACCGTTAAGGTTTCACGGAGGGGATCACCGCCCTGTGCCACGATTCTGGAACGGAGGAAAGAGGTGACCGCCAGAATATTTTCCATAACGCCGTCGGGATCTTTGAAAATCTCGGTGTTGATGCGTTGCAGAATGAAGCGGGGGGACGTGCCGACCACGTAAGTGGCGTTGATGTGACCGTTGCCGTAGGGGACGGAAATGTGGTCAAGGTCGAAATGACGGAGCACATCGCTCGCAAAATTGATGTTTTTCATAATTTGCCGTTAAAAAATACAAAAAACTCTTGCATTTTTTCCTTTCTTGCGTTATAATATCATTATACAGTATCTGAAAATAAATACATATACAGAAAAGGACACAATTCCTTTGAAAAAAGACATTTATTACCGAAAAACGACGGCAGAGCCGATGACGGACGTTCCGCTTGTCCGATGCCCCGACATTACCTCCTTCCATTTTTCGCTTGACCGCATCTTCGGCGACAAGTACGAATTCGCCGGAGAGAAGCATCCGTTCTGGGAGTTGGTTTATGTTCTCGGCGGTTCGGTCGGCATTACCGCAGGCGAAAAAATTTACATTCTGGATGCCGGACAGTGTCTGTTGCATCCGCCGAACGAGTTCCACAGAATCCGCTCGGAACGGGGGACTGAACCGCACGTCCTGAACCTGTCTTTTCACAGCGATTCGATGCCGGCGTATCAGGGGCGGATCTTCATGCCGGACGAACGTCTGCGGGAGGAACTTCTGGAAATCAGTATGGAGGTGCGGACGGGACTGCACGAATCGGACATCGGAAAACTGACCGAGGCGAGATTGCGTTTCGAATATTGGATAGTCAGGGCTTTGTCAAGCGTTGACGAGGGGGGAGCAACCGAAAGTTCGGGAGCGGTACGCTATGCGGAAATCATCGGCGTTATGCGGTCGCACATTTCCGAACCGCTCTATGCCGGCGAGATTGCAAAACTCTGCAATATGAGTCTTTCCAACCTCAAAAAAGTATTTGCGAAATATGCAGGAATGGGCGTTGCAAGGTATTTTACCGAAATGAAAATGCAGAGGGCGGCGGAACTGCTCCGGTGCGGAAAGCGTGTCGGCGAGGTCGCCGGCGAACTCGGTTACTGCGACCAGAATTATTTCAGTACCGTTTTCCGCAGAATTATGGGAATGCCCCCGGGATCTTACCGTGAGCGTGCGGTCGCCATTTCGTAAACCGTGCATCCGTCAATCCTCAAACCGTAAACGGTAAATTGCAATATAAGTAATATAAAATGAAAGAAGGATAAAACAATGAAATTCATCACGACAAAAACTTACGAAAAACTGAGCCGTCAGGCGGCAAACATCATTTCGGCACAGGTTATTATGAAACCGGACTGCGTGCTGGGACTTGCCACCGGTTCTTCCCCCATCGGCGTGTATCGCCAACTCATCGAGTGGTACAACAAAGGCGACATCGACTTTTCTCAGGTGACCTCTGTAAACCTTGACGAATATGTAGGGCTTACGGGCGATCATCCGCAGAGTTACCGCTATTTCATGCAGACGAATCTGTTCGACCACATCAACATCAAGCCCGAGAACACCTATGTTCCGAACGGCGTGGCAAAGGACACGGATGCGGAATGCACCGAATATGACGCAAGAATCAAGCGTCTGGGCGGTATTGACCTGCAACTGCTCGGAATCGGTCCGGACGGACACATCGGTTTCAACGAACCGGGGGACTGCTTTGTCACCGCAACGCACGTCGCAGACCTGCATGAGTCGACCATCAAGGCAAACTCCCGTTTCTTCGCAAACGAGGACGAAGTGCCGAAAAAGGCAATCAGTATGGGTATGGTTTCCATTATGCAGGCAAAGAAAATATTGCTTATCGCAAACGGACCTGCAAAGAAAGACGTGCTGTACCGTGCATTCGAAGGACCTATCACACCGGCACTTCCGGCATCCATTCTCCAACTGCATCCGGACGTGACCGTTATTTTCAGCGAGGAATAAGATTTCAACCGAATATCGTATTTGAGGTGTGGGGGCTTTCCGGATTGCCCCCATATCTCATTTTTTTATTCTCATCTTTTCAATTTCATCGGCATTCGGCGTGACCACGCAGGACCAGTTGGTGTGGTAAATCACGAACCCGGGTTTTGCTCCGGCAGGCTTTTTGACGTTCTTTGCAAGTGTGTAATCGACCTCGACGTTTGCGTTTCCGCCCTGAGCGTTTTTTGCCCCCGACGAATAGAATGCGGCAATTTCGGCAGTTTCGGTAAAGTCTTTCACATCCGGTTCTTTTCCCTCGCAAAAGAGAACTGCGTGCGAACCCGCCATACCTTTGACGTGAAACCAATAATCGCTTTTCCCTGCCAGCGTGTGCGTGACGAATTCGTTCTGCACGTTGTTCTTTCCGCAGGCAACCCTGAAACCGCCGGAGGTTCTAAACCACAGCACTTCGGGATTTGCTTTTTTGCGGACGGGTGCGACCTTGAACTGTTTCATTTTGGAGGCATAGCCGGATTTGTACAGTTCCTCCCGAATTTCCGAGAGGTCGGTGACGGTTTCTGCGTGCGAGAGGGCATCGGAAACGGTGTCGAGATAGGCAAGTTCCGCCTCGCCGAGTGCAATCTGCTTGGTCAGTTCGACCTTCGCATTCTTCGATTTCGCATATTTTTTGTAAAGACGTTGGGCGTTGTCGGCAGGGGACAGACGGGTGTCGAGCGTAACCGTGACAACTCCGTACGAGCCGTCCTCGTGCCAGTCCTCATAATCGGTCAGGCGGACTTTTTCGTCCCCACGCCTGATTGCGTGCAGGTTTGCCGTAATGAGATCCGCCTGCTTTTTGCAGCCCGCACCCTTTTCGCACTCGGCAAGTTCGGTTCTCTGTAAGTCGAGTTTCTTGCGGATGCGGTTCGATGCGTTTGTCAGAATGTGCAGAATGTCCTGCGACCGTCCCCGTATATGCAGGTCACGGTCTTTCTCGCCGAAATAGGTATCGAGCAAGGCACTCGGGCGGTCAAAATCGGTGACCGTCATATTTTTGCCGTATTGATTCAGGCGGAGGTAGGCATATTCGACGGGCTTTGCGTTGTCCGTCACCATACAGGGCGAAAAACGCCCGTTTTTCACATCGTCCATAACCGAGAGGAAAATTTCCCCGAACCGCTTTCCGCATGAGCCGACGGGTGTATCGGTTCTGCCGGTCGCACGGCAGGCAATTTCTCTTGCGACAGACGGTGCAAGACCGCAATAGGTCGAGGTGAGATAGCGGTCGGCGGGGAAGGTCACATCGACAGAGCCGAGAGATTCCGCAAAGCCCTCGGCGGTTTCCTCCAAAGGATTTTTCCTGTTCTGTGACGGAGGCAGTTCATAAGTCATACCGGCGAGCAGTTGACGGCGGGAGGAAGACGAGAAATCGACGGGATAAAGCACCGACAGAATTTTGCCGTTTCCGTCCGTGAAAATAAGATTGCTGTATTTTCCCATAATCTCGGCTATGAGGTTTTTTTCGCAGGCAAAGCCCATTTCGTCACGCCCCTCAAAAGTGAGAATCGCAACACGTTCGAATCCCGCTTGGCGGATGTCCGTCAGTTTTGCCCCCTGCAAATGTTTCCGCAGGAGCATGCAAAGCATTGGAGGGACGGCGGGATTTTCTTTTTGCGTATCGGTAAAGCAGATTCTCGGAGCGGTTGAGCCGGCATTGATGAGAAGCCGTTTTCCGCCCTCCTGACTCCGCATCTGCAAAACAATTTCGTCTTTTTCGGGTTGAAAGACCTTTTCCACTCTCGCACCCAGAGAAAGTTCCGCTATTTCGTGTACGCAACAAGCAAGCATTCCAGCATCAAAAGCCATAAAAAACCACCTTTTCGGATAAAAAACATATCTCTTTCATAAAATATTATAACATATTCTTGCATTTTTTTCAAGAGGGTGGTATAATATAAGCAGAAAAAAATCAAAGCGAGGTATTTTTTGCGTATGAGCCGTGTTGTAATCGGAATCGATGTCGGAGGTACGACAACAAAAATCGTCGGGTTTCGGGAAACGAAGGACGGACGGAAAGAATTGATTGCACCGCAGTTCGTGCGTGCGACCGATCCCCTGACATCTGTTTACGGAGCATTCGGAAAATTTACGGTGCAGAACGGTCTGGATCTTTCGGACATTGACCGCATCCTGATGACCGGTGCGGGTTCTTCCTATATCACAAAGCCCATATACGGCTTGACCTGCGTTCCCGTGCCGGAATTTTCGAGTATCGGCATCGGCGGACTATATCTGTCGTGGCTGAAAGAAGCAATTGTCGTGAGTATGGGAACGGGTACGGCACTCATTCACGCAAAACATACGGAGGACGGTCGGGACGAGGTCGAATATCTCGGCGGAACGGGCGTCGGCGGTGGCACGCTCGTGGGGCTTTGCAGAAGAATGCTCGGTGTCGATACGGTCGAACACATTGAACAGTTGGCGGAGGGCGGAAATCTCGACAACGTCGACCTGCGGATCAAAGACATTTCGCAGAATCATCTGTACCACGAAATCAACGAGAATCTCACCGCCGCAAACTTCGGAAAAGTTTCGGATCTGGCAACGTCCGAGGATCTGGCTCTCGGTGTTTCGAATATGGTTGCCGAAACGGTTGCAATGCTCTCGGTTTTTGCCGCAAGGACCTACAACCTGCACGACATTGTCCTCACGGGCAACTTAACCACAATCAGGCCCATCCGGCAGGTTTTCGATGCCATGACCGAATCCGGCAGTTTCGGTGTGCATTTCATCATTCCGGAAAATTCGCAGTTCGGCACGGTGATAGGGGCGGCACTCGGCGGTTAAAATTCGGGAAATGTCGGAAAAAATGCCGTCAAGGCGGGGAGAAAGCCCGAAAAATCGTTTTTTTGCTCTGTTTCTTGCAATCGTGGGGCGGAAAAAATGAAAAAAGCCCTTGACAAATCAAAATAAAAATTGTATAATGTATATTGTCGCATTTTGTCATTGCACGGGAGGTGGAAAAATGGTATTGGATATTCGTCCGATGCTGAGGGGCGAAACACAGGAAATTACCATTGATTATCTGCTTCCGAAAATTGACGATCTCCCCGAAATGAGCGGTTCTGCTCACGTTACGGGAAAAGTGACCGATGAGGCAGGCTATATGCGTCTGACTCTTACGGCAGAGGTCGGCTACCGTGCGGAATGTGCCAGATGTCTGGAACCGGTGGAGGGAACTTTCGCCGTGTCACCGGAACGCACCGTTGCAACGAAAAGTATGCTCAGCGAAAAGCAGTTGGAGGAGAATGTCGACGAGTACGCCGTCGCAGAAAACGGAATGCTCGACCTTGACGGACTCATGCAGGAAGAAATTCTGCTCTGTTTCCCGACAAGATTTCTCTGTATGCCCGATTGCAAAGGGTTATGCCCCAAATGCGGGAAGAACCTGAACGCAGGGGACTGCGGATGCAATCTGCACGAGATCGATCCGAGACTCGCCGTGCTTGCAACGCTACTTGACAAAGATGAGACCGAAAAACAGTAATTATGCACGAACCGTGCAAGAGGAGGTGTAGATATGGCAGTACCGAAGAAGAAGGTATCGAAAGCACGCAGAGACAAGAGACGCTCCAACAACAGCAAGCTCTCTATGCCGGGCATGACAAAGTGCTCCAACCCTGCTTGTGACGCGTTCGTGAAGAATCATTGCGTCTGCAAGGTTTGCGGCTTTTACAATGGCAAGAAAGTTCTGGATGTCAAATCCGACAAGTAAGCCGACAAAGCAAAAAACGCACGTCCGGACGGATGTGCGTTTTTTCTCAATGTGGGGGTGAGTGAATGACGGATTCCGAAAAAAAAGATGCGAGATTTCTGTGGCGTGACTGCCTGCCGGAACTGAGGCAAAAGAAAATTCTGCTTTCCGAACTCGTGGGAATGCGGGAAGTCCCGATGCACGGACACGAATTTCTGGAATTGACCTATATCACGTCGGGAAAGGTTCTGCATACGCTGGACGGTCAGGAGCAGGTATTGGGCAGGGGCGATTATTTCATTGTCGATTACGGAAGCAGGCATTCCTACCGTGCGACGGACGGAAACGGGTACGGCAACATCGACTGCCTTTTTCTGCCGGAACTGCTCGATCCGGCTCTTACGGGAACGGTCAGTCTGCAGATTGTCCTCGATCATTATCTGTTGCATTACAACATCAGGGCTTTGACGCAAAACCCCGCACATATGGTCTTTCACGACGATGACGGCAGAATTCTGAATCTGCTCTCCCGTATGCAGACCGAAAGCGAAAAGCAAGCCCCGGGGTACAAAGAACTCCTGCGTTGCTACCTTCTGGAAGTCCTGCTCCTCACCATGCGACGGCTCGACGATGCGTCGAGTGCCTCCGCAGGGAACGACATCTGCGGATTTCTCACGGCTTACGTGCGTGACCATTATATGGAACAGATCAGTTTGCAGGCACTCGCAGGCAGGCTGAATTACAGCGTTTCCTACGTCAGCAGGATTTTCAAAAACGGAATGGGAGTGTCCTTTATGACCTACCTGCAAAACTACCGTGTGGCGGAGGGGTGCAGATTGCTTGCATCTTCCGACAGAACCATGGCGGAGGTCGCCTCGATGGTCGGTTATCGGGATGTCAAATTTTTCACATCGCTTGTCAGGCGATACAGAGGTACGTCGGGAAAAAGGACAATCAGAGGGCGGATCTGAATTTATTTTACTTTTTTAGCGATTCCAGTTCGGTGTATAGGATGCCGAGGCGGACGAAAGGCGTTGGGAATATCCCGAAAAGCCGAGTTTGTCTGCCTCCTCCAAAACCGTTTCATATTCAAAACTCGTCAGCCTGCGATGCAGGCTTTTTTCACATTCGGCAGGGGCAAATTCGGGGGTGTACTGGCTCATAAGGGAGAGGAGAAAAGCGTCCGGACCGAACTTTTCCGCCAACGCTCGGAGCAGGGCAATCGAATCGTTTCTGTGGCTCGGGAGTACCAGATGCCGTATGAGAACTCCGTGCAGGAGCGAACCGTCCTGCGAAAAAGTCGCCCCTCCGACCTGCCGGAGCATCTCGCCGATTGCCGAGCAGGCAACCGGAAAATAGTCATCGGCCCCCGAAAGTGCGGAGGAAAGTCCGGCGGAGTAATACTTGCAGTCGGGCAGATAAATATCGACAAGCCCTTCGAGTTTCCGCAGGGTGTCAACCGACTCGTACCCACCGCTGTTCCAGACGACCGGAATTTTCAGCGACTTTCTGACCGCCCGCAAAACCGGAATCAACTGTTCCGTGTAGTGCGTCGGTGTGACAAGATCAATGCAGGACGCTCCCTTGCTTTGCAGGTCTGAAATCGCTCGGCAGAGTGCATCGGGGGACATCTCCGTGCCGAGGATATTCCCGTGACTGATGTCACGGTTCTGGCAGAAGATACACCGCAGGTTGCAACCGCAGAAAAAGACCGTTCCCGCCCCTTTCCCTCCGCAAATACACGGTTCTTCAAAGGGATGCAGGGAAATTTTTGCAATGCGGAAAGCATTCGGCACACCGCAAAAGCCGAGCGAATTTTCATCCGCTCTTTCTGCACCGCAGTGGCGTGGGCATTGGAAACATTGGGAATTGACGGAATCGACAAAATTTGAAAAAGTTGACATCTTGACACCTCACACCGATAGTATAGCATTTTTGCGGACGTTTTGCAAGTTTTTTTGCAAAAAACCTTTACATTCGGCAAATTTAATGGTAAAATATAAAGAGATATATACTTATGGGAGTAAAAATATGGACAGTCTTGACAGCCTCTCGGAACGGGTGATTGCATTCTATAAAGAAAAGGGCTTGACAATTGCGACGGCGGAGTCCTGTACGGGCGGACTTATCGCAAAACTGCTCACCGATATCGCGGGCAGTTCGGCGGTCTTTTCCGGTTCTTGCGTGACCTATACGAACGAGGTCAAAGAACGGTTGCTCGGCGTGAAGCCCGAAACGATAAAAGCCTATACGGAGGTCAGTTTTGCGTGTGCCGAAGAAATGGCAAAAGGCGTGAAGACTGCTGTCGGGACGGATGTCGGCATCTCGACCACCGGTTACGCAGGTCCTGCGGGGGGGACGGAAAAAGATCCCGTCGGAACGGTCTATATCGGTTGGAGTTACGGCGGGAAAACCGGCAGTGAACGTTTTCAGGCTCGGCAGGGTGCCGGTCGGGAAGACGTGCGGAACGCAAGTGCGAAACGGGCATTGGAAATACTTCTTGCAATCGGGAAAGGGGAGAAATAATGGGCTCGGTCGGCGAAAAAATAAAGAACATTCTGCACCGTGCAAAATATCGGATCTCGGCGGAAAAACTGCCGGCAGGTGACGAAATCGACCGTTTCGGAGCGGACGGCGAAGACACGATTTACCGCATTCTGCGTGAGAATTTTTCCTGCGTCATCCGGAACGTGATTGTTCCGCACAAAGACAAGTATCTCGAAAAAGATTTTCTCGTGGTCGAACGTGGCGTACCCGTTGTAATCGAAGTCAAAAACTGGAAAGGCAAAATCGGCGTCGAGCCGAACGGCGAATTCTGTCAGGACAAGGAAAACGGCGTGCATAAAACGCTGAAAAGCCCCGTCGGAACGACCGCACAGTTCATTCGGGTGATGAAAGAATTTTACGGTTTGGACCGTTGGGTGTGCGGAATGGTGGTCTTTGCCGAACCGTCCTGCGTGCTGAATCTGCCCGAAAGCGTTGACGAAATTCTGTTGGTTCACGCCAAAAATATGGTCACGGCAATCAAAACGGAGGTCAAACGGCAACAGAAAACGAAAGAGAAATTTCCGACCGACCGCATTCTGCGTTGTACGAGATTTTACAGTCAGACGAGGGAATTCTGCAAAGGTCTGATAGCCGACCAAACGATTCCGTGCGTCGAGAAAAACGGCGACAGCGTCCTGCTCAACCCCGATTACATCAAGGGCATTCGGGTAGAGCATCAACCGTTCTTCCTGCGTGACAAAATGTACGTCATCTATACCAACAACGCAGAGGGAATTTACTACAACCACGATGCAACCGTGACCGTCTGTTGCCTTGACGGCACGGCAAAAAAAATCGCCCTTTCCAAAGTGACCTACATTCTCTTTTGAGAATATGTATTGCAATTTGAACCGATTTGTGCTATAATAATATGAACTCTTATTCAAACCCGAAGGGAACACATACTATGAAACAGATTCCGAGAAACGAATATCCCCGTCCGCAGTTGGTGCGTGACGAATGGCTCTGCCTCAACGGCGAATGGGAATTTGAAATCGACAACGGCAACAGCGGTGAGGCAAGGGGACTTGTATCCGCCGAAAAACTGTCGGGAAACATCACCGTTCCGTTCTGCCCCGAGAGCAAACTCTCCGGTGTCGGAAACAAAGATTTTATGCTCTGCGTCTGGTACGCAAAGAGCCTCACAATTCCGCAGGAATGGAAAGGCAAACGTGTCATTCTTCATTTCGGTGCGGTCGATTACCTTGCAACCGTCTGGGTGAACGGCAAAAAAGTCGGCATCCACAAGGGCGGTTATACGCCGTTTGCATTCGACATCACCGATTGCCTGAATTTCGGGAACGACAGAGTGGTTCTCTCGGCGTTTGACGATACCCGTTCGGGCAATCAGCCGACCGGCAAGCAGAGCGTGGAATATCATTCGGCAGGTTGCTCTTATACGAGAACGACCGGTATCTGGCAGACCGTCTGGCTCGAAGCCGTGGAAGATCTGCACATTGCATCGCTCCGTATGACACCGGACGTCGCCACCTGTGCCGTAACCGCAGAACTGAAATTCGCAGGCGATCCGGACGGCTCGAATCTTGCCGTGAAAGTCAAGTATGACGGCAAAACCGTCGGGGAAGCACACGTGGACGGCATCGACGCAAACAGCGTGACCGTGACCGTACCGCTCTCCGAGAAACATCTGTGGGATGTCGGAGCCGGCAACCTTTACGATGTGGAATATACACTCACAAAGAACGGCAAAAAGTGCGACAACGTGGCAAGTTATTTCGGTCTGCGGAGCGTGTCGCTTGCCGGCAGAACCTTCCGCATCAACGGGCGTGTCGTTTTCGGTCGCTGGGTACTCGATCAGGGCTTCTATCCGGACGGCATCTACACCGCTCCCACCGACGAAGATCTGAAAAACGATATTATCAAGTCCATGCAACTCGGCTTTAACGGAGCAAGACTGCACGAGAAAATCTTTGAGCCTCGCTTCCTCTACTGGGCAGACAGAATGGGCTATCTCTGCTGGGGCGAACACGCCAACTGGCAACTTGACATCACCTATGCGGGGGCTATCGAACACTTCCTGCCCGAATGGCTCGAATCGGTGGAAAGGGACTACAACCATCCTGCAATTATCGGCTGGTGTCCCTTCAACGAAACGTGGGATTATAAAGGCAGACGGCAGAATGACAGCGTACTCATGCAGGTTTACCGTGTCACAAAGGCAGTGGATGCAACCCGTCCCGTCATCGATACGAGCGGAAACTTCCATGTCGAAACCGATATTTACGATGTCCACGATTACGAGCAGGATCCCGCAAAATTCGTCACTTACTATGAAAAAATCGACGAAGGCATCGTAATGGATCAATGCGAAAGATCCTCCAGCAGTTCCAAAAGAGGTCGCCAGCATTATGACGGCAAAAAACCGGTCTTCATCAGTGAGTACGGCGGAATCCGCTGGACCGACAAAAAGGACGGTTGGGGCTACGGAAAAGGACCGGAAACGGCGGAAGAATTCATCAACCGTTACAAAGGTCTGACCGATGTCCTGCTTGATAACGAAAACATTATGGGCTTCTGCTATACGCAACTCTTTGACGTGGAGCAGGAGCAGAACGGACTTATGACTTACGAACGGGAATTCAAATTCGATCCGGAAATCGTCAAGGCAATCAATACCCGTCCGGCAGCAATCGAAAAGAAATATAACAAATAACCGAAAAAATGAAAGAGGGAACGGAATGGCGGAACTGAAAACCTTAATCGACCTGTGCGAAACGAAAGGGCGATTGCTCGGCGTTGACTTCGGCGACACGAGAACAGGCATCGCCGTGTCCGATCCCTCCCGTTTTTTGGCATCGGGTGTCGAAACATTGCGTGCGGGAGGCATGGAGAAAACAGCCGAGGCGGTGGCAAAGGTCGCAAAAGAGCAGAACATTTCGGCTATCGTCATAGGACTGCCGAAAAATATGGACGGCACGGAGGGTTTCCGTGCGACGAGATGCCGTGAATTTGCCGAAAAAGTCGCAGACTTAACCGCCTTACCGACCGCCATGATCGATGAGCGGTTGACAACCGTGAGTGCCTCCCGATACTTAAACGAAACCAACACGAGGGGCAGTGCCAGAAAAGGGGTAATCGATACTCTTTCGGCACAAATTATTTTGCAGAACGCACTTGACCGTCTGCAAACGGAAAAAAGGCAGGAAATGAAATGAGGGGCTACCGTTCCGCACGCATCACGGGTGCGATATTCAAAGCACTGATGACCTTGCTGGTCTTTGCGGTGATAGGCGTTGTCGTCTGGCGGGTTTTCCTCTCGACGAAACTGCCGAAAGAAGTCAGATACCTGCAGGAAAACGAAATTCTCTCGCAGGCATATCAAGAAACCGACGGCAATCTGACTTTTCGCCGTCAGGAGCAGTCGAGCGTGACGAGAGGAGCAAATAACAGCGGTTATTTTTCGGTGGTCGACTGCGTTTTCATTCCCGAGGCAAATCAGGTGCAGATTGTTTTCCGCTATAATAACAGTACCATCCGGCATCTTGCCGATGATTACGGTTTGGAGAGCATTCCCGACAAAAGCGAAGAACTGTTCGAGGTGACCTTGCTCCGCACGACCGACCTGACACCGGACGATACAAGCGACAACGGCGATCCGTCAACGTTCGGCAAAGACCGCATCAAACCGACTGCGTCCGTCCGTGCCGAAACCACGCTTTACACCTATTACCGCTATGTCTTTGACAACGTCACAATCGAAGACACGACCGACGGTATTTATGCGGATGTGTATTATGTCGGCGATATTGACTACGAAAAAAATGCGTACGGGACGTTGTGCCTTTACGCCAAGGGGGACGAGTGGCTGGATTATTCGCTCTCGTCCGGAGATAAAAAAGCATTACACGAATAAATCACGGATAACATTATACGAACAAAAGGGGATTTTTGTTAAATGTTTATTTCTTATACGCACGAATCGGTAAGACTGACGGGAAGGTGGAAACATTACGGGGACCGTGCGGTTGCGACGTCGGCAGGTTCTTACATTGAATTTGCTTTTGAGGGCGATATGGCGGTCGCAAGGTTTGATGTTGCAATCAACCAGATGCCCTACCTGCATTTGTGGATTCAGATTGACGGGGGCGATATGGTGGAGGCATCGGTCGACCGTTATATCCGCATCAAAACCCGCAATTCCGGCAAACACGTCTGCAAAATGATTTTCAAAAGTTCCGTTGAGCAGACCGGCAGGTGGTATGCACCTCTGACGGGGGCTGTGCAGTTCTTGGGCGTGCAGACCGAAAAGCCTGTCAGAATCGAACCCGACAACCGTCCGATTATGGAGTTTATCGGCGATTCCATTACCGAGGGCGTTCTGATTGACACCGATTATTGCGAGGGGACGCAACCGGCATTTGAGGTCGATCAACTCTGCCGTCCGTATCAGGATGACAGTTGTGCGACATGGGCTTGGCTCACGTCCGAAAAACTCGGCTACCGTCCCTTGATTATGGGCTACGGTGCGGTCGGTGCGACAAGAGCCGGTTGCGGCAGAGTTCCCGCCGTGTTCGAGTCCTACCCGTATTATTTTGACGGAGAACCGCTTGACGAAAATCTTCCGCAGGCAGACGTCGTTGTCGTCAACCACGGGGCTAACGATCACGGAAAAGATCCCGAACTGTACAAGGACGGCTATCGGAAACTGCTTGATACGGTTCGCAGGAGAAGCCCGCACGCCACCGTGTTTGCGGTTTCGGCTTTTGCAGGATCGCAAAAGGACACACTGGACGAGTTGGTAAAGGAATATAATCTGCAAAACGGTTGCAAGGTGCATTTCGTCAATGCATCCGAGTGGATTCCGCCCCAGCCCCTGCATCCGCACCGTGACGGACACCGCATTGTAGCGGAACATCTCGTACCGGTTCTGACCGGAATTCTCAAATCGAAATGAGAGCATTCGTTTACGCAGGCGGTCCTGTCACACCCGAGCGGATTGAGGAAAGACCGGATGACACCGACCTGACAATCGCCGCCGATGCAGGCTGGAAAAACGCCAAAAAAACCGGTGTCACCCCGAAAATCCTCGTCGGCGACTTTGATTCACTCGGCGAACCGCAAGTACCGGACGGCACGGAACTTTACCGTGTCCCCACCGAAAAAAACGATACCGATCTGCAACTGGCGGTCAAAATCGCAATTGCACGGGGGGCGACCGAAATTGTCATTGTCGCAGGACTGGGCGGTCGCATCGATCACACCCTCTCGGCATTGGCGGTCGCCGAAGATTTACACGGACGGAAAATCCGTGCCGTAATCGTGGACGGCAAAAATCGCTTAACCTATCTCGCAAACGACAGTATGCTCATCGTAAAGGACAAGAACTTTCAGTATCTGTCGATCATTGCCGTGAGCGAAAAATTGCGTGGCGTTACGATTGAAGGGTGCAAATATCCATTAAAAAATGCGACAATCGAAAGGCGGAATCAGTTTGCCGTTTCGAACGAAATCACGGGGAATGCGGCACTCATCACCGTCAGACGGGGAGCGGCTTATATCATCGAATCGAGCGATTGAGACAAGAGGAAATCTATGGAACATCAGAATATTCTGCCGGCAGAGGAAGTCGAAAGGCAGGAAATCTATATCGAGTGTGTCAGACGGCACAATGAAGAAAAGACTGCCCTTACGGGAAAATGTCCGCAGGCGTATGTCTTAACCTTCGGTTGTCAGCAAAATGAGGCGGACAGCGAAAAACTGCGTGGTATGGCAAAGCAAATGGGGTACGAAGTTTCGGATACCCCCGACCGTGCCGATCTTATCGCCGTCAATACCTGTGCAATTCGGGAACACGCCGAAAAGAAAGCATTGTCCATTGTCGGGCAATACAAGCATCTCAAAGAGCAGAACCCCGACCTGATTATCTCGGTCTGCGGTTGCATGACGGCACAGGAACACCGTGCGGAGCAGTTGAAAAAAAGTTACCCCTATGTCGATATCGTTTTCGGCACGGCATCCCTGCACCGCTTTCCCGAGTTTGTCGCCGAAAGGATCGGCGGATCGAAACGGCTCTTCAACCCGACCGAAGAAAAAAATCTCGTGGCGGAAGGACTGCCGATTGACCGTGAGGACAGCGTTCACGCGTGGGTGTCGGTTATGTACGGTTGCAACAATTTCTGCTCCTATTGCATTGTCCCTTATGTCAGGGGGAGAGAAAGAAGCCGTACGGCAGAGGCTGTCGAGGCGGAAGTGAGAGATCTTGTCGCCAAAGGCTATAAAGAAATCACGCTCTTGGGACAGAATGTCAACTCTTACGGAAAAGATGCCGGTTACCCCTACGATTTTGCCGACCTGCTCGAACGGCTCGATAAAATCGAGGGCGATTATGTCCTGCGGTTTATGACCAGTCACCCGAAGGACGCAAGCCGGAAACTCATTGACGTTATGGCAAAATCACGCCATATCGCACACCAATTCCACCTGCCGATGCAGTCGGGGAGCGACCGGATTCTCAAAATTATGAACCGCCACTACGATACGGAACAGTACCTCCAAACCGTTGACTACCTGCGTGAAAAAATACCCGATATCACCGTTACGTCCGATATTATCGTGGGTTTCCCCGACGAAACCGAAGAAGATTTCAACGGCACGCTCGAAATGCTCCGCAGAGTCGGGTTCGATATGCTCTATTCCTTCATTTATTCGGCAAGGAAAGGCACACCGGCGGCGAAAATGGAAAACCAGATTCCGAAAAGCGTGCAGGGGGAGCGGTTCGAAAGGTTGCTTGCCCTGCAAAACGAAATCGGTGCGGAGAAGAACGAAAAACTTGTCGGGCAGGTCCTGCGAGTCCTCTGTGACGGCGTGAGCAAAAACAACGAAGAACTTTACAGCGGTCGCACGGACGGTTATAAAATCGCATTCTTCCACGGCACACCGGACGATACCGGAAAATTTGTCAATATCAGAATCGAAAAAGCGGATGCTTACGCCCTTTGGGGAGAAAAAGTTGAGGAATAAAAATGGCAGAAAAAATATTTGAACTTGCAAAACAGCTGGGAACGGCACTCAAAGAAGACGACAGAATGGTGCGTTTCGAAAACGCCAAAAAGGCATACGATGCCGATCCCGATCTCAAAGCATACCTGACCGAGTACGAGGTCCAGCAGAAAGCCATGCAAAGCGAAATGGCAAAACCGGAGCAGGACACGCACCTGTTGGCGATGATCCGTGAGCGGATAGACGTCCTCTATAAACTGGTCAATTCGAACCCTGCATTTGCGGAACTGAACAAAACCCAGCAGGAAGTCAACGAACTCATGAACCGTGTCAACCAGACCATTATGTCGGAAATCACGGGCGAAGAACCGACTCTTTCCTGTACGCATGACTGTTCCACCTGTGGCGGTTGCCACTGAAAGTAAATTAAACGATAAAAACATTACGTAAAAGTTAGGAGATAAGGCTATGACACCCATGATGGAGCAGTATTTCGAAGTCAAAAATCAATATCCGGATTATCTGCTTTTTTACCGTCTCGGAGACTTTTACGAGATGTTTTTTGACGATGCCGTCGTGGCATCGAGAGAATTGGAACTGACCTTGACCGGCAGGGACTGCGGGGAAGAAGAACGGGCCCCCATGTGCGGAGTGCCGTTCCATGCGGTCGACGATTACGTCGGAAAACTCATCGAAAAAGGGTATAAAGTCGCCATTTGCGAACAAATGGAAGATCCCGCTCTCGCAAAAGGGCTTGTCAGACGGGACGTCACCCGTGTCATCACCCCGGGGACTTTAATCGAATCGAATTTACTCCCCGAGCAGAAAAACAACTACCTCTGTTGCCTCTGTATGAGCGAATATTCCGCAGGCGTCTGTTTTGCGGATATCTCAACGGCTCAGGTATACGCCACCGAACTCACGGGGGACGATCTGCCCGTGCGAATCAAAAACGAACTTTCCGCCTACGCACCGAGAGAGGTTCTCTGCAATCTGTCCCGTACGCATATGGGCGACGTTGCCGAATGGTTCGGAGCAAGACCGGAAGTGATGCTCTCGGACGGTCAGGGGACAAAATTCGACCGTGAAAATGCCGAACTTTCGGCAAAAGAGCAATTCGGTGACAGCCTCAAACCGACCTTTTTCGAAGAAGACGAAATGGTGCGTGCGGTCGGTGCTATGGTCGCATACATCAAAGAAAACGAAAAGCGGGACATTTCCTATATCAATACCTTAACGGTTTACAGTGACGGGCAATTCCTTGAAATCGATGCGAATTCCAGACGGAATCTCGAACTGACCGAATCCATGCGGACGAAAAAGAAAACCGGATCGCTTCTGTGGGTACTCGACAAAACACGCACGTCCCCGGGGGCAAGAATGCTCCGCACGTGGGTAGAGCATCCGCTCTTGTCGGTCGGCGACATCAAGGAACGGCAGGATGCGGTCGAAGAACTCGCCGGAAATTATATGCTCCGTGAAGACCTTGCCGAAGAAATGTCGCACATTCTCGACCTCGAACGGCTCGTTACAAAAGTCGTATACGGCACGGCAAACCCGAGAGATCTGCGTGCGGTCTGCACAACGGCTCAGGCACTGCCGGCTATCAAAAAACTGATTGAATCCTGCAAAAGTCCGAGACTTTCCGCTCTTGCAAAAGAACTCGATACGCTGGATGACGTGGCGAACGAGATTGACCGTGCAATCAAACCCGATGCAAACATCCTCCTCCGTGAGGGAAATATCATAGCGGACGGGTACAGTGCGGAGGTGGACAAACTCCGTGCGGTGATGAGTGACGGGAGCGGTTGGAAAGAGCGGATTGAAGCGGAAGAGCGTGAAAAAACCGGTATCAAAAACCTGAAAATCGGCTATAACCGTGTCTTCGGTTACTATATCGAAGTCACGAAATCTTTTATGGAACAAGTTCCGACCGACCGTTACATCCGCAAACAAACACTTGCAAACGCCGAACGGTATATCACGGACGAACTCAAAGATATGGAGGCGACCGTACTGGGTGCATCCGATAAAATCTGTGCATTGGAGTACGAACTGTTCGGGCAGGTGCGGAATTTTGTCGCCGAGCGTAGCACCCGAATTCAACGCACGGCAGGCATTCTGGCGGAAATTGACTGCTATCAATCACTGGCAAGCGTCGCACAGAAAAACCGCTATGTCAGACCGGAAGTCGACGGCAGTGACCTCATCAGAATCAAGGACGGCAGGCATCCCGTCGTCGAGCAGTTCGTCAAGGACAGTTATTTCGTCCCGAACGATACCGATCTCGACACCGCCCACAACCGCCTTATGCTCATCACCGGACCGAATATGGCAGGCAAATCGACCTATATGCGACAGGTCGCCCTCATCGTTTTAATGGCACAGATCGGCTCTTTCGTGCCGGCAGGCGAAGCAAGAATCGGCATTGTCGATAAAATCTTTACAAGAGTCGGTGCATCGGACGATCTGGCATCGGGACAGTCGACTTTTATGCTCGAAATGAACGAGGTTTCCTATATCCTTAAAAATGCGACACGGTCCAGCCTCATCATTTATGACGAGGTCGGCAGGGGAACGTCCACGTTTGACGGCATGAGCATCGCACGTGCGATTGTCGAATATACGAACAGCCGGAAAATCGGAGCGAAAACGCTTTTCGCAACGCATTACCACGAACTGACTGCAATGGAAGGGGAGTCGGACGGCATTGTCAACTACAACATTGCGGCAAAAAAGCGGGGCGACAGTATCACATTCCTACGCAAAATCGTGCGGGGTTCAACAGATGACAGTTACGGCATCGAGGTCGCAAAACTGGCAGGCATTCCGAACGAAGTGATCAAACGTGCAAGGGAAATTCTGGCATCGGTCGAGGAAACCGCCAAAGCCGTAGCGGAGGCATCGGCAAAAGACGCTCCCAAAAAGGCAGACAAAAAGGATGATGCCCTGACGGTCGAAGACTGTATCAACGAGCAGATCATCACGGAACTGAAATCGGTCGACCTCAATACCCTCTCCCCCCTCGAATGTATGACATTCCTGTTTGACCTGAAAAAAAGACTGTAAAAAATCGAAAACCGCATATATTGCAAGCGACTGTTTATCTTTCACGGACAGACAGTCGTTTTTTTATTCGATATCAAAGTCAGGAGAAGAAAATGAACAGATACGGATATGTTCGTGTGTCGTCAACCGACCAGAACGAGGACAGGCAAACCGATGCCATGCAAAAACTCGGAATTGCAAAAGAGAACATCTATACGGACAAGCAATCGGGGAAAGATTTTAACCGCCCGATGTATCGCAAATTGCTGAAAAAGTTGAGAAAAGGGGACACGCTGTACATTTTGAGTATCGACCGGCTCGGCAGAGATTATGAAGAAATTCAAAACCAGTGGCGATATCTCACGCAGGAAAAAGAAATTGTGATACTCGTCATCGATATGCCGATTTTAAGCAGAAAATTCGGGGACGACCTCCTGACCACCTTTCTGGCGGACATTGTTTTGCAGATTCTGTCCTTCGTTGCACAGAACGAGCGTGAAAACATACGGAAACGGCAGGCGGAAGGCATTGCCGTAGCAAAGGCGAAAGGACGGAAATTCGGCAGACCGCCGAAACCCACACCGGAGAATTTTCCCGGGATTGTCGGCGAATGGGAATCGGGCAGACTCAAATCGGCGGAGGCGGCAAAACTGTGCGGAATGAGCGAATCCACCTTTTTCCACCGCCTGAAAGAGTACCGAACAAAAAAACACTGAAAAACAACAAATCACTGTAAAAAGGTACACTTTTTTACAGTGATTTTTTTCACTTATTCCGCACCACCGAAAATGGCAAAATGCACGATTTTCAATGATGTTTGCTTTTGTTGTCTATATTATAGCACAAAAATTACCAAATGGCTTGGTGGTGAGTTCGAAATGGATTTGGAAATACTGTTGAAAGCGTGTATCGGAATCTGTGACGGCTTTCATCAGGTTCACGCGGGAGGGTTCAGTTATAAAGATATTTCCGATGCAAACATTGTGATCAATCCCGACAATGGAAAAATTTTGATATTAGACAACGATAACATTACGCCGAATTTGCAATCGGGCGGAGTAAAAGGAACTCCGAAATTTATGGCCCCCGAACTTGTTAGCGGTCAAATCAATCGTCCGTGCAGAACAACCGATTTATACTCACTTGCTGTGTTGCTCTTTGAACTGTTGATGGTTGAGCATCCGTTGGAAGGTAATTTTCACGGCAAATGCGAGGCGGATTTCGCAAAGACCGCTGGACATCATTTATATGATTGATACGTCCGGCTCAATGGCAGGTGCAAGGATTCAATCGGTAAACAATGCTATGCATGAATTGGAAAATTCTCTGCGGGAGGAAGCAAGAAGAAATCCGACGGCACAGGTAAATATCAGAATTATTACATTCGGCGATGGATCTGCAAGGTGGCATCTTGCCGACAAAACACCGGTGGAACAGTTTTATTACGAGGACATCAATGATGTTGACGGCTTTACACCTATGGGAAGTGCATTCAACATTTTATGCAACACGCTGGATAACGCACATGTTCCGAACAGAAGCCTGCGACCAATTGTTGTTCTCCTTTCCAACGGAATGCCGACCGACAACTACGAGGGGAATCTGAACATATTCAATCATTTCATTAGGTTTGATATGCGAAAAAATGCGGAAAGACAATCACCCCGAGTGTGCCGTGACCTGCAAAATGACGGAACAAGCAATTCAGAAACTTCGATACAAATATTCGGAAACAGACCTTTTGCAATGCAACAAACCGATCGGTGTTGCATTGAAACTTATCACCGGTGAGGAACTCGACCAAACAGATGAAAAATATCTGTTGAGTCTGTACGAAGAATAAAAACACCACGCAACCAAATCGATAGAAAAGCAAAATTATAGCCTCCGAAAAAATAATTGCAATTTTCTCAAAAAATCTCCTGTAAAAAAACATTGTGACATCGATGATGCCGGATAAGACTACTATTGGTACAGGATGTCACGGAACATCAGAAGGAGGCAGAAAATGAGCGTAGCAGTTGCAATCAATCTAAAAAACCGTACGCAACAATGAAATCAAAATTTCTGTTCGCTTTCAAGGTCAAACTTCTTTACAATCGAGTACGGTGCGGTGATCGAGCATGACGACTACGTCGCAATCGGATCAGGTGAATGCGAGACGATCGGCTCTTTGCTCTCCTCCGACGACGACGAAATGCCCCCGAAAGAGAAGATCGTCAAGGCAATCAAAGCGAGTGCGGCACACGACATCTACGTCGACTATCCCATTATCCTCTCCGACACCAAAAGCACGGAATTCGAGGTGATTAAGGATAAATAAAAATACAAGCCACTGGGCTTGCAAGATGTGACACAATTTAACAATTAACAAACCAAAATCAAAAACTACTGATAAGAAAAGGGAAAAATTTATGGCAAAATGTATTATGTGCGGTTGTGAATTCGATTTGGGAGATGCTCGCAGAAGAATCGGAAGGCAGTACGGTGCAGGCTTTTACAATGAATGCTATCCGGACGGAGATGTATGTGGAAGTTGTGCGGACATTGAAATCGGCTCGGATATGAGCGAAGGAGCGGAAATCATGGAATTGATGGGAACGGGATGGGATGATGACGACTGAATTATTTTCATCAACAATTTAGCGGAAGCCCAAAAATCGCAAGTTGCAATTTCGAACTCACAAAAAAAGGACTCGGTGGAGTCCTTTTTTGTTGTCTATGGCATTGCTTCTGAGCC
>CAVGAA010000017.1:0-31635 GCA_963627065.1 bacterium | reverse complement strand
CTTGTATTTTGACGGTCGAAACCGAAGACGGAACAATGGACGGCGAAAGGACGGAGCATCAATATTATCTGTCTTCGAAAAAGATATACAGCGACCGATTTGCAACAGACTGCTTTCGTGGCTATTTTGCGAAACGCAATGCGGAATGCAATGTCGGTTTGGATGATTATCCGACCTATGAAACAACCCGTGCAAATATGGATGAATTGCACCGGCAAAACAGTTATTTTATTCGTGATATGGAAACACTGTCCGATTCGGAAAAAGCAACCGCCAAACCGAAAGAGCAAGAAACTGCCAAACGGACAACCCGCCCCACAAAACGAGTCCCCGACAGCCCCCATTCCTCTGGGTGACGGCGGAAAGGGATACACGGTTGGAGTGCCAAAGGCACGACGGAGTGAGGGTCCCCCGCAAAATAAAAACTTTCGGCAATATCTCTTCTTTTACCTGTCGCCAAAGGCGACACGGAATTCTTCCGTTTTTCGCATTGGCGAAAAAGAATAAAACCGCCGGTGAACTTTCCGGTGCAGAAGGCAACGCCTCGCACCGGAAAGGAAAGCGGTGGTCACTTTGTACCGTGAAAATCGGGAATTCTTCGCCTTGACAAAACCGATATATCGTGATATAATATTTCACGAATTCATTTTATCGGGATTGAGGTGTTGAAATTGGCTGAAAGAAAGTACAATACGCCGTATACGGCGAAAGAAAAAGAAAAGGCTTTGAAACTGCTTGCAAGGACGGATGACTTGATATTCGTATCGCACAGATACCATTGCACCGTCAGAACGCTTTACAGGTGGAAAAGACAGTATGACGGAACGGTCGAATCGCTCGGAAATAAATCGTCAAGACCGCACACAAAACACCCGAATGCCCATACAGACGAAGAAATCGACTTGATTCTGCGTTATGTCAGAAGGAATCCCGAAATCGGCTTGAACGAATTATACGGAAAATTGTGCCTGCAAGGTTACAGGCGAAATTTCGTCAGTCTTTACAGACTCTTGAAGAAAATGGGTTATTATAAAGGCAAGTCAAAAAGACAAAACTATAAACCGAAGCCCTATCAGACTCCGGTCGCAATCGGTATCAAGTGGCAAATGGATGTCAAATATGTGCCGAACGAGTGTAACATCGACAGAGATCCGTTTGCAACAAGGTATTATCAGTATACGGTCATTGACGAGGCAAGTCGGGAAAGATACATCCGAGCCTATCGGGAACAAAGCAGTTTCAGTACGATTGACTTTATCCTGAAAGCCTTCAGACATTTCGGCTATCTTCCGCAAATCATTCAGACCGACAACGGCTCGGAGTTTACGCACCTTGCCAAAACCGACAGAATTCACCCGCTTGACAAACTCTGCAAGTATTACGGAATCAAGCACCAACTGATCAAACCGAGGACACCGAGGCACAACGGAAAAGTCGAGAGAAGTCACCGAAACGATAACGAAAGATTTTATAAGACCTTGCGATTTTACAATTTCGAAGACCTGCAAAAGCAGATGACGAAATACCTTTACCGTTCGAATCGAATTCCGAGCAGAGTCCTGACCGATCCGGAAACAAACGAGCATTGGCGGACACCGATTCAGATGCGTGAAGCCCTGATGAAGACCGCAACCTTGCGTAAATTCTGAAAATTGATTGCATAAATCCCGAAAACCGATTTTTCAATACTCCCAAATTTTACCCCAAAAAGCCAAAAAAGCCAAAGAGGCAAAAAGACAAAAAGACAAAAAGACAAAAAAATCGAAAAAAATCCGAAAATTTCCAAACTTTTTTGTGACAAAGGATTGACAAACCAACATTTTCGAATATTTTTCGACTTTTTCTCAATATCAAGGAGCATCATTCCGTTCAGCAAAGCCACGTGACCGTACCGCTACCGTCGGTCGAGGTCGAAGTCGTGACGGAAGTTTTTCCGAGACATACCAGCAATGCATTCATCGTGGATGGAATTTTGACGGTCACAACGTCCGTTACGGTCAGATAACTGCCGGACGTGAGCGACAGACTCTTGCTTGTTCCGACATTCGAAAACGATGCACACATGGTCGATTCCGAACTCATACCGCCGGACAAACCGATAGCAACCAGCACACCGCCGGTGTACTTGTACCCCTGCTCCGTGTCGAGAGCCGAATCCGAACGTCCGGTAGAGATAATCACGGCTTTTCCGCCCGAAATGAGCATTCCGCCGTAAGAATCACGGCTGTTGGAATCGACGCCGTCACCGCCTGCCTGCACATAAAGATTTCCGCCTGCTATGACGATAGACATTCCGCTCGTCCCCGTTCCGTTGATACCGTCGTCCGATGATACCACCGACACGTCACCGCCCGAGATCGTTACAGCCGTACCTTCCAAGCCCTCATAACTCGAAAGCACGCTCACCGTACCGCCCGACACAGTCAAAGTTCCGTCCGCATGAATGCCGTCATCCCCACTTGACAGAATCAATGTACCACCCGACACCGTCACGTTTCCGGTCGGCGTTGCACCGTTTTCCAAAGTACTGTCACAGTTGGCGTGAATGCTGTCGTCATAGGACTCGACTGTAACCGTTCCTGCCGAAATTTGAATCTCGTTGCCGGCTTTCAAACCTTTCGTGGAGTAGTCGCCTTTGTCGGTGTTACCGTCCGACATTCCGCCCATACCTCCTCCGCCGAAGCCTCCCATACCGCCCATTCCGCTCGATTGCGTGGTGTAATTCGTCCAAGAAAGACTGATTTTCGAATTTCGAAAGGATACCGCAAGGGTGTCATAACTGTCGCTCAAAGTAATTTCGTCCTTGTAGGCGTAGTAACAGTTCTCGCTTTGTCCCTGCGTTTGTGACGAGGTGTAAATATACAGACGGAATTTCGTATAACCGGACGGCTTTTCAATCTCATAATAACGGTAGTTTCCGACGCTCGTTGCCGTTCCGCTGTTGCACCAGACACTGTCCCCGTTATCGTCCGTAAAGCAGAGGGAATAGGTGTAATTTGCCGATGAAGTCCGCAGATAGAGAATATTATCACTCTTTGCGGTCACTTCCTCGCTGTATTTCGAATATTTGTCGGTGTAAACTGCCAGATTGACGGTTGCGGACGATTCGTCAATCACCACGTCATAAGCGGAATCAATGCCGTCACAAGCCGAATAAATTCGCACGTCACCGCCCGAAATCGTAACCGTTCCCCGTTGGTTTCCTTTGGAAGATATGTCGGTATTGGTCGTTTTGATGCCGTCACCGGTCCTTGCGATGAGGACCAGAGTCCCCGATTCGACCGTGACGCTGTCGTTGCCTTTGAGGGCGTTGTCCTTGCAATCGACCTGCAGGAAAAGATTTTTCACTTTGAGATCGTCCTTGGTGTGAATGCCGTTGTTCGAGAGCGAACTGACGTAAAGACTCCCCTTGCCCTGCAAAGCGAGGTCGCAATCTGCCCAGACAGATGCCGAAATGCCGTCCTCGTCCGTTATCGCTTCACGGGTATCGTTGATATAATTTTCAGTGCCTTTCTTGGCGGAAACCGTCACTTTGTCCGCACTCGTTGCAGTCAGCGGGCATTCGCATGCAGAGGTCAACGTGACGCCGTTCAGTTCGAGTTCGAATTCGTAATCTTCATTCCCGACAATAACGATATTGCCGTGAAATTCGCCCGAAAGGCTGTAAACGCTTTCCTCGGTCATCCCCGAAAAAGTCAGGGTTGATCCGGACACCGCCACACAACCTGCCGTACCGGACTCGTAACAGACTGTCACAGTAGCGGTTTCTCCACAATCTTCGCAACGGTACGTGTAACTGTCGCCGTCCTGCGTTTCAAGTTCAAAGCCGTGTTCGTCCGTGTCAATTTCTACTGTCGTAACGGTGCCGTCATCGGTGATTGTCGTAAATTCCGTGGCATTGTTCTGCCGACCGCTACTGCCGTTTTCGTCGGTCACTATACCGTTCTGATTGGTCGAAGTACCGCCGTTTCCTGCAAGATCGCAACCGCTCAAAAGCGTTGCAAATGCGAGTACACATAGCAAAACCGTGCGTAAAAATGCTTTTTTCATTTTCTTTCTCCCTATATAACATCGTAATTATAAATCTCTGTCGTTTTCTTCCGTCCCCGTGAGCAGAATTTCGAGATTTCCGTTCCGCACACGCAGGTCGTCAAGAAATGCTTTTTCGTTGATGCCGTTTTTCAAAGTCACTCGGTAGGTCAGTTTGTAAAGACTGCCCATATTCGAGGTTTTTGCACTCGTAAGTTTCTTTTTTGCCGTGTAAACATCGAAAACCGAATCAAAAGCATTCGTGTAATCGAGATCTTCCGGCACGGTCAGTCTGAGGACTCTCGTGCGGTCTTTCTTTTCCGCCCACACGCCGAAAAGCGTTAAAATTACGAGCAGAACGCTCATTAAAACGCTGAACAGAATTGCATACGCAAAATAGCCGACACCGACAATGAGTCCCGACGCCATTGCCATAAAAATGACCGATATTTCCTTTGCGTTTCCCTGTGCCGAACGAAAACGAACCAGTGAAAATGCCCCTGCGACCGCCACGCCGATTCCGACATTGCCGTTGATCATCATAATGACCACGCAGACCGCAGACGGCAAAAGCACCAGCGACAACCGCATACTTTTCGAGCCTTTCTCACGGAATGAAAATGCGACGAGATACACAATACCGCAGACGAGCGACACGGCGATGCAGGCGAGGAAAAGCCCCACCGACAAAGTCGATTGCGTTTCGTCCGCAAAAACGCTTCCAAACAGATTATGCATAGTTTTTTTCCTCCTTTTTATCACACACGTGTTGCAAATAAGCCGTTCCGTACTTGGAAAATGACGTCTGCCGAATGCGGTTTTCGGACAGACACCTCACCAACCACAAGGGCAGTGCATTCGCCACTTTGACCTCCATTAAGATTTTTCCGTCCGGCAAAATCTGCTCTCCGTAAATGCCTCCGGTCAGGGTGAGATTCTCCCAACGAGCCAAAATGTCCGAGTCGAAGGTCATACGAAAATCGCCGTCATACAGACCGAAATAGGCGGTCCGCTCATACGAGAGCCACACGGCAGGTCCGGCATTCGGATAAACCGACAGAAAATAAGCAATCTCTTTCTCGATTTGCGTTTGCGGTTCGGGCGATTCAAAAAATGCTTTCGCCCCGTCAAGCGTCATCGTTTCACGCCGTTTGTAAACCACCGACCGATATTTCTTTTTGAGTTCCGCAAAGATTTTGGAGTCCTCTTTTGCGATACCGTACGAGCGTAACCGCAGTTTTTCTTTGTAAATCGGCTTCTCTAATGACCGCCTGATGATGCGATAATCCGGTGTGTCGAAATACAGATTGCAGATTCGGCTTTTGCCGTAGTTGTCCGGTTTGACATTCCCCTGCATTGCAAGCAGGACCGCTTTGTATTGCTCCGCATCCAAAAGATATTTCAACTCGTAGCGTTCAAAACAAGTCTTAATTTCCATTTATCGTCCGTCCTTTCCTGCCGAAAATCAGGAGTGCCAGAGCAAAGGCAAAGAGGAAAATCCAAATTGTTGCGAACAGCAGATGCCCGCCGAGCGTTCCGCTTGCCGTGCGACCGTCCACGAAATTTCCGTTCATACCGTTCATTTTGTTCATTTCGTTTCCGCCCATTCCGATGTTAGGGAAATCGGTGTCGCCGTCGGGTTTGGTCGGAGGGATACTACTGCTATTCCCGTCCGAATCGCCCGCTTCGATTGCCCCGTCACTGCTACTGTAACCATCCGGTAATGTGTCCTCGCCGATTGTCTCGCCCGTGGATTGCTCCCAACCGTCCGGAGTTCCGTCCGGTTTTTCCATAGGCGTGAAATTTTCGCCAATGTCCTGCGGTGCGGTTGCTTTTTTACCGCCGATTACGCCGTACCCGTGCAGGACCGTCAATGTCACCATACAAAGTGACACAAACATCACGGCAATGCAAACAATTCTGACCGATTTTCTCATAAAGTTTACGCCTCCCCAAAAGAGTTTTTCCATTCTATGCCCCTATTTTACCACGCCACGCTAAAGGTTACCTAAAGAAGATACGAAAAATATATTTTTTTGTGGGGATACCTTTTTTAGGCAAAAAAAGATTACCCTCGCACCCCCGAAAAAAACGCTGAAAGTAAAATTATTAGCAGATTTTGAACAAAGTACGCTCATTTGGTAGCAGGTAGCAATTAGCAGTTGGCAGGCGGAACAGCAACTACCAGAACGAAAAGGAAAGTTCTGTGCAGACTTTTTATAGATTACGCCAAAGGGCGAAATCCTTTAACGCAGTACGTAAAAATTCTGTCAATATAAATACTTTTTCACGGCTACGGAGTCACCAATCGTATTACAAAAAATCGGAGCAGACCGTAACAAATCTGCTCCAAATATCACTTGCTTCAAGTTTTTTTGAAAGATGCGGAAAACAATTTTTACAAAAAATGTTTTCCGCAGAATTATAGTTCTATCACCTTGCATCACTGCCATGCGTCTGCAAGTTCGAGAATGAGGCGTTCGGTTTTGTCCCAGCCGAGGCAGGGATCGGTGATTGATTTGCCCGAAATGAATGTCCCCGTTCCGATCTTCTGAGCCCCGTCTTCGAGGTAACTTTCAATCATCAGTCCTTTGACGAGTTTTTTCACATCGTCACTGTGACGTGCGGAATGCAGAATCTCTTTTGCAATGCGGGGTTGCTCCTCCCAATGCTTGTTCGAATTGGCGTGGTTGGTGTCCACGATAACGGCAGGATTTGCGAGTCCTGTTTTTGCGTAGGTTTCCGCAAGGTGAATCAGGTCTTCGTAATGGTAATTCGGGAGCGACTGCTCGTGCTTGTTGACATAGCCCCGCAGAATTGCGTGTGCGTAGGGGTTGCCCTCGCTCTTGACCTCCCAACCACGGTAGAGGAACATATGCGAGTGCTGTGCGGCGGTTATGGAGTTCATCATAACCGTGATGTCCCCTCCCGTCGGGTTCTTCATACCGACCGGAATATCGAGTCCGCTGGCAGTCATACGGTGTTGCTGGTCCTCGACCGATCTTGCTCCGATTGCAACATAAGCGAGCAGGTCAGACAGATACCGGTGGTTTTCCGGATAGAGCATTTCGTCGGCACAACCGAATCCCGTTTCGGCAATCGCACGCATGTGCAGTTTACGAATGGCGATAAGACCTTTTAAGAGGTCCGGTGCGGATTCGGGATCGGGTTGGTGGAGCATACCCTTGTAGCCGTCACCGGTCGTGCGGGGCTTGTTGGTATAGATACGGGGGACGATTAAAATTTTGTCCGTCACCTTGTCCTGCACTTCACGCAGGCGGTAGATGTATTTGAGGACCGGCTCTTCGGAGTCCGCAGAACAAGGACCTATGACGAGAATGAGGCGGTTGTCCCTGCCGTCGAGGATGGCTTTGATCTGTTCTACCCAACTTTCCCGAGCCTTGATGATTTCCGGCGTTGCGGGGTACTGCTCCTTGATTTCTTTCGGAATGGGTAATTTGCGGTAAAATTGCATATTCATAGCGGTATTTTCCTTTTTTATTGGGGTTTATCGAATAATGTACGGCGTTTGGTAGCATTTCGCATGAGATTTCGCATCCCCTCTCGGTCGCCGTTTTCGAGGGTTTTGCGGAATCTGTCAAAGGTTTCTTCGAAGACGTCCAACTGTTCCAAGAGTGCATCCTTGTTCCACAAGAACAGTTCACTCCACATTTCGTCATTGATTTTGGCAATTCTTGTCAGATCTCGGAATGAGTCACCGGTGTAGTCTTCGAGGTTGTCCTCGGTGTTGCAGTTCATCAGCGTTACGGCGATGCAGTGCGTGAGTTGCGAAAGAAACGCTATCATTTTATCGTGCGTTTCGGCATCAAGTTCGGAGATTCTCGCAAAGCCCAGAATTTCGCCGAGTCTGCGACAGATTTTAATGCCCTCTGCGGTATTTTTTTCGGTCGGCACAACGATATAGTTTGCACCTCTGAAAACGCTGTCGTCGCTGTATTCCACACCGCTCGATTCACGCCCTGCCATAGGGTGTGCGAAAATAAATTCGATGTCGGGACGCAGAATTGCCTGCATTTCCCGAACAAATCGGGACTTGACACCGGTCACATCGGTGACGAGAATGCCGGCACGCAGGTAATTTTGATTTTCTTTCATCCACTCGATTGCCACATGCGGATAAAGTGCCAAGATGACGAGATCCGCCGATTTCAGTACATCCGGCAAAGGTTCTGTGTAACCTTGATGCACGATTCCGTGCGATAGTGCGTAGTCGATGTCTTTTTGTTCTTTTGTGATGCAGGTGACGTGATAGCCCTGCCGTGTGAGTGCCTTTGCGTAACCTCCGCCGATGACACCCAAGCCGACAATGAGAATGTCGGTATTGCGATTGAGTTCCATATTAAAACCTATATGAGTTGTAAATTGATTCCGAGTGAAGATAAATCTTCAAAAAAATTCGGGTAACTTTTCCGTACTGCTTCAATCCCGCATATCGTACCGCCCGTTACGGTTGCGAGAATTGCCAGTGACATAACGATTCGGTGGTCGTTATGCCCTTCGAATGCCAAGTTCGGTGCGTGAAGATTTTCCGTGCAGATTTCAACCTCGTTTCCTCTGTCAAGCACTTCGATTCCGCATTTTGCGAGTTCCTCTCTCATCGTTGCGATGCGGTCGCTTTCCTTGATCCGCAGACGTTCGACATCCGTGAAAATTCCGCCGTGATGCAGACCGGCAAATGTAAAGAGAATCGGACCTAAATCGGGGCAGTCGGCAAGCGAGATTTTCACCCGTCCGCTCTGCAATTCGTCAAGATAACGCACGCAGATTTTATCGCCCTGCCGTGATGTGGGGTTGAGATTTGTAACGGTTACGGAATTGCCGTCCAGCCGTCCGAGAGCCTCGAAGAACGCTCCGCCGGACCAATCCCCTTCCGCCTCGCAATCGCAGGGGGTATAAGTCTGACCGCCGGCAACAGACAGTGTGACATCGTCTGTCCAATCGGCTTTGATACCGAACCGATGCAGGACATCCAGCGTTAAATCGATATATGAACGACTTTCGACAGGTGGCAGGAGTTTGATTTTACTGTCGCCGTCCAAGAGCGGTAAAACGAACAAAAGCCCTGTAATAAACTGACTGCTGATATTCCCTGCGACGTGATATTCACCGGCGTGAATTTTTCCGCCGACCGTGATATTTGCTCCGTCACGGAGAAAAACGAGATTTTCCCTTTTTGCGATTTCTTCGTAAACCGTTTGCGGTCGCTCGGGCAATCGCCCCTCGCAGGTAAATGTCGTGGGATATTCGTTTTTCATAGCAAGCGGAATGAGAAAACGCAGGGTGCTGCCGCTCTCACGGCAGGGCAAAACAGAAATTGGTTGGAATGTGGGGAGTCCGCCTTTGACCGTGACGGTGCTTCCGTTTTTTGCAATTTCAATACCCATAGCACGCAGGCAATCGACGGTTGCAGAAATGTCCTCGCAGTCGCCGATATTCGTCAAGGTACTGACACCGTTTGCAAGCCCTGCACAGATAAGCATCCGGTGGGCAATGCTTTTGGAAGACGGAACGGAAACCGCACCGTGAGCCGTTCCGAGTCGGATTTCAGCGGTTACCAACTGATCCCCCCCCCGTTCCGGAAGGTGTTGGTTCTTGTCATGGTGAGAAAATAGTTGATTGCCTCGATATAGCCGTCCGTGCCATGCCCGATGATACTCTTTTCGCAAGCCTGACGGATGTAACTGACTTGGCGGAAGGCTTCCCGCTTGGCGATATTGGAAATATGCACTTCGACCGTGCGAAGTTTTGTCGCCTTGACGGCATCAAGCAAAGCAATGCTCGTATGGGTATATGCCCCGGGATTGATGATAAGCCCGTCTGCCTTTTCGTAATAGGCTTCCTGAATCCAGTCGACCAAAACGCCCTCGTGATTGGTCTGCTTCTGCACGACCTCGATTTTTCTCTGTTCGCAATAGGCTGAGATCCGCTCGCAAAGATGCTCGTAAGTTTCGTTTCCGTATTGGTTCGGTTCACGGACTCCGAGCATATTGAGATTCGGTCCGTTCAGAATGTAAAGTTTCATAGATTTCTGTCCCTTTCAATGATTTTCACCGCATCGGACGGGGTGGGAAAAGTACTGATCTTGAAGTCGCCTGTCGCATTGTAACGGTCAATCCGTTCACGGTATCGCCTCCCGACTGCCTCTTTCGTGGAGGAGAGCGGTCGGTCTGCGGTCGGTAACAATTCCGAGAGCGGTCGGTCAAGGAAATAAATTTTTCCGTTTTGTTTCAACAGCCGGATGTTTTCGTCACGCAGGACCGTTCCGCCACCCAAAGCGAGTACCGCAAAGGTAAGCCCCGACAATATGTTTTTCAATACGTCGGTTTCGATTCGGCGGAATGTTTCTTCTCCCTCCGCACGGATGATTTCCGCCGGCGTTCTGCCGTCGGCTTTCGTGATTTCATCGTCAAGATCAAGGAATTTGCGACCGGTTTTCTCGGCAAGGAGTTTTCCGACCGTGCTTTTTCCGCTCCCCGGCATACCGGACAGTACGATGTTTTCTTTCCGCTCGGTAAGAACGGCACAGATTTTCTCGGCAGTCCCGCTCGGATAGTTCACGCCCGTGAAGATTTCGGATGCTCTGACCGCTTGGGCGGTGAGCATAAGCAGTCCGCCGGACGCAGGAATATTTCTTTGCTTGGCATTGAATATCAAGTTTGTGCGGAGCGGATTGTAAACCGGATCGGCGACCGCCTCGAGATTCGGTAATCTGTCAAGGTCTATGGGGCAACCGTCCGTTTTCGGGAACATCCCGACCGGTGTCGTGTTGATTAAAATCTGAACATCTTTTGCGAATTCTTTGTAAAAGGTTTCGTATGTAACGAGGTTTTCTCCTTCGTGTCTGCTCACCCGAATAATTCTCTTTGCATTCTGCGATTCGGCAACCGCCAGTGCCGTGAGAGACGTTCCGCCCGTACCGAGTATGGCAACCGTTTTTCCATTCAGGTTTGCTCCTATGGCGTGCAGAAGTGCCGAAAGTCCGTCAAAATCGGTGTTGTAGCCGTAAAGTTTTCCGTCACGGTTGACAATGGTATTGACTGCCCCGATTTTCTTTGCAGTACCGTCGATTTCATCGAGATACGGTATTACGATTTGCTTGTATGGAATGGTCACGTTGATTCCGCAAAACCTGCGTTCGGTCAAAAAGTTTCCGATCTCGTCCGGTCTTAATTCCCGCAATTCATAAGGCTTGCTTGCAAGCATGGCGTGTATATCTGCCGAAAAACTGTGACCGAGTTTTTCGCCGATGCATCCGTAGATCATCCCGTCACCAACCAATCCGTACCGTAGCGACCGCATAGCAGGTCGGCAAGCACCAGTGCAGTCATACTGTCGACAACAACTCTTGCCCTGTGAACGATTGCGGGATCATGTCTGCCGTGAACGGTCAGGTCGACATTTTCACCGGTTTGCAGATTGATGCTTTCCTGCGTTTTCGAAATAGACGGTGTCGGTTTTACAACCAAGCGGAAGAGGAGCGGTTCGCCATTCGTGATGCCTCCCAAAATACCGCCGTTGTTGTTGGATGTGTGGAAAATATGCCCGTTTTCGCTCCGCATTCCGTCATTCGCTTCGCTTCCCCATAAGTCCGCAAAAGCAAAGCCTATACCGAATTCCACGCCTTTTACGGCAGGAATTGCGAAAAGTGCGTGCGAGAGCAGGCTCTCGACCGAATCGAACCAAGGTTCGCCCACACCTGCGGGAATTCCCGTAACGGCAGTTTCCAAGATTCCGCCGACGCTGTCGCCGTCCGCCCCTGCCTTTCGGATCTGCTCTTTCATTTGTTCTTCTTTGGCACCGTCAAGGACGGCAAACTGTTTTTTGTTAAGGGTTTCGATGTCCTTTGACAGATTGCCGAAAGGTCTGTCTCCGATGCCGTGCAATTCTTTGATGTGCGTCCCGATTGCAATGCCTTTTTTCGAGAGAGCATCACGGACAATCGCACCGACTGCCACAAGCGGAGCAGTCAGCCGTCCCGAAAAATGTCCGCCCCCACGGTAATCCTGAAAACCGTGATATTTATATTCTGCGGTCAGGTCCGCATGACTCGGGCGTGCCATACTCTTATCGTAATCATGACTGTTCGTGTCGCTGTTCGGTATGAGAATGCAAAGCGGTGTACCGGTCGTTTTGCCGTTCAGAACTCCGCTGACAATGCGGAAAGGATCTTGCTCTGCTCTTGCGGTCGACAAACCGTCACCGGCAGGTCGGCGTAGGGAGAGTGCGTAACGAACGGAATCTTCGTCAACATCAATTCCCGATGCAATGCCGTCAAGAACCGCACCGATTTCCGCCCCGTGACTTTCGCCGAACAAGGTAACCGTGAGTGATGTACCGTAGGTATTTTTCATTTGGTCAACCCCTCTCTCATGCTTTCGAGTTTCGGTTTCATTTCAGTACAGAAGTCATCGATCTTTGCCCGCATGATTCGGGCTTCGCCGATTTTTTCGACATAAATATAGGATACAAATCCGCCGTCACATTTTTTGTCATGGCAGACGTTTTCCAAAACTTCGTCGACGTCCGCCAAAAATGCGGTCGGCAATTCCAAGCGTTTCAAGACCGGCAGGAGTCGGCTTTTTACCCCGTCACTGCACATGGGGAGCATTCCGAGTGCCACGCATTCACCGTGCAGGAGTCCCGACAGTCCCTCGGCACTTTCGATTCCGTGTCCGAGTGTATGTCCGAAATTGAGAATTTTACGCAGTCCGCTTTCTTTTTCGTCCTGCTCGACTACGCTTTTTTTGATTTCGAGCGACCGCAAAATTACGGTTTCGAGGTCGGCTGTATCCTTTTCGAACATTCCGAACAGTTCGGCATCCGACGTGAGCGACATTTTCACCGCTTCCGCCATACCGTTTGCAAGTTGCCGTTTCGGCAATGTCGCAAGGACATTCGGATCGATCAGGACTTTTTTCGGTTGCCAGAACGCACCGACACAGTTTTTTACGCCGTGCAGGTCGACTGCAGTCTTTCCGCCGATCGAGGAATCGACCTGTGCCAGAAGCGTTGTGGGAAGATTGTAAAAATCGATGCCACGCATAAAGCAGGCGGACGCAAAGCCGGAAAGATCACCGACAACGCCACCGCCGACCGCCACCACGCAATCGGTGCGTGTGAAACCTGCATCGAGCATTTTTCCGAGCAGATTTTCAAGCGATGAAAAATTTTTGCTCCCCTCGCCTGCGGGAATCGTGACAACCGTTGCATTCTTGCACTGCTCGGCGACTTTTTTTGCATATTCGGCAGGCACTCCGCTGTCGGTTACAACCAAACAACGGCGGTTTAAGTTCAACAATTCTCGGGCACGGTCGAGAACGCCACGCTCGATGACAATGTCATATCCACGCTCGGCAAGATTCATGTGCAAAATCATATTTTTACCTCATTATGACACGGTGTAACAGCCGACCGGTTTGAGTTTGTCGCAGAAGACCGACAATGCACGGAGCATATTCTGTCCGTCCGATGTGTGCAGATCGCCCTCGGCTTCCACATAGAAATAGTATTGCCACAGCAGTTCCGGCATCGGTCTGGAACGCAAAGTCCGCATATTGAAACCGTAATGTCCGATCACGTCAATGGCACGAGCCAATGCACCTGCCTCATTCCGCACCGTGAAGACCAGTGCCGAATAAGTCCCCTTCGATGCCGTATTTTCGGCTCTTGAAAAGACTGCAAATCTTGTTGTATTACTACGGCTTGCATTGAGATTGCGTTCGAGGACGGTCAATCCGAACAGTTCCGCCGCCTCCGCACTTGCAATTGCGGCAACCGAACGATCGTTCGTGCCTGCGACAAACTTTGCCGCCAATGCCGTGTTGGTATATTCTTCCGTCGCCCAGCCCATTTCCCGAATCCGTTCGGCACACTGTCCCAGTGCCTGCGGATGACTGATGACTGTCCTGATGTCTTCCGTTTTCGTACCACGTTTTGCAAGCAGGTCCTGCGTGACCGGTAAATCGAGCATTTTGTTGATGAAAAGTCCGCCCGAGAACATGAGGTCCATGACCTGACCGACCTCGCCGTTCGAACTGTTTTCCACCGGCAGAACCGCTACGTCGCATTCACCTTTTTCGACTGCACGGTATGCCGAAACAAAGTCGCCGTAACCGATTTTTTCGGCACTCGGAAAGAGTTTTTCGGTTGCGATGTGTGCGAATGCCCCCTCCGTTCCGCTGTATGCGACTTTCATTCCCTTCAAAAGTCTTGTCTGGTAGGCTTTGGAAAGTTCCATGGTTTCCTGAATGAAACGGACGTAATATTCCCGCAGGATCGGATCTTCCACTTTTTCCGCTCCGGCACGGATGACATCCGCCTCTCTCGATTTGTCTTCAATCGGTAATCCGTGTTCTTTTTTATATTCCGCAACCGCCTCGGAGGCTTTCATACGCTCCGTGAACAGTTTTGCTATTTCACTGTCAACTCTGTTGATTGTTTCTCTTGCCTGATCCAAAGAATTCATTTTGTTTTCCTATCTAATCCGTATTCTTTTGCCAATTCCGCAAAGAGCGGTAATGCGTTTTTGATTCGCTCGGTCGGTACGCAATACGAAATGCGTACATAACCCGTCATACCGAAACTGTCGGACGGTACAACCAATAATTCATTTTGTTTTGCCCGCTCGGAAAATGCCACGGCGGACGATTCGGGCGACTTCAGAAAGAGGTAAAATGCTCCCTGCGGTTTTACGGCATCAAAGCCGAGTTTTGTCAACCCCTCCCATAGCAGTTTGCGGTTTTCACGATAAACCGAAAAATCGGACGTGAGTCCCACGCAGGACGGCAAAAGATGCTGGAAAAGTGCCGGTGCACAGACAAAGCCCAATGCCCTGCCTGCTCCGCAGACCGCCTCAAACATTCCGCCGGCATTCTCGGCACGGGACGACACCAAAATATAACCGATGCGTTCCCCCGGGAGCGAGAGCGATTTGCTGTAAGAATAAAGCACCATACTGTTCGCATAGTAGTTCGTCACGAACGGAATTTTTTCGCCGTCCCAGACGAGTTCACGGTACGGTTCATCCGACAAAAGCCAAATTGCACGTCCGTTTTCTTTCTGTTTGCGGTCGAGAATTCCGCAAAGTTTCCGCAAACCGTCCTCGCCTAAAATTGCACCGCTCGGATTATTGGGAGAATTGAGAATCACGGCTTTCGTGCGATCGGTGAGTGCATTTTCAAGATCATCGAAATTCGGTAGAAAGGTTTCGGGGGTCGGTTGAACCGTTACCACCTTTGCCCCTGCTTTTTCGGCAAAGACACGGTATTCGGGGAAATACGGTGCTAACAGAATGACCTCGTCCCCCTCCGTGAGAATCGCATGGAGCGATACCGTGAGTGATGCCGCCGCACCTGCCGTGAGATAAATGAGATTAGCATCCACATCCGCATGATAGGTTTTGTTCAACTGATTTGCAATCGCACGGCGGGCAGTCATATCACCTGCCGCACTCGTGTAACCGTGCAGAGCGGTCGGCTCGGATGTTTCGAGCAAACGGAGCAATTCATCCGTGACCGCTTTCGGTGTCGGTGTGGACGGGTTGCCAATGCTGAAATCAAAGACTTTGTCCGCACCGATTTCGGCTTTCCGTTTATTCCCGTATTCAAACAACTCCCGAATGGCAGAACGTTCCGCACCGAGATGTCTCATTTTCTCGTTCAAAATGCTCACTCCCAGAAAAAAACAAATATTCCATTATATTATACTACATTTTATAGTGAAATGTCAAGAGTAATTCGATCGAAATTGCATAATCCGGAGTGAAAAATTGCAAAAAAGAGGAAATAAGCGAAGAAATCGACCACCCAACGCATTCAAAAAACGCAAAAGCGAAAAAATTTGACGAGAGAAAACTTTTTTTCAAAAAAGTATTGACAACGAACGGAAAGTGTGCTATAATATCAAGGCGAACCGAAAAAGGGAAGCAGGTTATTTGGGTGTGTAACGCCGGTGTGGCGGAACAGGTAGACGCCCGGGACTTAAAATCCCGTGATGCGAAAGCATCGTACCGGTTCGATTCCGGTCACCGGCACCACCGGAATGACCACAAATATCGCGGGGTAGAGCAGTTGGTAGCTCGTCGGGCTCATAACCCGGAGGCCGTGAGGTTCAAGTCCCACCCCCGCAACCAAAAAGAAAAGGCATCTTACGATGTCTTTTCTTTTTGACTACGAGTATCGACACGCAGAGCCTCCTCCGCCGAAACGATTTTCCGTGCGTGGCACTTTGTACGCACTTTTCAAATTGCGTGACTACCCTTGCAGACGGCGGAACAATGGGCGGAATAGATAGAATGTGTCAAATTAAAACCATTTGTAACCGCCCATTTGGGTTCGTAAGACCACCCCCGCAAAAGCCCCCCTCGATTGCAATCGAGGGGGGCTTTACCTATTCACTATTCACTATTCACTTTTCATTATTTCATTTCTTTTGCTTATTCTTCTCAAAACTTTCCGGATTTGCATCTTAATGCAATCTGCAGGTAGCCTTCGTACATCATTTTGGCAATGACATTAGACGGAACACGTCCGCATCCACCGCCGAACGGCGGAATTACAATGTGTCCGACATCATTCTTTAATGCAAATGCACACATCAATGTTGTTCTCATGCACTGTAAATCACTTGTGAATTGTTGATCAGTGACGGCACTCGCATGGTCGGTGTGTGAATCAAACCGAGTCCGTCTATGCCTGTTTTGATATAAAAACTTGTGCCGACCGGTTGCTCCCCGTAAAAGTTCTCGTCTATGTACTTTTGAACATTTTTCTGAAAATTCCAACCAAGAAAATCATTTTTCGGTTCTCCTAATTTTTCATTTATTAGGTTGAAATAATCGTCAAAAAGCAAGTTTTTCCGCATACGGTTACAATTTCAATTTTGCAACGAAAATTCCGCAGTCACTGCTCTTTCCAGTTGCTCTTTCATTTTTGTTGCAATTTCCAAAACATCTTTCTTCAACCACTCCGGCTCTACAATTTCGCAGTCTGCTCCCCAACCGAGAACGAATTGAATGGTATTGTACCGATATTCCATATCGCACTCTAAAATCGTTGTATTTCGATCCACCGGTGTCACATTCTGATTCTTGCCGTAGATATACTCCTTGACGATCATAGCCGGTCTTCCGTGGAGAATCAATTTGATATGATACCATGAATGCGATTCGCCGGACTTTTCCGAAGCCCAGTCATGCCCTTTTTTCAGTCCGTTTTCGTCGAAAAAGTCATGCTCATTGTAAAGCAGAGATATACGGAACTTTGCATCTTTCAGGCGAAAATTTAGAATTCGATTCAGTTTGTAATAAAGTATGATACCCTCTTCTTCCGGCTTGTTCGGCAAAGAATATGCCAAAATGAACCACGCATTGTTATACATAAACAACTTATACGGGTGAATTGTTCGGGTTTGTATCTCGTTTCCAGTTGTCAAAAAATCAATCACCATAACCTGATGATTTTTGATGCACTGCTGAATGGTGTCATATCTCTTTTTGATTTCTTCCTCTGGCATTGCCAACTGCCGTTTGTTAATGACAACAGGTTGAAACGGTTGCTCATCGGAATATGCCGATGCAGAGGCAAACTTTGCCATTGCACTGCCGAATTCCGCTTTTTTCATAAAATCTTTTCTGGAGTTGAGATAAGAGAATCCCTCCAAGAGGGCATCTTTCTCCTCCTTTTCAAGCCGAACAGACGGAAACAAGCAGTTTTTGTTCAATTTATAACCACCGTAACGTCCGGGGACAGAATCTATCAAATAGCCTGCCAATTCCAGTTCTTTTCGATATTCCGGAATGTTTCGGGGATTTGTGTCCAATATTTTCGCCAATTCGGAAATGCCGACCATTCCGCGACTGTATAAAACCTCCAACATTTTGATACATAATGCGGTTTTGTTCATAGACTACCCTCACGATTCTGCTTTTTTGTCTTGACTTGTCACTACCACTGCTATTTATGATTATTTTACCACACTTTTATGCTTTTGTCAATCGGTATTTTGATCAAAGTTTGCGGTTGTTTTTTGGTGATAATGACGAACGGTCCGGAAGGTTACGGTGTGTTTCGCTTATGACAATTGATATTTACTTGTGATATCTGTAATTGATGTGACAATCTAAATGGGTGCAAAATCTAACAACAAAAGGACTGCCACAAATTGTGACAGTCCCATAGTTTTTTATTAAAACTTTACAACTTTTCCGGTTTTTGCGGATTCGAAGGCCGCCAGAATGACCTTTATGTCCGTCCGCATCTGCTCGTGGGTGACGAACTGTTCGCACTCGCCTCTGATAGCGGAAATAAAATTCCTGTAATAGTCATGGACGTCCGACTGCGGTCTCGGAATTCTGTATGTGTCCGTTGTGACCGAATCTCTCGGTGCCATTGTTTTTGTGAGACCTGCGGCGGTTTCGACCGGCAGGACCTCGCTCTCGTGCCAGTGTGTGCATTTGACGACCTGCGTTTCCTCTCTCCAATCGGTGATGAGAGCAGAGCCTTTTTCGGCACGCATATAGAATCTTGGCATAGCGATAAAGTTATATGTTCCGACCTCAACCGTTGCACGTTCGCCCGAGCGGAAATTGATGTCAAGGCGGAAGCCGTCATCGACCTCTTTGTTTGTGATGTTGTCGCAGATACAGTACACGCTCTCGATGTTGTCGAATCCGAAGATCATTAAAATCTGGTCGATGAGGTGAATTCCCCAGTCATAGAGCATACCTCCTCCATGCACTTTTTCGCCACGCCAGTCGGAGGGAATTCCACGGCTGCCGTGAATTCTCGACTCGATATTGATCACCCGTCCGAGTTCGCCAGAATCGTGAATCTGCTTCATTGCAAGGTAGTCTACGTCCCAACGTCTGTTCTGGTGCGTGGAGAAATGCACGCCGTTTTTATCGGCAGCCGAGATCATTCTGTCAAGCGATTCGAGCGACAGTGCCACGGGTTTTTCGCAAATGACGTTTTTGCCTGCGTTCAGGGCTTTGACGACGACTTCCTCGTGCGAGTCGTTCGGAATTGCGACCGTCACGAGTTCGATTTCGGGATTTTGCAGGACCTCACGCAGAGAAGAAAATGCGTGAATGCCACGGCTCTCTGCCAGTTCGTTCCGCTCCCGTCTGATATCATATACACCTGCGAGTTCGGCGACATCGCTCTTCAAAAGTTTTTCGGTGTGCCAACCGCCCATACCGCCGTAGCCGATGACGGCAACTTTCATTTTTTTCATATTGACCTGTCCTTCCGTAAAAAAATCGATATTTTCGACTTTTGTTTCTCTGTCTTCATTGACTTTGTATATAATAGTATAATCAATTTTTTCCGATTTTCAAGACACTACTTGAAAAAAGTCGGACATTTTTTGCTTTCTTTTTTGATATTTTCACTTTTTTCGGAAAAATCTTGCAAAAGCCTTGCCTTTTTGCCGAAAATGCGGTATAATATTATAATAGATAGATTTATTTTTAGTTTCCGAAAGGTTTGAACCGAATGAAATCCGAACGGCAAAAGCACATCCGCAATTTTTCCATTATTGCCCACATCGATCACGGCAAGTCGACACTCGCCGACCGCATTCTCGAACTGACGAGAACCGTCGAAAAGCGGGATATGGAAGACCAATTGCTCGACAATATGGACCTCGAACGGGAAAGAGGCATCACAATCAAGGCCCGTGCGGTCAAACTCAACTACACCGCCCGTGACGGCGAGGAGTATGTTTTCAACCTCATCGACACCCCCGGTCACGTTGACTTCAACTACGAAGTTTCCCGTTCGCTCAACGCGTGCGAGGGGGCTTTGCTCGTGGTGGACGCAACGCAGGGAATTGAGGCTCAAACACTTGCGAACGCCTATCTTGCGGTCGATGCGAATCTCGAAATCGTCCCCGTAATCAACAAAATCGATCTGCCTTCCGCCGACATCAAGCGTTGCCGTGACGAAATTGAAGACGTGATCGGCATTCCTGCGGAGGACTGCCCCGCCGTTTCGGCAAAAACGGGGCAGAACGTCGGCGATGTTCTCGAAGCGGTCGTGTCGCAGATTCCCTCCCCCGACGGCGATGAAAATGCCTCTCTGAAAGCCTTGATTTTCGACTCCTACTACGACAGTTATTTAGGCGTTGTCGTCAACATCCGTGTGGTGGACGGTTCGGTCAAAGCCGGCGACAGAATCCGTCTGATGAGTACCGGTGCGGAGTTTGACGTGGTCGAGGTCGGGACATTAGAGCCTTTCGGGCTGTCGAAATGTGCCTGCCTTTCCGCCGGCGAGGTCGGTTATCTCACGGCATCAATCAAAAATATAGCGGACACGAGAGTCGGTGACACGGTGACGTCCGCCGTCACCCCGACGGAACAGCCCCTCCCGGGATTCAAAGCGGTACAGCCTATGGTTTACGCCGGCATTTACCCTGCGGACGGTGCAAGATACGGTGACCTGCGGGATGCACTCGAAAAGTTACGCCTCAACGATGCGGCACTTCTCTTTGAACCGGAAACGTCTGTGGCATTGGGCTTCGGTTTCCGTTGCGGTTTTCTGGGATTGCTCCACATGGAAATCATTGAAGAGCGGTTGGAACGGGAATTCAATCTCGACTTGATTACGACCGCACCGAGCGTTATATACGAAATCAAGCTCAAAAACGGCGATCTTGTTAAGATCGACAACCCCTCGAATTACCCGTCTGCCGATCAGATTGAGGAGGCTTTCGAGCCGGTCGTCAAAGCCGGAATCATTACGCCCGTTGACTATGTCGGCGGTTTGATGGAACTCTGTCAGGACCGGCGTGGCGTTTTCCACGATATGAAATATCTCGATCAGACGAGAGTGGAACTGCACTACGATCTGCCCCTCAACGAGATTATTTACGACTTTTTCGACGCACTGAAAAGCCGTTCCCGCGGGTATGCATCGCTCGATTACGAGTTGAAAGGCTACGAGCCGAGCAAACTAGTCAAACTCGATTTTCTGCTCAACGGGGATCAGGTAGATGCTCTGTCCTTTATCGTTCACGAGGACAAGGCTTACGCTCGGGCGAGGAAGATTGCAGAAAAATTGAAGGACAACATTCCGAGGCAGTTGTTCGAAATTCCGATTCAGGCGGCAATCGGCTCAAAAATTATCGCTCGGGAAACCGTCAAGGCAATGCGGAAAGACGTCCTCGCCAAGTGCTATGGCGGTGACATCACCAGAAAGAAGAAACTGCTCGAAAAGCAAAAGGAAGGCAAAAAGAAGATGCGACAACTCGGTTCTGTCCAAGTTTCTCCCGAAGCCTTTATGGCCGTCCTCCGCCTCGACGACGAGGAATAAACAAGCAAATTATAATTATGCAGGGGGCATTTTTGTAAAATAGCCCCCTGCACCCCTAAAAACTTGGAATAAGGTGTTATTTGAGCGTACTTTTCACAGAGTACGCTCATTTATTGATATACGAAAAGTGGTTGCACAGCCGTGCGAGAACCTAACCTTTTCACTATTAGTTATAACTTATCCCATGTAGCCGTGTGAGAAAATAAAATGCGGAAAATCGCACACAAATGCGAAAAAGTACGTGTGACAGTCCCATTTTTATTTTCGGTCAATCATTTTCGGTCATTTTTTTGCTTTTATCTCGGGTGTCTGGCGGTTCGTTCGGGAAGTGTCGGAAAGGCGTTGTGCGGTTCGGTTTGATACCAATAGGCGACGGATGTGACGTCGTCCTGTCTTTCAAACAGTCCGCCGTGTCCGATTCCGATCTGCTGGGCGGTCACCTTGATGCCATCACGGAAACGAATGGGATCCGGTACGTGCCAACGGTAAAATGCCCGCATCGGGGGGCAGTCACGGTTATGGAACGGGTTCGTCACCGCTCTGTCTTTATCGGAATAGAACGGGTAACCGAGATAGAGCGAATTGAAGGTTGTTTCGACACATTCGCCGTTCACATGTGTGGCAAAACTCCACGCACCGCCGAAATAATCTTCCGTTCCCGTACCGCAAATGGTCGGGTATTCACTGTCGCCGTCGATGTAAAATTTGAATTCGCCCTCGCCCCACCAATAACGTGACAGTGTGGAAAGTTCAAAAAATGTTCCGATGTACTGCCCCTGCCCTTTGACTCCGTCCAGAATGACATAGTCTTTTTTGAGTTCGGTGCAGGACTGTCTACGCCACTCGGCGTGAAAATATGCGGTGTTTTCGGGCAGTGATTTTCGCAGACTGTAATCGATTTGGTAGAAAAATCCGCCGATTTCGCAGGGATGCTGATTTTCGATTGTGATTTTGGCGTGCTTTCCGAACGGCATGGGAATGTAACAGTTCATCCCCCGTAGAGGGTTGACGTTGATGAGTGCCGAATTGACGGTATAACTTTCGCCGAAGCCCAAGCAGAAGAAATCGCCGAGCGGTGACTCGACCGACGGCTTTTCCTCATCGTCCCAGTACATCCGCAGAACCAGATCCCGCAGGACGAAACGGTTTGCATCGCTTGTTTTGTCGGTAACGGTCACCCAAATGTGATTAATCGTACCGCAACCGTCAATGTCCGCCAATGTAACGGTTTCCCCTGCCGGCAATGTGATGCAGGGAGCACCTTTGCGACTTTTTCCGAGTACGCTTGATGCCGTACCGCCCTTTCCCTTTTCCCCTGTCGGATTTTCCGCATTGATTGTCCTTGACTCCTCATCCGATAGAAGCGGTAGCGTTGCAAGACTGTTCATATAAAACGGATTGTTCATTATGTGATACTCCTCCCCAAATTTCAAAACGGAATTGCTTCCTTGTGCGACACAACGATATTACTGCGGTCCGTTGCAAGTTTGATTGCCTCCGGAACGGTCATTCCGTGATAGATGCCGTGCAAGAACGTTGCCCCGTAGCAGTCCCCTGCCCCGACGGTCGACACAACCGGAACGTTCTCCGGCTTTCCCGATTCGTACAGTTTTCCGGCATCTCTATCATAAACGGCAGAACCGTCTTTTCCGAGTGTGAGAATTGCGTAACGAATGTTTGTGTATGTTTTGCAGAGCACTTCCGCAGAATCGGTTATGTTTTCGGTTTTCGGCAAAAGATTCAACTCGACCAGCGTTTTGACCTCACCGTCACTGAGTTTGAAATAGGTGGCATTTTTGAGGCATACGAGGAGCGATTCACGGTCATAGCAGTTTTCCCTGAGGTTGATGTCGCAGAAAATATCACGGAAAGAGCAGTTTGCGAGAATTTTTCCGAGCGTTTCCCTTGCAGTTTTGTCCCGTTGAATGAGGGTGTTGAAGTAGAAAACGTCCGCTCCGATTGTTCGGAGTTCCGATAAATCCTTGTCCGAGAGAGTCACGGAATCGTGTGCCGAACCGGTTGCGATTTTGTAAGTCGGCACTTTGTTTTCGTCAAGTGTGACATTGCAACGCCCCGTCGGATGCATATTTTTCTGCATCAGGCAATCGCCGATTTTATACTTTTGAATGGCAGAGAGCGTACGTTTGCCGTATTCGTCGTCAACCGACACGGCAGAGAGCAGATAGGGACTGTCGCCGAGGCAGGCAAGGTGGGCACAGAAATTGAGCGGTGCACCGCCTAAAAGTGCCTCATCGGGATAGATGTCCCAAATAACTTCACCAAATGCAATGATTTTCATAAGAGTGTCCTTTTCGTTTATTCGGCAGTACCGACACCGAATGCGGTGTTCAGGTTATCGACTGCGGTTTGGTATGTTTCCTTGTATTTTGCGTAGTAGTTTGAGAAATTCTTGGTTTTTGCTTCAATCAGAGTACGCATGATACGGGAAACGAGTTCGAGATCTTCGCAATACACCCAACCGGTATCAAGGCGGAAGTTTTTACGGATGAGGTCGATCATGTAGGAACTGTCCGGATCGGGTGCATACTGCACACGCAGAGCGATGTCATAGTACTGTTTGAGAACGGTATCTTTGCTTCCTGCACTGAGTGCTTCGAGGACAAGACCTGCAACGTTCGGATGCTCACCCGTGCGGGGCAATGCGAAAATGGTAATCTGGTCATGACCGAACGAATAGTAGTCTTCCTGATTGGAATCGTACTTCGGGTAAGGAATGATACCGTAACTGTTTTCCATATTCCGCAGTTCGGTGGACTCGACGTTATAGAGCCAGCTCTGCGAGAAATACAGTCTGTTTTCGGCAAAAACAGTTGCGATGCCGTCCGGATCCTGTTTGTTCAATACGCCGTTCGTCTTCCAGAACAGATTGTAGAGTTTATCGACCGCATTTCCGTATTTGTCGGAATCGAGTGTCAGTTCGGCTTGCTTGTCTTCGTTAATCGTTACGCACATCAGATCAAATGCGGATGTGTACGCATCGACACCGAGATAGTTGTTGACGCCGAGTCCGTAAGTGTCTCCGGAACTCACCGTACCGTCCCCATCGGTATCCGTATAGAGTTCTGCGATAATGGAGTACATTTTGTCAAAGGTCCAATCGCCGTCGTAAACCAATTGGAACGGATCTTCCGCATCCAAGTCGGCTACGAGTTTCTTGTTGAAGAATGTCACGAACAGGAAACGGGTTGCGGAGATTGCGGCATCGCCGGTGATCATATAGAGATTATCACCGATTTGTGATTTTTCGGTAAAATACTGCGAATAGTAGGACCGCTCGGTATCAACCGTATTGACCTCGTACAGATTGCGGAAAAGTCCTTCGACCGCCAAAGTACTCGAGCCATAGTAACTCGATGCATAGAGGTCATAGGTCGAATCGTTCGTGGCGATAAGGTTCTGAATCATAGTTCTTCCACCGTGTTCGTCCGATGCCTCGACTTTGTTGTTGATAATCGATACATTCAGTGTTTCTTCCACCCACAACTGACGGCTGTAAATGGAATGCAGAACAGCGTCCGAAGAATCTTCACAGGTGATTTCGTCCGCATGACGTGTATGTGCACGGCTCATGAGATGAATTTCTTCCACGCCTTCGGTGTCGGCACCGTTGAAGCGAGTCAGATCATAGTCGTCATCGGTGGTGGCGGAGGCAGTTGTTTCTTTTTCCGACGTTTCGGTGTCGGTTGTCGGTTGCTTTTTACCGGAGCAGGCAACAATTGAAAGAACGGACAGCAGAGTTGCGAGGGTTAAGAGCAATGCGAAAATGCGTTTCATTTTTTTCTTTTTCCTTCCCAAAATTTATTTATTTTGCAATGTGGACTGCAATTTGGAAACCGTAAGACTTTCAAGTTTTACGTGTGAGGGGGACGACAGGACCAAACGGTTGATGTTATAGTCGCAGAGCATGGAAACCGTCATGAGTGCCTGACCGTCGCCGGTGAAAATCTCGCAACTGCACGTATCGACAACGAGCGTAACTTTGAAAGTTTTTCCGTCCATGGAAAGCGGTACGCTGTACTCCCCTACCGACACGATATTTTTATCGTAGGAGATTTGCACCGGCTGACCGAACAGACCGAGCGTAAAATCGGGAGATCCGGCAGGAATGTCGAGTATCATGCGATATGCGGACGGTGACAGGTCGAGCCGGAACGGATTCAGACCTCCGAAATCCACGTCACGCAAAGTTTTCGTTTCTGCGACAAGCGTTTCAAGTTCTTTTACGGGATTGGCACAAAGATCGATTTCTTTTCCTCTCGTGCGGAGTGTCATTTCGAGCGGAACGCTCATCTGCCCGTTAATGGGGGCATCGGGGAAGCACAGATCTCTGTTCCATGCCAAGCAGATTCTGCGACCGTCCGACACGTCCGAAAAGGTTTGGGCGGCGTAATGGTTTCTTCCGTAACAAAGTTTGCGAGGGGCTTGCACCTGCTCGAATTTTCCGCCACGGCATTCGCATATAACATAAACGTGCGATGCACCGCTGATTACCCATTTGCGTTTTTTGGGATTGCCGTCCACATTCAAAGGGTAGAGGTCGGGGCATTCGGCATCGCCCTCAATGGTGATTTTCTGAATCTGTTCCCAGTGCAGAAAATCTTCGCTTGCGAAAATACCGAAGTTTGCATCCGAGAGGTAAAGTCCCATGACGTAGCACTGCATTTCCTCACACCAGATGACCTTCGGATCGCGGTTGTCCCAGATGATATGCGGAATCAGAGGATTCTTTTCGTACTTGCGGAAAGTTTCGCCTCCGTCGGTCGAATATGCAAGACATTGCGTGAATTCTTTTTTTGCCGACCGCAAATTATTATGTCCGGCACAGGTGTAGAACAGAAGAATGACGTCTTCGTCCCCTTCTTTCAATCCCGAACGGTTTTCACGGTCGATGACGGCACTGCCGGAAAACATTGTCCCGTTTTCGTCGGGGTAAAGGGCGATGGGCTTTTCTTCCCAATGCAACAGGTCTCGGCTTGTGGCGTGTCCCCAGTGCATATTGCCCCAAACGGTATCGTAGGGGTTGTATTGGTAAAACAAATGGTAGGTTTTGATTCCCGTGACCGGAGATGTATACTCCACAAGCCCGTTGGGATCGTTGATCCAACCGAAATCGGGGGCGAAATGAATGTGCGGACGGTAACCGTATGCCGTATTTGCAGGGAATTTTGTGGTATGCTCCTGCCGGTCCTCGATGAGAATATCTTCTTCACACCCGAATTCGAGCGTTTTTCCGATATATTTTGCAACATCGTAGTAAACTGTATTACATGGGTTGACGTAATCCAACCGCAGGACGAAATCGTCAAGCATTTCTCCGTCCTTCGATACGGTGATTCTGCGTGTTCCCACATGACGACCGATCGGCAGTGCCAGATAGTTATCCCGAACCGTTATTTTGTTTGTTTTCATTTTCTTTCCACATCCTTTACAAAATGTGCGAGATTTTTCGAGCATTCTATGTTATCATTATAATGGATGACGCATTTTTTCTCAATAGAAAAAAACGCAAGAAGTGGAGAATTTGTATTATGATAACAATTCCGAGCGGAATCAACTATGACAAAATCGGACGAGTGGGGACACTGGACGTGCGACACGTTTCCTATACGAATGTCCCCGGAGGGTGGGGACACAAAGACCGGTTCTTAACCGAAAACGAATTGATTTTCACAACCGGAGGAAACGTACACCTGCTGGTCAACGGCGTGCGTTTTGACATCGGTAAAAACGAGTATATCCTTCTGCCGAGATACTGTACCATTTCCGCTCCGAGACAGTCACGGTCACCCTGCTCGTTCTACTCCATCACGTTTGAAGGCTCTATGGGCATTCTGGTCGACCGCATGAAGAAAAAAGGCGTATTGACCGGAAATGTGCTTTTCCCCTACGAACTTTTGAAGCGAATGCTCGATCTTTACGATATAAATAAGGTCGAACATACCGAATGCGACGCACTTTTTCTGTGTTTTTTGTACGAAATCGTGTCGGAATGCGAAATCAATGCCGAAGAGCAAGGTTTTGACACGCAAAAGATTCTCGACTACATTCACAACAACATCAACCTGCCTTTGGAGATTGACGACCTTTGCCGTGAGTTCCACTACAGCCGTGACTTTCTCTCGAAAGCCTTTCGAAATCGCTACGACATTTCCATTAAGAGATATATCAATCAGGTAAAAATCAACTCTGCAAAGCAACTGCTTACCTCGTCACGGATGAGTGTGGAGCAGATCGGAAGTTCGGTCGGTTTTGACGATGTGCAGTTGTTTTACAAGTTTTTCCGCTATCATACCGGTGTGACGCCGAGTGTGTGGAGAAAGCAAAACAGTTGATAAAACTCCCGAAAATGTATTTTTCCGGAATCGACAAAATCAATTTGATATTATTTTGTCAAAAAAACTATTAAAATTGAATTTTTCCACTTTTCGCATTTTTGTCTGTTGCCTTTTCATCCCCGATGTGCTATCATTGATACGTATCCGGACACAGATTTGTCCAAAATAAACAAACCGGCATTGCCGTACGGTAATGACCGAAATTCAAAAGGAGAAACCGAACATGAAGAAAACAATGCTTTCCCTTCTCGCCGGTGTTCTTTCCCTTACCTGCCTGCTCGCATCCTGCGGTAAGAAGAATGACACGCCGAAAGACACCACCGAAAAACCGACCTCGAAGGTAACCGAATCGGTCGACACGAAATCAAACGAAACCGATACCAAGAAGACCGAGGTCACCACCGCAAAACCGGATGATTCCGATAAGCCCTCCGACGAAGCAAAGGTCGGTGACACCTATTTCTACAATATGGCTTATTACCTCAGTGTTGCAGAGCCTTCCAACGCAACCGAAGAGGACAATCACAAATTCCTGCAAAACATTTCGCAGGGTTACGCAAGAATCGATGACGATCTGCTTGTCAACGATGATGACGTTTACCAGCTTTTCTGGTCTGCCGTTGACATCGGCGACACCTTGACCATTCCTTTCAAGGTTTCCGCAACCGGTACTTATTCGGTCAAGTTCTCGCTCCACATGGGCGGTGACTTCGGAACGTTCCAAGTCTACTTTGACGATGAAATGATTTCCTCCAAGAAGGGCGTTGATGTTTACCGTTCGGCAGACGGCGGTCTGTACGACTTCGAACTCGGTCAGGCAGTCCTCGAAGCAGGCGATCACGAACTCATCTTCCGCCTCAAGGGTCAGAATGCAATGTCCGCAGGTCGTGTGTTCGGTATCAGCTCCATGACCTTGACGCTTGACTCTTTCGACACCACGCCGATTGTCCGTCCCGATGAGCCGGATGAGGTAGTCGATCCCGTCACGACCGTGAAAGCCGCTACCATGCTCGATACCGCAAAGACCGATAACACATCCGCAGAAATCTTCGTTCAGGATATGTCGGACGGTTGGAAACGCATTGACAGTGTTGCCGATATGAATCTCGACCACAATATGCAACTCTTCTGGGCTTCTATTAAAGTCGGTAACGAACTGAAACTGAAACTCAATGTCACAAAATCCAGTCTTTATGACCTTTCTCTCCTCTCCAACAGAGGCGGTGACTACGGAACATTCTCGGTTACACTCAACGGCGAAGTTCTCACCGACAACTACTGCCTCACCGGTAGCGATGCCCTCACCACAAGTTTCAAGAACGTTGCCCTTGTTGCAGGCGATAACGAATTCGTCTTCAAATGCACCGCAACTTATACGAACGATTCCGGCAATGCAGACTCCTGCGTATTTGCAGTCACAACATTCGCATACGAAGAAGCCGAACTGACCGTTGCAAAACCTGCTCTCTGGCTTGACACTGCAAAGACTGCCAACGAAGGCAAAGACATTTTCGTTCAGGATATGACAGACAGCTGGAAACGCCTTGACAACACCGCAGATATGAATGAAGCACACGCTCTGCAACTCTTCTGGGGCGGAATCAAAGTCGGCGATGAACTGAAACTTACCATGAATGTTGAAAAAGCAGGCGAATATTACCTTGCATTCCTTTCCAACCACGGCGGTGACTACGGTGCGTTCGAACTCAAACTCAACGGAACCGTTCTCACAAGCGAGTACAACCTCAACGGTAGCGGAAACGGAATCATGGCATTCGCTAAAATCAATCTGAATGCAGGTGCTAACGAAATCGTCTTCAAATGCACCGCAACCTATACCCTCGAGGGCGGTAAAGCGGCTGACTCCTGCGTCTTCGGTATCACGTCCATTTCCTACGCTTGCACGACTGAACCGGTCTGAGCAATCGATTTGAGAAACAATAACTTCAGAAAATAATAAACCAAACGAATGAAACACAAAAAATTTGTTGTCTCTCGGGCGGTTCGTCTGACGGGCACGGTGCTTCTTCTTGCCGTGCTCGTTGGCGTTCTGTCGCTCGGAGCGACCGCCGAAACATTTCAGAATATGGAAAAAGTAACCTCAATTTTCCCCAGACTCCCCGAAGCGTGGGTGGGTGATGTCATGCCCATGACAGACGGAAACGGTCTGCGGTTGTACTACCTCTACGACACGAACAACAACACGTGGCCGATGCACCCCTTTTACAGTTTCACGACCGAAAACTTTTATGAATTCTACGGCACAAGATACGGCGTCAAAGGCTCGACCAACCAAGCCGATCAGGACCATTTGGGACTCGGTACGGGTTCGGTCCTCAAAGGCAAAGACGGGCTTTACCACTGTTTCTACACCGGTGTCAATACGCTTCTCACCGGCAAAACAACCGCCATTATGCACGCAACAAGCACCGATCAGGTAACGTGGACAAAGATTGAAAAGGACACCATTTACCCACCGGACGGTTACAACAAGGACGATTACCGTGATTCCGAGGTCATGTGGGTGGAAGAAGAAGGTAAATACTGGATGACCGTATCCGGTCGTTGCAAAACCAACGGAAACGAAAACGGCGTTGTCCTTCTCTACACCTCGACCGACCTTTCGAACTGGACGTTTGAGGGCAATATCTTCACTCCGAACCACTATTATATGCTCGAATGCTCCGACATTGTCAAAATCGGCGACCTGTATTACCTCTTTTACAGTTGGAACTGCATTACTTACTATGCGGTAAGCAGTAATATCAGAGGTCCTTACAAAGATCCTGCCGATAACATTCTGTCAAGCGACAGTTTCACCTTCTATGCCGCAAAAGTCGGTACGGTCGGCGAAAAGCATTACCTTTGTGCTTGGCTCGGCAGAAAAGCAGGTACATCAGATTCCGCCATCTACGACTGGGGCGGAAATATGGTCATTTTCGAAATTAACCAAAAGGCAGACGGAACGCTCGGACTTGATGCACCGTCGACCTATTCGAACTATTTTACCAAAGATTACGCCTTCAAAACCGTCAAAACAAGCGGAAATGCGGTTGTAAACGGAAATACACTCACGCTCAAAAAGAAGACCGGCGGTGAAAACGCTTTCGTCGATATGGGCGAACTTCCGCAGACGATGATGCTGACCTGCAAGGTCAAATTCAGCTCGGAAATGGCAAAAGGCGGTTTCTGCTTCGGCACAAGCGGTGTCAGTGACGATTCACTCTATGTGATGCTCAATGCCTCGAACAGCCGTGTACAGTATGATGCCAAAGGGCTTTCCGACAAGACCGCCACTGCCGACAGAGTCGGTTCAAAGGTCACTTACGAATTCGAGGCAAATACCGAATATGACATCAAACTCATTGTGGAAGACGAAATCATCGCCGTTTACATCAACGGGGAAAAGACCGCAATCAACCGCATTTACGATGCCGTCGGTATGGACTGGGGCTTCTTTGCAAGCGAGAGAACCGTTACGTTCTCGGATATTGAAATCAAGGTCACGAGCAGTGTCAAAACGCAACCCGGGACGTCAAGCACCAACAAGCCGATAAGACCGACCGAACCCGTCACAAAGGGTGATGCAATCGATGTCAGACCGACACCCGCAACCGAGGCAAAGACTGAAACCGCAGAGCAACCGAAACAGACCGAAACAACCGCCGACAATGAAACCACCACCGCAGAACAACCGCAGGAAAGCGGTTGTCAATCGAATGTCGGGAATCTGCTCGCTCCCCTATCGCTTATCGGCATTTCGGGCATTGCAGTAAAAGCCAAACGCAAAAAGAAAAAATCGGCTTGATGCCGACCGAAACGAACAATCAAAGAAGGACTGCCACGAATTGCGGCAGTCCTTCTTTTTCTGCTTTATGAGAGCGAAAATATTGCTTTATAAAGGTAAAACCGGTTAATTT
>CAVGAA010000016.1:0-35374 GCA_963627065.1 bacterium | reverse complement strand
TCATTTCATTTGCTCCATTCATCATAAGATTTTAATATTGCAAGTCCAATTGCCTTACCAAGTAAACAAGGTACAGCATTACCTATTTGTACTAATTGCCATTTTTTTGAACCACTGAAAACAAAATTTTCCGGGAATGACTGTAGTGTTGCCAATTCTCTAGGAGTCATAACACGATTTAGAATTGGATGAACATTAACCCCACCATGATTTTCCTTTACAGTGCAAGATGGTTTATTCCAATCAACTTTCTTCCAAGCGTCGCTATAATTTCCATACAAACTTTTACCAACAGGAATCGCCTCAAGTCTTTTCTTCATTTCATCGCTTGTTTTAGAAAAAATATGGTTAATAGATTTATCTTCTGGCATATTTAAATATCTTTGAAGAACATCACCTACGGTAACATAATTAGATTCATTGTAAATAGGTTGTGGATGATAATTCGTAGCACCGACACGATTTCCAATAAAAATAACTCTACGCCTAAACTGAGCGACTCCATAATCGGCACTATTTAAAACTGTAACATTAATGTTATATCCAATTTCCTTGTAGTCGCTTATTATCTTTTCCTCAATTTTTCCATCCATCATAGAACGCAATCCCTCAACATTTTCCATCAAAACAAATTCGGGTTTAATTCTTTTTACTATTTCCAACATATCTAAATATAAGGAATTTCTTGGATCTGCAACAATTCTATTGCCAGCCATACTAAAACCTTGACAAGGGAATCCACCTGCAATAAGATGAATATGTTTATCTTTTACAGAATTAACTAATTCCATTTTAATATCTTCTATTCTGATATCTCTATCAGACACATTTTCCTTAAATCCTTTAATCTTTGAAAAATTAGACCTATATGTTTCTACGGCTTGAGGCATAATTTCAACAGATCCAACCGGCATCATTCCTGACATAGTTAGACCACAAGATAATCCTCCTGCACCCGTAAATAAATCTATAAAATTAAAATCTCTTATTTGAGTATTATCATCCCAGGCATTTATACTTCTCATTTCATTAGAAATATCTATCCAATTAACAACATCATTTTCTTTCTTATAAGCGTTAATTTTTGAAGATTTGACAAAATTAGACAAATCAACAAAATTAGCAAATTTTTCATCAATAGTTTTTTGCCATTCAAAGAAATCATTCTCATTAATTAGAGTTTTGTTCCCCTTTTTAATACTCTTAAGAGAACCACTTGCAACTTCTCGTCTAATAAACTTAACAGTTTTTCCTGTTTTCTCTGCAATTTGATTAATTGAAAATTGATTATTTGTTTCCATTTATTGTGTTCTCTCTAAAAGTAATATTGTTATCAATACATAGTTCATTAAACAAAGCGATATCTTTTTTTGTTGGTTCCGTTTTTCCACTTTTCCATCTAGATATAGTTGCAAGAGAAACTGACAATATTTCTCCGAATTTTTCTTGAGAAAGATTAAGCTTTGCACTTGCCAAAAGGACCTTATCTTTAAACTCCATAAGTTTCTCCTCATAATTTATCATTCTCTACATATTTTATCATTTTTCGTCTTTTTTTACAAGTGATTTATAGTTTTAAATTGTTAAATTTTCTTGAATTTTAATGTCTACTGTTACAATTGTATTCCTACTATGCAACACCCTGACAAAATTTGGAGTAATCGTGCTCCTGCCTAAAAATAAGAAAAGAAAAAAGACCCGAAAATCATCTAAAAAGTGACTCCCTAGTCTGACTTGCGGAACGCAGAAGGGAGAAAATCCCTATTTTCGTAAACAAAAAGGACTGATAAATTGTATCAATCCTTTCGTCCTATTATGGAGCTGGCAATCAGAATCGAACTGATGACCTCGTCATTACCAATGACGTGCTCTACCGACTGAGCCATGCCAGCATTGCCGACTTTTTCGGTCGGCTTTCCTATTATATCAAACTTTTCCCGTTTTGTCAATAGGATTTTGCAATTTTTTTACGCAAACGGGAAAAATATTTTTCCGTTTTCCGTTTCTGTGGCATCAGGTCAGGTGTGCCGGTGCTTCGTCAAGCGATTTCCGCCTGCGTTCTCTTTTCCGCTCGTCGAGCGTTTTGCCCTCGAATTCGATCTTCACCCGTCCCAGCGTCATCGCCCTGCGACAAAGTTTGCGAATTTTCTTCAACATATATTCGTTTCCGACGACAAGCCGTATTTTTTTCTTCGAAAAGCCGAGACCGAATGCCCCGAAACCGATTTTTTCCACGCTGTGCGGGAGGATTACGGTTTCAAGATCCCTGCAACCTGCGAATGCAAACGCACCGATCTCCGTCAGCCCCAATTCCGCCGTGACGCTTTTAAGTCTTTTGCACCCTCTCAGAGCATTCTTTGCAACGCATTTGATATTCCCGTCAAGTTTTAATCCCTCAATTCCCGTACAATCACGGAAACAGCCCTGCGGAATTTCACGCACGGTTGTCGGAATTCGGAATTGTTCTAATTCTTTGCATTTGCGGAACATTTCGGGGGCGAGTGCCGTCAAGCCCTCCTCCAGATCGACTTGACTCAATTCCCGACAGCCGAAAAACGCCCCTTCCCCGATTTCCTCGCATGAGGACGGCAGAAAGATTTTTTCCAGCGTGATGCAGTCACGGAACGCTCCTGCACCGATTTTCCGCAGATCCCTGCCGAACGCTATCTCACGGAGATTCCGGCATCCCTCGAATGCACCGTCTCCGATGTCCGATGCCATTTCAAAACCGCCGATATTACGCAGTCGCTCGCAGTTTTTGAAGGCATTTTTTGCAATACCGATACTGTTCTGCCCGCCGATTTTGATGTCGTGGAGATTGATGCAATCTTCGAACGCCGATGTCTTGACAGCGGATGTTTCGCTCGGCAGTTTGACGGTTTCAATGCGTTGATTGCCGAAAAATGCCCCTTTTCCGACCGAAATAAAGGGTTCGAGACTCAAATCGACTGTTTCATTTTTGCATTTTGCCTTGATCAGTTGCCAGTTTTTGACGGTAATTTTCATATCGTTATCTAATCTTTTATATTTTTATACTTCGCGAGCGTCCTGAATCGGCTCGGTGAGCAATCTCGCCTCCAAGCAGGTTACATCGCCGTCGACGGTGCGGAAAATCAGATCGTTTTCGCTCCCCGCTCTATACACTTTGAGCGTATGCCCGTAGGTCGCCTCGTGCAGAAACGACATCGAAAAGCCGATGACCTGCCGCGAGAGAATGCCGTCCGTGAAGTCGCAGAGCATATCGGGGTATCTTGTATTGTTCATATGCCCGTTGTAATCAAGGTCGCTGTAAACGATTTTTCTCGTCCCGACCTCCTGCATATCTGCTACGGCAGGCACCTGAAACCGCACCGGCAAATCGGGCAGTGCGATGAGTTCGTCACCCGGGAATTTGTGGTCAAATGTCGAGGCACGGAGCAGTTTATGCTCCCTGATGTCCATCAAAGCCCAAAGAGATACCCCCTCCGCCACGATGTCGCCTTCCCGCAGAATCCGGAAGCATCTTGTCGTTGCCACACCTTTGCCGTCAACGATCCACGTTTCACTGTCGAAAGGCTCGTAAGCGTGCATCTGGTCATAAATGCGGACCGAAATGCGACTCAAAATGAATGCCAAGCCACGCTCGTCACGGAGTTTGTCAAGGTTGAGATCGTTCGCCGCCATTTGCAGATTTGCCGCTTCCTGCATATAGGTTAAAATTTGCGACGGACGGACACGGCGGTTTGCGTCGGTATCGTGCCACTTTACACTGTCGTGATAGGAAAATTTCATAAATGAACCTTCTTTCAAGAAAAGAACAATGAAAAAATTGCAAATGAGCAGGGCTGTGCGAAATGCGACAGCTCTTTTGCAAGGTTGGATTTTTCCACAAGGCGTGTTGTATCCGAAAAGGCATTGAAAATGCCGTAAGTGGCGACACGTCATGCGTAATTCGTGCTTTTTTCGGAAAAATCGAGCCGTTTTTTAGAGTTAGAATAAAGTTTTACACAGGGTTTTCCACAGGCTGTGGAAAACTTTCAAACAAGTGAAGAAACCGAAATTTTGTAAATTGCAGAGTGAAATTTTGCAGGTTCAAACCGCAAAAAAAATCGAGTTGTAACCGGTTTCGTATCGGTGTGCAATCGCATTTATTCAGCCGACAGAGCCGGTGCAAAATGTTGTCACCGGCTCGTAAAACTGTCTTGTAAAAATCAGAACGATTCGCAAATAGGTGCTTGAATTGTCGGAAAAGCCACAAGCGGAGGGACTTACAAAGCGGAATTCGCCTTTTGAAATTGCCCCGATATTGCAACCGATCTGACCTATCGATTATTGGAAGATGCCCAAAATCGCATCTGCAAGCCCCAGAATCTGCGGTAAAAATCTGCAAATGAGAGCGGTTGCAACCACGGCGATAACGGCAGTTATCACAACGTTTTTCACGCCCGAACCTGCCTTATCATAACGGACTTCGGCTTTGTATCTGAGGTCTTCCGGAATGTAAAATCTGTCCGAAACAAAGTCCGGTTTGCAGTCACCTGCAGTTGATTTCGGAACTTTTAAGGACGTATCATCTGCGTTTTCGGTCACGCCGTCCGGTGCAGTATTTTCGCCTGTTTCTGCGGTTGCGGTCACGCCGTCCGGTGCAGTATTTTCACCCGTTTCAGCGGTTGCGGAATTTTCCGTTCCGCTTGTCCCTGCAATTTCTTCCCCGTCCCGATTGACCGAGCGGACCAATCCTGCAATCGCACCGCCACGTATGAGTTGTTTCCTAATTGAAATATTGCTGAAAAATCCGAGCTCTAACAGCGTTTTCGCTTTTTCGGGTGCGGTGCAATCTTCCTGTAACAACTTACGGATGAAACCGCCGTGTACGGTTTTGAGATAGCAGGACACGATGCAGGCGACAATCATACCCACCGCAAGCCCCAATATGAGATTTTTGATGACCGAACCTGCACGGGTTGAAATCGAAAAGTGTTGATATTCGCCGAGATTGACCGAAAAATATGTCGAGTCGAAGTAGTCGATCAGTTCACGGAAGACGGAATTTTGATAATTTTCGACGATTCTGTCCCAAATCGTTCCCGCATAGACCGATATTTTCATTTGACACCCGATTATTTCTTGATTACGTCAATGCCGATGTACTTGCGGAGGACTTCCGGAACTGTCACGCTACCGTCTGCATTCTGGTTCTGTTCAACAAGTGCGGGGAAGATACGGCTGGTAGCCAAGCCCGAACCGTTCAGGGTGTGCAGATATTCGGTCTTGCCGTTCGCACGCTTGACTCTCATCATACCGCGTCTTGCCTGATAATCTCTTGCGTTGGAAACTGAGGAAACCTCTTTGTAACCGTTCATGGACGGAATGTTAATTTCAATGTCGTAGGTTCTCGCCATAGATGCCGAGCAATCACCTGCCGCCAATTTCACGGTGCGGAAATGGAAACCGAGTCCTTTGACAAGATTTTCCGCATTTGCGACCAGTTCTTCGAAAGCTTCGTCGCTCTTTTCGGGCAATGTATACTGCACCATTTCGACTTTGTTGAACTGGTGACCTCTGACCATACCTCTTTCGTCTGCACGGTAAGAACCTGCCTCACGACGGAAACAAGGCGTATATGCAAAATATTTCTTCGGCAGATCTGCCTCGGTGAGAATTTCATCCTTGTGGAGCGTTACCAAAGCCGTTTCTGCTGTCGGGAGCATAAATCTGCGACGTTCGTCTTCTGCAACATCAAGCCAATAGACCTCGTCCTTGAATTTCGGGAACTGTCCTGCCGTCAAACCGCATTCGTAACCGAGCATATGCGGAACCAACATAAACTGATAGCCGTTTCCGATGTGGAAATCGATAAAGTAGTTGAGAATTGCCCATTCGAGTCTTGCACCGAGACCGGAATAGATCCAGAATCCGTTTCCGGAGAGTTTTGCACCTCTCTTGTAGTCGATAAGACCGAGATCTGTGCAGAGATCGACGTGATTTTTCGGTTCAAAGTCGAATTTTCTCGGTTCGCCGAAATAGCGAAGCGGTTGGTTGTTCTCCTTGCCACCGGGGAGCAGATCGGGATCGGGCAGATTCGGGAGTCCCAGAAGGAAGGAAGTCAACTGCGTTTCGACCTCTTTTAACTTTTCGTCATTCGCTTTCGCTTTGTTGCCGAGCTCTTTCATTTCGGCAAAAATTGCAGTTGTGTCTTTGCCCTCCTTTTTATATTGCGGAATCAATTTTGTTGTTTTGTTCTGTTCGGCTTTGAGTGCCTCGGTTTCCGCAATCAAAGTACGGCGTTCACCGTCCAAGCGGATGATGTTCTCAACGTCTTCTTTTGCATCTTTTCCCTTTGCCGCTAGACGGGCGACAACCTCGTCTGGATTTTCTTTGATATATTTGATGTCAATCATTTGATTTTGCCTTTCAAAATAATGGTAGTATGGTAATCGGTCGGAATAATTCGATATTCGGACTGTCTATATTTTCAGTCCGCCTGCGAATCGCCGTCTTCTTTCGGGAATATCTCGTCCCCGCAAAGTTTTGTAAGCAGTGCTTCGAGATCGTCATCGTCCGTATATGCAAGTTCAATGACTTTTTTCTTCGGAGATGCGACGATTTTTACCCGTCTTCCGAGTTTCGAAACGACTCGATGTTCCAAATCTTTCATATAATTTTTACGCTGGACCTCGAGCGGATCTTTGCCCTCGCTCACTTCTTCGGGCGTATAATTCAAAAGTCGGATTGTTTTCTCGACATCCCGCACGGACAGATCTTTTTCGATGATACGGTTTGCAAGCGAGAGCATCTGATCCTGATTTTTCAGTCCTAACAACGCTCTTGCGTGACCGCTTGAAAGTTTGCCGGCTTTGACAAGTTCCAGTACATCGTCCGGAAGATCCAACAGACGAAGCAAATTGGCGATTGCAGGTCTGCTTTTTCCGACTTGCTTGGAAACTTCTTCCTGCGTCAGGTTGAATCCATCCAAAAGCGTCTGATAAGCGAGTGCCTCTTCAATGGGGTTCAAGTCTTCTCTTTGCACGTTTTCGATAACGGAAACCTGTGCCGCTTTGAGATCGTCACCTTCGAGAATTACTGCCGGAATTTCGTCAAGACCTGCCATTTTGGCGGCTCTCCAACGGCGTTCGCCTGCTAAAATCTCGTAAGTACCCGCACCGTTCTTATTTTCTCTGACAACAATCGGCTGAATGACACCGAATTGTGCAATCGAATCGGCGAGGGCCTCCAAAGGTTCGTGATCGAAAGTCTTTCTCGGTTGGTTACTGCGAGGCTCAATCTCGGAAATTTTCAGACTTGTCGCACCGCCCGTTGCGGAATTTGCCGTACTTTCGGGTGCCGGCGTATTGTCAAACATCAGGGAGTAAAAATCTCTGCCCATAGTCGATCTGGAATTACGTTTTGCCATGTTGCCCTCCTTAAATCCGTTCCGCAAGTTCTTTTGCGATATTCATATACTCTTTTGCACCTTTGGAGCGTTTGCTGTGGTAGTAAATCGGCTTTCCGAACCCGGGTGCCTCGGACAATTTGACATTTCTCGAAACGGTAGTCTCGAAGAGTCGGTCGGCGTAATGCTTTTTCAATTCCTCGATCACCTGCAAAGAGAGAAGCAATCTGCCGTTGTACATGGTAATGAGAATGCCGGTGACGTTCAGATCCTTGTTGTAGTACTGCTTGATTCGGCTGATTGTAAACATCAACTGTGACAGACCTTCAAGGGCGAAGAATTCGCACTGCATCGGAATGACGACACCGTCGCTTGCGGTCATAGAGTTGACCGTGAGCATACCGAGTGACGGGGGACAGTCGATGATGATATAATCGTAGATTTCCTTTGCTTTTGCAAGCTTTTTCTTCATAATAAATTCCGGCTCATCGATGTCGGCAAGTTCGTGTTCGGCACGAGCCAAAGATGTATTGGTCGGAATAATCGAAAGATTTTCGAATTGCGTTTCGATAATTGCATCCTCTGCCGATATATCGGTTGTCAAAACCTCGCAAATGGTCGATTTCAGGTTCTTTTTCATCAAACCGACACCGCTGGTTGCGTTGCCTTGCGGATCGAGGTCGATCAAGAGAACTTTATAGCCGAGTACGCCGAGCGATGCAGCGATATTAACGGCGGACGTGGTTTTTCCGACACCGCCTTTTTGGTTGGCGAATGAAATAATTTTTCCCATATCTATATCACACCTTTCAAATGGATTTTCGGTAATTTTATGCTATCATTATAGCACAAAACGCCAAAAAATGCAAGTACTTTTTACATATTTTTACAAATTATTTTATTGCATTCCATTCAGTATGTTTCACGTGAAACAATTCGACGTTACTCAAAATAAATAAATGAATGTTTCACGTGAAACAATACAGTGTTTCTGAAAATAAAAAAAGACGAATGTTTCACGTGAAACATTCATCGGGAAAATATGAGGGATAAAAATGTTTCACGTGAAACATTTGAAAAAATCAATCAGGTTTGTTTCACGTGAAACATTTGAATATAGATTATAACTGCTTTTTCAGAATCGCACTGTACTGTCTCGGAAATTGTGCAGGCGTTTCTCTGATTTTGCGTATCAAAATGATTTTTCGTTGCTCGATTCCTGCGTTTGTACCTAACTCAAGAGATTGGATGCTTTCGATTTCTCCACCGAGTTTTGTAATTGCAGATTTTGCATCGTGAATCTCATCCTCACCGTTTGCACCCTTCAGAGCAATGAACAAACCGCCGATTTTAACATACGGAAGAATCAATTCGGCAACAACCGATAATTTTGAAACCGCACGGCAAGTTCCGACATCGTATTTGCCCTTGTATTTTGCCATTACGGGGCTTTCTGCACGGTCACAAAGTGCGGTTAAGTTGGTTAGTCGCTGATTTTGAATTGCATCGCTGACAAATGCGATTTTCTTTGCGGTACTGTCGATTGCGGTAATTTGTAAGTCTTTTCGCACGATAGCAAGCGGAATTGACGGGAAACCGCCACCGCAACCGATGTCAATGACTTTTGCACGGCTCGGAAAATACTGCTCGGCTAACAGGCAATCGGCGTAATGCTTTGCGATGATGTCTGAAAGCTCACGAATTGCCGTCAGATTGGTATGTGCGTTGACTTCGAGCAGATGCTCGGTAAAAATCTCGAAATCCTCTGCGATTTTGTCTGTGCAAAACTTTTCAAGTCCGTTCCTCCTAAAACAGTCGTAAAATAGCGGTTTGAAATCCTGAATTGCCATAAAAACCTCAATGTAACCCTAAATATATGAGCAGGACGGTAATATCTGCCGGATTGACACCGCTGATTCTCGATGCCTGACCAATCGTGATCGGGCGGATTTTTGCCAACTTCTGCGATGCCTCAATCCGAAGTCCTTTGATTTTTGTGTAATCGATATCGTCGGGCAATTTCTTTTCTTCAAGTTTGGATTGCCGTTTGACCTCTGCTAACTGTCTGTCGGCATAACCTGCGTATTTGATGTCCGTTTCAACTGTCAATTGCTCCGATTGCGTTAAAATCGGACGGTCCGGATCGATTTCGGCAAGTGAAACATAGGTAATATTCGGTCTGCGGAGCAGATCTGCCAAAGTTACGCCCGATTTGACCGGTGTTTCGCCGATTTTATCGAGATATGGATTTGCCGTATTCGGAGAAAGCACCGTATGTTCCAAACGCTCTTTTTCGCCTTCGATTTTCGTCTGCTTGTCTGAATATATCTTGTACCGTTCCTCACCGATCAAACCGACTTTGTGTCCCGTAGGCGTCAGACGGCGGTCGGCATTGTCCTGACGGAGCAGGAGACGATATTCCGAGCGGGACGTCATCATGCGGTAAGGCTCGTTTGTGCCTTTGATGACCAAATCGTCAATCAAAGTGCCGATATAACTCTCGGAGCGGGGCAAAATAATCTGCTCTTGACCTTTGATTTTCAGAGCGGAATTGATGCCGGCGATAAGTCCTTGTGCGGCTGCCTCTTCATAGCCGGACGTTCCGTTGAATTGTCCTGCACCGTAAAGCCCCGAAATTGACTTAAACTCCAAAGTTGCGTTCATCTGTTGCGGATCTGCACAGTCATATTCGATTGCATAGGCGTAACGCATAATCTGTGCGTGCGAAAAACCTGCCAATGAACGGAGCATAGCGTGCTGAACATCGGTCGGGAGAGATGTCGAAAAACCCTGAATGTACATTTCTTCTGTATCTTCGCCGAGCGGTTCTACAAAAAGTTGGTGACGGTCTTTATCTGCAAAGCGAACGAGTTTGTCTTCGATTGAAGGGCAGTAGCGAGGACCTGTTCCGTGTATTTTGCCCGAATACATGGCACTTCGCTTGATGTTATCGAGAATAATTTTGTGTGTTTCCGCGTTCGTGTAGACGATATGGCAGGGAATCTGCTCTTTTCCGTCCAAATAATGCTCATCCGTCAAGGCACTGAACGGTATTGCGTGTTCCTCGCCTGCTTGCTCCTCGATTTGCGTAAAATCGATGCTGTTTTTATTGACTCTTGCAGGTGTACCGGTTTTGAATCGGCGGATTGAAATTCCTTCCTTTATTAAAGATGCCGAAAGCCCTTTTGAGGGAAGTTGATTGTCCGGTCCGGAATCGTAGGAAACATTCCCGACAAAAACAGTGCCTTCCAAGTATGTGCCGGTTGCAATGACAACCGCACGGCACTGCCAAGTTTCGCCGAGTCTTGTTGTAACGCCGGTGATATATTTTTTGCCGTTTTCGTCGGTATCTGTCTGAATCGAAACGATTTCAGCCTGCACCAGACGCAGATTTTTTGTCGTTTCAATGGTGTGTTTCATCAATCTTTGGTAGTGCTTGCGGTCTGCCTGCACACGTTTTGATTGAACGGCAACGCCCTTGCCGAGATTCAATGTTCTGGATTGGAGTGTGACCAGATCGGCACAACGCCCCATTTCTCCGCCCAAAGCATCGATTTCATAAACGAGATGCCCTTTTGCAGTTCCGCCTATGGAGGGGTTGCAGGGCATATTTGCGAGTGCATCGAGTGAGAGTGTGAAAAGGACGGTATCAACGCCCATGCGGGCGGATGCCAATGCCGATTCGATTCCTGCGTGTCCCGCACCGACAACGGCGATGTCTGTTTTGAGTTCTGTATCTATCATTTTAGAATTAGTCCAATTCTATTATTCTACTTTATTTAAGTAGGCGGTTTGGTCTGCCGTGAGGTTGTCAATCCTGATACCGCCGGCGGAAAGTTTGATGTTTGCGACTTCTCTGTCGATTTCCGCAGGGACGGCGTAAACCTTTTTGTCGAGTTTTCCCCGATTTTTTGCGAGATATTCAAGGCTTTTTGCCTGAATGCCGAAGGACATATCCATAATTTCGGCGGGATGCCCGTTTCCTGCGGCGAGATTGACCAGTCTTCCGTCTGCCAGCAGATTGAGAATCCGCCCGTCCTGCATCCGATAGCCTTTGATGTTGGGCTTTCTCTCGAAAATCTCGACCGAGAGCGATTCAAGATCTTGTTTGTTGATTTCCACATCGAAATGTCCGCTGTTTGCAAGCAAAACGCCGTCCTTCATAACCGCAAAGTCGGCTTTCGTGATGACGTCCTTGCAACCGGTTAAAGTGACGAACAGGTCGCCGATTTCAGCGGCTTTGTGCATAGGAAGAACCGTAAATCCGTCCATTGTCGCCTCGAGTGCCTTTATGGGATCGATTTCGGTGACAACAACGACCGCACCCATGCCTTTTGCACGCATTGCAAAGCCTTTTCCGCACCAGCCGTAGCCTGCGACCACAACGGTTTTTCCTGCGATAATGAGGTTCGTTGCGTTCATAATGCCGTCCAGAGTCGATTGTCCCGTGCCGTAGCGGTTGTCGAAAAGGTGCTTGCAGTCGGCGTCGTTGACATCCATCATCGGGTAATTGAGGAGTCCCGCACGTTCTCTTGCACGAAGACGGTGAATGCCGGTTGTGGTTTCCTCGCAACCGCCGATGAGGGCATCGCCGAGAGCAGTATAATCGCCGTGCAGGAGCGAGATCAAGTCGCCTCCGTCATCGATGAGAAGGTCGGGATGGCACTCCAGAGTGCGGATCAGATCTTCACGGTACTGCTCGTCTGTTGCTCCGTGATGAGCGTTGACGACAAATCCGTCCGATGCCAGTGATGCGGCGACGTCGTCCTGCGTGGAGAGGGGGTTGCAACCGGTCACATAGACCTCAGCACCGCCGGCTTTCAAAACGTGGGCAAGGTATGCGGTCTTCGCCTCCAAGTGAATGGACATTGATATTTTGAGATTTCTGAAAGGTTTTGTCTGTTCAAACTCGGCTTTGATTGCATTCAGAATGGGCATATAGGACTGCACCCAGCGGATTTTATCTGTTCCGGATTTCGCATTTTGCGGTGCGGAAATGTGTGTGGTCGGTTTCATTTTTTCTTCTCCTTTTTTGAGGGATTTGTCGGCAATGGCAAGTAACAGGTAATATTGAACGGTGAAAAAGTCAGGTCCTTTTACGGATACGCTGTTGCTTAACGCATTTCAATATATGAGCGTATTTTGTAACAATTTTGCACCCGATATAACTTGCTCCGAGTTTTTTGGAAGGGTGCGGGAAACTGTTTTTACAAAAAATATTTCCCGCAAAAAAATACTTCCTTTCAGCAGAGAAGGGAACTCGCAAGGAGTTCCCTTCAAATGTTATTTGCCGTGTTTTATTGTGCTGCGTTTACGATAGCGGTGAACTTCTCGGGAACGAGAGATGCTCCGCCGATAAGACCGCCGTCGACATTGACTTTGGAGAGCAGTTCGGCTGCGTTCTTTTCATTCATCGAACCGCCGTACTGAATCGTAACCGATTCTGCAACATCCGCACCGTACATTTCGGCAAGGGTTGCACGGATAACTCCGCAGGTTTCGTCTGCCTGCTCGGGCGTTGCGGTGAGTCCCGTTCCGATTGCCCAGACGGGTTCGTAAGCGATGATAACGTTTTTCAACTGTTCTGCCGTAATGTCTTTGAGGTCAAGTTTGGTCTGCATTGCAACGACCTCGTCTGTGATGCCCGAGAGACGCTGATCCTTGACTTCGCCGAGGCAGAGAATGACTTTCATTCCTGCTGCGAGAGCGGCTTTCGTGCGGAGGTTGACGGTTTCGTCGGTTTCGCCGAAATACTGTCTTCTTTCGCTGTGACCGATGATGACATATTCGACACCGCATTCGGTGAGCATTTTTGCACTGACCTCGCCGGTGTAAGCACCTTTTTCGGCAAAGTGGACGTTCTCAGCACCGATGTGAATGTTAGAGCCTTTTGCGGATTCCTGAGCCGACGCAATGGTGACGTAGGGGGCACAGAAAATAATATCGCAATTGTTTTTGCCTGCAACCATAGGTTTGATTGTTTCAATGAAATTGCGTGCCTCGGAGGGCGTGAAATTCATTTTCCAGTTGCCGGCGATAACGGTTCTTCTTTTGGTAGGATTCATTTGAATAGCCTCTTTCCGATCAGTCTTTGTCCATCAGGCAAGCGATGCCGGGGAGTTCCAGACCTTCCAAGAATTCGAGCGATGCTCCTCCGCCCGTGGAGATGTGCGTCATCTTGTCTGCAAAGCCGAGACGCTCGACTGCTTCTGCGGAGTCACCGCCACCGATAATGGAAACAGCACCGGAGTTTGCGACTGCCTCTGCAATGGACTCAGTGCCTGCGGCGAAATTCGCCCATTCGGAAACGCCCATAGGACCGTTCCAAACGACCGTGCCTGCACCTTCAATCGACTTGGAGAAGAGTTCACGGGTTTTCTTACCGATGTCAAGTCCCATCCAGCCGTCCGGAATTGCATCCGAATAAATGGTCATATTGGTGGTGTCTTCCTTGTACTCTCTGCCGATGACGTTATCGACGGGGAGCAGGAAATTGACGCCCTTTGCACGTGCTTTTGCCATCATTTCTTTTGCGAGATCGATTTTATCCGTTTCGCAGAGCGATGTTCCGACACGGTTGCCCATAGCGGCAAAGAAGGTATAAGCCATACCGCCACCGATGATGAGGGTGTCGCACTTTTCAATGAGGTTGTTGATAACGCCGATCTTGTCGGAAACCTTTGCACCGCCGAGAATAGCGACGAAAGGACGGACCGGATCTGCCAGAGCCTTACCCATAACGCCGATTTCCTTCTGAATCAGGTAACCGCAAACGGCAGGGAGATAATCTGCAATACCTGCGGTCGATGCGTGGGCTCTGTGAGCCGTTCCGAATGCATCGTTGACGAAGAGTCCGCCTTCACCGCAAAGATCTGCCAATGCTTTTGCAAAGGTTGCGTCGTTCTTGGTTTCTCTTGCATCGAAACGAACGTTTTCAAGCAGGACGCAAGTGCCGTTCTGCATAGCGGAGATTTTTGCTTTTGCGTCGTCGCCGATAATATCGTTTGCAAAGACGACCTTGCCGTCCAAGTCTGCGTTCAGACGGTCGGCAACCGGTTTCAGAGAGAATTTCTTGACGTCGCCTTTGAGAGCCTTTTCTTTGAGTTCTGCCTCGGCATTTGCTCTTTCGTTTTCGGGAAGAGCCTCAACCTTTGCGATTTCTTTCTTGTCGAGTTTGAAATTCGGCGTGAAGATTGCGTGCGGTTTGCCCATATGGGATGCGAGAATTACTTTTGCTCCCTTGCCCATAAGGTATTTGATAGTCGGGAGTGCACCGACTATTCTCTTGTCGGAGGTGATGACGCCGTCTTTCATCGGGACGTTGAAGTCGCAACGGACGAAAACTTTCTGCCCTGCGGAAATGGCAACGTCTTCAATTGATTTCTTATTGTAAGTCATAATTCGATTCCTTTCCGAAATAAAAATATTACCACTCTATAATATAACATATTTTTTCGATTTTATCAAGTCTTTTTGTGAAAAAAATATCGAAGAAAGCGAAAAAATCCCTGCTGAATGCGATTGCCCAAAAAAGAGAACCCGACCGTGCGGTCGGGTTCTCCCTTAAAGTCAGCTTGCTGAATGAACGGTAACCTTTCCGTTCTCTGCAATTCTGAACGAGATGTTGTAGAAACTGTCTTCGATATCCCCGCCGCCGGGTGTGGAATTCTTGTAAATCGGCATATAGGTGTCCGTAAGACGGGTTTCGTCCGAGTTGGTGTAAGATCTGTTTTCGTAAGCCAGAGCGATGGGAGCGGAGAGGTCAAACGTGTAAACGAACGGTTCACCGTTTTCCGTCACTTGGAAATTCATTGTAATCGTAGCAATACAGGTTTCCTTGTTGTACTCGATTGTTGCGTATTTGTCCCATTCCGCGAAATAAGCATCGAGTGCTTCGGCAATCTTGTCGGCATTTGCCTTGGGTACGGCGAGATTTGCATTCACTGTTTCAAAAACTGCGTTGAGGTCTGCCGTAGTCTTATAATCGGACAGAAGCGAAATCTTTCCGCCAACGGCATCGGGAATTGCGAGTTCAAGAACAACCGATTTGAGCGAGCCGTTCAGGGCGGTATCAACCGTCAGAATCACACCGTTTTCGCCGAGCGTTTCGAGGACGGCGGAAATCATATCGTGAATAACAGCACCGTTGATGTCGGAAGAATACTCGTTACCGGCATCGTCGGTTTCGTCGGCGACAGGCGGCATCAGACCGGAAACAACAGTTGCAACCGCATCCCAGACAGTCGTATTTTTGATTTCATCGAGTTGTGTGGTAACACCGGCTTTCACGGCGTCAAAATAAGCATTGTCGGAGAGATCCGTGTCACCTTTGTCGCTGATAATCAGTTCTTTCACGGTTGTTTTGAGGAAGTCTTCGTCCGTGAGTTGTCTGATGGCGTCGAGAATCGGGTGCGTTTCGGTATCTGCCGGAACGATTGCTTTGCAAAGCGTCAGAATGCCGACCACGTCAATACCCTGCGTTTTCAGTTCGGTGAGCAGTTGAGACATTGTCTTTTCGTAAGACGCGTTGATGTAAGCCACGAGTTTGTCGTAAGTGCCTTCGCCGACGACATAATCGACCAATTCGGAGACCGTCATTTCGGCAAATGTGTTATTCAAAGTGTTGAGTTTTTTCACCGACAGAACAACTTCGTATCCGTCATCGTTCTTGGTGACCGTGAAGAAGAGATCTGCAATGCGTGCGACCATATCTTCCAGTTCGGGGTGCAATGTGACAAAGGCTTTTGCCATGAGGAGCAGACCGTTTTCAATCGTTTCGATAGCCTCATCCGAAATGTTGCCGAGATCGGAGGGGATTTCCACAAAATCGGACTGGCCGATAAGAGACTCAATGACATAATTCAGAGGCAAATACACGCTATATTTTACTTTGTCGGTCGAACATACTTCTTTTACCGCTACCGCACCGGTGGTTTCGTTGTCCGCATCGGTATTCGGAGCAGAATATTCATAATTCGTGGAATCGGAAGTGAATTCGAGATAGACGACACTGTCCTTGATTGTTGCAGTGCCGGAAACCTTCAAATCTGTGTACTTTGATGTGTAAACGGCATCGGTGATGACACCGTAACCGCCGATATTCGTTCCGTCAAGCGTGATTGAAAGTTCGCCTTTTTTGATTGTGAGGGTGGAAAGTTCCGCCTCTTCGTCAGTGTAGGTGTACTGATTGTTGTCCGGAATCGTAACGGAAATGTTCTCCAAAACCAAAGTCCATTCCTTGTCGGTTCCGCAGAACTTTTCAAAGAAATTGTTCGGCGTCATTCTGTTTCCGCAGTTTTCGCAGATAAAGTCGCCGTGGTGATTGTCGCAGGCTTCGGGATAGACCAATTTTTCCTCGACGGTAGTGTTGGTTCCCGCGTTTGCGTCGGGCTTGTTTCCCTTTTCACCGCACGCAGTCAGGAGCATGAGGCAGGCAAGGAGCATAGCCACGCAAGAGAGCCACAAAGGAAATCTTCTTGTTTTCATAAGGGGTTGTACCTCCAAAAATATTTTCGCAGAAAATCATCTGCCTATAATCAGTATACCACAAAAAGCGGGAAAAGTCAATAGCAAAGCGAAACTTTTGCCGAAAAGTGCGTAAATATAAGAATAATTCTAAAACTTGTTTTATAAAACGGGAAAAATTTGCGTTTTTGCTTGACATTTTCGACTTTATCGTATATAATGGAGGCAGAAAAAACGAGCAAAGAGGTTTTGAAAGTGGAAAATGTCATTTTTCGTCCCGTGTGCGAGGGCGACAGAGAAGAATTCCTTGCAATGAGCCGTGAATTTTACGCATCGGATGCGGTTTTGCATCCGATTCCCGAAGGCTATCACGAGAGAGCCTTTGCGGAACTACTGCGGTCGGACGTCTATGCGGAATGCTATCTGTTCGAGGAGAACAACGGAAACGGGAAAAAAGGCGGAAATTGCGAAAATAACGGGAGCAACGGAAACAAAGAAAACAACGGAAACAAAGAAAGCAAAAAAATCATCGGCTTTGCCCTGCTTGCAAAAATGTACAGCCGAGAGGCGGGCGGACTTTGCATCTGGTTGGATGAACTGTATCTGCGAGAGGGGTACAGAGGGCAGGGAATCGGGAGCGAATTCTTCGCATTCCTCGAAAAAACGCATCCGGCTGAGCGGTACAGACTTGAAACCGATCCGGAAAATGAGTCGGCACAACGGCTTTATCACCGCAGAGGCTATCGGGATTTGCCTTATCTGCAGATGATAAAAGGAAAATAAGGGAAAATTTTTGCATTTTCCTTGACAAGTGTCGCTTTGTATGGTATAATAGAATTGAATAAACCCAAAATCAAACTCCCAAGGAGGAAGAATTATGGATTCTGTATCAACGGTAATGGTAGTCGGGACGATTGCAACGGTCGTACTGGGCGGTCTGCTGGGACTTCTGCGTGGATCGAAACGGGCATTTCTCAGACTTCTTCTGCTGGCGGTCTGTTTCCTTGTCGCTTATTCTGCCTGCGGCGGTCTGTCGGACAAAGTTATGTCGATGGCAATCAAGGACGGCAAAACGATTGAGGTATTTCTCAAAGAGAGTTTCACCGGTGAGGACGGCGAGGCAATTGTCGACATTATGATGCCGATTCTGACCGCACTCGTCAAACTCATGTGCTTTATGATACTTTTCGGGGCTTGCCAGTTGGTGTCATGGCTGATTATTTTCCCGATTCTCAAACTGATTCTCCGTCCGATTCTCCGCAAGAAAATCAGGGGGCGTCTGCTCGGATTTGTCATCGGGCTTGTCGGCGGAGCGGTGGTCGCTTTCGCAATGTTTGTACCGACGAACGGCTTGTATGTCGATCTCGGCAAGATAGCAAATATCGATCTGTCGAATGCGGTCGGCACGAATGAGGACGGCACGGCACAGACAAACAGCGTGACCGAGGCACTGGACAAAATCAAGGCAACCGGCATTGCGGACTACGAAAAGACGGACGTATGCAAGTTTTATACCGGAATCGGCGGTTCGTTCTATGAAAAACTCACAACCGTGACCACGGCTGAGGGCAAGGAAACAAAACTTTCGGTTCAGATTGATGCACTTGCCGCAACCGCAACTTTTGCAAACAAAACGATTGCATTGCAGAACGTCATGACCGAAGACGGAAAGGTCAACACCGATACAATCAGAGATTTCGCACAGGCAATCAGCGAACTGGACGAACTGACGCCCGAGGTCAAAGAGGCGATGAACAATATGGTGAAAACCGTTGTCGGCACGCTCGGTGACGATATTCCGGATGCAGTGAAAAATCTTGATATTGAAAATCTCGATTACAAGAACGAAAGTGCATTGCTCGTTGACGTTGCGGACATTGCGGACACCGTTGCGGAAGACGGAAACCTTGACAATGTGGATGTGGAAAGCGTGGTCGAGAATCTCTCCAAGAGTACGGTTGTATTGCCGGCTCTGGCGGAAACGAGCGTAAAAGTTCCGGATAACGAAGACCTGAAACAGAAAGCAAACGATGCAATTGCAAAACTTGAAGCAAAGACCGGCGACGAGGCAGTCGACGAAAAGACGATTGAACAACTCAAATTGATTTTCGGACTGAAAGCATCCGGAGATGCAGCATCCGACGACGCAACATCCGGAGATGCAACATCCGGCGATACAACCGGTGACACAACATCCGGCGATACAACCGGAGCAACCGAATCGGGCAAAACAACCGAAACCGGATCGAACTGAAACAAAAGCATATAAGGAAGCAAAGAAACACAAAACAGCGAAACAATACAGCAGGCGGAGAGAATTTCTCTCCGCCGTTCTGCTTTTTTCTTTGCTTACGGTGACAACCGTCAGATTTTTTTCATTTTTGCGAATTTGCCCATGATTTTTTTCGTGCCGTGCAGGTCGAACATCACCTCATAAAGCACGTCGCTCCCGATTTTTTTTGCCGAGAGAATGACGCCCTCGCCGAATGCGGGATGCTCCACTCGGTCGCCCGCCGTAAAGGTTTCGGCAGGTGTTGCGGGCTTCTGCGGTGTCGGTTTCGGTGACGGTTGCGTGGATTGATTTTCACGGTAGTAGGTCTTTTTCTGCGATGCGGGTGTCGATAATCCTGCAAAGAAACTGTCATACATCCCGACTTTTACACTGTTCCGTTTCGGTTTGTTTTCGTCAATGAGATCAGGCGGAATTTCCTCGATAAATCTCGAACGTTCGTTCATCATCGTGCGACCGTAGAGAAGTCTTTCGTCCGCGTGGAGCAGGTAAAGTTCTTTTTTCGCTCTTGTGATTGCGACATAGGCAAGTCGGCGTTCCTCCTCCATTTCGGCTTCCCCCGCATCGATTGTCATCGAACCCGGGAAGAGATTTTCTTCCATCCCCGGGAGAAAAACGATCGGGAATTCCAAGCCCTTGGCACTGTGAATGGTCATCAGGACCACCGCATCGGCGGTTTCGTCGTATTTGTCAATGTCGGCGACCAGTGCGGTTTCTTCGAGAAATCCCGAAAGGGTTGCAGGTTCGCCGTCCTCGTTCTGGCTACGCACGTATTCGATAATCTGCGATTTGAACTCGTCAAGGTTTTGCAGGCGGTCTTTTTCGACCTCGCCCGCGTCGACCAGCATCTGTCGGTAGCCTGAACGGTCAAGGACCGCGTCAAAGAGGACGTCAAGCGACATTTCTTCGGCATCGGCGGTTAAAGTATTGATAAGGTCGGCAAAATCGCCGAGTTGGGGCAGGGATTTCGCAAGTGCCGTGAAAGCCCCTGCTTTTTCGATGACCGCAAACTGCGAGCAGTTCTGCTCGTCCGCAATGGCGGAAACGGTCGCCAGCGTTTTGTCACCCAATTTTCTTCTCGGCTTGTTGATGATACGGTTCAGTCGCAGGTTGTCATCGTGATTCGCAATGAGTTGCAGGTAAGCGAGGGCATCACGGATTTCCTCACGGTCCGAGAATCTCGTTCCGCCTAACATCCGATAGGGGACTGCCGAACGGGAAAAGGTGCGTTCAATGTTCTGCGACTGTGCATTCGTGCGGTAGAGGACGGCGAAATCACGGTAGGAGGCTTGCCCTCTTGCGACCGATTTCTGCACGATTTCCACGATTTTACGGCTTTCGGCATTCTGATCTTCACATTCGAGCAGGTGAATTTTCGAGCCTTCCCCTGCGGACGTCCAGAGGTTTTTGCCCATACGTCCTTTGTTTTTTGCAATCACGCCGTTCGCCGCATCGAGAATATTCTGCGTGGAGCGGTAGTTCTGTTCAAGCCTTATCACCTTTGCGGTGGGGTAGGTTTTGTCAAACGAAAGAATGTTTTCAATCGTAGCCCCGCGGAAACGGTAAATGCTCTGGTCGTCATCGCCGACCACCATTAAATTGTTATAACCACCCGCTAAAATTGCGGTCAGGCGGAACTGTGCAATGTTCGTGTCCTGATACTCGTCCACACAGACGTATTTGTAACGCTTTTGATAGGATTTGACAATTTCGGGGTTGCGTTCGAACAAAAGCACCGTCTGCATAATGAGATCGTCGAAATCGAGGGCGTTGGATTCACGGAGATATTGCTGATATTCGGCATAGACCTTTGCAATCTGTTGCAGTTTGAAGTCGTCACCGGCTTCCGCCTCGTAGGCTTCGGGTGTCAGGAGTTTGTCTTTCGCACGGCTGACGGCATTTGCGACCGTCTTGGGCGAGAGCAGTTTTTCGTCGATGTTGCACCGCCTGAGTGCCTCCGAAAAGGCTTTTTTGCTGTCATCCGCATCGAAAATGGAGAATCCCTGCCGATAACCGACCGCATCGCAATGTTTTCTCAAAATCCGCACGCAGACCGAATGGAACGTGCCGGTCATAATATCGTCGGCGGAAATATCGGTGTCGGAAAAAAGCGAATCGATACGGCTCCGGATCTCTTTCGCCGCCTTGTTTGTAAAGGTGATTGCCATAACTCGATAAGGTTCACACGGATTGCAGGCAAAAATATCGAGCATCGGTTGCAGTTGCTCTTTCGTGTAGGTTTCCGCCATATTTTCGAGAGCCGTGACCTGCTCCTCATCGACGGAATCCGGCACAACGTCCGAATAATAAGCGTTGCCGTAGCGAATCAAAAATGCGATACGTCGCACCAAAACGGTGGTTTTTCCGCTCCCTGCACCTGCCAGAACCAAGAGCGGACCGCCGACCGTGAAGACGGCATCCCGTTGGCGTTCGTTGAGATCGGAATAAACTTTGTCGAACATTTTGCGTTTTGCCAAGAGAAATCGTTCGTTAAGCGTCATAAAAGTTCCTTTCGGGTGTCAAGATAGGTTGTTTTCATTTGCAGGGCGTCTTCCGCCTGCGTGCCTGCCGATTCGCAGACGATACGGGGGCAGACTTTTTCACGCACAATGGCTTCCGCCAGCGGTTCGAAATCCGGACCGAATAAAGTGTCGGCAAAAGTCAGGTGGCGTTTCTCTCCTGCGGAGGTATATTCGATTTTCGAAAAGTGGCAATGCAGGTAACGGGCGTGGGAATCGCCGAGTTTTTCGCCTATCGTATCGAAGATACGGCGGTAACTGTCGCAATCGGGGAAGACGTTTCCGCAATCCCTTGCGTTGAGATGTCCGAAATCGACGACGGGGGTGAAAATCGGCGAGATTTTGCACTGCTCGATCACCTCGTCGAGCGTGCCGAGTTGGTTGCGTTTGCCCATAGTTTCAATGCCGAGTCTTGCACACGGACTGTCGCCGACGTCGAGGGCGACTTTTTCGAGCGTATCGATGGAAAGTGCCATGGCGTCCTCACGGGAAAGTTTTGCGGTGCTACCGCTGTGAATGACAATCGTGTCCGCTCCCAAAAGTTCGGCAGCCCACAGGCTTTTGCGGATATAGTCAAGACTTTTCAGCCTTTTTTCGGGATCGATGCCCGAGAGCGAAATGAAATAAGGCGTGTGGAGCGACATCAAAATGCCGTGCTTTTTTGCATTCTCTCCGACGCTACGCAGGGAGTCTTCGCCTGCACTGATACCGTTTCCGGCTTCATACTCGAATGCATCCAGACCTTTGTTTCTGAGCCATTCGGGAGCATCGCAGGTCGATTTTTTGCCCTCTTTTGCGAACAGTTCGCCGTTGCCCCCCGGACCGAATGTGGCGGTTTTGATTTTTTCAAACTTTTCAAGCAATATCATTTTACCCTCCAAAAACGCATAAAATCCTGCTTGCCGTGCAATTTCGCATACCTGCGGATAAAAGGTCGCTCCAAGAGCCGTTTGAAACGGAAAAAGAGATTCTTTTTGTCACGGATCGGCGGAACGATGACGGCAGGCAGACCGATGTGCCGTCCTGCGTAACAGTCGGTGAGGAGTTGGTCGCCGAGAACGGCGGTATTGCTCTTTTCCGCTCCCAAGGTTTTCATTGCGAGCAAAAGCGTTTTCGCTTTCGGCTTTCCGCTGTCGGAATAGGCAAGCAAACCGAGCGTAGCGTTGAACCGTTCCACCCTCTCTTTGTGATTGTTGGAAACGAGTGCGGGTTCGATGCCGTTTTTATGCAGATTATCCACCCACGTGCGAATAAAATCGTCCGGTTCGGGCTGTTCGTACGGGGCTAACGTGTTGTCAATGTCGACAAGCAGAAATCTGATTCCGTGTGAGAGCAGAAAGTCGGGCGTGACCTCTTTATAGGTCGCAAACATATAATTCGGGGTTAATTTCATAGGCGGTTTCCTTTAATCCTGCAGGAATGATTTTTCCCATTGGGCGGTGATTTTTGCAGCCGTGTAAGATGCGTAATAGCCGTGAGCGGCGTTTTCGAGGACCACCGACACGACAAGTTCGGGCGTGTCCGAACCGGACGGGGTTGCAGTGCCGACATAAAGGGCGTTTGTCGCCGTAATGCGTTCACGGTTGCCCTCCTCGTCATAAATATAATTGCCGTCCTCGTCTTTGAGGTATTTCCAGACCTCCGCCGTACCGGTTTTTCCTCCCACGGTGCTTTTGACACCTGCGTTTGCGTAATTCCGGCGGATCGAAGACGTATTTGTGACCGCCTGTCGCATACCGGAGTAAACCGTGTTCAGAGTCGACTGCGACAGAGCCGTTTCCGAGAGCGGTGTCAGGTCCTCGCCCTTATCCGTATAGGTCGGTGTATCGCTCCCGAACGTGCGGACTTCTTTGAGCAGGTGTGCCGAATAGCGAGTTCCGCCGTTGACGACGGTTGAAATCATGGTGGCAATCTGGAGGGGCGTGAGTTGGGTATTGTACTGACCGATTGCGGCGGAGAGGACGTTACCTGCCTGCCAATCGACGTTATATTCGGAACGCTGACCGGTCAACTCGCCGAGTTCGATTCCGGTACTTTCTCCGATGCCGAAGGCTTTCATATATTCCGCCATACGGTCAATGCCCATTTTCAAGCCCAGACTGTAAAAATAACTGTTGCAGGAGTCCGCAAGTGCCTGCGTAACGGTTAAAGTCGTGCCGTAGGAGGAATGTGGGTAGGTCGAACATCCCCACGTATTCGTGCCGTAGCGGTAAGAACCGGTGCAGGTGACGGCAGTCGATGCCGTAATGTCGCCGTCCGTTAAGCCTGCCGCCGCCATCAAAACCTTAAAAGTCGAACCGGGGGCGTAAACGCCACGCAGGGCACGGTTGAGCAGGGGTTGTGCCGAATCGGACGAGAGGATGTTATACTCTTTGTTATACGTGGTCAGGTCGTAAGTCGGGTAGGAGGCAATTGCGTAAATCTCAAAGGTTTCGGGGTTCATTGCGACCGTCGCTCCTGCGTTGCATTCGTACCCGTTCAGGGCGGACGCGGTATTTTCGTCACGGATCTGCACATCCGCAACATTTTCCGCCAGTGCATCTTCGGCGGCGATCTGAATATCGATATCGATTGTCAGGTAGACGTCCTGCCCCGATTTCGCCTCGATGACGGTTTCGGTTGCAATGACGTTTCCGTTCTTGTCGAAGGTCACTTTGAGTTTGCCGTCCGTGCCGTGCAGGTAGTCTTCAAATGCCGATTCGCAACCGGATTTTCCGACCAGAGCATTCATCTGATAGCCCCGTTCGTTGTAATAGTCCCATTCTTCCGAATAGATAGGACCGACCGTCCCTAAAATGTGCGAGGCATACCCCGCATAGCAGTAAACACGGTCGGCGGTGACGGTAAAGGACACGCCCGAGAGACTGAGTTCCTGCACATAGGTGACGAAAGTCGTGCCGGCATCAAGGGCAAAGGTGTAGTCCTCGCCTTCGTTGAACTTGTTTGCATCCATATCGTAATGCAGACGGAGCAGTCTGTCGACCTGACGGTCTGACCAGATACGGTTGCCGTTTTTGTCGGTTTCGAGCAGATGATAAGCGTCGATGAGTTCTTTTGCAAAATCGCTCGCTTTGACGGTTTCTTTCAGACCGTGCGATTTCAGTACCCGTTTCAGTCTGAAATTGACGGCGGTATTTTCATCCTCGGCATCGGCGGAGTAAGCATAATCGGGATACGAGCCGGTGAACGGGAAATATTTCTCGGTGTGCGTGGATTCGGCATCGCAGATGTCAAGGGCATCCAAGAGCGAATTACAGACCTTGTTTGCGTTGAGGGGCGACATTGCCGAGAGTGTCGCATAAGAGAGAATTAAGTCATACGTGTATTGATTTTTGACCAGTGCTTTGCCGTTACGGTCGAAAATTTCGCCCCTGACGGCAGGGACGTAGACGATCCGTACGGTCGTCGTGTCTTCACTTTTTTCCTCACGGCTGATGATCTGGACATAGAAAAGTCTGCCGACGTAAACAAGACAGACCGCACAGAAAAGACCTGCAATAATCAGGTAACGCAACGGATGGTTCTGTTTCTGTGCCATGTGATTTTGCCTTTCCGAAATAACAGTTCAGATCGAGGAGACGAAAATGACGGTGAAAACAACGCAGTCGAGCCAGACGGCGGGATTTAAGAGAATGACTCTTGCCCACTGCCCGCCGGAGAGCAGTTTTTTCTTTTTCGGGCGAAAACGTTTGATGAGATATATGAGGGACGGCACGAATCCGATCAGCGACAGACCGTAAATCACAATGTCGCCGATGTAAAGTCCCAATGCGACGGGATCCGTCGCAAGTGTTTCCATAGCAAAGGTGTCGCCGACACGGCGAATGAGCAAAGTCGAGTAGACCGAGCCGAAGAAGTTGATAAAGACGTGAAGCCCCAGTCCGTAGCGGATGTGTCCGGTCTTGCAGTAGAGTGCACCGAAGACAAGTCCCAGAAAAAACGCATAGAAAAACTGACTGAAATTTCCGTGTGCAAGTCCGAAAACGAGGGCGGAAACGAGGACGGCGGGAATGTCGCCGTATCTCCGCAGGCGGTCGCAGATGATTTTGCGGAAGAAAATTTCCTCCGCCAGAGGGGCTAAAATGACCGTGAAAATAATAATGACGCCGATAGGAGTCGTGCTTGTCATACTCTCCACGGGATTGGTCTGCTCCGCACCCGTTGCAGATTCGATAAGCGTGTTGATGTAATTTGACAGATTACTGCCGATAAGGAGCAGGGAGAGCGATACGGATGTAGCGGTTAAAACCGAAAGGGGAGTGAGGTATTTCTGCCCCGTGAACGGTTCTTTCGGGAGCATCCGCAGAAACAGCCACCCCGTGACCATTCCGACACCGTAAAGCGAGATGTCGGAGAGAAGCAACAAGAACCACGTTTGCGACAAAAGGGCTTTGTTGACTGCCGAAAAAATATTGACGAGGATGATCTGAACCAAGATCGATGCAACAAAAACAGAGCCGACGCCCAAAGCAAACAGAGCAATGCGACGCCATTCTGTCCTCGCATCACCGGACGGTGTCGGTCTCCATAAAAATTGATAGGTCATGCAGTTCTCCTTTCATACGATTTCTGAAATGCCAATACAGGCTTTTCGCAGAGGGCGTAATTGTTGTAATGCACTTTGAAACAAATTCGCACAAAGATTTTTTTTAAAATTACCTCAAAAATTTCGAAAAATCTCCGCCGGCACTTTTGAGCATCTTCCCGATACCGAGGCAGGTGCAGGCTTTCGGCGTTTTTGCAATCTCCACTTTCACGCCCGTTCCCGTGTGGAGCAGGTCCGCCAGTCCCGGGAGGCAGGACAGTCCGCCGGTCATAACGATTCCGCGGTCGAAAATGTCCGCAGACAGTTCCGGCGGTGTTTCTTCCAGCGTTTTTTTGACCATCCGTACGATTTCCGAGAGCGGTTCCCGAATGGCGGAGCGGACCTCCGAGGAGGTGATTTCGGCGGTTGCGGCAAGCCCCGTGTGGAGATTGCGACCGCATACAACCATTGTTCCTCTGTCAATCGTCGGGAGGGCGGTTCCTATCTTGATTTTGAGCCGTTCGGCAGTGATTTCCCCTATGAGAATGTTGCGTGTGCGTTTGAGATAATCGACGATAGCCGTGTCGAGTTCGTCGCCGGCGGTTCTGAGAAAACCTGCCGAAACGATACCGCCGAGACTGATGACGGATGCCTCGCAAACCCCTCCGCCGAGATCGACGAGCAAAGCCCCGCGTGCTTTCGACACGGGAATGCCTGCACCGACCGCAGCCGCTATCGGCTGATCGATGAGTTTGACGTCTTTTGCTCCCGCAGAGAAAACGGCTTCCCTTGCGGCGTGGCGTTCGACCTCCGTAATTCCGTACGGGACGGAAAGTAAAATCTGCGGACGGTTGAAAAGCGACAGCAAATCGTGTTTTTTCAGCAAATCACGGAGCAGGATAGAGGCAACTTCGGGATCGGTGACGACGCCGTCACGCAAGGGACGAAGGGCTAAAACCTCTTTCGGCGTTTTGCCGAGCATTTTTTTCGCTCCGCTCCCCGAGGCAATCACCTCATGCGTTGCACGTGCAATGCCGACAACGGTCGGAGCGGATTCGATGATTTTGTCACGGAAGAACACCGATGTGCGTGATGTTCCGAGGTCAATTCCGATCTGCCTTGCCATACGGTGTTCTCCTTTCGAAATAGAATAAGTCTAAATTAAAAAACGGGTAAAAAGTCGGAATTCAGAGAAATTCGGTGAAAAACGCAGGGAAAAATATTCAGTCGAGCAGGCTTTCGCCGAACGTGTCACGGTATAATTCGCACATTCTGTTGACCGGAAGCCCGACCACATTGAAGAAATCGCCCTCAATGCCCCGAATAAATGCCGATGCTCTGCCCTGAATTGCATACGAACCGGCTTTGCCGAACGGTTCACCGCTTGCAATGTAAGAGGAAATTTCCTTTTCCGAGAGCGGTGCGAACGAAACGGTTGTAACGGCGTGCGAAAGTGCTTCTTTGCCGTCCAACGAGAGAAAAATTCCGCTCACGACCTCGTGCGTTCTGCCGGAGAGGAGCGAGAGCATCCGGTGGGCATCTTCCGCATCTTTCGGTTTGCCCAGAATCTCCCCGTCACAAAATACCACCGTATCGGAGGCAATGAGGAGTTTTCCCGAAAGTTCTTCTCCCGACAGTTTTGCAAGGACGGCACGCCCTTTCTTTTGCGAGAGCAGTTCGGTTAAGCGGTAAGGACTTTTTTCGTCCGCGTTTTCGTCCGCATCCGACACAAGAACCGTAAAGGGAAGCCCTAAATTTCCGAGAATTTCCCGCCGTCTGGGGCTTCCCGATGCCAAAATGCATTCACGCATTATTTTTTGAGTCTGATAGCCTTTTTCGCTTCTTCGGCAATGTGAGCAGGCGTCAGACCGTAACGTTCGAGCAGTGCCGGAACGGTTCCCGAGTGACCGTAAGTGTCATTCATACCGACACGGAGTACCGGAACGGGGCAGGTTTCGCCGACGGTTTCCGCAACCGCTCCGCCGAGGCCGCCGATGATGTTATGCTCTTCCGCCGTGACAATGGCACCGGTTTCCTTTGCGGATTTGGCAATGATGTCACGGTCGAGCGGTTTGATCGTATGAATGTTGACGACACGTGCCGAGATGTTTTCTTTTGCAAGCAGGTCACGGGCTTCGAGTGCCATAGCGACCATAATGCCCGTAGCGACGATTGTCACGTCCTGACCGTCCGCAAGTTGAACACCTTTGCCGAGTTCGAATTTGTAATCCTTGTTATCGTTGATCACCGGTACTGCGAATCTGCCGAAACGCAGGTAGAACGGTCCTTTGGTTTCGAGAGCGGTTTTGACAGCCGCTTTTGCTTCCACGGCATCCGAGGGGACGACAACCGTCATACCCGGGATTGTACGCATAAGAGCGATGTCCTCATTGCATTGGTGCGTTGCACCGTCCTCACCGACCGTAATGCCGGCATGTGTTGCACCGATTTTGACGTTGAGATGCGGATAACCGATGGAGTTCCGCACCTGCTCAAAGGCTCTGCCGGATGCAAACATAGCAAAACTCGATGCAAAAACGGTCTTGCCGGTCGTTGCAACGCCTGCCGCAACGCTCATCATATTGCCCTCTGCAATTCCGCAGTCGAAAAAGCGTTCGGGGTGTGCTTTCCTGAATTTTCCCGTCTTGGTTGCCTCTGCCAAATCGGCGTCCATAACGATATAGTCATACTGATCGGCGAATTCGACAAGAGCATCGCCGTATGCTTCTCTGGTTGCAATTTTATCTGCCATTTCGGTATCCCCCTTATTTCGTCAGTTCCGCAATTGCCGTGGCGTACTGTTCGTCATTCGGTGCACTGCCGTGCCACTTGACTTGGTTCTCCATAAAGGAAACGCCCTTGCCCTTGACCGTCTTTGCGATGATAGCGGTCGGCTGACCTTTTACGGTTTTTGCCTCGTTGAATGCTTTTTCAATCTGGTCGAAATCGTGACCGTCAATCGAAATGACGTGGAAACCGAATGCTTCGAGTTTCTTGTCGTGCGGTGTGGGGTTCATAACCTCGGTGACCGGACCGTCAATCTGCAAGCCGTTCCAGTCGACCACAACGCAGAGATTGTCGAGTTTGTAGTGCGAGGCAAACATACACGCCTCCCAGACCTGACCTTCTTCACTTTCGCCGTCACCGACAACGGTATAGACACGGTAATTTTTGCCGGCGATTTTTCCTGCGAGAGCCATACCGCAGGCGGAACTGATGCCGAGTCCCAGAGAACCTGCCGACATATCAACCCCGGGGGTTAATGTCATATCGGGATGCCCTTGCAGACGGGAATCGAGTTTGCGGAGCGTTTTCAACTCCTCAACCGGAAAATACCCGCGGTTTGCGAGTGCGGAATAAAGTCCCGGGGCACAGTGTCCCTTTGAGAGAACGAACCGGTCACGGTCTTCCCACGTGGGATCTTCGGGTTTGATATTCATTTCGGCAAAGTAGAGATAGGCGAGGATGTCCGCAATGGACAGCGATCCGCCGGGGTGTCCCGATTTAGCCGAATGCGTGGACTCGATAACGCCGATGCGGATTTTCCGAGCGGTGTCTTCGAGCAGAGCTTTTTCAGATGCTTGCATAATTTCTCCTCCAAAAGAGTATATATATTTATATTATAATGCAAAGAGCGGAGAATGTCAAGAGTTTCTTTGCTTTTTCACGCATTTTGACACAAAAAACTCTTGACAGACGGCATCAAATGTGATAAAATATTTTAGAGATGCCCTTGCCCGAATAAGTGAAAAGGGGAGACAACCTATGGTAATCGATAAACTTGCGTATCTCGATCTGTACAAAAATCTGCACCCGAGATTCGAAAAAGCGTTTGCGTTTTTCAAAGAACTCTGCGAAAAGAACGTTCCGGACGGAAAATATGTTTTGGACGGCACGGAGCAAAACGAGGAAATTTTTGTCAACTTCACCACCATCGAAACGAAATTCAGCGACAGGGCGGTAGCAGAGGTACACGGAAAATACATTGACGTGCAGATTGTTCTGGACGGGGACGAGGTGATGTATGTCCCTGCGAAAGATCTGACGGTGGTCGGGGAACATCCGGAGAACGATTGCGGTTTCTATGAATCCACCGCAATTGCAGATTGCAACAGATTGGAAATCGGCGTCGGCGGATTTGCGATTTTCTTCGCCGGTGAGGCACACGCCCCGGGACACGGAAGAACCGAAAAAACGCAGAAAATCCGAAAAGCAATTATCAAAATTTTGCAGTAAAAATCAGTATCTGAAAATCAAAAAATAAAAAAAGAAGAGTAAAAGTACAGGCGTTGGAGTGCCGGTCGGACGGGGAGTTGCCGATCGGACGAAATAGGCGAAAAAATGCAGACGCATTGCAATTAAAATCGGAATTGTATTGCATTGCGGTCGGAAATCGCCTTGCGGTTTGTACTTTGCATCCCGCTTCATGGCATGAAAACCGAGAGCAAATCGAGAGCGTAATCCGGAGAAATCCGAAATGGCACTCTGAAATCTTTCTCTTGCCGAAGTCGGAGAGGAGGATTTTATGAAATACGAAAACTACACGGAACAAGCCCCGAAAGAAAAGTCGGGAAACAGCCCGAAAGGCAAGCCGGAAAACAAGCCGGAAGGCAGACCTGAAAATCGCACGGCGAAAAGAAAACGCACAACGTTCCGACTGGTCCTGAATGCACTGTTTGTCGCACTTTATGTCGTACTGTCATCGATTTTAACGGTCAAAACACCCGTCACGGAAGTATCGCTCTCGACTCTGCCGATCCTGCTGTCCGGCTATCTCTCAGGACCGCTCGACGCACTTCTGGTCGCCACGGTCGGCTCGTTTATCGAGCAGATGCTCTACGGATTAAGTCCTACGGCAATTCTGTGGATGCTCCCGCCGATGTTGACGGGACTGCTCGCAGGACTGTTCGGCTTTGTATGGCGGGGAATTCCGCACAAAGGTCGCCGATCGGTCATTTATCTTGTCGCAACGACTTTTACAACAGAACTGTTCTGCACAATTTTCAACACCGGAGTGCTTTATCTCGACGGTTACATTGTCGGCTATGCGGTCAAGGCTTTGCACCTGCTCCTGCCCGTAAGACTTGCAAATCTCGGTCTGCGGTCGGTCGTGACCTGCATTCTCATGCCGATTTTATTGCCAATCGTCACAAAAATGCTCGCAAAGAAGGAATCCGAATGACAAACGAAGAAACACTGCAATACATTCATTCCCTGCACGGAAACAAGGGGACGGGACTTGATCACACAAGGGCAATGCTCACCGAAATCGGCAATCCGCAACTGTCGCTTTCCTGCATTCACGTGGCAGGCACAAACGGAAAAGGGAGTGTCTGTGCCATGCTCGACAGCATTCTGCGGTGTGCAGGTTACCGTGTCGGGCTTTACACCTCGCCTTTTGTGAAAGAATTTTACGAACGGATTCGGGTGAACGGGGAGAACATACCGGCGGAGGAACTCTCGGAAATAGCGGATTTTGTACGGTCGAGGACGGAAAAACTCGATACGCCCCCCACCGAATTCGAATTCATCACGGTTGTGGCATTCGAATATTTCAAACGGCAAAATGTCGATGTCGTGGTGCTTGAAGTGGGACTCGGAGGCAGGCTTGATCCGACAAATGTCATCGAAAATCCGCTTCTGTCGGTCATTACGGGAATCGGTTTTGATCATATGGCACTGCTCGGCAATACCTTGCAGGCAATTGCGGCGGAAAAAGCAGGTATCATAAAACCGCACAAACCCTCGCTGTTCGGCGGAGGGAGCGACTCTGCCGGCAGAGTTCTGGCGACTGTTGCAAATGCAAAAAAATCCGAATTTCGCATGGTGGACCGTTCAAGACTGCACATCGAAAAAGCAGACCTGAACGGCACGGATTTCGGTTGGGGCGAACTCGGGAATCTGCATATCAATCTTTTGGGCATTTACCAACCGCACAATGCCGCAACCGTACTGACCGCCGTCGAGATTCTGCGGGAAAAATCGGATCTGAAAATCTCGGATGAGGCAATCCGTGAAGGACTTGAAAAAGCGGTCTGGCACGCAAGATTCGAAAAACTCTCCGAAAGTCCGCTTGTCTTTTTCGACGGGGCACACAATCCGCAGGGCATTCATGCGGCGGTGAGGAGTATTGAAACCTATTTTCCGAACGAAAAAGTTTTGATTCTTTCGGGCGTTATGGTCGATAAGGATTATGACGGTATGGTCGAGGGGTTGAAAAGCGTCACGGAAAAAGCCTACACCGTCACACCGGAAAATCCGAGAGCCCTGAAAGCCACCGAATATGCCGAAAGTTTCAATCTGCACGGCGTGAGGAGCGAGGCATTCGAAACTGCCGAAAATGCTTTGCGTACCGCAATGAAGGATGCGAAAGAGCAAAACAAACCGCTCGTTTGCGTCGGTTCGCTCTACCTTTACAAAACAATTTCCGACCTTGCCGAAACAATGCAATTTTGACCTCTGATTGCAATACGTCATCGTTTATTTTAACTTTTCGGTCTGCTTACCGACAACAACACGCCCCTAAAACCGGCGTTTTATAATAAATATTTTACAAGCCGTGAGTTCGTAACCATCCTCACGCTAAACAAAACTAAGGGAGTGATTTTTTTGAAAATCAAAACAAACCGGCAGAGAATTCTGTTCATCTGCCAAGCCGCCGTCACGGCAGGAATTTACGTGGTTCTGACCGTTATCGCAAATGCGTTCGGACTTGCGAGCGGAGCGATTCAGGTGCGGATTTCCGAGGCACTTTGCGTGCTTCCCGCATTCTTCCCGTCGGCAATAACGGGGTTGACTCTGGGGTGCTTACTCTCCAATCTCATGACCGGTGCTATCTGGCAGGACATTCTTTTCGGAACGCTTGCAACGCTCTTGGGAGCGGTCGGGGCATACCTCCTGCGAAAACTGCCGTCATGGATTGTCACCCTGCCGACCATTGTTGCGAACACCGTAATTGTGCCGATCGTGCTGGCGTATGCATATCACGCGGAGGGCGGATTGCCCTATCTGATGCTTACGGTGGGGCTTGGCGAGGTCATCTCGGCAGGCGTACTCGGGACGGTGCTTTGCGTGATTTTACGCAAACGGCATATTTTCGATAATAACAATCCGGTAAAAACAAGCGATAAAAAATGAAAATAAGAAGGTAAAATTCCTGAACTGCGGAGGGGGAAAAATGAATAGCGTAAAACTTTCCCCCGAAGCGGAATTTGCAATTGAACGGCTGGAACAGAACGGGTTCGAGGCGTTTGCCGTCGGCGGATGCGTGCGGGATTCCCTGCTCGATCGCACGCCGAGCGATTGGGATCTGACAACAAACGCAACGCCGGACGAAGTTTTGCAATGCTTTTCGGATTTCCGCACGGTTGAAACGGGGCTGAAACACGGGACGGTGACGGTTCTCATCGACCGCAAGCCCCTTGAAATTACGACTTACCGCCAAGACGGCGAATACCTTGACAACCGACATCCGAGCGAGGTGACCTTTTCACGGCGGATTGAGGACGATTTGTCACGGCGGGATTTTACCGTCAACGCTATGGCATACAACAAAAAACGAGGTCTTTGCGACCTTTTCGGCGGTGAAAACGACCTGCAAAACGGCGTGATTCGCTGTGTCGGAGATCCGGAAAAACGCTTTCACGAGGACGGCTTGCGAATTCTGCGTGCCGTTCGGTTTGCATCGGTTCTGGGCTTTGCAATCGAATCCGAAACGGCAAAAGCCGTAAAAAACTGTCGGGATCTGCTCGACAACATCGCAAAAGAACGGATTCGTGTGGAGTGGGACAAACTGCTTATGGGGAAAAATGCGGTCGAAATTCTGCGGAATTACCCCGAAATCGTGTCAAAAATCTTTCCCGAAGCCGAAAAATGCTTCGGTTTTGCCCAAAATTCCAAATTCCATTGCTACGACGTCTGGGAGCATACTCTGGTTGCTCTCTCGCACGCAAACGATGATTTAATCGTAAGGCTTGCACTTTTCTTCCACGATCTCGGCAAACCGGATGTGTACACGGAGGATGAAAACGGGGGGCATTTCAAAGGGCATGCAAGAATAAGTCTAATTCTCACTCAAAAAGCAATGGAACGGCTTAAATACGACAACAGCACGATGTCGCACGTTCTGAAACTGGTCGAAATGCACGATATAAAACTGCCGGACGAGAAAAAACTCGTCAAACGGTTGATGTTGAAACTCTCGGACGAGGATATCGAACGCCTGCGGGAAGTGCAAAGGTGCGACCGGCTTGCACATCACCCGAATTACAGAGAATTTCCGCCTGCGTGGTTCAGACTGCCGGAAATCGTGGCGGAAATCAAGTCGGAAAATGCCTGCCTCTCGCTCAAAACGCTGGCGGTCAATGGCGATGATCTGTTAGCACTCGGTATCCCGAAAGGCAAGGAAATCGGCAGAGTTCTGAACGCTCTGCTCGACAAAGTCATCGACGGCAACCTCCCAAACGACAAAACCCAACTGCTAAAAGCAGTCGAAAAAGGAGAATTATAATTATGCGGGGGACGCTTTTTGTAAAAGCCGTCACCGGTGCGTAGCACCTTCACCCCCTTGAAAAGGGTGGAACCTTAAATTATGCAGGGGGCATTTTTGTAAAATAGCCCCCTGCACCCCCAAAAAACTTGAAGCAAGTAATTATTTGTGCGTACTTTTCACAGAGTACGCTCTTTTTTGATATACGAAAATGGTTGCACAGCCGTAAATTAGCAATTAGCAGTTAGCAATTAGCAATTAGCAGTCAGCGGTTAGCGGTAGGATGAAAGCAATCAGCGGTTAGCGGGGAGGGGTAAGGTTTTGGGGCTTTGCTCAGATTTTGGTTAGAGGTTTCCTGCAAGGAGTTAAAAATCCGAAAATATCGCATCAGGGGTATCCTGCGTAAAGAGAGTCCGCTCTGCTCCAAGTCTGTTATTGCATACAAAAAGGGACACCCGATAAAAGACAATATCAGATGCCCATAATGCGAAAGTTCTTTGAATTCTTAAAATTTTCTTTCAAGAAAGCAAGGGTATATCCGGAGGCAGAGAGTGCGACGAGGGACGAGAAGATTTTCTGCCAGCCGAACGAAGCGACGCAGGGCGTAGCAGTGGCTACGAGCAAGGAGTTTCGTGATGGATGACGGGAAAGGTTCCGTCATCCATCGGCACATTCGAGTCTTCGGATGTACCCTTCAAGCAGGGATTGGGACAGA
>CAVGAA010000015.1:0-36246 GCA_963627065.1 bacterium | reverse complement strand
ATTCTTCCTTGTCGCCGTAAACCCAGAAGGAAATGTTTGTCGCACTGCTGAAAATACCGCTTTTGGAGCAGGAACTCAAAGAGCAGACGCACATTGCAAAAAGCAGTACGCAGGCGAGGATCAGTCTGATTGTTTTTTTCATGGTTTTTGTCTCCTTGTATATTTTGCTTTCGTCATATCCGATGTCAGTCAAATAAAGTCTGCATAAAGTCCGATACGAGTCTTTCCAGATCAACCGATTCGACAACCGTCACCGGACAGGACGGCAGTGAAATCAGGGCAAATCGGTTCAGCATACCGGTTCCGATGGTCATTCCCGCAGCAGGTCCGGAATCGAGTACGCAAAATGTTGTTTCCTTTGATTTGCATATCGTTCGGTCAAGTACGCAAACCAGCATTGCGGGATCGTGCAACAAGGGGCAGGTCCAATTGGGATTTCTGTTTCTCCACTGTCTGACAAGATCTGCCACAAATCCGCTCATGGATTCGTCGTGATATTCCAGAATGCGATGATAATTTTCAACACCGAGTGCCAGATCTTTGGTGACATTCCAAGGAACATAGAAGAGCGGTAATCCGCTTTCCGCAACGATGCGTGCCGCCGTAGGATCTCCTGCGATGTTCCATTCGTTGTGCTGATAGGTAAAGCATCCGCCCATTACGGAAACCGAGCCGACCTGCTTCATAAGTTCGGGATACTTCCGGCAGGCATGAGCGATATTGGTCTGTGCCCCCATAGTGAGAATATGCAGGTCATTTCCGTATCGCCTGACGCAATCGGCTATCAGGTCGACCGCCTCCTCCGGATTGTCCTCCGAAGTTTCAAAATCCGGTGCACGGTAGTTCATCTTTCCGAAGATGACCGCTTCCTTTGAAATCGGTTGGCTGTAACCGGATCTGACCGGAATATTGTCAATTCCTTTATAGTGTAACACTTTCCGGACAATCGCCGCACGTTTCGGAGCTTCTCTGTAAACGGTCGTAATGCCTACGATTTCCGCTCCCTTTTCCAATGCATAGCCCAGTGCCAGTGCGTCGTCTATATCGTCGCCGATGTCTGTATCAATCAGTAGTTTCATAAGTCCTCCGTAGGGTGCAAAAAAGCAGAGATTTACAAATTCCCTACACTTTTCCATTTTTATCGTCACCTAATTATCGCACAATTTCACTTCAAATGCAAGAGGTTTGCAAAGGGACGGACGATTTCGACAATGAAAAAAGCCGATTTTGACAACTAAAAAGGCAAAACTTTGCAATCTTTTTTCTGTCGTTTTCGGCTTTTGGTTACCTTGCACAAAAATCAGTGGTCGTTTTTGTGCAAAATAACGAATCATAGTTCGTATTCTTTTTATTACATTTTAATAATATAACGCTTCTTAAATCCGATAATGCAAAACAAATTTGTCAAAAAAACGAAAATTCATTTTTCCGTATAGGTCACCTGAAGTTTGTTTTCGGTCGGTTTGTATTTTTTGCGATATTCCATCGGACTGAGTCCCGTCATATGCTTAAAAAATTTCGATAAAGTCTGCACATCGCCGAAATTGCAAACATTTGCGATTTCATTGATGCTTCTGTCCGAATACAGCAAACACTCCACAATTTTATTTTTTCGCTCGTTCTGAATATACTCTTTCAGCCCCGTTCCGCAATAGGTCTTGAATATATGGCGAAAATGATCGTAACTGTAATTGTAATGCTCCGCAATGTCCTTGACGGACAGATTCATGTGGGCGTGCAAATGTATGTATCCGCAGGCTTCCTCGATAATTTTCGGCAAGTCGACTTCTTTTTCGGTTTCCACCATTTCGCTCCTTGCCAAAAGGATCAGAAGTTCTTCGATTAAGAATTCAATCATGTGACGGGAGTAGAGTGTCTTGTTCAGATTTTCCGCTTCGATGCGGGTACATAAATCAAGAAAAGCATTGTCCTCATCGTGAAACAGATTTCCGTGAAGCGTTACAAACAGATCCTCCGCAGTATGAAAGGCAAAAAACAGTACCTCGGTTTCGGTTTTATGATACTCGGAATGCAGGACGCCTTGCGGAATATAGCAAACCGTCCCGGGTTCATACCGGTAGTTTATTCCGCCGACCGTTGAAATTCCCTCTCCGCGAATATAATAGACCACCTCGGTGGCTTCGTGCTTATGCTCTTTCTCGACGGAATTCGGAAGATGAATATATCGCCATGTAAATTGGACGGAAATGTTCGCCATAAGAAACTCCCTTCATAAAGCAAAAAAGATCGGGGCAGAACGGCTCTACCCTGATCTTTCAGATGATAATAAAAGTATTACCCCCCCCCGAAATTCAACGCTATTCGAGAAGGCAAGGCTATAATATTTTAGAGATGACCTTTAGCGAGTATACGCATAAATCGCATATTTCGCTTATCCCATATATATTATACCACTTTTTCGGGGCTTTTGCAATCGGCAAAATAAACAATTCTTTCATGCGTTTTTTGGCTATATTGACGAATGAAGCCCCAACAGTTCCTCTCACTTTTCGTTTAAGCAATCTGCAATTTTGCCGACACCAGTACATTCTCCGAGAGTTTTGTGCCGACAATGCCGTCTATACGGCTGTCGGGAACCTTAAAGAAACCGTTTGATCGATAACCGTTCTTCGGCATCGACCGGAACGCATCTGCCGGACAGCGTGCCGAAATCCGGACCGATTACTTATTTTTTTCCATAGCAATCAATATTTGCGGAATCTTGCCCCGTAGGTTGCACACGCACGGTAGTCCGCTCCCTCCGCATCACTGCCGAATGCATTCCAACACGCAGGGCGGAAGATGTCGCTTGCCGGTACGTTGTGCATACAGACCGGAATCCGCAGAATCGAGCAGAGCGTGAGCAGGTCGGCACCGATATGCCCGTAGCAGATCGCTCCGTGGTTAGCTCCCCAGTGGTTCATCACGTCATAAGCAGTTTTGAAAGGACTCCCCTCTTTGCCGTCGCAACGGGGTGCGAACCAAGTGCTGGGCCATGTGTAGTCGGTGCGTTTCCAGAGAATGTCGTTGACGTCCTTCGGCAGTGCGACCGTCCACCCCTCAACCAGTTGTGCGACCGGTCCCAGTCCCTTTACCCAGTTCAGGCGGAGCATGGTGCAGGGCATTTCTGCGTCGGTGACGTAGCGGGAGGAGAATCCGCCCCCACGGAAATAGCCGTTGTCCGCCGGACACCAGTCGGTCGCAGAGAGCATTGCACGGCGATCTGCCTCGGTCGTGTCGTACCATGCTTTAATTGTCGGATTTCCCTTTTCGTCAAGAGATTTTCCGGAAAAGTCCAGTGCCGCCGATCCCGAATTGATGAGGTGAATGAAACCGTCCGCATCTTTGGCGTGTCCTTCGATTTCATAGTCCGTTGCCTGCTTGACGGCATCGCCCGACCAGTAGGTTCTGACATCGGCAAAGAGTTGAGCACGGTTGGTGAGTTGTTTCATAAGGAGCATGGAAGCCCCGTTGAGCGTATCGTTTTCGGTCGCAAACACGAACGGTTCTCTCGCACCGTTCCAGTCGAAAGAGGTGTTGCAGATTGCCTCCGCAAAATCGGTGTTCGGCAGAAAGTCCGTCCACTGTCTTTGCCCTTGAAATCCGCCTGCTATGGCGTTGTGTCCGACAGTTTCTTCCTCGTTGCCCTCCGGCAGTCTGTCGTTGCCTGACATGAGGTCCTGAATGATCAAAGCACTCTTGACGGTGAATTCCCAATCTTTTTCTTTCTGTTCGGGCGTTTTGCGAATGAATTCGGGGTTCTTATCGAATCCTTCGGGGCAATTCTTCTTTACCCATGCGATTGCGGTTTCATATTCTTCGTGATCGTAAATGCCCTTTTCCATACGGCGTAACAGTTCGACCTCGTCGACCGATTCCACACGCATTCCGAGATAATCTTCAAAGAAGTCCGCCGTTATCTGCGAGCCTGCAATGCCCATAGACATCGAGCCGATTTGCAGGTAGGACTTGCCCTCCATCGTGACCGCCGCAATTGCCGAGCGGGCGAACCGGAGGAGTTTTTCCTTGACGTCTGCGGGAATTTCCCTTTCGTCTGCGTTCTGCACGTCATGCCCGTAAATGCCGAATGCCGGCAAGCCCTTCTGAGCGTGGGCGGCAAGGACGGCGGCAAGATACACAGCCCCCGGACGTTCCGTTCCGTTGAATCCCCAAATGGCTTTGACCGTGTGCGGATCGGTATCCATAGTTTCTGAGCCGTAGCACCAGCAGGGCGTGACCGACAGTGTAACGGCAACCTGTTCACGGCGGAATTTTTCGGCACATTCCGCAGCCTCACCGACACGTCCGATCGAGGTATCGGCAATGACGACACGGACCGGCGTTCCGTCGGTGTATCTGATGTTTTCCGTAAAGAGTTTTGCGGCACTTTTTGCCATGTTCATGGTTTGTTCTTCGAGCGACTGGCGGACACCCAAAGTGCCTCTTCTTGCGTCAATAATCGGTCTGATACCGATTGCCGGATGTGTTCCGATGTTTCTTTTTCTCATAATTTCACGCTCCTGACCGCATCAATCAATTCTGCCAACTGATCAATGCAACTTTTTTGATATGGTGTAAAACCGCTTGCGTACGCACTGCGGGCAAGCGATTCCATTCCGATATTTTTGAATTTGTCGAGATAGTATTTTGCACAATGGGAGTGCTAAACAAAATAAGAACGCCTTGTAAATGCTTGAAGATGCAAGTCTTCGCTTTGAAAATAATAACTGATTTTAGATTCTACTTCTTCAATGTGTTCTGTTAAGTCTAACCCTCGCCGTGCTCGGCTACCCGCTGTTTCGATTTTACCTGCTTTGTCATAGTTCTCCCCTCGTCGGCGTTACGGTTGCTCTTTCGCTCTTAGGCTCTTTCGCTCTACTATTCTCTTGCTCTTTCAACCGCCAATTATTTTCGATCCGTGTTTTGTACTTTTTTGTCTTATTTTCGCTTATATCGGCACTTTCCCGTTTTTTATATGTCGTTTTGCCGAAATGCTACTATTTTTATAGTATACCACAAAATTCGCTTTTGTCAACCTTATTTTGAAAATTCTACTTATTGCATAAAAATGCACCGCACAATTGGTGCAAGTGTCACAAACCGTGCGGTGCAAAATTCCCTATTCGACCTCTCGGATTTTCTTAATTACCGAAAATTCGGCGGTGGGCAAGTTTTTTTTGCAAATTACTATTTACAATATTTTCGCCGTTACGGCTTTGCTCGGCAGGGTGAATTTCCACAGAATGCCGTTCGCGTACCGGAGAGAAGAGTGCCGTTTGCCTCCAAGCGGATCAGATTTTTACTGACGCAGCCGACATGCAGATCGGTCTTTCCCCGTTGTGGGACGTCTCCGCAGTCGCGGTTTTCTCCGGCTTCAGCACTCACATAGAATGCGACGAGACTCCCGACAAAATCTTTTGCAAGAGATGACAAATAAAGCACCGGCGAGCGTGCAATTTGCGGACTACAGGAGGCTGTTTTAAAGCATACTTCCCAATGTATGGTTTCCGAAAGCCTTTTTCCAATCTGCTTCAAAGCCCTGAATTGAAGTATCGGTTGTGCTGTGAGCAAGCAGCTTTCTCATAACCTCCGGGGAGACCGTTGCAGCTCCCGCACCGGTCAATGCAACCTCCAGCACCTCGCGTGCGGTCTTGAAGCTTGCCGCAAGAATCTGGGTTTCATATCCGGACGCATTGAAGATCTGCTGGATCTCAGCAACAGTCCTTATGCCGTTTTCGCCGATATTTTCCAAGCGGCTCACATAGGGTGCAACATACTTTGCCCCTGCGTTGGCGGCAAGCAATGCCTGCCCTGCACTCAGGACTGCTGTCACAGTCACTCCATATCCCTCACCTGCGAGCGTTCCGGTCGCCCTGAGTCCCACATCGGTTGCAGGAATTTTGACAAAGGTATTTTTCCCAAAGGTTCTGATAATGGCTTCGGCTTCCCGAAGCATAGCTTCATATTCCATCTCTGTGACCTGAATATGGAGTTCTTTTTCATCTCCGATGATGTGCCTCACCTCATGCAAATGTTTGACAATATCCCCGCCTTCGCGTGACAGAATGGTCGGGTTGGTTGTTACGCCGGAAATCGGATAGTATGCGGCAAAATATCGAATATCATCGAGATTCGCCGTATCAAGAATCAGTTTCATGGTGTTTCCTCTTTTACCGCTTTAATTGAAGGTCATAGTGCAGATCATAGGCTTTCTCTTCGTCTGTGAATTTATGGAGCGTGTTAATGACTTCTCCGTTGTTCCATTTACGATCTTCTTCAAGATCACCGGAAGTGCCCATCACTGTGACATTCAGTTGGCGGTGGCGTGCACGGACCTGATCCCAGTCGATAAAATAGATATGTGCGAACTCGCCTCCATCCAGTTCACCGTCCTTAATGGTGAGTGTCTCACTTCTGCCAAAGAAAACGGAACGCAGATGCCCGTCGGTGTTCATACTGGTAAAGTCACCCGGCTCGTCGACATATCTGCCGAACTGAGCGTGGATGGGCCCCGGATGACGATACTGATGCTCTTCCTTGAAATCCGGCACCAGCTTCCGCATAATGTCGAGCAGATCGTGCTGCAGATATTCAAGGTCAAAGCTGTCGATATCATGAGAGCATTCCTGCACCATAACCGAACAGGTTGTATGGTGCGATGCAACGCAAACAGTACCGTTTTTTACACCGGATGCCCTGACGATTTCACGAACCTCTTTCGAAACATCGTGAAAGGTTGGAATCCATCCTCTCGATTGCAGTTCCAGCTCTTTTTGAAATACTTTGAAATCCATTTTTACTATTCTCCTATTTGGTTTATATTTTTTAGATTTTTCTGGATCATCATTAATTTGTATCCGTGTTCTGCACGTTGCAGGATGAAGTGTCGGCAGGCTTCGGCTCGCAGTTCAACCGTTTACCGACAGCTCCGTTCGGATGGATTGTCGCGAACGCATCTTTGCCGAATCCTGTAAGAACGATCACGGCAGTTTGCAACGCATCAAATACTGCATTGGTAACAGAAAAGCTCGTGGTTCCCTGACAATTATCGGGGTCACATTCACGGGTGACACTGACCGCAAGCAGGATATCAGACTGTTCCGCCAAAGGGGACCGGAGATTCTCGGTGACACCGATGACTGTCAGCTTCCGCTCCTTGGCAAAACCAACTATTGGAAGTAATTCGTCGGTTTTGCCGCCTCTCGATGTCCAAACAAGAACATCTCCAGCCTTCAGAAAACCGAGTCCCCCATGTACCGCTTCAGATGGAGAAAGAAACTTAGCGGGGTGCTCTGCACAACACATAAGATGTGCAAAATGCTGTGCCGCAATGCCGGAGTGTCCGCATCCCGTTACTGCAATACGCGGAGCACGGGAAAGAATCTCCGCTGCGTTTGCAAGAGCTGTCGGATCAATCGTCTCCGCCGTTTTCAGAATAGAAGCACTTTCAATTTCAAAAGCATCCATAGCGGTTTTGATCGCTTCATGGTTCATTTTCCGTGTACCTCATCCCAAGTTTTTCGCAAGGTCCAAAGCATTTCCTCGGCTGCCGCAGCCGGATCTGCCGCCTTCACCACACCACTGGTACATCCAGTCGCCTGTGCTCCGGCACGGATAACATTCGCCACATCTGCGGATCCGGAAATTCCTGCGCCCTGCAGCACCATAATCCTTGGGTTGATTCTCCGTACCGCTTCAATGGTATTTTTCACGTAATCCATGTCACTTGCAACGCCGGTCCCTATCAACTCGGTTGGCTCCGCAACAATCAGATTCGGCGAAAGCTTTGCAACCTCTTCAATTTCCTTTACGCTGTCCGCACAAACAATCGTGGCAAGCCCCACCTCGTCTGCACGGGCAATGGTTGCTTTGATCTGCTCCGGTGTCAGCTTTTTCTCGGCATGATTAAGCATCACGCCAACCGCTCCCGCCTCCTTGACTGCTTCCGGAAGAACCGATCCAAGCCCTCGTCCCGGTCGAAGTGCATCCATATGCTGGGCATAAACATGAACATATTTGGTGTTCTCAGCCAACATACGAATATCCACATACTGCGGTGTGAGGATTACATCCAAGTCGTATTTATATGCAATTTCATCCACTTTTTTGGCAAGCTTCAGCATTCGCTCTCCCCACATGAAGCCCTTAAATCCAATTTCAAAAAAAGGTGCACGGATCTTGTATTTCTGATACATAACTAATTCCTTTCGGATATCTCAATTCATTTTCTTATCCAACGCACGGAAGGCAGCGTAACCTTTTTCATAGTCAGCTCCGGACGGCTGATACGTTTTCTTCCGAATGATCAACCGGTCGGCAACTTCCGCCACAGAGGGGAATGCTCCGTGACCTTTACAACCGCATGGGTAGGAATCCATCCTGCCACACAAATAACCAATGCGTCGAAAGTCTCCCGACCGAGCCTTGCAACTGCATCGCTCACCTGCAGTTCCTCACTGTCATCTGCCACGGGATAAACTGATACCAAGTCCAGTCCTTCTGCGCGAAGTGCTTCCTCTGCTGCCTTACACTTGCGGACAATCACCTCTGTTGGGGTATTGACCCCACCGAAACCGACAAATCCGATTTTTGACATTCCGATATTTCTCCGTTCATTTCATATACCGTCTCATTTTATATTGCAGGACACTTTCTGTTTTATTCCTGCGATTTTCTTTCCAAAATGTTTCAATTCAGCAAATGGAAAGGGTAAAAGTTCAGCAAAAACTATTGCATTCAGAGCTTCTTTATGATATAATATATATATATGATATATACCGCAACAAATGCATAAGCATTTCCTTGCGTACGTTTTTTCAACACATTTGCTTGCACAGAAGCTGTGCGGAGAAAGGATAACCATAAATGAAAAAATTTACCGCAGAGCAACGACGGGAAGAAATCATTAAGGAACTGCAAAACACCGGAAAAGTCCGCGTTTTTGATTTGAGCCGTCGTTTTGGAATTTCCGAGGTCAGCATCCGAAATGATCTGATGCTGCTGGAATCTCTCGGTCGTTTGAATCGCGTTCATGGCGGTGCCGTTGAACAAAGCTCTCTCTACAGAAATGTGAATTCAAACGAACGCTATAATGTTAACATTAATTTAAAAAAAGCACTTGCAGAAAAGGTTGCGGAGTTGGTGAATGACAATGATACCGTTATGATGAACGCCGGAACGACACTGACCTATGTTCTGCGTGCATTGCGTCAGAAAAAGAATATCAGCATTGTAACAAACTCCATTCAGAACGCAAATGAAATTAACCAGTATTCTACTTTCAATGTCACGCTTCTCGGCGGGCAGATTGACTCCCGCTACCAATTTACATACGGGAATGACACCATCCGGCAACTGAACAATTACCATGCAAACAAATGCATTCTTTCGCTTGACGGCGTCAGCTCTGTATCCGGATTTTCTCTGTATTATACCAATGAAGTACTCACAATTCAGAAGATGATGGAACTCTCCGACACAGTGATTGTTGCGGCTGACCCCTCCAAAATCGGCAAAACAACTTTTACAAATGTTGCAGATGTTTCGGAAGTCAACATTCTGGTGACGAGCCACGCAGAAGATAAAGCAAAAGAAATCGAGTTGCTGAGAAAGAAAGGAATCTGCGTTTATGAAGCGAACTGATCCTTCACTTTAAGTAGGATGAAATAAGTTGCAGAACAGCTTATTTCATCCTTTTTAGTTTATCCTGCAATGCAGATTCCGCTCACATTACGCCTTTTTTAGTTGTTTTCTGAACATGCGATTCAACCGAAATCCGGAGTCAACTGATAGACACGTCCTCTGCTCTTTTTTCCCACATAGCAAATCACATAAAGATCACTTCCAAGATGTGCAAGTGTTTCTGTTTCGAGTGAGATATCAGGGATGTCCATCATCATAATGTAATTTCCATCCCAGTCATATACCTCAATCACATTCCCTTTGACCGTATCGGACGAGGATTCGACACGGTAGATATACCGATCGTCACAATGGATTTCCTGAGAGGTATACGATGTCTGACGGACCGCGTGTTCTTCAACCGGATTGAAATCAGCATCCAGATAGCGGAAATATCCTTCGCCCATAATCACATACTGACTGCGTGACCGACAATATTATAGTCTTCCTTCGGAACAAGTTCCATCGGGTCAGTTTGATCCGTGAGTTCTTCCGAGGTTGCAGGCGTTTCCTCAGGTGGTTTCTTTCCATTGCAGGCGGATAAAAGAAGCATTAGCAGTGCAAGGAATACAGGGATGAATGAGTTAACTCTTTTTCTTTTTATTTTTTCTTCTTTCGATTTATCGCGAATCAAAATAAAACCGCAACAACATTATAATAATTTTTATCGCCTTACGTAGAATTGTCTACGAAGAACAAATCAAGCTGAATTCTCATAAGCACAGTAATAGTATAGCACAATTTTGGCACGATTGCAAGATAATGGCCTCATTTTTTTCAATTTCTGTCATTTTAACAAAAGCGAAATGTTAATATACGTTAATAGCAGTCGATTCGCACAAAACCGAATCGAAAGCTTTCGTTCGAAAGTAAATCAAAATATTGTAGAGCAAGAAATGCATCGAACACCATAACAGCAATCCCGATTTCGTTCTTTATCAACAATGTAAAAACCATATACAACGACTCGGTTGAACATCGGAACGCCGTTATTACCAGAGTGCTTGGTATCATAGAGAATATCGTCCTTTTCAAGATTGCAAACTACTTTAACAGTTTCTCTGCCGAATACAAACGACAACATGACGGCAAAAGTCCAAAGCACGATTGGTACGAGTATGTCGAATACGGCTCTACCAACAAACTCAACATTCTTTTGCAACGAAGCGGATTTTCAAGAGAGATTTCCGACTTCATCAAACAGCAACGAAGAAACTATGTCGTTCAAGTCGGCGATGAATATAAAATCAAAAAAGCCTTACTCCACTCCCAACGAGAGCAAGCAAAGCTTGAAGCCGAAGATGTTTATCTGAACTTTCCGGAATTGTTTGTAGAATAAAAAAATAAGCCACCAGCCTGACTACCAATTACAGTAGAAAAGTTGATGGCTTTTTTGACGGTTGCATATAATGTCAAGGCGGTTGCAAAGAGAGCCGAGACGGTTGCATTTACTAATCAGGCGGTTGCAAGCATCTGATTTTGGATATAAAAAATGAGCCTTCTTTCAATGCTCAAACTCTGTAATTGTCTTGATTTGACAACTTTAACGCTATTTTTGCCTTTATTTCAGCTTATTTATGCCTTTTTTCGCTCTTAGGCTCTTTCGCTCTACTATTCTCTTGCTCTTTCAACCGCCAATTATTTTCGATCCGTGTTTTGTACTTTTTTGTCTTATTTTCGCTTATATCGGCACTTTCCCGTTTTTTATATGTCGTTTTGCCGAAATGCTACTATTTTTATAGTATACCACAAAATTCGCTTTTGTCAACCTTATTTTGAAAATTCTACTTATTGCATAAAAATGCACCGCACAATTGGTGCAAGTGTCACAAACCGTGCGGTGCAAAATTCCCTATTCGACCTCTCGGATTTTCTTAATTACCGAAAATTCGGCGGTGGGCAAGTTTTTTTTGCAAATTACTATTTACAATATTTTCGCCGTTACGGCTTTGCTCGGCAGGGTGAATTTCCACAGAATGCCGTTCTGCTCGCCCTCGTAAATCTTTCCGTCGACTGAGAGGCGAACCGCCGATTTGGATGCCAGTAAAACTTCTCCGCCGTCCGGAATTTCAATCATTCCGTCCTCCTTTAATACAATTGCACCGCAACCGGTATAGAGATCGGGCTTTCCGACAACCGTTACGCCCCCGCTGACATACGGGATCATCCAATAAAGTTTATATTCCTCCGCATTTTGCAAAGTCAGGTCGATTTTCTCACCGCATTCCAAAAGTTTCGCTTTCCCCTCGAACCAATCGTAAAGAACAATACGTTTACTTTGCATACCGACGTCCTCGGCGGAAACCGTCCCCGTGACGCTTTTTTCGTCTTTATCAAGATTGAAAACGGCACAGATTCCCCTATCCCCGATTTTGTTGCGGACCTTGAAAATTTTTTCGCTTGTTCTCGGATCGACCGTGATGCAGTCGGCGGTCGGCGTGGCACTTTCGTCCGGCCTTATGAGTTTTCCGTCCGAGAGACAGACGGGTTTCAAGATTTCGGGATTTGTTCTGCCGAGTTTGTCACTGACATAGACAGGTCCTCCGCTGATTGCACGGCAGAGGCTGTTTTTCTTTGCCTGCCCGTCATCCGTCCACCACATATCCCAGTCATTGACATAAAATCTGCCCTGCAAAAGTCCGTTGTAGGCACATTGCAGAATGTTTTTCGTAAACCATTCACGGTTTTCGGGCATAAAATCGTCCGAGCAACGGCTGACCGCCGAATCCGGTCGGTTATACATACATTCGGACGGCATTCCCATGCAGTTGATGATTGCACCGTCAAAGGATTCTTCCACCGCACATTCAATACCCGTCTGCACGGCTTTTGCGGTTCTGCCGATTGCGTCAACGCCCTCGTAATACTGCTGGCACCCCTGATTGTCAATCTTGACGAAATCCGCTCCCCAACTTTTCGCCTTCCGGCAGAGATTTCCGAAATAGTGCGTGGTGTGGGAAATTTCGGGTTTTACGATATTACGCCCTTCACGCTCGGTCATGAGATCGTCCTGCAATTCGTTATAAATTGCACCGCCCTTTTCCATGCCGAACCAGTACCCCGTTGTCGGGAACCAGATGCCGACACGGTCAATACCGGATTGTTTGAGATGTTCCACCGCCGTTTTCATTCCGTTCGGGAAGCGGACGGAATCGCCCTCGAAAGACCGCATTTTGCTTCCGTGCATTTCGCCGACCATAGCAGAAAACGAAATGTCCTCCGGTACTTTTGCGAGATGCGGAACGTCTGCCCACATATCGTCGATAATCGCAAAGCGGACCGGCACTTGCTTATCTTTGAATTCTTTGGCTTTTTCGAGCAGTCCTTTTTCGCTCACTCGGATTTGGAATGCGTCCCACGAACACCAACCGAGATAATCGAGGACCGGAGGATAGTTCCGCTCCCGACGCATTTTGAATCCGTTTCCGAGCAGAGTTGCAACGGTTTCGGCACATTTTTCAGCCAGTTCGAGCGGATTTTCGCCGGACATTTCCACCCATGCGAGTTGTCGGTTGCAGTCGGTCACGGTTTTGCATTGGGTATACAGACAGAACTGCATTCCGCTCTCGCTCCCACGGATAACGGTCTTCCAAGTATCGGCACAGACCGGCAGAATGCAGTGGTAGGTTTCGCCGTTTTTGAGGAAGAGTGCCTGCACTTTCTGCGGAAGGTCCGCAAGATTTTTACCGAATGCCGGACGGCACCAGTACGGCGAATGGTTTTCGATTGCCATATAGGAATCGCACTTCGGTTGAACGGGCGTTAAAATGATTTTACCGTTGCCGTCCTTCATTTTTACCGTGACATAGGTCGCCGTGGCATCTCCGACGGAAACATTCATATAGGACAGTTCCGTCCCCTCACCCACATTGATTTTTTCAATTTCGGTTTTCAACATATCTGTTCTCCTGCTTTCTGCGGTTGCGTAAACATGATTGATATAACGCATAAATATTGTATCACTTTTTCGGCGAAATGTCAAGGTTATCCCTGCATATTCGCTTGTCTTAAGAATATACACCCCAAAGGTTTCTGCTTTGAGGTGCATATCGATTTGGGCTTTCGTTTTAGATCTTCAATTCTCCCGAAACGGTATAGGGAACGTCAAACGAACCGTTGTCTGCCTCATAATGCAATGCCGGTTTGATGTGGTACATATATGTTTCGTCTTCGTCCCATTCGAGAATTTCGTAACCGTATGCCCATGCCGGCGAGAAAATACCGAAAGTATATTTGCCGTTTACAACCTGCCCGCTGTAACCGTATCCGCCGATATCGACAAGCGGTTTCCCTTCAAAAGAGAGGACGGCGTTTTTGTGCGTATGTCCTTGGAAAATTGCCGTAATTCTTTCATTTCCATGCAATATTTTGCAAAATTCCGCATTTTCTTTCTCTTTTTCAGACCAGATATAGTGCGTGCAGAGAAAAATTTTCTCGGTCGGGTATTTTGCAAGTTCGGCTTTCAAAAAGTCCGTATCGACCGGTGTATATCCCGCACCCGATGCATCCTTTGCAGGGCAGGCACGGAAGGTATCGAGCATAATAAATGCTTTGTCGCCGATTTTCAGCGAATACTGTCTGCCGTAGCCGAAAACCGCACGCCAGTCCGCCTCGGCGTAACTGTCATGGTTTCCAGGGATTGCCCATGACGGGCACGGGAATTTTTTCATGCAGGTGTCAAGAAACTTTTTGCAGTAGTTTTCCGGCAGGTTGCGGTAATTCGCATCATCTATCGAAAGGTCTCCTAAAACCAGAACGGCATCGAGTTTTCCCCGTTTGTTTTCGGTATCGACCGCCTCGGATATGAGGTCGATTTTTTCTTTTTGCGTTCTGCCGAAAAGCGGTCCTGCCGCCAGCGAGATTTTGGCATTCGACTGCGGATATTTCAGACGAAATTCTTCCGGTGTTTCTTCCACCGTATAGTGCATATCCGAAACCAACAAAATTCTGTGTTTCATAGCTATCAATCCTCAATTCAATGCAATATCTGCCGATTTGCGTTCGTTTGCAATCGTATAAGTGATATTATCCGCCCGATAGGTCACTGCCAAGGACGTGCGGTAGGTCACATATTTTGAACTGCTTGTATCGGATTCCAAAATGCAATAGCCCCATGCGGAACGGGGATCGAAAAATTCGAAGTTCCAACTTGTTCCGCTCTCGTCTGCAAATGCCGTGTAAGAAAATCCGCCGTCATTGATACAAACCGTTCCGTTTCCGACATCGACCGCTTCATAAAGATGCGTATGTCCGTGATAGAAGCCGATGATGTTCGTATATTGGTCGGAAAGTTCTTTAAGTTCCGCTACGCTTGAAAAATAGTGCGAACAAACAACGACTTTGCAGTTTGTATATTTTGCCATTTCTCCCGCCAACCATGTTTTATCGATTCCTACATAACTTGAACCGTTGTTTTTAGAATTGCTTCCGGTATCGGCGAATGTATCGAGCATAATGAATGCCGTATTGCCGATTTTGAAGGAGAATTGACGATCCGTACCGAACATTTCACGCCACTTGTCATTTAAGAAACTGTCATGGTTTCCTGCCAGAACATAAATACCGACTTCGCTTTCAAACTGTTTGAGACAATCATCGTAAAAGGTCTTTGCGTAATAAGTGTTTTTCGTGTACATATCGGATGATCCGACAGAATCGGCAAGTCCCACCGTCCAGTTGTCGGTCGCAAGGTCGCCCAAAACCAGAATTGCATCCAAACCTCTATCGGCAATTTCCTTTTTGATCTGTGCGACAAGCAGATTTTTCTTCTGCTCTTTCGTCATACCGAGATTGTCGGACTTGATATTCGATGTCGTGTAATAGTGCGTATCTGAAAGAATCATCACACGCAATCCCAAATCGCTCTTGGATATGGTATAAGTTGCATCTGCCGTCACGTCTTCAATCTCGGTTGCAGGCGATTGCTTTGCGATATATGCGGAATAGGTTACGGTATCGGCGGTATAAAGGAATGTTTTCCATTCATCCCGCATCGACTGCCACAAACCGTTACCCTCTTTACCCGAAACCGTCCATAGAAGTCTTGACCAGTGATTCGGCGTTTTTGCGATACAAGTCTGCCAGTATTGGTAAGCACTGCTGACCGATTCGTTTGTTCTTCCCCTCTTGTACCAGTCTTTCAGAACCGTCATCACTTTCGGTTCTTCAAGTGTCACATTGTGCGGATCGGGTACATAGTAGGACTTGACTGCGGAAAGGCTTGAAAATACATCGTAAAGCAGTAAATCCGACCAATCCGAGTCGACATACATCGTCGGATAAATCATGCATCTGTCACGGCAGAGTTCCACCACTTCGTTGAGTGTCAGAAGACGACCGAACTCGGAATTTTTCAGTCTGACGCTTGCAATTTGTTCCCACGTCCAGTCGCTGATTTTTAATGTGGACGATGCACCGATTTTTGCACACTGCTCGGAAGCATTTGTGTTATCCTCCAAAGTAGCCGCAGGTGCGACAACCAGAATACCGTCTTTCGATTCGTACACATCAACCGAAATCAGATCTGTTCCGCAAAGAATTGCTGAGGCAAATGCTTCATAAGAGCAGGATGTATAATTCTTGGTATCACCGTATCGAACGGCACTCATATTCCGTGCATCAACGGTTGTCACGGCAAAAATCTTCTCATCAAGATTCGTCTGCCAAGATGCCACTGCGGTTTTTCCGCTCCAAGACGGCACAAAGGCCGTTACGTCCGGAACTGCGGAATAATTTTCGGCGGAATAGAACAATCCGTCCTCCGTAGTGTCTTTTGTCAGATTGATCTCACCGTTCCAGAGCATTTCGACAAATTTGTCGATGGCACGGCGTAATGCTCCGGCACTGCTACCCGATATAACCACTTTTTTGTCGGTTACCCAAAGTCTGTAATCATAATAATTGCTCAAACCGCCCTCGTTTTCCTCGGACACGGAACGGTTGGTTGCTCCGATTAGAATTTCTGCATCGGTATTGGTCACGTTGCGTTGTCCTTTTGCCGTTGTGGTATAATCCGATACGGTCAAAGGTTTGGAACCGGTCATGGCGTCCAGTGCTTCGGCAAGTTCCCCTGCCAACACTTTTTCATTTTTGTTGTTTGACTCGGGGTAAATGATTTTATAGTTCTGTGCCAGCGTAAAAGCGGATGGGCTTTGCTCGGAAAATTTCCACAGCACAGAATAATTTTCAGGCAGTTTCAGTGTTCCGCTTTTGCCGATAACATATTTTTCGAGAAAATTTTCCACCGCCCGAACAGTCATATTGGCATCCGTTCCGCAAATTGCGAGTTTTGTTCCGACGATACGAATGCCGTAACCGGTTTCGGTGAGTTCCGCCGACAGTTTTTTGCTTTCAGAGCGATTTGTGTCACCGACCAAAATTTCATACGGGCTTTTTGATGCTGTCACCGCCGTATCGGTTCTGCAACGCAGGGAAAGACCGAAGTTCCCGTTGACGATGGTTGCCAGATTCTTGGCTGTTTCCTGCACCGACTTTTTAGCCGATGTCGAATAAATGACGACAAAATCTTTTGCATTTGCACCGAAAAAGTCACGAATTTCTTCAACCGTTTGGCTTTCGTTTTTGCTTTCAGCTTTTGTATCGCTCTCCGTCCCATTTTCAACATCTTGCTTGCAGGATGCGACAAGCGGTAGGAGCATTGCAAGCGTCAGGAAACCGAGAAAAATTCGGAATAGGTATCTTTTTTTCATGGATTGTATTCTTTCTTATCAAATTCGGGAGAGACCGATGTCAATCTCTCCCGCAAAATTACGGATTGTACGAAATTCTCATTTCTCATTGATGAGAGCTGTGAATTTTGCATTGAGCGTATCGACTCTACCCTGAATCGTGTCACGGTATTTGCTCCACCAGTTCGAGTAGTTCATATCCGATGTTCCGACGATGTCATAACCTACCTGAGACAGTTCTTTGAGGTCGGTTGCAAGATAGGAAGCCAAATCGTAAACTCTGCCTGCACGAATGAGTTCAAGTGCCTGATAGGAACTCGGATCCTGTGCATATCTTGCTTGCACAGTGTCTTCATAGAATGCGGGGATGACTCTTTCCTGACCTTCGGCAGAAAGTGCTTCGAGAACGGCACTGATAAATTCAAGATCTTCTTCACTTTGACCGGTCGGGACGCCGAAAATGTTTGCAACGGCGTCAACCCATGCGTAATACTCATCTTCCGAACCGTCATATTTCGGCCAAGGAAGAATTCCGTAATCGGCAAAGCCTTCCGAAATCAGTTTACTGACATCGTAAAGTCTGGTATCCATAAAGAGAACGTTACCGTTTGCAAAAGTCTTATAAAAGTCTCCCGGCATACCACCCATATAGATTTTGCAGTTTTCCTCGGAAAGCAGACGGGCATAGTCGTCGTAGAGCATAACCGTTTTGTCACTGTTAAGCGAAACCGTCAGATTTCCGTCATCGTCTTTATCGACGGCACGAAGACCTGCAGAATAAAGAACGGTCATCGGTCCTCTCCACTGGCTTGTCATATATCCCATCAGATCCCCGTTTTTGGGATCGAGCGTTCCGGTTGCCGAAGATCCGTTGGCATTTCTCACCATTTCGTAGAAGGTTTCAAAAGTCCATGTACCGTCAAGAACGGCTTCGTAAGGGTAATCCATTTCCTGATCTCTGCAAACCTTTTTGTTCATTACCATGACAACGGTTGCACCGATACCCTGATAGGAAAGATCTCCGGTCATCATCCAAAGGTGATCTTTGACGGTAAAGTCCGCAATAGCACCCTGCGACCACCAAGATTTGGAAAGGTCCACCCATTCCAGATCATACCAGTTTTCAAGGCAACCGCTTGTCATATAGGTCGACATGGATCTGCCGTGATTTGCAATAACGTTATATTCGCAGGAGTTGTTGAGAATAGCGTTCAACTGACTTGTATCGGCATTGGAGTCTCCGCCTTTGTCAACCTGAATGGTTACACCGAGTTGTTCCTCAACCGCACGGTTACGGTTATAGACTGCCTCGTCGACTGCCGAACTTTTGGCATCGATTTCGGTTACTTCTATATCGTTGTAATAGTAGTCATAATTACGGACCAAAAACTTGATTGTTCTGTCGTAATCGACATCCGGAAGAACGACTTTTTCTTCCTCATCGGCGGAAGATGTATCGGATTCGCCGGACGGTTTTGTCACGGCCGATTCTTCGGTGGACGTATCGTCCGGAACAACATTTTTCTTTCCGCAGGACGCAAGTGTCGGCAGAAGCATCAAAACCGCCAGCAGACCTGCCAAAAGCGTTAAGGCAATTCTTTTCATTTCGGGTAACCTCTTAAAATTCTTAAAATTCATCGTTGACGACATCGTCTTCGACTTTGTCCTGATAAGGCACGTCACGTTCCTTGACGGGTTTTGCGGTTGTAATTTCTTCGGCAGTGGTTTCGTTTTCGGATTCGGTTACAGTGCCGACATCTTCGGTTTTTGCCTCGGTTTTCTTTTCTTCCTTTTTGTCGCCGGAGCAGGAAACCGTAGCCACGAGCAGAACCGCCAATGCAAATATTGCAAGCAGGCTAAATAACTTTTTCAGATTCTTTTTCATTTTATTGCCCTCCCATCACGCTTTGACGAAGGAGAGAAGCGTTTCTCTCTGTGCTTTGGAATATTTCGAATATCTGTCGCCATCGACTTCCACATACTTGCCGTCCTGCAGTACATAATAACTGTGAACAGGGTTACTGCAACCGGAAACAACAGTTTCACTGACATCCGCCAGAGCCGTGAGTGCTGCTTCTTCGATGCTGCAAGCCTCACCGACATCGGAGTAAACAGTTAAAGTCTTGTTCTCCTCGCCTGCGTAAACATAGGTAATGTACGCAATTGCACAGAATTTGACCTGATAATTTGCCTCTTTGATGTTGATCATTGCGGCATTGAAAATGTCATTTGTTCCGTTTGTCAAGCCTTTATCTGCGGAAACTTTCAAAAATTTGATGTTTGCACCGGTCAGTGCGGATTCGCTGATTTCGGTGAGTGATGCGACATCCGACTGCTTGACAATCAAAGTGCCGTAACTGTAAGTGGTCATCACGTTTTTACTGACAAGGTTCTTTGCAAAACCGATGACTTCCGCCGAAACGGTAGATGTGAAACGCAGACCGAAACTGTCGTCCTTCATACGAACGGTCGGTTTTGCGGTGGTCGGCTTGTAGGTCTTAATGGTTGCCTCGTCAACCGACGGGGTGTCTACCCATGTCTGTGCGAGTTGCTCGTAAAGTTTCTTCCAAGCACTCTTGACAGTTTCGTTGCTGTAATCGTCAAATGTCGGTCCGGACATGGTAACGATTGTTCCGCCGATTGCACGGCGGACAGATCCCGTGGTATGTGTTTTCGACGTCAGTGTGACTTCGTAACTTTCAACTTTGATTTCCGCTTTCGTGCTTTCATAGAAAACATAGTTGCAGGCTTCGATGCTCGAACCTTTTTTCAGAATGACAACAGGAATAATCGAGGCATCGGAAACATCCGTACCGTTTGCATCCTGCTTTTTGCCTTCGGTCCAGATTGCATGGTTTTTACTGCCTGCATTTGCACCGTTGTTTTTGATAACCGCACCTTCGTCGAGAATCAGCGTTCCGTAAACGATAACGGCGGGATTCCAGTCATTTGCGGAAGATCCGGTCTTTTCCCACGTGGCATTCTTGATCGTCACCGTCGAGTTGTACTCGATACGGGGACCTGCGATACCGCCGTCACCGGCGATTTCCACATTCATTTGGTTAATCGTAACATTGGATTGATAAAAATGCAGAGGGTGATTTTTGGAAGACTTATAAGTGAAGTTTCCGCCCTCAATGGTGTAGGTCTTGGATGCGGTTGCGTTTAAGCCGACCTTTTCGCATCCGGTCGTGTTTTCGTAATTTGCAATCATGGTGATTGTTCCGCCGTCCTCGACAGCATCATAGCATTCCGCCAAAGTCTTGTAGTAAGACGTGCCGACCTTAAAGGAATAACCGCCTGCGATTGCGGTTGCATCGTCTGCAAAGGTTGCTCCTGCTCCGAACACGGGAATTGCAAGCGTTAAGAGCATGGCAAGGACCAGTAAGCAGGAAATTAAAGTTTTTCTTTTCATTATCATCTTTGCCTTTCGTAGATTTTGGATGTCACCTCCGACCGATTTCCAATCGGAGGTGTTAAAAACTTCATTTAAGCGTTAAACGCATTAAACATTTCCGACACGCAGGAACGGAAGAACCGGAGTTTCATCATCGTCCGAATTATTAGCGGGCTGTGTGGAAGCGGTTAAAACATCTTCTTTTTCCAGAATTAAAAGTTCCGCATACGGATTTACATATTTTTTCATTTCAAATTCCTCCGTTTCCGATTATTGTGCGAAATATGTGACGGCACTGTTTGCATAAAGGACGAGTGCTTTCATAGCGGACAGAAGATTTGCATCGGGTGCTGTCTGTGAGAGTACCTCTTTCGCATAACTGAGGGCACTTGCGGTAACCGTGAGTCCGCCGACCGTTACGGTCTTTGCCGTTGCAAGTTCGGACGACTTGATACCGGTGATGTCGACATAGCAGTAGGATGCATTTTCACTCCAAGCGACCGCCGTGAGCGTTACTTCACCGAGTTTGAAAGTGAAGTCCGCAACCGTTTTTCCACTGTCCAGTTTGAACCAGTGACGCAGAGTTGTTTTGTCTTTGAGAAGCAGGCTCATGCCGTAGTAGGTAATTCCCTCTTGGCTTCCGCTCTCGGTTGCTTTCCATGCATCTTTTGCGGTGACGCTTGTCGTGTCCTGTGCATCAAGTCCTGCGTTTGCAAGGCTGTCGGTATTCTTGCCGAACAAAGTCTGTGCAGACGCACCGTAATGGAGCATTGCGGTAACAAGTGCTTTTGCGTTGGCTGTTTGCGTGCTGTCTGCGAGCAATTGCGTTGCGTAGCCTTTGACGGATGCTTTTACGGTATCGGTCGATGTGCCGTAAGTAAGACTTGCGGTCAGTTCTTTGGTCATTTCGCTTGCGGTCACACCGACGGAGAATTTATAAAGCGAAACGATACCGAATTTGTCTGCCGTTTTCGTTCCGGTCACGGCCTTGCCGTCGATTGTTACGGTAGGAGCAACGCCGAGTCCGGTTGCTGTGTAGAAATTCATACCGATGTCGTCATTCAGCGAGAGGCTGTAACCGTAGAATTTCCCGACCGTATAGGTTGCGCTACCGACGGTAAATTTTCCGTCGTTGACGGTCAAGGTTGCGTTTCCGCTTCCCTTGTTGTAAATATCTCCTCCGCCCGTGGCGATTGTACCGCCGTTGAACGTGAATTTACCGGTTGATCCCCATACAAAAATGAGATTTTGCGAGGTGTTCGTTGTTGTCAAACTACCGCTGTTGATTGTCAGTGTTGAAGTGCCGGCATTGGTCACATACCCTCTGAATGCCGTTTTGACCGTACCGCCGTTGAGAACAATATCCGAAGTAATGCCGTCCGATTTCAGAGCCGTTCCCTGAACATCGATTGTAACGCCTTCATTGATTGTCAGTTTCGAACCGTTTTGCGACATACTGATGCCGACATATTGACTGTTGCCGCTTGCCGTTCCACCGGCATTCGTGATTTTAACGCCGTTATCGAGGGTTACGTTACCAAGAATGTTCAGCGTACCCGTTTTACCGCCGTTTTTGTTGCTGAGGGTAATATTTTTCAGAGTGCAAGTGGCATTTGCACCGATTGTGAGGAGTGAGAAATCTCCACCCGTGATGCTGTGACCGTCACCGTCAAGCGTAAAGTTGACGGCTGAGGACGGTACACAACTAACCGTACCCGTCAATTCGACATTTGTCAACAGTTTTACGGTGCATCCGTCCGTTACAGAATTCAGGGCAGATGCCAAGGTGTAAAATTTGGTTGTGCCGACTTGAGCGACTTCGGTTGATGCCCACTCTACGCCCATTTTGGTATAGAGATTTTTCCACTTTGCGACAGTGGCTTCGTTGCTCATCTCGGCGGTCGTAGGTCCGGACATGGTAACCGTCGTACTCGCATTGGTCCTGCGAAGCAAACCGGAGGTAATTGTCTTTGATGTCAGCGTCACATCGAAGCTTTCAACCGTAATCGATGCTTTTGTGCTTTCATAGAAAACATAGTTGCAGGCTTCGATACTCGAACCTTTTTTCAAAATGACAACAGGAATAATCGAGGCATCGGGAGCATCATTGTTATTTTCATGTTTTTTTCCTTCTGTATAGATACCGTGATTTTTACTGCCTGCGTTTGCACCGTTGTTTTTGACAACCGCACCGTCGTCAAGAATCAGTGTTCCGTAAACAACAATCGCAGGATTCCAATCTTTCTCTGCCAATCCTGTTTTTTGCCATGTGCTGTTTTTAATCGTTACGGTTGAATTGTACTCGATACGAGGACCGGCAATGTTGCCGTCACCGCTGACGGTTACATTCATTTGATTAACCGTAACATTCGAATTGTAGAAGTGTAAAGGGTGATTATTAGAAGACGTGTATGTGAAATTTCCGCCTTCAATGGTATAGGTCTTTACTGTTGTGGGATTATCACCGCCGACATATTCGCAACCGGAGGCATTTTTGTAATTTGCAATCATGGTGATTGTTCCGCCGTCTTCGACTGCATCATAGCATTCCGCCAAAGTCTTGTAATAGGCAGTGCCGACCTTAAAGGAATAACCTGCCGTAACTGCCTCGGCATCGGTTGCGTAAGTCGCCCCCTCCGCCATTGCCGGAACGATTGCAAATGTCATGCAGGACAGAAGCATTGCAATGCACAGGAGTATTGAGAGCATAGAGGTGTTTCTTTTGTTCTTCATTGTTTTTCCCTTTCTAAAAAATGATTTTTATATTTTGATTATCGACGGCATTTTTTCCGCCTTTCCACAGCCTTTCTCTGTGGAAACTCAATTTGCGAAAAAAGTTGCCGAATACAGACAAAAAACCGGAATCCTCTCACAAAGGCGTGAAAAGACACCGGTTATTACCGAATATAATATTGTTGCACACGTTCGAAAGCGTGCGGAAAAAGCCTACTACAGAATATGCATAGGTCTGTCTGCTGTCTGTCTGTCTGTCTGTCTGTCTGTCTGTCTGTCTGTCTGTCTGTCAAGGCATTATACACGACCTGCGTCCTCCTGTCAAGCGTTTCACGAAAAATTTACATTTATTTTTTCTGTTTTTTCGTTTTTTCGGCTGTTTTACCGTTTGTATGAGCAATCATTGTTTGATTACATTATCAATAATGTTACTACGCATATATTATACCACAATTTCACGCAAATGTCAATATGGCATTTTGCACGAAATTTAAGTTGCTTTTTTGTGCAAAACGCCGAAAAGGTCCGTTTTGGTTCTCGGTGAAAAAATCCGCAGATAGGGATTTTCCCTTTTATTCTTCACTTTTCAGCAGATAGAATTTTACCTATTTGCATTTCCGCAATTAGCGTTTTCAAAGCCTTCTGATATTCTTGCTTTCCGGCAGTTGTGTTTTGCGATTCCGACAATTATACGGCACGCTCACGAATTTGCTTTTCAATGGCACACAACCGATCTTTCGGCAGGTTATAACCCGAATGCCGTTTGAACGTAAAATTGATCACCGTCCGCTATCCGCTATCGGCAGAATGCACAAAAAAATGTGTCCGAATTTGTGAAAAATCATAAAAAACAAGGTCTTTCTTTTTTTTCGTATTTGTGGTATAATATTGTGTTAATGTTTAATTGGAATAAATAAGGTACAAACAAGGAGTAAAAACTGTGATTCGGAACGATTTGAGAAATGTTGCAATCATCGCCCACGTCGACCACGGCAAAACCACGCTCGTGGACGGACTTTTGAAGCAGGGTGGCGTTTACCGTGACAATCAGGAAACCGTTACCTGCGTAATGGATTCCGGCGATTTGGAGCGTGAAAGAGGCATTACCATTCTTGCCAAAAATACCGCCGTACATTACAACGGCGTGAAAATCAATATCATTGACACCCCCGGTCACGCAGACTTCGGCGGTGAGGTCGAACGCATTCTGAAAATGGTCAACGGCGTTATTCTGCTGGTCGATGCCGCAGAAGGTCCTATGCCTCAGACGAGATTCGTTCTGCAAAAGGCTTTGGAACTCAACCACAGAATTATTGTCTGCATCAACAAAATCGACAAGCCCGATGCAAGACTCGGCGAGGTCGAGGACGAGATTCTCGAACTGCTCATGGATTTGGGAGCAAACGACGAGCAACTCGACAGCCCGATGCTCTACTGCTCCGGTCGTGCCGGCACCTGCACGGTCGATCCGAAAATACAAGGCACGGATCTCCGCCCGCTGTTCGACAAGATTCTCGAATATATTCCCGCACCCGAAGGGGACGAAAACGCTCCTTTGCAGATGCTGGTTTCCTCGATTGACTACAACGATTACGTCGGACGGATCGGTATCGGTCGGATTGACCGTGGAAATATTGCGGTCGGTATGGAAGTTGCCGTCTGCAACTACCACAATCCCGGGGTTGTCAAGAAGACGAAAATCGTGTCGCTTTACCAGATTGACGGATTGACGAGAAAGCCCGTCGACAAAGCAACCGTCGGCGACATTGTCTGCTTCTCCGGTGCGGGTGACGTGACAATCGGCGATACCCTGACCGCCCCCTCCGCTCCCGAACCGCTTGAATTCGTCAAGGTTTCCGAGCCGACCGTTGAAATGACCTTTATGGTCAACGACAGTCCGCTGGCAGGCAAAGAGGGTAAATTCGTGACCTCCCGTCAACTCCGTGAGCGTCTTTACCGTGAACTGCTCAAAGACGTGTCGCTCCGTGTGTCCGACGGCGATACGACAGACGAATTTCGTGTTGCGGGCAGAGGCGAAATGCACCTCTCCATTCTCCTTGAAACCATGCGTCGGGAAGGTTTTGAACTTGCCTGCTCGAATCCCCGTGTGCTTTACAAGACGATCAATGGCGTGAAAAACGAGCCTATGGAGCGTGTCACTCTGGACGTTCCCACCGAAATGGTCGGCGTTGTGGTCGATAAATTGGGACAACGCAAGGGCGATTTGCTCTCGATGTCACCGATTGGCAGTCGTACGAGAATCGAATATTCCATTCCGTCCCGTTGCTTGTTCGGTTACCGTTCGGAATTCTTAACCGCTACGCACGGCGAGGGCGTTATGAACACCATTTTTGACGGCTATGCCCCCTACCGCGGAGAAATTCAGATGAAATTCACCGGTTGCCTGATTGCATCCGAGAACGGCGAAACCACCCGTTACGGACTTTACAACACGCAGGACCGTGGGCAACTTTTTGTCGGACCGCAGACGCAGGTTTACGAGGGCATGATTGTCGGCGAAAACCCGAAATACGACGACATTGCGGTCAACCCCTGCAAGACCAAGCATCTGACGGCAATCCGTTCTTCCGGTGCGGACGAAAAGCTCCTGCTCACCCCTCCCCGTATCTTCTCTTTGGAAGAAGCACTCGAATATATCGGTGACGACGACCTGATTGAGATCACGCCGAAATCGATCCGTCTGCGGAAAAAGATTCTCAATACCGAACTCCGCATGAAAGAAATGATGAAGAAACGCCGTGAATTAGAGGCACAGAAAAAGTAATTTTCACAATATTGCATTGCAATAATAAAGGCATCCGATTGATTTTCGGATGCCCTTTTATATTTGACGTGCCCCCCCAACATTCTGAACCGAATTCGCCGTAACGTTTTTTCGTGCGTGGTACTTGTCCGCACTTTCGGAATTGCGGGACGATATACAGATACGGCGAAACAATGGGCGGATAGATGAAACGGAATAAGTTTGCTCCACCGGTAACCGCCCATTTAGGTTCAGAATCCATCGCCAAACGGCAAGCGTTTTGCCGTCCCTCTCTACCGATTTTCAGCCACCTTGTGTGGCTTTTTCCTTTTTGCAATGAAAATTGCTGTCCCCCTTGTCAAATTTTCCGATTCCGTTACTCTTTTTTGGGGGTATATCCGTACTTTTTCTTGTAGAGTCGAATAAAAAAAGATAGGTTGGTAAAGCCCGTTTCGTATGCCGTTTCGGACACGTTATATTCCCCGCTTTGCAGTTTGTTTTTGGCGTGCGTCAGACGAATGTCGTTTCTGTACTCAATAGGCGACATACCTGTGTACTCCCGAAATAGCCTGCGGAAATTCGCCTCGCTCATACCGCAAAGTTCCGCATAGTAGGATACCGTTTGATTCTCGTACGGGCGTTCTCCCACCTCCGACAGAGCGGGCTGGAGTTTTTTGTATTTCGGCGGTATCTTTGCACAGGTTTCGTCGATTCTCCACAACAGTCCGTACAGACAGGACAAATAATAAAAAGGGTGATAGGAGGTGTGATTTTCGGTCGGTTGAAAAAATGCATCTATCAATTCACACGCACACGGAAGATCGATTTTTACGGGGGCGGAAAGATAGTCCGGCAGATCTCCCGAAATAAGTTCGAATTGTACAATTTTTATTTTTGTGTTGTCTTCCGAATAGATTCCCGTATAAATGCTCCCCTTCGGAACGAAAATGAGATCTCCAGCACCGGCACATAAATCGATTTTGCCATAATTTTGAAAGGAATCCAGCATTTTTCCGCTCACAACATAAATAAATCCGTGCTTTTCACGCCCGTTTCTGAACGAATGCCGATAATTTTTAGGTCTTGACACGCTCTGAATGTCAATGTTGCAGGCTCTGAACAAAGGTTCTTGCAAATCGTATCTGAATTTCATAACATCACCCCTACTGTACATTATACACGCCGTGCGGTCGGTTGTCAATAGGAAATGAGCGAATTGTGTTAAAAATTGTTGCATTTGTACTTACAGAACATATCGAATTGTGGTATAATGTGCGGTAGAATGGATTATAAGCAATTCAGGAGGCATTATGAAACTTTTTGACAAAAGACACGATGCGAATATCCTCCTTGAAAATCCGAAAGACGAGACAATTCTCCTCGCCACACGGGATCTGCAAAAAAATCTGAGGCGTTTATCCGGAAAAAGCGACGGTTTCAATATAACCGACAACTATGAGGGACAAGGTGTTTTGATAAAAACCGTACCTTCCGAAAATCCCGAGTCCTATACGGTGAAAGTCCTCGAAAACGAGGTTCAGATAACGGGCAGTGACTCGCTCGGAACGGTTTACGGAATCTATGCCTTTGCAACAAAATGCCTGCACATTCTGCCTTTTTACAGACTTGTCGATCTGTTTCCCGCACAAACGGAATCCTTCACTTTGGAAGAACAGTGTTTCGTTTCCGCACCCCGACCGGTTCGCTTTCGGGGTTGGTTCCTGAACGATGAAGATCTTTTGACGGAATTCAAAATCAGCGGTGGAAAGCGGAACATAGACTATAAATTTTACGATAACGTAATGGACGTAAGCGTTCTGGATATGATTCTCGAAACCGCTCTGCGTATGGAAATCAATTTGATAATTCCTTCCTCTTTTGTCGATATCGACAATCCGGATGAGGAAAAATTGGTTGAAACGGTATGCAGACGTGGGTTGTATGTTTCCCAACATCACGTTGAACCTATGGGCGTTTCCTATTTCGGAGCGGATAATTATCTAAAAAAACGAGGATATGACTCCGAGACAATTTCCTTTTTGACGAACCGAAACCGTATGGTGGAAATCTGGCAATATTACGCCGAGAAATGGGCGAAATACGGGAGTCATGTGATTTGGCAACTCGGACTGCGGGGAAAGGCGGATCAGGCGGTCTGGAATGCGGATCCCTCTATTCCGAATTCCGTGGAAATACGGGGACAAATCATAACCGATGCAATCAAGACACAGTATGACATTGTTTGTCACACCTTAGGAACCGATGCGTTTCACAGTACGGCAACGCTCTGGAACGAGGGCTCGGAACTCTACGGCAAAGGACTTCTGAAATTGCCCGAACGGACAATTCCGGTCATTTCAGATTTGGGATTGGACCAGATGTTCGGGAAAGATCTCGATACGATAAAAGTATATCCGAATAAAAAATTCGGTGTTTATTACCACATCTGCTATTGGACACGGGGACCGCATCTCACAGAAGGGTGTCATCCCGAAAAAATGGCATACTGCTACCGTTTGGCAACCGAAAGCGGTGACCTTTGCTATTCCATTCTGAATGTTTCGAATGTTCGTCCCGTTCATTTTTCGGCATTTTTGAATGCAAAACTGCTGTCCTCCCCCTCGTCCTTCGATATGCCTGCCGAAATGCTCGACTTCGATGAAAAAATGTTCGGTGAGCAGGGAAAAGAGGTAAACGGAATCAGACGGAACTATTACGGTTGCTTTGCGGATTTCGGAGAAACGCCCCTGAAAAATTTTGCGGAAACACATTGTTTTTATTACCGCCCGTATGAAAATCTCGGTTTTATACGGAACGTCACAAACGACGGACAGTTGACCTATTTCGGTAAATATCTGCTGATGCACAAAAGCGATGCGTGCCTGCCTCCGTTCAACGAAGAAACACGGTTGATTTTGGAGAACAGTGCAAAAAAGTTCCATACTCTCTACAAAAAAGCGGAGAAGGTTGAGTCGCTTATGACCGAGGAACGCCGTCTTTACTTCGATAAATTTTTGAAATATCAAATCAGGCATATGGAACTTTTGAGTGAATGGTGTGTCGGTTGTCTGGAACTTTCGGACGATTCCCGTTCGATCGAACAACGTCTGACCGGCGGTTATCGGGCTTGCTCGTGTTTGCAGGCAATTTTAGAGGAACGGAAAGTTCTGGAGTCCGGTGAGTGGAAAAATTGGCACAGAGGCGATAAAAAAATCGATATTGTCGGGCTGATAGCACTCACACAAAAAACAATTGAGGAGATTAAAAAGTGAAGGAAAATTATTTACTGAAAAGCAAAACTGCGGAAAAACTTTATTTTGACTATGTAAAGGACTTGCCCATCATTGATTTTCACAACCACATCTGCGTTGCGGACATCAAAGCAGACAGAAAATACGATGACATCGTTTCGCTCTGGCTCGCACCCGATCCGTATAAGCACCGTCTGATGCGGATTTGCGGAATAGACGAGCATTTTATCACGGGGGACGCCGAACCTTTTGAAAAGTTCGAAAAATATTGTGAAATATTCCCCTATCTTGCAGGAAATCCGGTTTACGATTGGTCACGCATGGAACTGTCTTCGGTGTTCGGCATTGAGGACGAAATAAACAGCGAAAATGCGAAAAAGATCTACGACAAGGCAAACGAAATGCTCGCATCGCCCGCATTTTCGAACAACGGAATTCTGTCCCGTTTCCGCATTGAATATCAGTCGCCCGTTGCCACTCTGACGGAAGATCTCGGAAACTTTAACGGCAAAACGGTCGCTCCGTCACTCCGAGGGGACGAAATGCTCGCTCCTACGGAAGAATTTCGAAAGAAAATTTCGGCAAAAAGCGGTGTGGAGATTACGGACATCGATACATACATAAAAGCCATTTGCGTTATGCTCGATAACTTTGCCGACAAGGGTTGCCGTTTTGCGGATCATTCCCTCGATGCACACTTTTTTGAGGATGACAAAGACGGCAAAAAAACGGAAATGCTCGCCCGACTCGGGAACGAGTACGCAAAACGGGGTTGGACACTGCTTCTGCATATAAACGCAAAGCGGAGAACGAGCCCCAGACTCCTGTCCGTTGCGGGACCTGCCGGCGGTTTTGCCGGAGTCGGAAACGGTTTTGATATTTCCGCTCTCGCCGACCTGCTCGGAAAAATGGAAGCCGACGGATGTCTGCCCGATACCGTTCTATTCCCCCTCAACATGAGCGACCAAGCACCGCTTGCGGTCTTGCAGGGTTCGTTTTCCGAAGACGGCGTGCCGTCCAAAGTGCAACTCGGACCGGCTTGGTGGTGGTGCGATCATCCTTTCGGCATCCGAAATACATTTGAATCGATTGCCTCCTTCGGTGTACTGTCCGGTTTTATCGGCATGACAACCGATTCGAGAAGCATTCTTTCTTTCGCAAGACATGACTATTTCAGACGGTTGCTTTGCTCATGGCTCGACGAAAAAAATCTTGCCGGAGAATGGGGACTTTCCGTGAAAACGCTTTCGGAAATTGCCGTCAAAATCGCTTATTTTAACGCAAAACTGAAAATCAGCAAAAAAATTTAAGTAGAAAACCATTAAAGGAGGATTTTGTTATGGATCGGTATTTTCAAGAAAAAGTTGCCGTGGTTACGGGTGCGGCAGGCGTAATCTGCTCGGAGGTGTCGCAGGATCTCGCCTCTCTCGGATGCACGGTCGCACTTGTCGGTCACTCGCTTGAAAAGGCGGAAAAGGTTGCGGAAAAAATCCGTGAAAACGGTGGAAAATGCAAGGCATATGCCTGCGATGTCACCGATAAAGTCGCAGTCGACGCCTTGGCGGACGAGGTCATAAAGGACTTCGGCAAATGCGATTATCTTATCAACGGAGCGGGCGGAAACAATGCAAAAGGACAACCGAAAATCACCGAGTTCGATCCCCGTGAACTTGAAGACGACCGCCCCGAAAATCTTGTCGGAATTTATAACATCGATATGGACGTTTTTGAAAATATTATCAAACTCAATACAATGGGTACGATATATCCCCTTCTTGCTTTTGCCAAATACATGGTCAAGAACGGCGGAGGCAGTATCGTAAACTTTGCATCGATGAACACCTACTGCCCTCTCACACGGAACTTTGCCTACGCCATGAGCAAGGCGGCGGTAGCAAACTTTACGCAGGCGTTTGCGGCATATTTTGCAAAGACGGGAATCCGTGTCAATGCGGTAGCCCCAGGATTTATTCTGAACCCCAGAAGCAAACTCATTCTCGGTACGGTCGAGGAAGGACTAACAAAGCGTGGGCAGGATGTGATAGATCACACCCCTATGGGAAAATTCGGCTCGGCAAGTGATATGTGCGGTACAATCCGCTGGTTGATTGACGACCGTGCATCGTCCTTTGTGACCGGTATCACCGTTCCCGTCGACGGCGGATTCCTTACGCTTTCCGGAGTGTAACTTTATGATACTTTCGGATTATTTCAGATCGGAACATGATACCACGTGGGATTTTGCGGTCGCATCCGGTGTAAAGCACGGCGTGATCAGACTGCCCGAGGACGGCAAATTCGATTATGCCGACAAAACGCATTGGGATACGCTCGTCCGCCGATTCACCGATTTCGGCATCACGCCCGTAGCCATTGAGCCTATGCCGAACGAACTGCACGATCATATAAAGGTCGGCGACAATCTTCGGGACGAGAGCATCGAAAAGGTGATTTCCATGTTTCCGAATATGCGTGATCACGGTATCAAAACCATTTGTTTCAACTTTATGGCATATATCGGCTGGCTTCGCACGAGATCGGACTACCCCGAACGTGGCGGTGCAAAGGTGACCGAATTCAATATGGCGGACTTCAAGCCCACAAATGTCAAAATAACGGCGGAAGAACTTTGGGCAAATTACGAATATTTCGTTCGTGCCGTCGTTCCGGAGGCTGAAAAATACGGCATTAAACTCGGTCTTCACCCCGATGATCCGCCCGTCCCGAAACTCGGCGACGTCGAACGGATTATGATCTCGAAAGAGAATATCAAAAAGGCGGTTTACGGTTTTGTCCGGAGCGAAAGTCTCGGAATCACCATGTGCCAAGCGACCTTTTACATTATGGGCGAGGATCTCGAAAAAACCATTGACGAATTTTCGGACAAAATATTTATGGTGCATTTTCGGAATTCGACGGGAACACCCGAGCATTTCCGTGAAACCTACCACGACAACGGCGACATCGATATGGCGAAAATTATGCAGGTCTATGTCCGGAACAACATCAATGTGCCGATCCGAGTCGACCATGTTCCCACAATGGCGGGCGAAATATCCACTCTCCCCGGGTATGATGCTATGGGAAGGCTCTTTGCAATCGGCTATCTGAAAGGAATTTTGGATGCGGTCGACCGGAAATAACTCCGGCACAGCAATACCGAAAAAATCATTACGGCAAAAAGAAAGGAAAGAAAAAAATGAATTTCAACGACAGAGAAAAAATCATCAGATTAACACCTCTTTGGAAGGGGGAGCGTCTTCCGGACGGTCGTCCCAAGGTAGCGGACAAATATCTTGATGCCCTTTACGGAATGACACTTGAGGAACTTTGGAAACCCATATTCGTCCTCGGCTACGAACACCAGTTTGTCGGCGGAGGAGAAGCCCCGCTCCACACCCTGCACGACGACGGGAGAAAACTTGTCGGGCGTGCCGTCACCTGCACCTACTGCCCCACACGTCCCGATCTGTACAGCGTTCAGTCCGAGCGTGGAAAAGAAGACGGATTGACGGGAAACTATAACCAATGGGTAATCGACCGACTTGTTGAGCGTGACGTCGTTGTTTGCGATATGTATGACAAAATCTACAAAGGAACTTTTATCGGCGGAAATCTGACCACCGCAATTAAAAAGCGTACCGTCAACGGCGGTGCGGTCATCTGGGGCGGAATTCGTGACGTCGAGCAGATGAAGCAGGTTCCCGATGTTCAGGTCTATTACAGAGGAATCGATCCCACGCCCATTCGGGAATTCGTTATGAAGGATTGGAACGACATCACAAGTTTCGGCGGTGCGGTCTGTCTCCCCGGAGACGTTGTCTTCGGTGCGGGCGGTGGCGTTCTGTTCATTCCGTCGCACCTCGTGAAAGATGTGGTGGAAGGTGCCGCAAAATCTCACGTAAAAGACGATTTCGGCTTTGAAATGATCTGCCAAGGTCGGTTTACGACGGCTCAGATCGATAAAAACACTTGGAGCGAAGAAATGCTCGATATGCTCCTTGATTGGATCAAAAAAGATCCCCGTGGCGAGGCTTACCGAGATCTCGATTGGACCGTCGAATATGAGCAGGCACGCAACGATTCTTCGAACGATACGCAAACCGCACTGTAAGAAAGAGAGAAAAAATGAGAGACAGAGAATACGGGCATTGGTCGGCGGACGGAAAAGAATATGTCATAACCGAACGCAAAACGCCTCGCCATTGGTACAATTATTACTTTAACGATACCTATAACGCATTTATGTCACAGATCGGATTCGGCGAAGGATTTTGTCAGGACGATATGGGACGGCGGTTGCAACTCGTCAAGGACCGTTGCGTATATGTTTGCGACCGTGAGAAAAATACATGGCATACGGCAACAGGTCTTCCGCTTTCCGCATCCTACGATCTTTACGAATGCCGTCACGGCTTGGGCTATTCCACAATCGTCTGCGAAAAGAACGGCATCAGGAGCGAGTACACCGTGTTTGTTCCGATTGAGGGCGACTGCGAGTTGTGGTCGATCAAACTGACCAATCTTCGCAAAACCGTTGCCGATCTTTCGGTTGTTGCTTATGCGGACACCGAATGCGACGGTGCATACAGACCGCAGGGGTATAACAATTATGCATCCGACTACGATCCCGAAACGGCATCCGTCGCAATTTTCCTCCAAGGCAAAGTTTACGGCGGAAAAAAGTCGGATCTGTATACATATATGCTCAGCGGAAACAAAATTGACGGTTACGACTGTCGGAGAAACGCTTTTATCGGCGTGTACGGAAGCAAGACCGAACCCGAGGCATTCAGCGAAACGGTCGGTTGTAAAAATTCCGCCTGCTGTACCGAAAAAATGTGCTTTGCTCTTGAAAGCCCCTGCCGTCTTGCATCGGGAGAGAGCAAAACGGTTTGCTTCCGCATCGGGCAAACGGAAACTCGGGAAAATCTCCTGTCCCTGCGTCATCAGACAACGGCGGATGCGGTCGAGACGGATCTGGAAGCGTTAAAAGCCAGTCGCAGTGAGGAAATCGGCGGTGTAACAATAAAAACACCGGACGAGCGTTTCAATCTTGCTTTCAACGGCTTTTATAAATATTCCGCCGACATGGGTTCACGCTGGGCGAGAGTCCGTCACAACGGCTACCGTGATCTTGCAAGCGATATTGAGTGCTACGGTTCGTTTAATCCCGAACACGCATGGGAACGTTTCAAACGCCTCCTGACCTACCAATATTCGACGGGCTACTGCCCCCGTACCTTTATTGACGGGGCCATCAAACCGAACAATTATTCGGACTGTGCCGTCTGGATTACCTTTACCGCTCACGCACTTGTAACCGAGATCGGAAACGGAGCACTCTTGGATGAGGAAGTCCTTTTCAACGACGGCACTTCGGCAACCGTGTTCGAGCATCTCAGACGTGCGGTGGAGTATCTGTATAATTTTCAAGGTCTGCACGGTCTGATAAAAATCTGGGGCGGTGACTGGAACGACAGTCTGAACGAAACAGGACTTGAAGGTAAAGGCGTCAGCGTATGGCTCTCGATTGCATGGGTTCGTGCAAACCGTTTGTTAATGGAACTCGCTCCCTTAGCACACAGAGAAGACCTCCTTCCCCTGCACCGTGAAATGGATGCGGATATGCGTACAAAAATCGAGCAGTACGGTTGGGACGGTAAGTATTACATTGCGGCAATCAACGACAAAGGCGAAAAAGTAGGCTCTCACAAAAACAAAGAGGGCAAAATGTACTTGAATCCGCAAACTTGGGCGGTCCTTGCGGAACTTGCACCGAGAGAAAAACTGCTTGAAGTGATGAAAGAGGTAGATTCCTATCTGGAAACACCGCTCGGGACATTGATCAACCGCCCCGCATATACTAAATACGATCCGAGTGTCGGAAACATCACCCGCCTGCCGGTCGGAACGCTGATCAACGAGGCAGTCTATCTTCAACCGATGGCGTGGAAACTTGCATCGGAGTGTATGCTCAAACGTCCGGAAAAACTACAGATGACGCTCAAAAAGATTCTGCCATGGGGCAATGCCGATGCACCAACCTGCGGAGAACCGTATATTCTTTATAATTTTTACCACACGGAAAAGACGGGCTACCGCTACGGAACTCCCGGACAGAGTTGGCGGACCGCTACGGCATCCTGCGTAGTGAAAGCCGTGATAACCTATATTTACGGACTGAAACCCACCATGGACGGTCTTCAAATCGATCCCTGCCTACCTCCCGAATGGACGGAGTGCGAAATCCGGAAGATCTTTCGAGGCATTATTTACGATATTCATTATCACAATTCGGGTAGAGGTCAGTTGCGTATTCTTGCAAACGGAAAAGAATTAAAGGGTAATATCCTTCCGCTCTCGGAAAAAGGAAAGCACATTCCGGTTGATGTGTATTTGTAAAAGAAAAGATAAATAAGAAAGCAAAGTTCGACAGACTTGTTTCAATGTAAGTTACAACGCTCTCTGAAAAGGTCTGCCGAATTTGCAAGTTCTGTCCTCACCTTTACCAAAATACGATAATAAGAATAAGAACCGTTCTTAATATAGGACGGTTCTTTTTACACTGTCTTTACATTCTTGTATGCATTCCGATTTACATTCCTGTATTTCGTATGCCGAACGGTGAAAAAATCGAAAAAATGCGGATTTTTTTGGATTCTATACTAAATGTTGGGTAAGCCCATCGGATAGGCGAAAAAATAGCTAAGAAATAAAGAAAATAAAAAA
>CAVGAA010000014.1:0-39128 GCA_963627065.1 bacterium | reverse complement strand
GTCTGTCTGTCTGTCTGTCTGTCTGTCTGTCTGTCTGTCTGTCTGTCTGTCTGTCTGTCTGTCTGTCTGTCTGTCAAAACATTTTAGCACCTTTGCACCCTCCTTGTCAAGCGTTTTTCTGTAAATTTTTGCGGAAATTTGAAAATATTTTTTGAGAGCATCTCGAATTGCTTTTCCGACGACTACCGTTACCTGCTGTCTCTATCTGCTATATATTATACACCTTTTTTTGAGATTTGTCAAGGTCTGTGACGGACAATTTTATTCAAAAATACATACCAAAAACAGACAATATTTTTTGCCTATCGGCAATTTGCACAAAATTGAGAGTGCGTTTTTGTGCAGGTTGAACAAGCGAAGGAGTTTTGCAAACATCCGGAAAATCTATTATTTGAAACTATTTTGCGTAGCCGTCGTATATGGCTTTTGCATCCGCCATAACCTCCGAACCAACCGTGGTTTCACCGGTTACGCAGATATAAGTTTTACTTTTGTCGGCAGTCGTTGCAAAACTGACAAGCGAATAAATATAGGAACTCGTTCCGAGCGTACCGGTTTTTCCGCCCTCAAAAGTCAAAGTCGAAAGTTTGAATGCGCCGTGTGCTTTTTCGTATGCATATATGCGTCCGCTTTTTCCGTTTGCGTTGAAAAGCGTGCTGTAAAAATAACTGTTGTAGGACGGAACAAAATCGCCCTTTGAATTATAGCCGAACGCACTGAAACTTCTGGACGGCGTGGACAGAATGGTGCGAATTAAGTCGCATTCCAAAGCACGCATCATTATGGCAGCCATATCCGATGCCGTGGAGTAGTTGTTTTCGCTCTCATAACCGACCGGATTGTCGAAATGTGTGTTTTTCAACCCCATTTTTTCGACCTCGGCATTCATCAATTCGACAAACGCTTTTTCGTTTTCGGCAGGTGTCGCCTTTTGACAGATATAAGTCGCAACGAGCATCACGCAATCGGCTGCGGAAACGATGCCGATTCCGTACAACTGCTCAATCAGATCCGCACCGTCACCGACATCCGCCCAGTGAACCGACATTCCTTTGTATTTTCCGGAACGAACATAATTGTGCAGTTCTTCGGTATTGGTCACGTCTTGTGTCAAATCCCCTTCTTTGAGATTTTCGCAAGCGACAAGCAAGGTCATAACCTTTGTCATCGATGCCGGTGAAAATCTGGTGTCTGCATCTTTTCCGGCCAATATTTTTCCAGTTGAAGCATCGACCAGAACCGCATAACTTGAAGAAATACCGCTAATCGCTTGGACAGATTCGGCATTATTCAGCGTTTTGACCTCGCTCGGCGTGAAAATAATTTTCCCGGGATCGTTTTTCTCCGTATTTTTATTTTCTTCGGAAATCGCTTCGGTTTTCTTCTCACCGCCGTTGGACGGCAGTGCGGTTTTGACTGTTAAAACCGCCACCAACAGGCAGACTAAAAGTGCCACGGCAATTACGGTTACGGAAAAGAGAACGGTTGCAATTCCGCAACGCCGTTCCTCGTCGGCGACGGTATCTTTTGTTCTGCGTGGTTGCGGAACGGTTTGTATGTCTTTGCCGTTTTCCTTTTTTACATTTGTATTGTTTATAGTGTTTGATCTATTTTGTTCGGTCGGTTTCTTTTCTTCCATTTCGCCCTCCGACGGTATTTTTCTATGACAATATTGTACCGCAAAAATGCCGTTCTGTCAATCGGTTTTTCAATTTTTTACCATATGAAAAAAATATTTTCAGAATTTTTAAAAAGTTATTGACATATGTTAGAAACTATGGTATAATATAGGTGTCAACAGGAGGAACTGCCATGGCAAGACCAAAAAAAGAACGTGTGATCTGCACACTTCCAAGTTTTTACGAGTTTTCGGCAATCGAGTGCGATACAACCGAAACGGAATTCATGTGTTTCGACGAATATGAGGTTGTCAGACTGCACGATTTTGAACACTTCTCTCAGGAAGAAACTGCGGAACAAATGTTGATTTCACGACCGACCGTTACCGAATTGTTGGCATCCGCTCACGAAAAAATGGCTCGGATGCTGGTGAACGGAACGCACCTAAAACTGCAAGGCAGTACTTGTGTGGTCTGTGAAATCGGTCAAAACTGTCCCAAGTCGGCGGGGAACGACTGCCCGATGCGACACGCCTGCCGTGCGGAATGTCGGAAACGCCGTCAAAATAATCAATGAATCTAAAATTAGAAAGGAAACAACTGTCATGAAAAAATGGAGATGTACAATTTGCGGAGAAATCGTTGAATCCGAAACAAGACCTGAGTCCTGCCCTCTTTGCCACGCCCCGAGTGAAAAGTTTGAAGAGGTTGTCGAAGAAGGAATGACTTGGGCAACCGAACACGTTGTCGGCATCGCAAAAAATGCACCGTCGGAAATTGTAGAAAATTTGAGAGCAAATTTCCAAGGCGAATGCACCGAAGTCGGCATGTACCTTGCAATGGCTCGTGTAGCGGCAAGAGAAGGCTACCCCGAAATCGCCCTCTACTGGAAACAAGCGGCATTTGAAGAGGCGGAACACGCGGCAAAATTTGCTGAACTGCTCGGCGAATGTGTCAGTGACAGCACCGAAAAAAATCTCTCGGTTCGTGTCATTGCCGAGAACGGTGCAACCGCAGGAAAGTTTGAACTTGCCAAAATGGCGAAAGCCGCAAACCTCGATGCCGTTCATGACACGGTTCACGAAATGGCTAAAGATGAGGCACGGCACGGTAAAGCCTTTGCAGGTCTTCTCAAAAGATATTTCGGTAAATAATCAAAAATAGCAGAATCAGGGCGGACGGCTTCACCGACTGCCCTTTTCCCATATTCTGCCCTATTTTTTCTCCCAAAATCAAAAGAAAATTCAAAAAAACGGTTGACAAATTCATTTTAATGTGCTAAAATAATTATGAAGATTTTTAATAATTCGGAGGATTGTATGGGATTATTCAATTTATTCAAAAAAGACAAGAAAAAGGCTGAGCAAAAAGCTCCTGCCACCACGGCAACGCCGGAAATCAAAAAGGAAGAGCCGGTAACCCCTCCTCCTGCAAAAGAAGAGCCGAAGGCTGAACTCAAAACAGAACCCAAAAAAGAGGTTCAGACAGAGCCGGCAAAAGAACCTGCGAAAGAGCCTGTAAAAGCTCCGGCAAAGCCTGCTACCAAAGCCGAGCCGAAACCTGCAACCGCAAAAGCACCTGCCGAGAAAGCATCTGCCAAACCTGCCGATAAGCCGGTAGCAAAAGCCCCCGCGAAAACCGCAGAAAAAGCTCCCGCAAAGCCTGCAACAAAAGCAGAACCGAAGCCTGCGACTGCAAAAAATGCTACCGCAAAAGCCCCCATTAAGACAACTTCTCAACCTTTCTTCGTGAAAACCGAAGACGATGTTCGTGTTGCATTCGATGAAGCAATCGCCGCAGCGGATGCGGAAATTGCCAAGAACGGTGCAAAAGCCGTCGGCAAGTACGAATTCATGTTGGAGGTTGACGGCTATCATTTCTATTTGGTTGCAAATAACGGTCAGGTTCTGTTCGACAGCCCGAGTTTCACAACGCTTGTCGGTGCATTAAAAGGCATTGAAACCTTCAAAAAGACGGTTGCAAATACCGAATTTGCAATCAAAAAAGACAAATACAACCGTTTCCGTTTCATCCTTGCAAACAAATATTACGGTGAAAACTACGATTCCAAAGACCAGTGCCAGAAATGTGCGGAATCGGTGAAAAAGTTCGTCAACAATGCAAAGATTATTCGTTATCAACCCGATGCCGAAGCAGTTTCGGCTTATGAAACCGCTAAAAGTGCAAAACGCACTCCCGACAGCATCAATTGGGAACAGATTGCAAAAGCTGAAGCATCCGCAACCAAAATGGGCAAATTCGAAATTTCCGCCGAAGAAGGTGGCGAATACAGTTTCTACCTGCTGGCAAACAACGGTCAGGTGCTTTATTCCAGTCGTTATTACGCAAGCGAAACTGCGTGCCGGAAAGGCGTTGATTCTTTCAAGCGTGCCGCTTATGTCGGAAATTTCTTCGTTGACCGTGACAAGTTCGGCAACTACCGTTATGTCCTGAAAAATATCGGATCTGCTCCGAGTTTCATCGGCGAATCCTATAAGGACAAGGCACAGTGCGAAAAAGTTATTGATTCTGTCAAGAACTTTATCGTGACCGCTTCCGTCGAAGTAGTTGATGCAAACAACTAATCGATAAAAGTCGATACTCCCCTCTCAAAGTCCCGAAAAGTCTTTGGGAGGGATTTTTATGCGAAAAATTTCCGAAAAGGCAAAATCTTTACAAATTGCACTTTACTCTTTGCCGTTTTTGTGGTATAATATATTTGTATGTTTGTGACGGAAAGGATTCTGAAATGGCTAATCGAAAGCAAGATAAAAATATCGAATATTTGATGCGTGGCATCTTAACCTTGAAAACGCCCGAGGAATGCATTGCATTTTTTGAGGACCTCTGCACAATGTCGGAATTGACCGAAATGTCACGCAGACTGTTGGCGGCAAAAATGCTTTCCGACAATCGAGTCTATAACGAAATCGCATCCGAAACGGGACTTTCCACCGCAACAATCAGTCGTGTCAACCGCTGTCTGAAATACGGAACTGACGGTTACGTCACGGTGCTTGACCGATTGGAGCAGAAAAATTCCGATGCGTGCGATTCCGATGAGGGCAAAGTATGAGCGGATGCGAAGGTTACCGTGCTTTGGCAAGCGTTTACGATGCATTGAACCGTGAAATCGATTATTCCGCTTGGTGCGATTTTATCGAAAAATGCTTTTTGAAATTTCTTCCACAAAAGCCCGATTTGGTTCTTGATCTCGCCTGCGGAACAGGGCGAATGACGCATGAATTCTCATGCCGTGGGTACGATATGATCGGTGTTGACGGCAGTGCCGATATGCTCTCGATCGCCTATATGACGAAGGCAGAAGGCAGTCGGGAACTCTTTTTGGAACAGGATATGCGTTCGTTTGAGCTGTACGGAACGGTTGGTGCAGTGGTATGTTGCCTTGACAGTTTGAATTATCTGCTGACCGGCGACGATCTCCTCGCCTGCTTCCGAACTGTCCATAATTATCTCGATCCGAACGGTCTGTTTGTTTTCGATATGAATACGCCTCACAAATTTGAAAAAATTTACGGCAACAATGCCTATGTTCTGGAAGACGAAATACCGAACGGCGAGGAATCACAGGCGATTTTCTGTGCATGGCAAAATTTTTATGACCGTGAAACGAGAATCTGCGATTTTGATTTGTCCATATTCACCGAGCAGTCTGACGGAAAATATATGCGTTCGGACGAGCATCAGCAGGAACACTGTTTTCTTTTAGATGAGGTCAAAAATGCACTGAAAGATGCAAATTTAGAGCTTTTAGGAATTTTTTCGGATTGGAATTTTTCCGGAATTGAAGAAAAATCGGAACGTTGGTATTTCGTTGCAAGAGCGATAAAGGAAGTGTAAAAATGTCATCAACTATTCTTCGTGCCATGACAAAAGACGGCAGTGCACGAATTCATGTCATCAATTCAACCGAAATCGTCAATCAGGCGATTCACTATCACCATACAACGCCGACCGCATCGGCAACGCTAGGCAGACTCTTAACCGGTACTTCGATTATGGGAAGTATGCTTGGCGAGAAGACCGACAGTATTACGATCACATTAGACGGCGACGGTCCTGCCGGACGGGTGATTGCGGTATCCGATTATATCGGAAACGTGCGTGGATATATTCAAAATCCGAATGTCGATCTTCCTCTCAAAGCGAACGGTAAACTCGATGTGGGAGGTGCTGTCGGAAAAGGCTTGCTCAATATCGTGCGTGACATGGGCGGTGATGAGCCTTATAGCGGTTCGGTCAATCTCGTCAGCGGTGAAGTTGCGGAAGATATTGCCACTTATTTCGCACAGAGTGAACAAATTCCGACGGTCTGTGCATTGGGGGTTCTCATCGGAACAGACGGATTATGCCGTGCCGCCGGCGGTGTTCTCGTACAACTCCTCCCCTTCGCCGATAATCACGTCATTGATTTGCTCGAACGAAATGCAAAAGATTTGACAAATGTTTCTGCACTTTTCGATTCCGGTATGACGAATGAAGCAATTGCGAATATTGCTCTGCGAGATATTCCATACGATATTTTTGACGAACTTGACGTTGCCTACCGTTGCACTTGCAACCGTGACAGAGTAACAAAAGCCTTGATTACGCTCGGCAAAACAGAACTGCTCAAAATGATTGACGAGCAAGTGGCAGAGGGCAAACCGCCGGTTTTGACCGTCAACTGCCGTTTCTGCGATAAAGTACAGACTTTTACAAAAGACGACATTGAAAAGATGTTTTGACGAAAATAAACAAGAAAAGACCGAACGGGGTGCGTTCGGTCTTTTTGTATCAACGAATTTATTGGTTGAATAGATTTCAACGGATTTCTACGTTGACTTTTTTTCCGCAGTTTACTGCGGCTGCTTTGATGACAGAGCGAATCGCTTTGGCGATTTTGCCGTGTCTGCCGATTACCATTCCGGTGTCTTCTTCGGCTACGGACAACGTGAGTGTGATATTTCTCTCGTCTTCTTCCACCGCTACTTTGACATCGTCCGGATGATCGACAATTGCTTTCGCAATATCGGTCAAGGTTTCCTGTAAATTTGCCATATCGACTTCTCCCGTTGTGGAATTAGTCAATGATGCCACTCTTTTTGAGAAGTGCTTTGACGGTTTCGGTCGGTTGTGCACCGTTTCCGAGCCATTTCTTTGCTTTCTCGGCATCAATCTTGATTTCAACAGGATTGGTCAGGGGGTTGTAAGTACCGATCGTGTCGATGAAACGTCCGTCTCTGGGCGAACGGCTGTCCGCAATAATTACGCGGTAAAAGGGAGCTTTCTTTGCACCCAGTCTTGTGAGTCTCATTTTGACTGCCATTGTTTTTTTCCTCCGAAAAATATATATGTTTTTTATTTATGAACGGTGAATCAGAAGGGCATCTTCATTCGACCGAGCATTTTCTTCCCTTTTTTGGTCTTTCCCATATCGCTGAACTGACGAATCATTTTCAGCATTTGGTCAAACTGTTTGAGCAATTTATTGACATCTTCAACTGATGTCCCAGAGCCTTGTGCAATTCTCTTTTTGCGTGATGCGTTGATGATTTCAGGATGTTCCCGTTCTCTCGGCGTCATGGAACGAATGATTGCCTCGGTTCGCACGATGACTTTTTCGTCAACCTTTGCATCTTTGAGGGCTTTCGTATTCATTCCAGGCATCATACCGACCAATTGATCGAGATTGCCCATTTTTTTGAGTTGCGTGAGTTGTCCCAAATAATCGTCAAGCGTGAAAGTCTGCTGACGCATCTTCTTTTCAAGCTCCGCAGCCTGCTTTTCGTCATACGCAGCCTGTGCTTTGTCAATCAGTGTCAAGACATCGCCCATACCGAGAATTCGGGAAGCCATTCTGTCGGGGTAGAACGGCTCGATTGTATCGAGTTTTTCGCCCGTTCCGACAAACTTTATCGGCTTTCCTGTCACGTAACGAATGGAAAGAGCCGCACCGCCACGTGTGTCTCCGTCCAATTTCGTCAAGATAACACCGGTAATGTCAAGTTTGTTATTAAATGTTTCTGCAACGTTGACCGATTCCTGACCGATCATTGCATCGACCGTGAGCAGGATTTCGGACGGATGAACCGCTTCTTTAATCTGCTCCAATTCGTCCATGAGGACTTCGTCAATCTGTAAGCGACCTGCCGTATCGATAAAGACCATATCGTAGCCTTTTTGAACGGCGTAAGCAACACCCTCTTTGGCAATTTTAACCGGAGACTCTTTGTCGCCCATAGTGAAAACCGGAATGTCTAACTTTTCACCTACAACCTGCAACTGCCTGATAGCGGCGGGACGGTAAACGTCGCACGCAACAAGTAACGGTCTTTTGCCCTGCTTTTTGTAAAGCCCCGCAAGTTTTCCTGCGTGCGTGGTTTTACCCGCACCTTGCAGGCCGACCATCATAATGACTGTCGGCGGTTTCGAGGCTATAGTCAATTTCGATTGCGAACCGCCCATGAGTTTTGTCAACTCTTCGTTGACGATTTTGACAATCTGTTGAGCAGGTAAAAGTGAATCGAGAACTTCCGTTCCAACCGCACGTTCCGAAACGATTTTGATAAAATCACGAACGACCTTGAAGTTGACATCCGCTTCCAACAGTGCCAGCTTGATTTCTCGCATTCCTGCCTTGACATCCGCTTCGGTCAGTTTTCCTTTGCTACGAAATTTTTTGAAAGCGTTTGACAGTTTTTCACCGAGACTTTCGAACACGGTGTCACCTCCTCCGTTAGCGAACCGACTTTACCAATTTTTCAGCCGTTTCGATAATTTGACTGTCGGCATGACTTTCACGGAGCAACGCAAGCAATTTTTCAGCTTGTTCGCTTGCATTGCGAAAGCGTTCCGCCAGCCCCAATTTTTCTTCGTAAAAAAGCAGTTCTTCTTCCGCCTTTTTAATAAGTTCCCTTACACCCTGCCGTGAAATGCCGACCTCGTCCGCAATTTCGGCGAGTGACAAATCGTCGTTGTAATAGCGATCCAAGACCAGCCGTTTCCGCTCGGACAGCATATCGCCGTAAAAATCGAGCAGAAAACCGATTTTCAGATTTTTCTCGAACATGGCAATTCCTCACATTCGGTGTAAAGCAAATTACTTTACAATTATACCATAAATTTTCGATTTGTCAAGAGGTTTTTACAAAAAAATCGGGAGACCGAAAAAAAAATCTTCGATTTCCCGATTGATTCGGCTCTTATGCGAGAATTATTTGCCTGCGGTCATCTTTGCGATTTCCTCTGCAAAGTTCTCCTCACGTTTTTGAATGCCTTCGCCTTTTTCGTAGCGGTAGAATTCAACGATTTCAATCTCACCGCCGAGTTCTTTAGCGGTTGCTTTGACATACTGTCCGACTTTCATGTCTTCGTCCTTGACATAACTCATATCAACAAGGCAGTTGTTGTCATAGAACTTGGAAACACGACCTTCGACCATTTTTGCTTTGATGGCATCGGGCTTCTTGGAGTTTGCCGGATCATTTGCAATCTGAGCCAGAAGAATTTTCTTCTCATCTTCGATAACCTGTGCCGGAACCTGCTCACGGCAGAGATAAGGAGTCGGATAAGCACCGATCTGCAGTGCGATATTCTTTGCGAAAGTTGCGAACTCGGGTTTATCGGCAACATTGGTGTTGAACTTGACGACAACGCCAATCGAACCGTTTCCGTGAATGTAAGTGCTTGTAATACCCTCAACCAGTGCAAAGCGACGTACGGTCAACTTTTCACCAATCTTGAAGATCATTTCTTTGAGTTTGGCATCGACAGTCATTTCATCGTCATATTTGCAAGCCATAAGAGCATCAACGGTTGCAGGCTTTTGAGCAACAATGATTTTGAGAAGGTCTGTAACAAATGCTTTGAAAGTATCGTTCTTTGCAACGAAGTCGGTTTCGGAGTTGACTTCGATCATAGCGGTGAAATCGCCGTCTTTGAGAATTTCAACCAAACCGTCAGCGGCAATACGAGCCATTTTGGACTCTGCTTTAAGTTCGCCCTTCTCACGAAGGATTTTGACAGCGGCATCAATATCGCCGTCTGCTTCGACAAGTGCTTTTTTGCACTCCATCATGCCGATACCGGTCTTCGCACGAAGAGCGGCAACATCTTTTGCGGTAATAGCAGCCATGTTTTTATCCCCTTTCGATTATTCGGCGTCTTCTGCGTTTTCTTCTTCGGCAGTAGCCTCAGCGGTTTCCTCGCCCTGCTTGCCTTCGATAACTGCATCTGCAAGAGAAGAAGAAATCAACTTGATTGCACGGATAGCGTCATCGTTACCGGGGATGATATAATCTGCATCGTCGGGATCGCAGTTGGTATCAACGATTGCGATAACCGGAATGCCGAGTTTCTTAGCTTCAAGAACTGCAATGTGTTCTTTCTTAGGATCTACAATGAAGACTGCATCCGGCAGTTGCTCCATGGTCTTGATACCGCCGTAGCTCTTTTCGAGGTCGAAGATTTCCTTCTGCATAGCGGCAACTTCCTTCTTCGGGAGCAAATCGAATGTACCGTCTTCCTGCATCTTGTAGAGACTGTTCAAACGGCTGATGGACTTCTTGATAGTCTTGAAGTTGGTCATCATTCCGCCCGGCCAACGAACGTTGACATAGTACATTCCGCAACGGGTAGCTTCTTCCTTGATAGCCTCAGCTGCCTGCTTCTTCGTGCCGACGAACAGAATGTTTCCGCCCTTTTCGGAAATTTCACGGACAAAGTTGTACGCTTCGTCAAACTTTTTAACGGTCTTCTGCAAGTCAATGATGTAGATACCGTTCCGTTCCGTGAAGATGTACTCCTTCATTTTCGGATTCCATCTTCTGGTGTGGTGTCCGAAATGAACACCTGCTTCAAGCAACTGCTTGATAGAAATGATAGACATTGATATGTCCTCCTTCGGTTTTTTCCACCACCGTAACGCATCCGCTCCAACCGCACCGCACGGCACGGCACCGCAACGGTTTTCGTTCGGTGTGTGTGATATTTTTTTGTGCCAAATCGGTCAAAAGCAGACTGATTTACACAAGCTTTAAAATTATACCATAAATCACAGTTTTTTTCAATCGGTTTATGGTTGAATTTACATTTTGTTTACAATTATAAATCAAATAAAATCATTTCGAACGATCTTTGATGCACAAAAGCGTTCCGAACAGTGCCGACGAAACGCAAAGCACGATTGCAACTGCCGTTGCCGGTGACCATGTACCGAGTCCCGTAACCGAACCGACAGATTTTATCCAAACCGATAATGTAATCATCGGTATAATCGGTCCGATTAAAATTGCAACGATTTTGGCATATTCTTTTGCATCCCCGACACGCACATCTGCCGATTCGGCAAAAATCAGCAAAACCGTCTGAAAGACCGCAAGACCGATGAGAGGTAATGCTTGTGCCGATTCGCCCGAAAGAAAACCGACTGCACGCAAAACTGTGATAAAAAACCATGTCACGACGGGCGGAACCGTCGCCGACAGCCACATTGCACGATTCCTGAAAAATGCGGTCAAAGTATCATAATCAGGTGAAAACAGTGCATCGGAATTTTTGCGGATTTTTCCCTTCATTGCCATAAACATGGCAAGCAAGTCACCTCCGAAAAAAATCAAAAAAGTTTCCGTGGCGGTCGGCGGACCGAGCCCCGACAAAGTACAAAGTGTGAAAAAAACAAGCCTTGACAGCTTCAACAGTGTTAAATTCCAAAGCAATGCACGGATACGAAAAGTAGTTTGGCGTGACTTTTTGAGAATCGGTTCGATTGTTCCGATGCCCCCTCCGCACGCACCGGCCCTCGACACCAAAATGTCAGCCGAATCTCGCACCGATTGCAAGCAACTGTCGGGGTGTTGTAATTTTCCGATCGGTATGCGATTCTGCGACAATGCATTCTTTTCAAGAAAATTACCGAAGCAATCATCCGAAACGATACGGAGCGATGCGGAATCGAGCAATTTACGATTGTCGATTCGATTGCAAAGCAGTGCGACCGTTTTCCCCTCTTTTCTCATGGCACGCATCCGGTCGGCAATTTGCGAAATATTTGCGGAATCAAATGTATAAATATGAAAACCGCTTTGATTGCAATTCAATTCAAAGTCAGAAAAATCGGAAACCGTAACATTTTGAAAAGCGTTTCCGAAATACCGTTGACTGTCATCTGCCGATAAATCTGAAAATGCGGTGACATTGATTCCCATACGGCAGAGTGATTCCACCCGATCGGAAAGATTCGGCAAAAATGCCTCGGAGCAGGAAAGCATACCGACAAAGATCATGCGTCCGTTTATTTCCTTGACAACCGTCAAAACCGTTCGAAATTTTTCTTTTTCTTCGGTTTCATAACGCAAAAAGATATTTGCCGTTTGCGGTGTCATGGAAAAAATACCGTTAGCAGTCAAATAATCGGTACAATTCTGAATTGCTCCGCCACCGTGCGAAAAATGCAGGCGGTAATTTTCCCGATTGGTTGTAACGGAAATGGTGTCTGTGTCCCCCGTTGCAACCATTCCGACATTTTGGAGGCGAATGTCGAGTGCATGAAGGTCAAATTTTGTCAATTTCAGGAGTTCACCGAGATAGGTCATATCTTCAATTTCGGTAAATCGTTCGCATTTAGCAATAGACAAAGATTCTCTCACTTTGGCGAGCAGGACGAACGCCTCGGTCAATTCCGAAAGATTTTCGCCGGTTGTGTCAATTCCGTTACCGGTGCAGGTTGAATCGAAATGCAGTTTCCCGTCCGAAAACGGCTCTTTACCAATAATAAATAAATCCGTCAGATACGGCAAAGTCTCATTCGCCGTATCTGAGCGAATCCAAGCACGGTTCTGCCCCCGTTCTTTCCTTGCGGAAAAAAATCTGTTTTCCGAGAGAATTGTCTTAAAATACAACCATGTTACACCGACAGATGCCGATGCAGTCATGACACAGACGGGTAAAAAAACTCGCAGTGATGTATATTCTTTCGGTGAAACGAATAGTGATACAATTCCGACCAAAAAGAGCAGAAGCAGTGAAACAAACGAAAGCAATTTGCAATACGGTCGGATGCCGTCTTCGATTCTGCCGACCGTTTTGTGTTGTCCACTTGCGAATTTTTCGCCCATTGCCCCCAAAAAAGATGTTTCGTTGCGTTCGACCGTAACGCCGATTGCACTGCCCGATGCGATAATCGAACCGCCGTAGAGCATATTTTCAATGTCAGGGGCGGTAGTCTGGTCGCCGTATTCGTATTTTTTGTACGGATTTTTGCGGTACAAATGCGGAGTCGGCTTTTCATCTTCCCGCCAAGTCATGCGAACCGTCAATTCATCACCCGTGAGTAACCTACAATCGCATGGTACAATGTCGCCTGCGTGAAAAACGAGAATGTCCCCTCTTACGATTCTTGTAGACGGAACATAAAACGCCTCGCCGTCACGCACGACCGTTACGGTCGGAGTTTCGAAAAAAGAAAATTCCTTTTGTAAAAGAGCTATTTTTCGGAACAGACAAACGGCAAAAGCCGTTCCCCATGCAATGCAAAGCACGAGAAACGGCACACCGGACAAAAATTCGCCGAAACATACGGACAAAACCCCGCAAAAAAGGGTTAAAATCAGAATGGGATCACGCAAAAGTGATCGTAAAATTCCGCCGATTTCCTTTTGCGGCTGCATAAAACGGTTGACTCCCTGCGTGCGAAGACGCTTCACGGCTTCTTTTTCGGAAAGTCCCCGTGTCAAATCCGTGCCGGCAATACGACAAGCATCCGTCGGTGTCAAAAGATGCCAACGGATGCGTTTATCTTCGGTACGCATCAGAGCAGATAAACCTTAATGCCGTCCGCATCCGCATCGACTTTCGCCTGCGAATAGGATTTTTCATAACCGGAAATCAGTTCGTTTGCCAGTTTGTCTTCAATTTCTTTTTGAATAAACCGACGCATATTGCGTGCCCCGTAAGTACGGGAGAAAGATTTTTCCGCAACATAATTTTTTGCCGAATCGGTAACCGTCAGCGTGATATGCTTTTCGGCAAGGGCTTTGGAAAGTTCGTCAAGCATAATGGATGCTATACGGACAAAATCATCTTTGTCGAGCGAGCGGAACGTGATAATTTCGTCAACACGGTTGAGAAATTCGGGACGCAGAAAAGTTGCAAGTGCTTTTTGCGTTTTGTCCTCGGAAACCGATTGCTCGTTATTTGAGAATCCGACAAGCGATGCGGAACGATCCGAACCTGCATTGGTGGTCATCACGATAACCGTATTTTCAAAATTGACGGTTTTGCCTCTTGCATCGGTAATTCTGCCGTCATCAAGAATCTGCAAAAGAATGTTCAAAACATCCGGATGTGCTTTTTCAATCTCATCGAACAAAACAATGGAATACGGTTTGCGACGGATTTTTTCGGTGAGTTGTCCTGCTTCATCATAGCCGACATATCCGGGAGGTGCACCGATAATTCTCGATACAGAGTGTTTCTCCATAAATTCGGACATATCGAGACGAATCAACGTTTCGGGAGAATGGAACAAATCGTTTGCAAGCGTTTTGACAAGTTCGGTTTTTCCGACACCGGTAGGACCTGCAAAAATGAAGGACACCGGTTTGCGTTTATAGGAAATTCCGGCACGGTTGCGTTTGATTGCCCTTGTAACGGCAGAAACGGCATTATCCTGTCCGATGATATGCTCTTTGAGCCGGTCTTCGAGTTTGTCAAGCTGTTTGAATTCGTTTTCCGTAATGCTGGTGGCAGGAATGCCCGTCCAAAGTTCGATAACGTCGGCAATATCATTTTCGCTAAGTTCAATTTTATCGGATTCTGTTTCGAGTTCCGACAACCTTGCCGACAGACGCAATTCTTCCGATTGAATTTTTGTAATTTCTTCGTATCTTTGATCTTCAACCTGCTGATTGCCCGCAATTTCGCCTTCCAAAGCCGTTTTTTCATTGCGAAGTTCGAGCAGTTTGTCACGAATTTCGTAACTTTCACCGAGTACCGCAGACGACAACGAACGGTGTGCCGCTGCCTCATCTATGAGGTCGATTGCTTTATCGGGCAAAAATCTGTCGGTGATATACCGCTCCGAGAGGACAACCGCACGGCGTAAAATTTCGTCCGGAATATGGACGTTATGGAAAGATTCATAATAGTGGCGAATGCCTTCGAGCATTTTGACGGAATCATCGATTGACGGTTCATTAACCGTCACGGGTTGAAATCTGCGTTCCAGTGCCGAATCTTTTTCGATATATTTACGATATTCGTTAAGCGTAGTCGCACCGATAACCTGCACTTCACCTCTGGATAAAGCCGGTTTGAGAATGTTTGCGGCGTTGACACTGCCTTCTCCCTCACCCGTTCCGACGATGTTATGCACTTCATCAATGACGAGAATGGCATTTCCAACCGCTTTCACCTCGGACAGAAGCCCCAAAATTCTCGATTCGAACTGCCCTCTGAACTGCGTTCCTGCGACCAATGCGGTCATATCGACAAGATAAATTTCTTTGTCACGGAGTTTATACGGGACATCGCCCGATGCGATTTTAATTGCAAGTGCCTCTGCGATTGCTGTTTTACCGACACCCGGTTCACCGATGAGACACGGATTGTTCTTTTGTCTGCGACAAAGGATCTGCATAACACGGGCAAGTTCCTTGTCACGCCCAATGATAACATCAAGTTTTCCGTCTCTTGCACATTGCGTTAAATTTCGGCTGTATGTCGTCAAAAATTTGAGTTTTTTCTGCTCTTTTTCACGGCGTTTGTCAGATTTCTGTCCTTCACCCGCATTTGCGACATTTTCTTTGCCGTCCGCATTTGCGGTCGATTTCAATCCGGCTTCACGGAAAAGTTTCGGAAAATCGATAGCGGGAGCACCGCCGTCTTCCGGATCATCGCAATCGGACGGTTTGATTGCTCCGCCGAGCATCTCACCCAAATCGTTTTCCGCATTTTCAAGTTGCTCAGGAGAAATACCGAGTTGGTCAATCATATTTCCGACAATATTGTCAATCGGCATACCGAGTTCTTTGGCACATTTCATGCAGAACCCTTTTGTTATTTTTTCTCCGTTTTCGACTTTTGTCATAAACACCACTGCCACACGTTTGTGACACTGTGAACACATTACCATTGTAAATTCCTTCCGTTTTTAAGCGTTGAGTTTATCAATCCAGTTGTTGATATTTAGCCATTTGAAGATGTCATTTAATGTGGCTTCCCCGAAAAATTTTACAATAACCGAATTCGCATAACCTTCCGATGTACCGAAGAACAGTTTCATCAAGGAGGAGAAAAGAAGAAGCACGAAGCAGGAAAGCAGGCATCCGAGTAAAGCTCCTAAGAAACCGTCTGCAAAGCCCAGCAGTTTGACGTGCTTTTTAACGGCTTTGATAATGACATATATCAACGTCAATGCAACCATTGCAATGAGGAAAACCGCAACAGCCCCCAATATGGTGCAAATGACATTTGCAAGCGTTTCCGAAACGATTTTCGAAAGTTGTTCTACCAATTCCATACCGCTGGCATCAATGCTTTCGAGTTTTTCAGTCATCGATTCGGTTTGCAAGAATTTCGGAATGGAATTCATAACGCTTTCGGCACTGAACGATTCGGTGGCACTTTCGTAAATTTCACTGAATTTTTTGAAAATCGAATCGTACACAGGTTGGTTAATAAACTTGACCCCCAGCCAATCGCCGAGTTTTCCGCCCCACAGGTATGCGGCAACGGTTGCCAAAACCACTTTGAAAAAACTGAGAACCGTCAGGAACAGTCCTTTTTTTGCACAAATAATAATGATGATTGCGGCAATTAAAATCGCACTGCCGTCAAGAATGTATTGCATCATACACACTCCTTTTCAATTTATCGTTCAATTTCCGAATCTGTAAAAGATTGCACGTTTGGAAGAGCAAAGCAAAACGCAGGTATCGTCATATGCAAGCATTGATCTGCCGTCCGTCACGCAAGAGATTTTTTCGGTTTTTCCGTTGCCGGTACGAATTCGCACAACACTGTCGGATGTCAAAAGGAAAATTACGTCTCCCAAAAGTTTTACGGTGCTTGCCGATTCCGGCACGCTATTATTATACACCATTTTTCCGCTTTTGTCAAACACTATTGCATCTTTTTTAGCGGAAATACCGTTTTTTTTCAAAATCAAGGCACATCCGGCTCCGTTTTGGTCCGCCGAATAAATGACTTTGTCTTGCAAAATATATTCGTTTAAGACCGTTCCTCTTGCCGAAACGAAATAAACACCGTCACTGCAAACAACCGAGAGATTACCGGAATCGGTAAATTCGCAAGTCAATCCGAGTCCGCTCCCAATCGCTGTCACGGATATCGGTTCACTCTTGTTCGAATCATAAATGCGGAGCGTAGTCGAGAATATACCGTTTTCGACTTCGGAAACAAGAAAGGCAAATGCGTTTCCTTTCCGATTGATTGCGACATCCGTTACATACGAAGAAAGCGAAAAGTAACCGGTTTGCTCGAAACTGTCGTTGTAAAGATCTATTACGGACGGAAATTCATCCGATTCCGTAAGAATCAAATATGCTCCTGATTCGGAAACTTTTGCAGAATGAATCGGATACTGACTTTTTCCCGTCCGTATCTGCGTATAGGAATTATAAAGCGAATACTGTAAACCGTCCGCCTCATAAACGAGCAAATATTTTCCTGCTCCCACCGCAACCGGATCGGTATACTGAATTTTTGCACTGACCGATTGCCTGCCGGACGGTGTGAAAACCGTAACCGATGTATTACCGGCAACCGCGAGTCCCTGACGGTAAAGCGTAAAATTTTGCTCCGTGTCAGTGGGATAGGTCAATCCGTCGGTGTGAAGAATATCGACCGTTTCCGCCGATGCTCCCAAGTCCCTGAAAAAATAGTAAAAATTTTGGTAGGTCAACAGATCGGTATTTCCGATGAGCGACAGCACCACAAAAGCAAGCAATAAAAGGTAAAGAACAACCTGTGCGACGCCGAAACGTGTGGACATTTCTTCATAATAGGCATCAAGCGGTCTTTCCAACCGAATTTCCGCACGGGCTTTTTTTCGCATTCTTGCTTACTCCTTTCCGAAAGGATCATTCGTATAAAAAACTCGATTCAGGTATAATCCGCAAGCCGGCAAAGTTCTGCCTGCACGGGAACGGTCATGACTTTCGATAATTTTCGAAATATCGTCCGGTGCGATTTTCCCCTCACCGACCTCGACAAGCGTTCCTGCCAGAATTCGTACCATATTGTACAGAAAGCCGTCCGCTCGCACACGGAAAACGATGTTATGCCCGTCTTTTGTAATTTCCGACTCGAAAACAGTCCGCACGGTATCGGTTATTTTCGATCCCTGTGCCATAAAAGCGGAATAATCGTGCCGTCCGATAAAATAACTTGCCGATTTTTGCATTCGTATTATATCGTCATCCGACAAAATTTTCGGTAACTGATAGGTTCTGTCCAATTCAAACGGATTGCGAATCGGATAATTCCAGATGCGATAAATATATTCTTTCATTGCCACGTCATAGCGTGCATGAAAATCGTCCGACACAAAGGTTGCATCGTATACGCAAATGTCGTCCGGCAAGTTTGCCGTAAATGCGAGCGGAATTCTTGCCGTCGGTATATCGGTTTCAAGTGAGGAAAAACCTTTTTTCGACACCGTCGCACAGAACATATTGGCGTGAACTCCGCTGTCGGTGCGACTGCATCCGACAATGTCACACGGAAATCCGAACAAGCGTTCGGATGCAAGATTCAACTGTTTCTGCACGGTATCGGCATTCGGTTGCACCTGATAACCTGCGTAATGCGTACCGAGATAAGATATTTTTAACAGCAGTTTCATTATTTCATTGTATAGCCGAAGCCGTAGCGATTGAGGAAGAAAATACCGACACCGAATGCGGTAACGAGCAGGACGAGAACTGCATCTGAAAAGCGAAATACCGAAACATTGAGTTTGGTTCTTCCCTCACCGCCGTGATAGCAACGGCAATCCATGGCATTTGCCAATTCGTCGGCACGTTTAAATGCGGAAGACAGAAGCGGTATGAAAACCGGCAAAAGTGCTTTTGCACGCTTGATAAGTCCTCCGCTTGAAAAGTCCGCTCCCCTTGCCTTTTGTGCATTCATAATTTTTTCGGTTTCCTCGCTCAAAGTCGGAATGAACCGCAGTGCGATTGTCGTAATCATTGCGAGATCGTGAACCGGTAAATGAATTTTTGCAAGGGGCATCATCAACGATTCCATGGCATCCGTCAGGGCGATCGGCGTTGTGGTAAAAGTCAGAAAAACGCCGGTCGATGCCAAAAGAACCGTGACACGCAAAACCATAAACAGAGCGTTCCAAAGCCCTTCGGCATAAATATGAATTTTCCAATCTTCCGGTGTTAGGAGTGTTTCACCTTTCGTAAAGAAAATATTGATGATTGACGTCAACGTGATGATGAGAATCAACGGTTTCAGAGTTGACAAGACCAGTTTTAACGGAATTTTTCCGACCGCTACCAAGAGAATCGCCGACAAAGTCAATACCGCAAAGCAAAGCACGTTTTTGCAGAGAAATACCGCAACGATATAGAGAATCGCCGAGAGCAGTTTCGCCCTTGCATCCATATGGTGCAAAACGGAATCTGACGGGTAGTACTGCCCGAATGAGATTTTTTTCATTTGGGTGTCCTCCCGTTGATTTTATCGCAAAGAACTTCGACGGCACGGTCTACGGTATAGATATTGGCGGGCAAATCGTATCCTTTTTGCCGTAAAATTCCGATAAGTTTTGTAATTTGCGGAATGTCGAGTCCGCTTTCTTCGAGCAAATCGCCATGTGCGAAAACTTCTTCCCGTTCCCCTTGCAAGATAACTTTTGCATTTGCAAGAACGATGACGTCATCGCAATATCTTGCCATATCTTCCATACTGTGACTGACGATTACAACGGTTGCACCGGTCATTTTGCGGTAGGTTTTGATACCGTCGAAAATGCGTTCCCGTCCACGCGGATCAAGACCTGCGGCAGGTTCGTCGAGAATCAATACTTCCGGTCGCATTGCAAACACGCCTGCAATTGCAATTCGCCGTTTCTGTCCGCCGGAAAGGTCAAACGGTGATTTATCGAGCAATTCCGGTGAAATTTCGCACCATTCCGCCGATTCTTTTACCCGCTTTTCGATTTCACCTGCATCAAGCCCCATATTGGTCGGTCCGTATGCTATATCTTTGTATGCTGTTTCTTCAAATAATTGATATTCGGGATACTGCATAACAAGCCCGACTCGAAAACAGAGCCGGCGACGGCGACTGTCGACCTCGTCACGAATTGCCTTTTTTGCTTTTCTCCCCGAAAGGCTCGCATATTCGGGTAATTTTTTCCATTCTTCGAACACATCTTTCCATTCGGTGTTGATGTCATAACCGTCCAAAAAAATTTTTCCTTTTGTCGGTTTTGCCAAACCGTTGAGCAGTTGCATCATCGTGGACTTTCCGCTTCCGGTATGCCCGATTACGCCCGTAATCCGATTTTCACGGATCTTGAGACTGACATCGTCAAGTGCTATCTGCTCAAACGGCGTTTTTTCACCGTATACATAGGTAACGTGTTCCAGTTCGATTTTATCCATTCGGATTCCTTTCAGATTGCCGGTAATACTTTTGTGAGTGCTTCCACACAACCGTCCATACCGGCGATGTGGCAAACGTCTAAGGGAATGCCGGCATTTTTGAGACGGTGCAACAGTTCGGTACATTGCGGTACTTCGAGCCCGACCTTGACAAGTTCGTCACGCCTTGCAAAAATTTCGTCCGGCGTGCCATCCATATAAACTTTTCCGTCATTGATAACGATAATTCTGTCCGCCAAAGCGGCTTCGTTCATATAGTGCGTAATGTTGAGAACCGTCATGCCGTAATCACGGTTGAGTTTGCGAATCATTTCAAGAACTTCCCGTCTGCCGGAAGGATCGAGCATTGCGGTGGACTCGTCGAAAATGATACATTCCGGCATCATGGCAATCACACCTGCTATGGCAACCCGCTGTTTTTGTCCGCCTGAAAGTCTGTGCGGTTCATGGTGTGCATATTCGGTCATGCCGACGGTTTTCAAGGCTTCGTCGACACGTTGACGCAATTCCGGATTCGGTACGCCGATATTTTCAGGGCCGAAAGCAACATCTTCTTCGACAACCGTTGCGACCAGTTGATTGTCGGGATTTTGGAAAACCATTCCGACACGCCTGCGATGTGCAAACAGTTCTTCGTCGCTGAGATCGCCGGAATGTGACAGGTCGACACCGTCTATGACGAGTTTTCCGCCGGTCGGTTCGAGCATTAAATTCAAAAGTTTTGCGAAAGTGGATTTTCCGCTTCCGTTATGACCGAGCACGGCGACATATTCGCCTTTCCCGATATCGACACTGACATCACAAAGTGCCGGTGCGGAATCGGGTTCGTCATTTTCATAAGTAAAGGACAAATGTTCGGTATGAATAAAGATTTCTTTTTCAGCCACGGTTATTTCCTTTCGGAATAGTTATTGCAATCGGTTAATTTTTGTACCAGCGTGAACTTGCACCGCACGGGAGATAGCCTCCGGTTTCGGTGACGTGCAAACCCAATTCTCCGCATTCGAGTGTTCCACCGTAGCGACGGCGAACATACAAATCGAGCAGGTATTGCATGGTCATGGGCGACAGTCCGGTTGTATAAGAATTTACAAGGAAGAAAAGCGGATTGTCCGAGAGCAATTGCGACGCAAGCCTCACAAGTTCGTCAATGCTGTCTTCCAGTTTCCAGACCTCGCCCCCGGGACCTCTGCCGTAGGACGGAGGATCCATAATGATGCCGTCATAGTGATTGCCACGGCGGATTTCACGCTCGACGAATTTTTTGCAATCGTCCACAATCCAGCGAATCGGTGCATTTGCCAGTCCAGACAGTTGTGCATTCTCTTTTGCCTGAGCGACAATTCCTTTTGCGGCATCGACATGGACGACCGATGCTCCGGCTTTGGCGGATGCCAATGTTGCACCGCCGGTATAAGCGAATAAATTCAGTACTTTTATCGGTCGGTTTGCTTTTTCAATCAGATTTCCGAACCAATCCCAGTTGACTGCCTGCTCCGGAAAGAGTCCCGTATGCTTGAAACCCATAGGACGGAGAAGAAAACGCAAATCATTGTAACCGATTTGCCAACTTTCCGGAAGATTGTTTTTTACCCAAGCACCACCGCCGGTCTGCGATCTGCGGTAAATGCCGTCCGCATGTCTCCAATTCTGATGCTTTGCCGTGCCGTGCCAGATAATTTGCGGATCGGGACGGATGAGAATCAATTTTCCCCAACGTTCCAACCGCTCGCCGTCTGACGTATCAAGCAGTTCATAATCTTTCCAGTTTTCCGCACTCCACATAAAGCATCCTCTTAAATCGTGTTTTTGTTAAAATATTTTGCAATGCTCGAACCACCGCAATGGGCATGGCAAATTGCAAGTGCCAGTGCATCGGCGGTATCGTCCGGTTTCGGGATTTCTTTCAGTCCCAAAATGCGTGTAACCATAGCCATAACCTGTGCTTTTTCGGCTTTGCCGTAACCGACTACCGCCTGCTTGACCTGAGGCGGTGTATATTCCTGCATGGGAACACCTGCAAGGTTTGCGGAGAGCAAAATCACGCCACGAGCCTCGGCAACCCGAATGCCCGTTGTAATATTGGTATTGAAAAACAGTTCCTCGACCGACATGGCATCCGGACGGTACTTTTCGAACAGTTCGTTCATACCTTTCCAAATCAGTGTCAATCGCTCCTCGGTCGGAATGCCCGCCGGTGTCCTGATTGCACCGTAAGCAACGGTACGAAATTTCGATGCACGATATTCAATTACGCCCCAACCGACAATGGCAAGTCCGGGATCGATTCCGAGTATAACCATTCTATTTACCTGCTCTCATAATACTCCATTGTAATTATACCACAATTTCCGCCGTTTGTCAAGAGATTGACGAGTATATCTTTTTCGTCAAATTGCAATTCTTGGCTATTTTGACAAAAATTACAAAAAATCTCTTGACTTTTGAAAAAAAATATGGTATAATAATTGATAAATATATTTTTGTGGCACTTTGCCTTTGTGAATTCGGAACGCAATCGTCAAAATGCCGGTACCAAACGGTACAGAAAAGGAGTTGGTTATTTCAATGGACACAGACGGGCACATATGGAGTTGGTTATCCACAGTTCCACAGGCAGTTATCTCAGCAACGGAGAGCACATCCACAGGCGGTAAAAATGTCTTGGGACTGGTTATTGTGTTCATCCTGTTCGTCATCGGAGGAGGATTTTTCGGAGGTTCGGAAAGTGCTTTCTCCGCTATGAACAAAATTCGCATCAAAGCGAAAGCGGATGACGGAAACAAACGGGCAAAAAACGTGATGTTTGTCGCAAACAATTTCGATAAGGCTCTGACAACGCTTCTTATCGGTAACAACATCACACACATTGCCGCTGCTTCGGTCGCAACGGTCATTGCCACACGGATATTCGGCAATACCGACACGGTTGCACTTTGGTGCACGATTATTTCTACCATGATTGTCTTCTTATTCAGCGAAATGATTCCGAAGAGTTTTGCAAACGACCGATGCGATTCCATGTCGCTTATGGTTGCAGGCTCGGTTCGCTTTATGATGAAGATCCTGACACCGTTGGTTGCATTCTTTACCATGATTTCCCGTGCTTTCACGAAACTGACCGAACGGTTTATGAAGCATGAGAAAGCCCCCTCGATTACCGAGGACGAACTTTACGACATCATCGACACCATTGAAAAAGAGGGTGTCATGAATGAGGAGCAGGGCGATCTGTTCAAGTCGGCTCTCGATTTTTCGGACACCCGTGCAAAAGACGTAATGACCATGCGACAGGACATTGTCGCCGTCGACATTTCACGCCCGAATGCAGAAATCCTCGAACAAATCAAAAATACCACGCACAGCCGTTTGCCGGTTTATGACGGCGATCTCGACCACATCATCGGCACGTTGCAAATTCGGAGTTTCATCCGAGCCTATTTGCGGAATCCGAATGTGCGTGTCCGTGGACTTTTGATTCCCCCCTATTTTGTCAAGCCGAATGCTCAGATTGACGACTTGCTCAGCGAAATGCGACAGCACAAGTTCTATCTCGGCGTCGTGCGTGACGAAAATCAGCACACGGTCGGTATTATTACAATTGAAGATTTTCTTGAAGAATTAGTCGGCGAAATTTGGGACGAAGACGATGTCGTTGACAACGATTTCGTCAAGCTCGGCGGAAACCGTTTTCAAGTCAGCACGCATCTGCTTTGCCGTGACGTGTGCGACAGAATCGGTATCCCCTGCCCCAAAGATCTCAATCCGGCACGCCCGATTCTGGCAATTCTGCTTGAAAAATTCGATAAAATTCCCGAAGAAGATGACAGCGTAATTTTTGACAACCTCGAATTTACCGTCGGAGAAATTGAAGACGGCAAAGTCAAGAATGTGATTATTCGCATCATACCCGAAGATGAACAGTCGGCAGTTTCCGAAAATGCCGAAAATCACGAGGAGGTGTAATCATGTTTGTAGGTTATATTGTTGTTATCTTGATTATGATTGTGCTTTCCGCATTTTTCTCGGCATCCGAAATTTCTTTCAACGCATCGAACAAACTGCGTTTGAAAAAATCTGCCGAGGCCGGAAGCAAAACCGCCGCTCTCGCTTGTAAAATCAGTGACAATTTCACATCTGCCCTTTCGGCAATCCTCATCGGTAACAACCTTGCGAATATTGCGGCATCCACTGCGGCAACCGTGATTACCATGTCACTGTTGCTCAAAATCGACACCTCCGGTTCGGACAGTCTGGCATCTCTCATTGCAACTTTGGTAATGACGTTCATCATTCTCATTTTCGGCGAAATCGTTCCGAAAATCGTAGCAAAAAACAATGCCGATGTAACGGTTTTGTGGTTTGCTTACCCGATTCGGATCTTGACTTTCATCCTCTACCCGATTGTTTGGATCGTTATGGGCATTGTCAAACTGCTCTCGAAAATTTGGGGCAAGGACAATGACGACGGACCGACGGTCACCGAAGAAGAACTTTCCTCTATCATCGACACGGTCGAAGAGGAAGGCGTTATCGATGAGGACAAAGGCGATCTGTTGCAATCGACGCTCGAATTCCGTGATACGACGATTGAAGAAATTATGACGCCCCGAATCGATATGCTTGCATTCGATATTCAGGACGATGCGGACGAAATTCACAAGTTGATTGAAAATTCGCATTATTCGAGAATTCCGGTATACGAAGATTCGATTGACAGTATCATCGGTATTTTGTATTTGAATCACTATTACCGTTTGGCAATCGATACGCACACCGTTACGACCGACGAAATCCGCAAAATGCTGATTGAGCCGTGTTTTCTGCACAAAACCATGAAACTGCCGGCTGCCCTTTCGGTACTTCGTGAGCGGAAAACGCATATTGCAATCGTTATTGACGAGTTCGGCGGAACGCTCGGTATCGTGACAATGGAAGACATTCTCGAAGAACTTGTCGGCGATATTTGGGACGAATCGGACGAAATCGTTTCGGAATTTACGAAAACCGGTGAAAACACTTACGAAGTGTCCGGAGATATGAACATTGACGATTTCTTCTCTGAAATCGAATATGAACCCCGTGATTTCGAATGCGAATATACGACTATGGGCGGTTGGGCAATCGAACGTTTGGATGCCGATCCGCACGTCGGTGACAGTTTCACGGATGAGGACGAAACGCATACGCTGTATGTTGTGGTGTCCGAAATGGATGAAATGCGTGTAACGAAATTGACGATTCTTGTCAAAAAGCGTGAGGACGGCGAATCCGATGACTGATTCTATGAATCTCATAGGTAAAAACGAAGTATTATTGGAGGGCATGACATCCGTGTCTGCCCTTCTCAATACCGAAAAAGAAATCAACGACCGAAAAATCTTGCGTGTTTATGTCGATGCGACCAAACGGCAATCGAAACGTGCGGAGATTGGCTTTTTGACTGCGAAATCGCACGAATTGGGCTTCCCTGTTGAGTTTGTCGCCCCAGAAAAAATTGACGGTATGACAAGTGGAACAACGCACGGCGGAATTGTTGCGGTTTGTTCCGCCAGAACCATTCCGGAACTAACTGCTGTGGCAATCAAGCCGAACGGTTTTTATGTTTACCTTGAAGGCATGGAAGATCCTTACAATTTCGGCAATGCTTTGCGTTCACTTTATGCATCGGGCGTTGACGGCGTTGTATTGCCCCCTCGTCATTGGATGACGGTCGCCGGTGTCGTTGCGAAATCTTCCGCCGGAACGTCCGAAAAACTACCGATGTACACGGCTGATGCCGACACATTGATTTGTGTATTCAAATCCGCAGGTTATCGCATTTTATCGGCAGGAATCCGTGATTCGGTATCGATCTTCGATTGTGATTTTCATTTTCCCCTTCTGTTGATTGTCGGAGGAGAAAAACGAGGCATTTCACGCAAACTTTTGGATGCATCCGATGCGGTGGTCAGAATCGATTACGGTCGTGATTTTCGGGGTTCGCTTTCGTCTTCTGCATCCTGTGCGGTGTTGGTATTCGAAATTATGCGACAGAACCGATCCTAAAAAGTACAAAACAGTCCCTTATCGGATGTCATTTTTGCATTCATAAGGGCTGTTTTTTCATTTTTTCGCAAACCGCTTGCAAAAAACGGAAAAATAGTATATAATATAATTTGATAATATCTTTCAATCAATTCAGGAGGATGAAATATATGAACAGTTACGAATTGGCAAAAACACGCTATGCCGAGATTGGCATTGACACCGATGCGGTCATTGAGAAACTTTCGAAAATCAGTATTTCCATGCACTGCTGGCAGGGAGATGATGTCAAGGGCTTTGAAAATGCAGGTGCATTGACCGGTGGCATTCAGACAACCGGTAACTACATGGGAGCGGCACATACACCGGACGAGTTGATGCAGGATTTGGACGAAGCATTCAAGATGATTCCGGGGAAACATCGTGTCAATGTTCACGCCTGCTACGGAATTTATCCGGACGGCAAACCGGTTGACCGTGACAAAATCAAGCCGGAACATTTCAAGCCGTGGGTTGATTATGCCAAAAAGCGTGGTTTGGGACTCGATTTTAACCCCACTTATTTTTCGCATCCGTTGGCTGAAAACGGCACTCTGACAAATCCGGACGAAGAAATCCGTGCATTCTGGATTCGTCACGGAATTGCCTGCATCCGCATTGCCGAGTATTTTGCAAACGAAACCGGTACACCCTGCCTTTTGAACATTTGGATTCCGGACGGCATGAAGGACGTTCCGGCAGACCGTTTAGGTCCTCGTATGCGGTACATGGATTCGCTCGACAAGATTCTTGCCTGCGGTTACGACAAAGAAAAAGTGCTTGTCACATTGGAATCCAAAGTGTTCGGCATCGGACTTGAATCCTACACGGCAGGTTCTGCGGAATTCGCACTTTCCTATGCAACGACAAGAGGCATTGTTCCTCTGATGGACAACGGTCACTATCACCCGACCGAGGTCGTTTCCGATAAAATTTCGGCTCTGCTTTGTTTCAATCCCCGCATTGCTCTCCATGTCACACGTGGCGTGCGTTGGGATTCCGACCATGTTGTGCGTTACGATGACGAAACCGTTGAGATGATGAAAGAGGTTGTCCGCAACAACGCACTCGACCGTGTCATTCTCGCAACCGACTATTTTGATGCATCGATCAACCGCATTGCCGCATGGGTTATCGGCGTACGTTCGGTACAGAAAGCACTGCTCACCGCTATGCTTCTCCCGAACGAAAAGTTGAAAGCTATGCAGGACAAGCGTGAATTTACCGAACTGATGATGTTGCAGGAAGAATTGAAATTCTTCCCCGTCGGCGATGTTTGGAACGAATTCTGCCGTCGCAACGGTACGGACGGAAGTGCCAAGTGGTTCGACGAAATCAAAAAATACGAAAAAGAAGTTCTTTCGGCAAGATAACAGCAAAAGTAAGCAAAACACGGCAGGAAAAATCCTGCCGTGCTTTGTTATATCATTAAGAATTTGAAAATGTAAACGTGCGAATTATTCCCACTCAATAGTTGCCGGCGGTTTGCCGGTAATGTCATAAACAACTCGACCTGCACCCTTGACTTCGTTGACGATTCTTGCGGATGCAATGCCGAGTACCTCGTGCGGTACGGGGACGTATTCGCAGGTCATAAAATCGGATGTTTTGACGGCTCTGAGTGCGACGGTGTAATCGTAGGTTCTGAAATCGCCGACGACTCCGACCGAATGCGTATTGGTCAGAACAGCAAAATACTGGTCGGCTTTGACATGGTGTTTGTCCATTTCCTCACGGAAAATGGCATCGGCGTTACGGAGAATTTCAAGTTTTTCGGGTGTCAATTCACCGATGACACGGACACCGAGTCCCGGTCCCGGGAACGGTTGACGGTTAACAAGTGCATCGGGCAGTCCCAATTGACGTCCCAAAGCCCTGACTTCGTCCTTAAACAGTCCACGCAAAGGTTCGACAACACCGACAAATTTCATATCTTTCGGGAGTCCGCCGACATTGTGGTGGCTCTTGATTGTTGCGGCTTTGTTTCCGCCGGATTCGATGACATCGGGATAAATCGTGCCTTGTGCCAAATATTTGACATGAGGCAGTTTGTTTGATTCTTCTTCAAAAGTTCTGACGAATTCCGCACCGATGATTTTGCGTTTTTGCTCCGGATCGGTCACGCCTTTGAGCTTTGACAGAAATCTGTCGGCAGCATTGACACGGATAAAATGTAAATCTCTGCCTTTAAATGCGGATTCGACCTCGTCGCCCTCATTTTTTCGCATCAAACCGTGATCGACGAAAATACAATGCAGTTGACCGGGGATTGCTTTGGATAGCAGTGCGGCACAGACGGAGGAATCGACTCCGCCGGAAAGTCCCAGCAGGACATGAGCATCGCCGACCTGCTTTTTAACGGATTCGATGAGTTGTGCTTCCAAATCAAGCAGGTTATAGTCCCCTTTCGCTCCGCAGGCGGAGTAAAGGAAATTGCGGATCATGGGCGTGCCGTTCGGTGTACTTTCCACTTCCGGATGGAACTGAACGCCGAAGAGTTTGCGGTCAAGGTTCTGAATGCTTGCATTCGGGCAATCCTTGGTATGTGCAACAGATGTAAAGCCTTCCGGCAGAACCGTAATTCTGTCGGTGTGGCTCATCAGACCGATCTGCTCTGCATCCAGTCCTTTGAACATCAAAGCGTTCGTGTCGACCGTCATCGGCGTTTTGCCGTATTCGCTGACGGGACAAGGTTCGACTTTACCGCCGGTCGACCAAGCGAGCAATTGCGTTCCGTAGCAAATGCCGAGCACCGGAATGCCCATATTGAAAATTTCTTTGTCACAGTGGGGAGACTGCGGATCGTAAACGCTGTTCGGACCTCCGGTGAGAATAATTCCGATTGGGGCGATTTGCCGAATTTCTTCGACGGTAATACGGTCCCCCGGTTTTACGATTGAATAGACATTGCACTCTCTGACACGGCGCGCGATCAGTTCTTTATACTGTCCGCCGAAATCGAGAATCAAAACAACCTGAGAAGCCATTCGTCTGTCCCTCAATTCTTTTTGACGTATTCGTCTCTGCCTGCACCGACGGAAACGTACGTAATTTTGCAACCGACACTCTTTTCGAGATACTCGACATAATCTTTTGCCGACTGCGGAAGCGATTCCCATGTTCTGCATCCGGAAACATCACCGATTCCGGGGAGATATTCAATCACCGGTTTTGCACGGTTGAGGCGTTCGCCTGTCGGGAAAACGGTCGTCTTTTCACCGTCGATATCATATGCAACGCAGACCGGAATTTTGTCGAGGTAAGACAGAACGTCAAGTTTTGTCAGGGCAATTTCGGTTGCTCCCTGAACCTGCACACCGTAGCGGGATGCAGGAATATCGAACGGACCGACACGGCGAGGTCTGCCGGTTGCGGCACCGTACTCTCCTCCGGCTTTACGGAGTTCTTCGGCTTCATCACCGAACATTTCGGCAGTGAACGGACCTTCGCCGACGCAGGTGGAATATGCTTTCATAACACCGATAACATCGGTCAACTGCGATCCGGGGACGCCTGCACCAATCGGTGCGTATGCGGCAATCGTGGAAGAAGACGAGGTGTAAGGATAGATACCGAGATCGATGTCACGAAGTGCACCGAGTTGTGCTTCAAACATGACTTTTTTGCCGTCCTGAATTGCATTGTGAAGATATTCGGAAACATCCGTAACATACGGAATGAGCGGTTCGCCATATTGGCGGAGCCATGCCATCATATCTTCCGCTTTGACGGGTTCGTGACCGTAACCGGTTACGGTAATATTCTTCCATTCGACAATATCGTGTACTTTTTCGCCGAGATCGTCAAGGTGGAACAAATCACCCATACGGAGTGCTTTTTTCATATACTTATCGGCATAGACCGGAGCGATACCGCGACGGGTAGAACCGAATTTTTTGTCAGCGAGGCGTTCCTCTTCCATGCAGTCCATCAATTTGTGGTATGGCATACAGATGATTGCCTTGTCACTGATTTTCAGATTTTCGGGTGAAATGTGAATGCCTTTTTCTCTCAGTCTTCCGATTTCACCGTTCAGATGTTCGAGGTCGATAACCATACCGTTACCCATAACATTGACGGTAGAATCACGGAGAATACCTGACGGGAGCAGGTTGAGGATGAATTTGCCTTTCTCGTTGACCACGGTATGCCCTGCATTGTTACCGCCCTGATAACGGCAGATGATGTCGTAATCGGAAGAAAGCAGGTCGACCATACGTCCTTTTCCTTCGTCACCCCAGTTGATACCGACGATTGATGTAAGCATTTGAAAATACCTTCCTTTATATATGATTTATTTTATACATTGACTTGGGATTCTGCCTTATCGGACAGAATATCGGCGTTTTCCGAGAGCATTTTGCGAACCTCGACCAGATAATCGGAGACCTGCTCGGATGCGATACCGGTGAAATTGCTTGTACGGATGATTTCGTCTATCGTTGCACGGTCAAGTCCGAATATTGCATCGGATGCGATGCGATCGAGCAAATCGTTGTCCGCACCGTCCTGCTTGATAGCCTTTCCGACCGCTACGGAGTGCTTACGAATTGCCTCGTGGAGCGTTTGACGGTCACCGCCGTGCTTTACACAGTACATCAAAATATTTTCGGTCGCCATAAACGGCAATTCTTCCATTAAATGTTTCTGCATCACTTTCGGATAAATCGTCATACCGGAGATGATATTGAGGTAAAGCGTTAAAATTCCGTCGGTTGCCAAAAAGGCTTCCGGAATGCTGATACGCCGATTTGCGGAATCGTCAAGTGTCCGTTCAAACCATTGCGTGCCGGCGGTCATGGCAGGATTGAGTGCATCCGCCATAACATAGCGTGAAAGTGACGTCATGCGTTCGGACCGCATCGGATTCCGCTTGTATGCCATTGCGGAAGAACCGACCTGACCGGATTCGAAAGGTTCATCGACCTCTTTCATGTGAGAAAGCAGACGAATATCTCCCGAGAATTTCATAGCGGACTGTGCAATACCCGAGAGAACCGATAATGTATAATAATCAACTTTTCTTGTATAAGTTTGTCCGCTGACGGGATAAACGGACGAAAATCCCATTTTTTCGGCGATTTTCTTTTCAAGTTCACGGACTTTAGAGGCATCTCCGTCAAAAAGTTCCAAGAAACTTGCCCCCGTTCCGGTTGTACCACGGCAACCGTGCAAAGAGAGTCTTGACAGTGTGAAATCGACATGGTCCAAATCCATCATCAAATCCTGCAACCAAAGCGTTGCCCGCTTCCCGACCGTTGTCGGCTGTGCCGCCTGAAAATGCGTCCATGCGAGCGTTTGCAAATCTTTATGCATTTCTGCAAAATCGGCAAGTGCGGAAATGGTATGAATGAGTTTGGAACGAATGTGCAAGAGTGCATCACGTTGCAGAATAAGGTCGGTATTGTCGCCGACATAGCAACTGGTTGCTCCCAGATGAATGATCGGCTTGGCATTTGGACAAGCGACGCCGTATGCGTAAATATGTGCCATAACGTCATGGCGGACTTCACGCTCTCTTGCATCGGCTACATCAAAATCGATGTCTTCAATATGTGCTTTCATTTCGGCAATCTGCTCATCGGTAATGGAAAGTCCCAATTCCTTTTCGCTCTCCGCCAATGCAACCCAAAGTTTCCGCCAAGTCGAAAACTTGCGTTTGTCGGAAAAGATTTCCTGCATTTCACGGCTTGCGTAACGCCGACAGAGCGGATTTTCGTACAGTTCTCTCATAAATATTCCTCTAATTCTTTATCAATTTGAGTTTGCGTACCAAAGTTGCAATGCGTAAACTCAGGAGTATTTTGACAATATCCGGTATGATAAACGGAACAACGCACTTCAAAAGTACCGTTCCGACTCCGATCGCCCCCATTTTTTGCGTATAAACAAGTGCAAACCATGCAGTGCCGAATGCATAACAGACAGCAAGACAGAGAATCATTATACCAATGCGAATTGCAGGATGCTCCCGTTTGATAACAGTGGTCAAAAGCCAATAGAGCATTGCCATCGGAATGAATCCGACAAGGTAGCCTCCGGTTGTTCCCAAAAGGACACCGATACCCGCACCGAAATTCGAAAATACCGGAACGCCTACCGCACCGAGCAGGATATAGAGAAATACGCAGATTGTCCCCTGTTGACCGCCCAATACCGAAAGTGTCAGAAAAACGCCGAATACCTGCATGGTAACGGGAACACCCGGGAGCGGAATTGTAATCCAAGAGCAAACCGCCAAAATTGCCACAAACAATGCCATTCGTGCAATGTCACGTGCGGAAATCCGTTTTGTCATACTTGTTTTTCCTTTGAAACCGTTAAACGATATCGATTAACACTTATTTGTTTGCTTTCTTCATTGCCGCATCGATAAATCCGATGAAAAGCGGGTGCGGTTTATCGGGACGGGATTTGAATTCCGGATGAAATTGAACGCCGACATAGAACGGACGGTCGGAGAGTTCAACGGTTTCGACCAATTCGCCGTCGGGCGACAGACCTGAAAGTGTCAAACCGGCTTCGGTCATGGCGACACGGTAATCGTTATTGAATTCGTAGCGGTGACGGTGGCGTTCGGAAATTTCGTGTTTTCCGTAGCAACGCTCCATAGTCGTCCCCTCTTTGATGATGCAGGGGTAAGCACCGAGACGCAATGTACCGCCTTTGTCGATATTCTTGCTCTGCCCCGGCATAAAATCGATGACTTTGTTTTTGCAAAGTTCGTCAAATTCTCCCGAATGTGCATCCGAGATACCGACAACGTTTCTTGCAAATTCGATTACGGCAATCTGCATACCGAGGCAGATTCCGAAATACGGGATATTATTTTCTCTTGCATATTTAGCGGCAAGAATCATACCTTGAATGCCACGTGAACCGAATCCGCCCGGGACAATAATTCCGTCAAGATCGCCCAAAATTTCATGGCAGGCGGAATCGTCCGTCAATGTCTCGGAATCAATCCAGTGAATTTTGACATGCGTATTGAGTTGATAACCGGCGTGGCGGAGTGCCTCGGCAACCGAGAGATAGGCATCGTGCAGTTGAACATATTTTCCGACCAAACCGATATGCACCGTTTTTTCTCTTGTTTTGATGCGTTCGACCATTTCGGTCCACTCACGCAGATCCGGTTTCGGTGCATTGATATGCAGTTCACGGCAGACAATTTCGGAAAAGTTTGCTTTTTCGAGCATGAGCGGTGCTTCATAAAGGCATGGCAATGTGATATTTTCGATAACGCAATCGGGTTTGACATTGCAGAAAAGCGAAATTTTCTTGAAAATGGCTTCTTCGAGCGGTTCATCGCAACGCAGAACAATGATATTGGGGTTAATACCCATTCCACGCAGTTCTTTGACCGAGTGCTGTGTCGGCTTGGATTTATGTTCGTCCGATCCGTGCAGGAACGGCACAAGCGTTACGTGAATGAAAAGGCTGTTTTCCGTTCCGACTTCAAGCCCGATTTGACGGACGGCTTCGAGGAACGGTTGTGATTCGATGTCACCTATCGTACCGCCGATTTCGGTAATCACGACATCCGCATCGGTCTGTTTGCCGACACGGTAGACAAATTCTTTGATTTCGTTTGTAATGTGCGGAATGACCTGAACGGTCGAGCCGAGATATTCTCCACGGCGTTCTTTATTAAGAACATTCCAGTAAACTTTTCCGGTTGTGAGATTGGAATAGCGGTTCAGATCTTCATCGATAAAACGTTCGTAATGTCCTAAATCAAGGTCGGTTTCCGCTCCGTCTTCGGTGACGTAAACTTCGCCGTGCTGATAAGGACTCATTGTACCGGGATCGACATTGATATACGGATCGAGTTTTTGTGCCGCAACTTTCAGTCCTCTCGCTTTGAGCAAACGCCCGAGCGATGCGGCGGTAATTCCTTTTCCGAGTCCGGAAACAACGCCTCCGGTTACAAATATATATTTTGTCATGGGTTTATCCTCCGTTACTTGTAGGTTGACAAAATGTTTTCGGCGATTGTTCGCTTTGTGGTGCAACGATCCATTGCCTGTTTTTCGATATATCGGTGGGCTTCCTCTTCGGTCATGCGTAACTGCTCAATCAAGAGACATTTCGCACGGTTTACGATTTTGATTTCCACCATTTTTTCTTCCATGGAAGCTGTTCGCTCTTCCATTTTCCGCAACCGTTCCCTTGTTCCGCACAAGAGCAACAAGGACTGTGCCACCATAGTTTCGGTGGTCGGTTTCGGTAGTGTCAGAACGCCGAGTTGACTGACATTTCGGTTGACGGTCGGAAATTCTTCGGACTTGACGAGGAGCAGAACACCGACGGCACTGTTCCGGCAGATTTCGACCGCAAGATTCTCACCCGAAATATCGGTAAGAGAATCGTTGACAATGGCAATGTCAAAGCGACCGGACTTGATTTTTTCTTCTGCCGATTTTCCGTTTGTGGCGGTGTCAATCGGTTCATATTGACCGGACGAGAGCAGGTTTTTGAGCGATGATGCAAACTTTTCGGAGCGTGAAATCAACAACACGCCGTATTTGTGTGTTTCGTTCTCCAAAGCGTTTTCCTCCTCTCAAAAGATACCCGCATCCGTAACAATTTATTATACCACATTTCAATCCATTTTTCAACTGTTATTTTATTCAAAAACAAACTTTTTTTCAATTATTTTTTTGATAGGTATTGCAAATGGCTTATTTCCCGCTTGCTCCGTAGTTGGAAAGCACCCGTGCGGACGGATCGGTGACGTTGCAACCTGCCCAAGATTTATTCGGCATCCAGTAATCGACTATCATTTTTGCCTGCCCCGAATAGTAAGATTCGAAAATTTCCCGATATAGCAAAGATTCTTTCGTGAACGGCATGGCGTAAGTGTACTGCCGTCTTTTTTCTTCATATTCCTCGTCCGTGTAATAGCTTTCCGCATAAGCTTTGAGGTCATCGACCATGGAATGACCGACCGCATCGGAAAATGCCGCTTTTTCACGCGTGAGAATATCGTACGGCAAAAATCTGTCTTCTTCAAATGCGTGGCGGAGCAGATATTTGCCTTTTCCGTACACGTTGCGTTTCAGTTTCGGATTGATTGAAAGAACATACGAGGCAAAATCCAAGTCACCGAACGGAACACGGGCTTCGAGTGAGTTGACCGAAATGCAACGATCGGCACGCAGAACATCGTACATATGCAACTCATGGACACGCTTTTCGGACTCTTTTTGAAAGGCTTCGTCTGACGGTGCAAAATCGGTATATTTATAGCCGAAAAGTTCGTCGGACACCTCACCGGTGAGCAGAACTCTGACATCGGTATGTTCATGAATCCACTTGCAAAGCAGGTACATTCCCATACTTGCACGAATGGTCGTAATATCCCATGTGCCGAGCAAGCGAATGACGGTTTTCAGTGACGAGAGGACTTCTTCTTTCGTCATAAAAACTTCGGTATGGTCGCTCCCGATATAATCGGCAACCTCTCTTGCATAACGCAGGTCGATTGCATCTTTTTCCATACCGATTGCAAAAGTGCGAATCGGCGTTTTACTTTTTTTCGCCGCAATGGCACAAACCAGTGACGAATCAAGACCGCCGGAAAGCAAGAATCCGACTTTTGCATCCGACACAAGTCTTTTATCGACTGCAGTTATCAGTTTATCGTGAATTTTCCGACAGACCGTGTCAAAATCATCCGTTGAAATCTTTTCGACCTTTGAAATATCACGGTAGCAAACGAATTTGCCGTCCTTCCAGTAATACCCTGGAGGAAACGGAAGAATTGTTTGGCAGATGCCGACAAGGTTTTTCGGTTCGCTCGCAAAAAGCATATCTCCGGATGCCGATTTTCCGTAATAAAGCGGACGAATGCCGATGGGATCACGGGCGACAACAAACGATTTTGTGTCGGCATCGTAAAGAATCATGGCATACTCGGCATCGAGCATACGGAACATTGCCGTTCCGTATTTTTTCCACATCGGGAGAAGTATTTCGCAGTCCGAACCGCTCTTGAAAATATAATCTTTTTCAAGTTCCCTCTTGATTTTTTCAAAACCGTAAATTTCTCCGTTGCATACGACATAGGAATCGCCCATTGAAAACGGTTGCATTCCTTCGGGCGTTAAGCCCATAATCGCCAAGCGGTGAAAGCCCAGAAGACCTTTGCCGACATCGACAATCCGACTGTCGTCCGGTCCTCTTGAAATTGTTTTGTCAAAGCCTTTTTTGAAATCGGAAAAGGTGACACCGCACCCGCACAAACCCATAATTGAACACATAAGAATTGAATCTCCTGAAAAATTTATTCCGCATTCAATAGGGCAAGTGTGGTCCTCGCTGTGCCACCTATTTTTGTTCTCTTTTCGATTTCGGAGCAATCTGCTCGAAAATCTTTCCTCTGTAACGTGAGGTTTACGGCGTACTTACTCGGAAAAATTCCTTTCTGCTTGCAACTTCAATCGGTGTTCTTCATGCGTGACGCCGTGCGTGGCTCTCACCGTTCCACACTCGCTGTAACATTGCCTTTCGCATTACTTTTCCGATTTCAAACGTCTTTATTTAGGTTATATATTCAGTTTTTAACGAACACCGAAGAGAAGTTTGTCGTAGGTCGGGAAAGGCCAGTACTTTTCGGCGGTCAGCGTTTCGGCTTCATCGCAAACCACTCGGAGTTCTGCCATTTTTTGCAGAATGACGTCACGAATCATACAAGCCGACTCGGTAACATCCGTAATGGTTTTATAACGAATTGCCTCGGTTTCAAGTGCCGTGATTGCAGAATCGATTTCATCGGCAAGTTCGGAAAGTTTTGCAATCTGGGATTTTTCATATTTTCCGGAAAGTCCCGGAACTGCCGTTGTCTTGGCAATCAAGGTTTCGGAAAGATCGTGTGCGTAGGCTTCCACTGCAGGAAGAATTTCTTTTCTTGCCATATCGATCATAGTCAAAGCCTCGATATTGACCGTTTTGCAGTAGTTATCGAGAATAATTTCGTATCTCGATTGCAATTCGGTACGGGAGAAGACTTTGTGAGATGTCAGGAGTGCGACATTCTTTTCTGCCAAGAGATAAGGCAGTGCATCGGGGGTGGTTCTGAGATTGAGCAGTCCCCTCACCTCGGTTGCCTCTTTGATCCATGCATCGTCATAACCGTTTCCGTTGAAAATGATCCGCTTGTGCTTTTTAATCGTTTCTTTGATGAGATCATGCAATTCGGATTCGAAATCGACTGCTTTTTCCAGTCTGTCGGCGTAAAGTCTGAGCGATTCCGCAACTGCGGTATTGAGCATAATATTTGCACAGGAAATACTGTTGGAAGAGCCGAGCATACGAAATTCGAATTTATTTCCGGTAAACGCAAACGGCGACGTTCTGTTACGGTCGGTTGTATCTCTCGTGAAACGGGGCAGAACGTGAGCACCAAGTTTCATAACGGTTTTTTCGGTTGCGTTGTAAGGCTTATCCGATTCGATTGCGTCGAGAACGGCGGTCAATTCATCGCCCAAGAACATAGACACGACTGCCGGAGGTGCTTCGTTTGCTCCCAGTCTGTGGTCGTTTCCTGCCGTTGCGACGGAAAGCCTCAACAAGTCCTGATAATCGTCGACCGCCTGAATGACTGCACAGAGGAAAAGCAAAAACTGTGCGTTTTCGTAAGGCGTTTCGCCGGGGGTTAATAGGTTGACACCCGTATCGGTTGCCATTGACCAGTTGTTGTGTTTTCCGCTACCGTTGACACCTGCAAACGGCTTTTCGTGAAGCAGGCAGACCAAACCGTGACGGAGTGCAACTTTCTGCATAATTTCCATTGTCAATTGGTTGTGGTCGGTCGCAATATTGGTGGTCGTGTAAATCGGTGCAAGTTCGTGCTGTGCAGGTGCGACCTCGTTATGCTCGGTTTTTGCCAAAACGCCCAATTTCCAAAGTTCTTCGTTCAGATCTGCCATATATGCGGCAACACGGGGCTTGATGACTCCGAAATAATGGTCATCGAGTTCCTGCCCTTTCGGCGGTTTTGCACCGAAAAGCGTGCGACCGGTAAACATCAAATCCTTGCGTTTTTCGTACATATCTTTGTCGACAAGGAAATATTCCTGCTCAGGCCCGACCGATGTACGAACGCATTTGACATCGGCATTGCCGAACAATTTGATGATACGCATTGCCTGACGGTTGAGTGCCTCCATAGAACGAAGAAGCGGTGTTTTTTTGTCGAGTGCCTCTCCGCCGTAGGAACAGAATGCCGTCGGAATGCAGAGCGTATTGCCCTTGATAAATGCGTAAGAGGTCGGATCCCATGCGGTGTATCCTCTTGCCTCAAACGTTGCACGCAGACCGCCGGACGGGAAAGAAGACGCATCCGGTTCGCCTTTTATCAGCTCTTTTCCGGAGAATTCCATAATCACACCACCGTCCGGAGCGGGTGTGATGAAACTGTCATGCTTTTCTGCCGTGACACCGGTCAGAGGCTGGAACCAATGCGTGTAGTGCGTTGCACCATGTGCAATCGCCCAGTCTTTCATAGCGTCCGCAACCGCATTCGCAACATCGGTATTGAGGCGTGCTCCCTCATCGATTGTCTTCTTCAGCGAATTGTAAATATCGGAAGACAGTGTTGCTTTCATCATCCGGTCATCAAAAACCAGACAGCCGAAATAATCCGAAACCGTGTTCATTGTGATGCTCTCCTTGTGTAAAAAATAGTGAATAAAAGCGAAAAAGGCGTCCGAGATAAAACATCTCGAAGACGCCTTTGCCTTAATGCGTTATATTATACTCTTTTTTTCCCGTTTGTCAAGAGGTTTTTTGAAAAAAA
>CAVGAA010000013.1:0-42902 GCA_963627065.1 bacterium | reverse complement strand
GTAAACAACATCGGTTCTAATACCAGTATTGTACCACAAAAAACGGTGTTGTCAAGGGGAAAGACGAAAAAACTGCAAATGGAAAGATAAAATTCTTATAGCCGAGATTTACGAACTTAAATGTGCGGTTACAAGTGGGGCAGACTTATTGCATTTCATCTATTCCGCACATTCTTCCGCTGTCGGTAAATGCAGTCACGCAAACTGAATGGTGCGAACATAGCAAGACGCACGAAAAAAGCGTACAGCGGATAGAGTTCGCATTATCGTAATTCATCAATAAGAATAGGGGCAGGAAATCCTGCCCCTATTCTTATTGGCGGAGAAGGAGAGATTTGAACTCTCGCGCCGTTATTCACGACCTACACCCTTAGCAGGGGCGCCTCTTCGGCCTCTTGAGTACTTCTCCGTACCCGTCAAGATCGCCGTTTGCTGATAACCTCGACCTCACTATTATACTACTTTCTTTCCGTTTTGTCAAGCCTTTTTTCGAATTTTCTTATTTTCCCTTGCATTTTTTCTCTTTTTATGGTATAATGGTCATATGAAATGCATTTTTCTTTATAACCCTCACGGCGGTCGGGGGAAGATTGCGAAAAAAATTCCTTTCATCATCAAACATCTCCGCCGAAAATACGATGTGGTCGACGTTTACTCCTCCCGTTCGCAGGGGGATTTGTCTTTGCGTGTCGTCGAGTTCGCCTCTGTCTATGATTGCATTGTTTTTGCGGGCGGTGACGGCACTTTCAACGAGATTTTGCAGGGTGTCGGCAGAATGGAAAATCCGCCTCTGCTCGGCTACATTCCGAGCGGAACGGTCAACGATGTGGCACACAGTCTCGGTATTCCCCGTTACAGTCTACGCCGTGCCTTGAAGGTCATTCTGGACGGTCGGTCCGAGCGACTTGACTGTATGCTTGTCAACGGGGAGCATTATGCAATCTATTCGGTTTCCGCCGGAGCGTTCACAAGTGCGTCCTACACGACTCCGCAAAAGACAAAACGCAGTCTGGGGGCTGCCGCTTACGGTTTGGAGGGCGTACGTAAGAATCTGCTTTTCCGAGTTTTTCCGATTCATGCGGAAACGCCGAACGGCAAAAAACTCGATTCCGAGTGCGTCTTTGCCTTGGTAATGAACGGTCGCTGTGTGGCGGGACTTCGGATGAACCCCGGCGGATCGATGAGCGACGGCATACTCGAGGGGGTAGTCATTCGCCAAAAGAAGAACCCGACCTTTTTCAACCGTATGAAAGCACTTTTCACGGTTGCACAACTTTTCGTTTTCGGTTATCGGTTCAAGCAGAACAACGTTGCCCATTTTCCGAGCGAAACGGTGCGTTTTGAAGTCCCCGACGATGTTGTCTGGAACTTTGACGGCGAGAGGGGAATTACCGGAAATATCGAGGTGACGGTTGTCCCGAAGAAAGTCCCGCTCCTCGTCCCGAAACACGCAAAACACATATAAACTGCATTTTTAGAGGTTTCCTTATATAAGACTTTTTGCAAGATTTACCGATTTTATTCTCGTAACCTATTGACTATTCTCGTAAAAAGTGCTATAATTTACGAGAAAGGAGTCAGATATGAGAGAATTCGATTATAAAAAACTTGCAAACTGCAAATGGGACAGTACAATTGTAGAGTATCTTGCTAAAATTCACGAGATGAAAGGCAGGCAAGAGTTATACCTTTCTCAAAAGCAATTGGAACTTGACAGACTTGTTGAAATTGCAAAAATTCAAAGTACGGGAGCCAGTAATGCGATTGAGGGTATCGGAACAACCGAGGCAAGATTAAAGCAATTGATTATGCAAAAGACGACACCGAGAAACCGAAACGAAAAAGAGATTGCAGGCTACCGTGACGCACTTGCTACAATTCATGAGAGTTTCGAGTATATTCCGATAACGCTGAACTATATTTTGCAACTTCACAAGATTCTTTATTCGCACAACACGGAAGCAAATTTCGGAGGTTGTTTCAAAAACTCGCAAAACGAAATTTCCGCTATAGACGAAAACGGGAATAAGACGGTTTTGTTTATGCCACTCGCACCGTTTGAAACGCCGACGGCGATAGAAAATCTTTGCAAAACTTTCAATGAAGCAATCGAAGACGGCACCGTGGACGCACTCCTGCTCATACCAATCTTCATTCACGATTTTCTTTGCATTCATCCTTTCCGTGACGGCAACGGTAGAATGAGCAGGCTTCTGACAACATTGCTTTTATATCGTTCGGGATACTTTGTCGGGAAGTATATATCGCTTGAAAGCAAAATCGCTAAATATAAGGACTTGTATTACGACGCATTATATGACAGCCAAATCGGTTGGCACGAAGGGAAAGACGATCCGACTCCTTTTATAAAGTATCTCCTTATGACGATATTGTCTGCATACAATGACTTCGAGGAAAGACTAAATCTTGTCAGCAAGAAAAAATCGGCAACGGAACTTGTCGAAAGTGCATTCGAAACCAAAATCGGAAAGCTTACGAAATCAGACATTGCGGAACTGTGTCCCACAATATCCGTCAGTGCGGTTGAAAAAGCAATTGCAACTTTGATAAAGAACGGGAAAGTCAAAAAATACGGTCAAGGCAAGAACACATATTATGTGTCGATAAAATAATGCAAGAGAACCATTGCCCAAAGTGTTAATAAATTGTTAAACTTACCGAAAAACATAGACAAAAGCGGGCGAATATGATATAATGTACTCGGTTAAGTTATATAAACAAATATGACCGGAATTATAACCTTGCCTTCCTCGAACAGTGTAGATTTTTCGGGGGGGGGGTAATACTGATATTATCATCTGACAGATCAGGGTAGATATGCTATCTTGGTCTGTTTTTGCTTGTAAAAACGAAAACCGTTTTTTGTGGCGGATCAGGTCACAAACAAAAATATGTACTCGGAAAGGGAACAAAACACATGAAAAGAAAGTCATTCATCACAATTCTTGCAGTAGTACTTGTGGCTGTTTTGTCGCTCACGTCTCTCGTCGCTTGCGATAAAGATAAGGACAAGCACGAATTCGCCGGCGAATGGTCCTATGATGCCGAAGGGCATTGGCACGTCTGCACAACGGAAGGTCACACCGACACGGACGAAAAAGTCGCCCACACGTTTGACGAAGGCAAAATTACAACACCGGCGACCGAAGACAGCGAAGGCGTAAAAACCTTCACTTGTACCGCTTGCGGTTATACCAAGACCGAACCGGTTGCAAAACTTGCCCACACGCACAACTTTGATACAACCGTCTGGGAAAAGGATGAAACAAGCCATTGGCACATTTGCACGGGTAATGATTGCACCGAAAAGCAGGATGTTGCCGAACATACTTTTGACAACGGCACAATTACAACAGCACCTACCGAAACAGCGGAAGGCATCAAAACCTTCACTTGTACCGTTTGCGGTCATACCAAGACCGAACCGGTTGCAAAACTTGCCCACACGCACACGTTTGACACATCCGTCTGGGAAAAGGATGAAAACAGCCATTGGCATCCCGCAACTTGCACGCATTCAAGCGAAAAGCAAGACGCAGCAAGCCACACCTATGGCGATTGGATCGTATCAAAGACTGCAACCGTAACAAGCGAGGGCGAAAAATACAGAACCTGCTCGATTTGCGGATATAACGAAACGGCTGCAATCGACAAGATCCCGAGTTATACAATCACTTGGAAGAATGCAGACGGAACTATTCTTGAAACAGACACATTCGTTGAAGAAGGCACAACACCCGAATACAACGGAGCAGAACCCACAAAGGCTGCCGACGAAATCGGTTCGTATGTTTTTAAGGGTTGGACACCTGCCGTGACCAAGGCAACAAAGGACACAACCTACACCGCAGAATTTACAACAACTTACAAAACTTATACCATTGAGTTTGTAATGGGTAATGGTACAGTAGCTTATGGAAATTGTCTTTATGGCACTAAAATTACCGCACCGACTGATACTGCAAAGAAAGCAGACAACACCTACACTTACGAATTTACCGGTTGGGATAAGGAAATAACAAACGTGACGGGTGATGCAACTTACACCGCACAGTATAAAGCAACCCTTATTGAATATACAGTCACATTCAAGGACTATAACGGCATAGTCCTTTCAACAAAAACAACTTATCACTATGGCGATGCCGTAAAAGTTCCTGCCGATCCCACAAGAAATGCGGACAACACTTATACTTATACATTTAAGAACTGGGGCAAAGCAGTTGCAACAACTTGTAACGGCAACGCAGAATATACCGCAACCTATACGCAAAGTTATATCGTCTACACGGTAAAGTTTGTGGACTGGAAAGGAACTGAGATTTATACTGAAAAAACGGCTTATAATTATGATGATACAGTAACAGTTCCTACCGCACCTACAAGAAATGCCGACAAATCCTGCAGTTCTTACACGTTTGCCGGTTGGGATAAAGAAGTAACAAAAGTCAAGGGCGATGCCACATACAAAGCAACCTACACGGGAACATATATCAATTACACAATCACGTTTGTTGACGAAGACGGAACAACCGTATTAAGCGAAAAGACAGACTGTCACTACGGCGACAAGGTTGTTTTGCCCGAAAGCCCGACAAAGCCGAGTGATGAAAACTATTCTTATCCGTTTACCGGCTGGGACAAGACCGTTGCAGAAACGGTTGAAGGCAATGCAACATACAAGGCAACCTACGGCAAAAATGCGATCGAGCATCTTTACACGGTAACATTCTTGGACTACGACGGCACGGAAATATCGAGCAAATCGGATTATCATGTTGGCGATACCGTAACCGTTCCCGACGATCCCGCAAGAGAAGCGGACAACATTTACACCTATACATTTGACGGTTGGGACAAGACCGTTTCCACAACTTGTAGCGGTGATGCCACCTACAAAGCAACCTACAAAGAGGCTTATATCAACTACACAGTTCAATTTGTAGACTGGGACGACACGTTGATTCTCGAAAAAACAGATTATCATTACGGTGATACCGTAACAAAGCCTGCAACAACCCCGACAAGAGCAGAAGATAAAACAAACATCTATGTATTCAAAGGTTGGGATAAAGAAGTTGCAACAGTTGCGGGAAACACAACCTACAAAGCAGAATATACCGCAACCGCTATCGATTACAAAAAAGAATATACAATTACATTCTTAAACGATGACGAAACGACTGTAGTAGCAACAAAAACATATCACTACAATGATACGATTGATGCATCGGATATCACAACTCCGACAAAAGAATCATCTGTACAGTACAATTACACATTTAGCGGTTGGAGTCCTGAATTTGCCATTGTAAAAGGCGATGCAACTTATACGGCACAATATAGTAGTGAGCCGAGAGAATATACAATCACTTTTGTAGACGATAGCGATGAAACACATGTTTATTTTACCAAAACATACAAATACGGTGAAACTCCCACTGTGACACCGGAAGAAATACCTACAAGGGAAAGTACTGAGGGTTATTATTATGAATTCACCCGTTGGTATCCGGCAACATTCGAAACCGTCACCGGTAATGCAACCTATCGTGCTGTGTTTAAGGCGTATAAGAAAACATTTACCGTCACATTTGATGCACAAAACGGTAGCGAAATTATAACCGAAACTTATGAATATGGTGACTATATAGACTATAAACTTCCTACCCGTGAAGCAGACAACGTTTACACTTATACATTAAGTGATTGGGTGGATGAAGATCAGGTTGGTTTGAAAGACAATAGAAGATGCTTCGGCAACAGAAACTTTACGGCAGTGTGGAGAGGAATTCTCATTGAGTATACGGTAACATTCGTAAATTATGACGATTCCGAAAAACCAAAAATATATCACTACGGCGATGCCGTCACCGTGCCTGTATTTACAAAGCCGTCCGACGAAACATACAATTATATCTTTGACGGTTGGGACAAAGAAGTATCTCCTACCTGCAACGGCAACGCTACCTACACCGCAAAATATAAGGAAGATTATATCAATTACACAATTAAGTTTGTAAACGATGACGGAACAACGGTAATAGACGAACAAACCTATCATTATGGCGACACTGTAACCGTTCCTGCAAATCCTGCAAAAGCATCGGACAATACTTATACCTACACATTTGCAGGTTGGGACAAAACTGTTGTGAACTGTGTATGTGATGCAACCTACAAAGCAACTTACACCGCAAACTATATCGATTACACAGTCACGTTTGACCAAAACGGCGGAACGGGCGGAACGGAATCGGCAACCGTAAATTATGGTAAAAATATGCCTACTGCAACCGCTCCGACAAAATCTGCATCCGAGTTCAAAGGCTACTACGACGAAGACGGCGTCAAGTACTATGACAGTCAAATGAACAGCGTCCGTACCTTTGACAAGACCGAAACACTCGTGTTGACGGCAAAATGGGAGATTGTCTGGGCTTATACCGACGAAACAAAGACGAGTATCTATTTCGGTTTTTATCCGCAAACAAAGGTGACCGATGAAACCTTGATATCCTCTCTCAATGCCTTGGCGGGAGAAAAGCCTACCAGTGATTCGTTAGGCAAGTGGAGCAGTTATAGGTATTATCTGAACTATGTCGAATCGGATTATATGTTCTACATAGATATCGATTGTGACAACGATGGCAGTTACGATTATCGTGGCGTTTGCATAACAGCATTAAGACCGGAACTCAATACAAGAACCGGCGTAAGTACATACGATTCTTATCAATATGCGAACGGTTATACAGGATTTAGAACTCGAGAAACTTATTGGTTCAAATATGAACCTATCAAGTGGAATATTTTAACCGAAGCGGACGGATATGCAACCGTGCTTGCAGATTTGGCAATTGACAGTCAAAACTTCGATTATGAAGCAAACAATGTATATAGTAGCAACTATGCGGAAAGTACTATCCGTGCATGGTTGAACGACACTTTCTACAACACCGCATTTACCGCTATGCAAAAGGAATTGATACAGACGGTAACCGTTGACAACGGCGACGAAGGCTATTGGAATTCTACCGAGGTTACGGCAACCCCGTGCGATGATACCGAAGATAAAATATGGTTGCTTTCTTATCAGGAAGCGATGGAAATTGATTATTCGAAAAGAAAAAAACAAAGTTCCGATTATGCAAAATGCCAAGGCATCAACGCAAATGTGTACAATGAAACCTACAACGGATATAGTTCGTGGTGGTTGAGATCTCCTCAAGACGACGATCGCTATGCACTTTCAATCACCGAAGGAGGCAGTGCAAGTGGTAACATACCTAAAGCAGAAAACGTTGATGCAACATACATCGGCGTCGTTCCGGCATTGAAAATCAAACTGTCATAAAGCAAAACAAAAACCAAATAACAAATAACAAAAAACAAAAAGCAAAGAGAACCGTTCGCTAACCCGAGCGGTTCTTTTGACCGATGCATCACAAAAAAGCATCCTGCACGGTGCTTTTTTACGTTTTTCGGTTGACAAATCGGCAAATTATGGTATAATGAAGTCAATATTTGAATGATTGAGGAAGCAAGATGAAGATTTTAGTCGCTTATGCGAGCAAGACGGGGACGGCAAAAGAGTGTGCCGAGATGCTCGGAAAAGAACTGCGTGGCGTGGATGTTGTGCTGTCGGATTTAGCCGATCCGCAACCGGACATTTCCGACTTTGATGCGGTTGTGGTCGGTTCGTCAATCCGGTACGGGAAGATTCGGCGTGAGGCTCGGGAGTTTCTCACGGTCAATCACGACAAGATTTTGCAAAAGCCACACGGTTTGTTTCTCTGCTTGGGCTCGGGGCATGGGTTTGAAGATTATGTCGGTCGGGTTTTCCCCACCGATCTGTGCGATTCCGCCGTGGCTGTCCTTCCGTTCGGCGGTCGCCTGCGTTTGAAAAATGCCAACCTCTTTGAGCGGATTCTGCTCCACACCGTCCGTTCGAAAATTCGGGAAAATGAAATGGACGTCGGCGAATATACCCCGACTCTCCCCGACATCCTCCCCGAAAACATCTCCCGTATGGCTGCATTGATACGTGTGAACGGTAAAAGGGGTTAAGATCAAGACCTTGAGGCTTTGCCTCAAACTCTGTAAGACCTTGGGACTCTGTCCCAAACCCTGCTTAAAACTTTCTTGAAAGAAAGTTTTAAGAATGTTCCGCTGTCTGTAAAGGTAGTCACGCAATCTATAAAGTGCAAACATAGTACAACGCAATGAGAGGAGTAGCACAGCGGATCGGGTTCAGATTTGGTGAATGTACTACGAACGACCGCAGGGCAGGAATTTTTCCTGCCCTGCTACTTAACCAAACCTTTTAATTACAACTAATGATTGATTGGAAAGGAAGCGGAGATTCGAAATTCCTTTCAATGACGGGAATCTGAACCTATGCGGACGGTTTTGAACGGATTTAATTTGCTATATTTTATCTGTTCCGTCCGCCTTTCCGCTGTCTGTAAAGGTAGTCACGCAATCTATAAAGTGCAAACATAGTACAACGCAATGAGAGGAGTAGCACAGCGGATCGGGTTCAGATTTGGTGAATGTACTACGAACGACCGCAGGGCAGGAATTTTTCCTGCCCTGCGGTCATTGGAGCAGATGACGGGAATCGAACCCGCGTATTCGGCTTGGGAAGCGGACGCTCTGCCATTGAGCTACATCTGCACGATTTTATTCGATTATTATTTCGGCACGGTATTTTTGCCGTACTTTCATTTGCCGTGTTTCAATCACACCTTAATATTATACACTATCTTTTCCCTTTTGTCAAGGCTTTCGGGGCGATTTTTTATTTTCTTTCTCCCGAAATTGCAATCGGAAAGTCGCACGGCAAACAAAGTTCACGCAAGTCAGCCGAGTTGCGTCAATGCTCGGAGAGTGGTTTTATACTCCTCTGTGAGTTCGGAAAGGTAGATTTTGGCATTTTCGAGGTCGCCTGCACGCAAAAGTTCCGTGATATGCGAAACTTTCGTGAACAGTTTTTGCAAACCGAGATTTGCACACACGCCTTTCATGGTATGAGCCGAGCAGAACGCCGTTTCGGTGTCGTTTTGTTCGAGGGCATTGCAGAGGTCGCCGAAACTCGCATCCTGTGCAAATTTTCCCAGAAGGCGTTTGACGAGAGCGGTATTTCCGCCGAGTCTTGCGACATTTTCTTTTGCATCTCCGCCGACTTTTTCATAAAACAGTTCCAAACTTTCCATTCTGTTCTCCGAATTCCCGACCGCCGTCGAATTTTCTTGATATTCCTATATATAGTATACCACATTATGAAGGTTTTGTCAAGCATTTTTGGGACTTTTGCAAGTATTTTGTGCAAGTTTACGGAAAAAGATTGCATTTCGGCACGGTCTGTGCTATAATATTGGCAGAATGTTCCATGGAGGCGTTGCCGTGCTGACACATCAAAAACAGAATACCGTTTCCGGCGAGACTTACAACGTCTACTGCTATCGGAAACGGTCCTTTTATCCGCATTTTCACAAAAGTTTTGAGGTGGCATACCTGACGGGTGGCACAGCCTGTTTCACCGTCGGCGGTCGGGATTTTCCCCTTTGTTCCGGCGACTTCGTGATGGTTTGAACCGCACAGTTTCAACATCTCGGAGGACGGCGAACTGATCGTTACGGTATTTTCCGCAGGGCTTGTACCGACCTTTTCCCGAATGACGCAGGGTATGCGTGGAGACACTGCGGTATTCCGTTGCGATGATGCAACCCGCTCATTTTTTGAAGCCGGCATAACGGCAACAGCCGAATCCCCGATAACGGTTGTCCCACACGGTGCGGAACTGTTGGATGTCGGAGCAAGACTTTCGGCAGTCTGTTCAGGCTATATCCGGACCGTTTCCCTGCATCCGTGTGAGTCCGGAACTTCAATTTTATCCCGCATTACGGAGTATATCGACCTCCGTTTCCGTGAGGACATCTCGATCGGGAGTGCCGCCAAGGCACTCGGTTACAGTGAAAGTCACCTGTCAGCCGTCATACGGGATCAATTGCACATTCCTTTCAAAGCATTGGTCAATCAGGCACGTTTTGAATACGCAAGTCGCCTATTGGCGGACGGCACGGCGAGTATCACCGAAATTGCATTGGAGAGCGGATTTCAGAGCATTCGCACCTTCAACCGTGTATTCAAAGAGTTGTCGGGGGGACTGTCGCCCCGTCAGTGTTTTGCTCTCCCCCAAGCCGAGTCCGAATCAGCATTACCGACGCCGGCGGAATGACAAACCGTGTCCGGTTTTCCGTTGCAACCGTGTGCGGAATGACATTTTCGGGGCATTCAAAGGTATTATGCGAATTCATTTGATCGCCGGCAAGCAGGTATGCCTCCGTTTTTTCTCCCCATTCCGCACCGAGCAGAACGGGATTGACCGTGATCGTCTCCTCACAGGAGCAGTTTGCAAGTGTCATTGTCAGGATGCCGTCTTTCACCGATGCGGATACCGACAGATGTGCGGACGAGATGCCGTCGTCCTCCACAACCGTACGGATTGCCTCTGCCCCCTGATGATGACGGTACATTTCAAATACATAGAAATTCGGCGTGGCAACACAGTTTGCCCCTTCGGTCAGGAACAACGAGTGAAGATTATTGCAAAGTTGTGCGACATTTGCCATTCTGACTTTGTCACAATGGTTGTTGAAGATGTTCAGCGTGAGTCCCGCAATCACCGCATCACGCATGGTGGACTGTTGCTCGTACAGATTCTTCCCCGCACTCGGTCCTGAACCTTCCGGATGCCAACATCCCCACTCGTCGATAACCAACTTCATGCAGTCTTCCATTCCACGTCCGCGGGTAATTGCGTAGTGACGACAAATCAGTTCTTCCATGCGTGATGCCTTTTCAATCAGGCGATCCCAATCTTCCTGCGTGAAATTCACCGCATCTCCGCTTTTTCCGCAATAGTAGTGGAAACTCATGCCGTTTACGGGTGCGTGACGGTCCTGCAAACCTGCCGTCAGAGCCTCTGTCCATGCGTAGTCCGCACCATTCGCACCGCCACAAATCAATTCACTGCTACTCTGCTTTCCGAGCAGATTTTTCACAACAGTTGCAAAGCGACGGTATTCCGATACGTAAAATTCGGGCGTCATGTTTCCGCCACCGCCCCAGTTTTCGTTGCCGATCCCCCAATAGGGTATGTCGAACGGCTCGGGACTGCCGTTTTTTTCTCGTTCCGTTGCCAAAGTGGTGCTTCCCCGTTGTGCTGTGCAATATTCTACCCAATCACGAATTTCCATCGGAGAGGTCGATGTCACATTCAAGGCAAAGTACGGCTTTGCACCAACCATGCCACAGAAATCCAAGAATTCGTGCGTTCCGACCTCGTTTGTTTCAACCCTGCCGTCATAGGATGTCCACCACCCTGCACGAGTCGGTCGATTTTCGCCGATTCCGTCACGCCAACGGTAGGTTTCGGCAAAGCATCCCCCGGGCCAACGGATGACGGGCGGTGCAATCCGACGGAGTTTTTCGACGATTTCACGGCGAAATCCGTGAATGTTCGGAATCAGAGAATCCTTTCCAACCCAAAGTCCGTCACGCATCACGCCACCGATATGCTCGGCAAAATGTCCGTACAGTTCGGGAGCAATCCTGCCAATTTTTTCCGGATATACCAGATAAACGGTTTTCATACAATTCCTCCTCAGAATTTTTAGTATTTCCATTATACCACAACCGTGTCCGAAATTCTCGCCAAAATCCGACCTCTGTCGGTCATTTTCCGCTTTAAGGGGAAAATATAATTATGCAGGGGAATTTTGGTAAAATAGCCACCGGTGCGTAGCACCTTCACCCTCTCAAAAAACTTGGAATAAGGTATTATTAGAGCGTACTTTTCATAGAGTACGCTCATTTATTGTAATACGGTAAGTGCCTGCGTAGCCGTGAAAAAAGTGAATAGTGAATAAGTTAAGTTCTCACACGGCTACGCAATTACCAATCGAATTATAAAAAAATCGGAGCAGTGCGTAACAAGTCTGCTCCGAATATTATTTTCAACGATTTTTTCGGGGGGCAGCCTTTTTTACCTAAAAAAGGCTACCCCCGCATAATTATCGGTTTCTTATTTCAATTCTTCTTCCTGAAAAAGATCGTGCCGGCGAGCATGAGAATCGGGAAGCCGATTACGGCGAGTGTGCCGAGCCGGAGGTTGTCTCCGTTACTGCCTGCAACAAGACCGGCGATGCTGGGGCCTGAAAGGCAACCGAGATCGCCTGCCAGTGCCATAAGGGCGAACAAAGCCGTACCGCCGGTCGGCATACCGATCGATGCAAGGCTCAAAGTCCCGGGCCAGAAGACTCCGACCGAGAAACCGCAGACCGCACAGCCGACAAGTCCCAAGACGGGAGAGGGGCTGATGATAATGCAGGCGTAAGACGCAATGCAGAGAATCGAGGAAAAGAGAATAAAGCGTCTGAGTTTCAACCGTTCCCCGAAGATTCCGAAAATCAAACGGGAAATACCCATACAGATTGCAAACGCCATAGGACCTGCCAGATCGCCGACCGTCTTATCGACACCGAGTCCACGTTCCGCAAAAGTCGATGCCCACTGCGAAACCGAAACTTCACTTGCTCCGGCACAGAGCATCATCAGGAAGAAAAGCCAGAATATCGGTTGGCGGGCAAGTTTTCCGATTGAAGATCCGCCATCCTCGTCACCTGCGGGACGGTAGATCGGCACATACATACACCAGAACATATTCGCAAGAGGCAGAATTGCCCAGAGTCGCACGAGCAAACGCCAATCGGCAATGCCCACGTTCGTGAAGAAAATTGTCGAAAGTCCGATTACGCCGACCTGCCCCCAACAGAAGAAGGAGTGCAGAAAACTCATCGTCTGTGACTTGCCGGTAATTGGGCAAGCCTCAACCATAGGGCTGATAATCACTTCGAGCAAACCTCCGCCGATGGCAAAAAGTACGGTCGAAATCATGAGTCCTGCGAAAGAGGACGGGAGCAGATCCGGCAGAACCGACATCAAAATCAAGCCGAGAGCCGTAAAAAACTGCGAGGAAACCGCCAAAATCCGATAACTGATCCGACTGGCGAACTTTGCCGCAAGCAGGTCAATGGAAAGTTGCAGAAAATAGTTGACGGTGATCAAAAGCGTGATCTGCGTCATCGGAATGCCGAATTCATCGTGAAATTGCACGAAAAGCAGGGAAGAGATTGTGCATACGATCGCCTGCACAATGTAACCGATAAAGCAGGCACTGAGCGTTAATTTGTAACTCTTTTTCATAAAATGAAGAAAACTCCTTCAAAGCAATCTTTGCATATTATAGCACGGAAAAAAGAAAAATACAAGACTTTTCACATATTTTTTCGGAAAGGTATTGACAAAGCTCCGGTGTATGAGTATAATTGTATACAGAAATACACAAGGACGGTGATACCCATGCTTGAAATATCCAACAAAACCAATCTCTTGGAGCAGAAAGCATACAAATATCAGTTGCAGGATGTGGAAGAGCCCAACCTCTACCGTGATGTTTACCCTTACGATTGCGTTCCGAGAGTTCCGTTCAACCACCGCAGAGTGCCTATCGGAATGCCCGAAGACATCTGGATTACCGATACATCTTTCCGTGACGGACAGCAGTCGGTCGAACCTTACACGGTCCAGCAGATTGTAGACCTGTTCAAACTGATGTCCAAACTCGGCGGACCTTACGGAATCATCCGGCAGACCGAATTTTTTGTTTACAGCAAAAAGGATAGGGAAGCACTCGAAAAATGTCAGGAACTCGGCTTGAAGTTTCCGGAAATTACCACGTGGATTCGTGCCAGCCGTGAGGACTTCAAACTGGTGCGTGATCTCGGCATCCGTGAAACCGGCATTCTCGTGTCCTGCTCGGACTACCACATTTTCAAAAAGATGAAAATGACAAGACGGGAGTGCATGGAACATTACCTTGCAACCGTCGCAGACGCTTTTGAAGCAGGCGTTATGCCCCGTTGCCATTTGGAAGACATTACCCGTGCGGACTTTTACGGCTTTGTCGTGCCGTTTGTCAACGAACTTATGCGGATGTCCGCCGACGCGAAAATACCGGTGCGGATTCGTGCCTGCGACACAATGGGGTACGGTGTACCCTATTCCGAAGTTGCAATTCCCCGCAGTGTCCCGGGAATCATTTACGGTCTGCAACATTACAGCGACGTGCCGAGCGAAATGCTCGAATGGCACGGTCACAACGATTTTTACAAAGCGGTTTCCAATGCAACGACGGCATGGCTTTACGGTGCGTGCGGTGTCAACTGTTCTCTGCTCGGCATCGGGGAGCGGACGGGCAACATTCCGCTCGAAGCCATGGTCATGGAATATGCCTCTTTGCGTGGCTCATTTGACGGTATGGATCCCACGGTCATTACCGAAATCGCCGATTATTTTGAACATAACATCGGTTATAAAATCCCCACGATGACGCCTTTTGTCGGCAAGAGTTTCAATGTCACGAGAGCCGGCATTCATGCGGACGGTCTGCTCAAAGACGAGGAAATCTACAACATATTCGATACGGGAAAAATTCTGAACAGACCTGCGTCGGTCATGCTCGGAAAATCATCGGGACTTGCAGGCATTGCATACTGGATCAACGAAAATTACCGTCTGGATGCCTCTGAGAAGATCGAAAAGCACGATCCGCTTGTCACAAAGGTCAAGGAATGGATCGATGCCGAATATGAGGGCGGACGGCAGACATCTCTGTCGGTCGGCGAGATCGAAGAAAAAATCGAAGAACTGTCGGGCAACCGATTCAGAAGACTGTAAGGAGGGGACGAAATGTTATTGCAGGATCATCGCAATATCTCATTGGCGGAGCAGGTTTTTCTCCGCTTGGAAAACGACATTCTGTCGGGGGTATACCAGTCGGGCGAAATCTTGACCGAAATGAAACTGGTCGCCGATATGGGCGTCAGCAGAACTCCGGTGCGTGAAGCCCTCCACAGACTCGAACTCGAACACCTCATTGAAATCGGTGCAAAAGGAATTCTGATTATCGGTGTATCGAAACAGGATCTCATCGACATTTTCACGGTCCGCCAAAGAATTGAAGGGCTTGCCGCAAAACTCTGTGCCGAGCGGATTTCGGAGGAAGATTTGTCCGATCTCAAAGAGGCACTCGATTTGCAGGAATTCTACGTCGGTAAAGCCGATCCCGATCACATCCGGTCAATGGACAGCCGATTCCACCAGATTATCTACCACGCAAGCGGAAGTCCGGTACTGGAAGACGTACTATTGCCTTTGCACCGCAAAACACAGAAATACCGCAAAATGTCGGTGCAGGACAACGGACGTGCCGTACTGTCGGCGGAAGAACACAGAAAAATATACGATGCAATCGCAAGCCACAACGCAGACGAGGCGGAAAAGGCAATGAATGCACATATTCAACACGCAGCCGAAAGTATCATCGGCGGATTCAGAGATTGAGAGGGGAATATGGGACTTACAATCGCACAGAAAATCATCAAAGCACATCTCGTGTCCGGTGAGATGAAAAAAGGCGAAGAAATCGGCTTGAAAATCGACCAGACCTTAACGCAGGATGCAACCGGAACTATGGCTTACCTCGAATTCGAGGCAATGGGCGTTGACCGTGTCAAAACCGAACGCAGTGTCGCTTACATTGACCACAACACCCTGCAATCGGGATTTGAAAATGCGGACGATCACAGATATATTCAGTCGGTCGCAAAGAAACACGGCATTTACTTCTCCCGTCCGGGGAACGGTATCTGCCACCAAGTGCATCTGGAACGGTTCGGTATCCCGGGGAAGACCTTGATAGGTTCGGACAGCCACACGCCGACGGGCGGAGGCATCGGAATGCTGGCATTCGGTGCGGGCGGAATGGATGTCGCCGTTGCAATGGGTGGCGGAGCGTACTACATCACAATGCCGGGGATGATCCGTGTCAACTTAACCGGCAAACTGCAACCGTTTGTGACGGCAAAAGACGTCAGTCTGGAACTGCTCCGCCTGATTTCGGTCAAAGGCGGTGTCGGTTATATTGTGGAGTGGGGCGGTGAAGGCGTCAAAACACTGTCCGTTCCGGAACGTGCGACCATTACGAATATGGGTACGGAACTCGGTGCAACGACATCGGTTTTTCCGTCCGACGAAGTGACGAAAGCCTTCCTCACGGCAGAGGGCAGAGCGAAAGATTATGTACCGGTGTCTGCGGATGCGGATGCGGTTTACGATAAGGTGATTGACATCAATCTGTCCGAACTCGTGCCGTTGATTGCCTGCCCCCACAGTCCCGACAACGTGGTGACGGTTGAGAGCATTGCAGGCACAAAGGTTGACCAAGTCTGCATCGGTTCCTGCACGAACTCGTCCCTGTCGGATATGCTCAAAGTGGCTTATCTGTTGCGTGGCAAGACGGTGTCGCCGGACGTGAGCGTTTCGGTGTCCCCCGGATCCCGTCAGGTCTTGACAATGCTTTCCGATATGGGTGCATTGTCCGATATTCTCGCATCGGGTGCAAGACTGCTCGAATGTGCCTGCGGACCTTGTATCGGTATGGGCTTTTCGCCGAATTCCGCCGGTGTCAGTCTGCGGACGTTCAACCGCAATTTCTTGGGGCGTAGCGGTACTGCCGATGCAAAAGTCTATCTCGTGTCGCCCGAAGTGGCAGTCGCCTCCGCTCTCACGGGTGTCATTACCGATCCCCGCACGCTCGGAGAACCTCCGGTTGTGACAATTCCCGAAAAATTCCGTGTCGATGACAGTGCAATTCTGCCACCCGCATCACCTGAGGAAGCAAAGAATGTAGAGGTCCTGCGTGGACCGAACATCAAGCCGTTCCCTGCCTGCGTACCGCAAAAAGATTCGCTTACGGCAGAGTTGGTACTCAAAGTCGGGGACAACATTACGACCGACCATATTATGCCTGCCGGCTCGAAGATTCTGCCTTACCGTTCAAACATTCCGCACCTGTCGCAGTTCTGTTTTGCGGTTTGCGACAAAGATTTTCCGGAGCGTGCCAAGAAATTGGGACAGAGCATCATTGTCGGCGGAGTCAACTACGGTCAGGGCTCTTCCCGTGAGCACGCCGCTCTCGTTCCGCAATATTTGGGAGTCCGTGCGGTTATCACCAAGAGTTTCGCACGCATTCACGTGGCAAACCTCATCAATGCAGGCATTCTGCCCTTGACTTTCGAAAATGCGGACGATTACGAAAAAGTTTCGCAGGGCGACAAATTGACGCTCTCGGATGTATACAGCGGTATGGAATCGGGCAAAATCACGCTCACGAACGAAACGACCGGTGCAAAAATTCCGCTCGTATGCTCCTTTACTCCCCGCCAAATTTCAATCTTGAAAGCCGGCGGTTTGCTGGGTATTCAAAATAAGTGATAAGGGGTAAAGACCTTGGGACGCTGTCCCAAACCCTGCCTAAACCCTTCTTGGAAGAAGGGGTTTAGGAATCCCAAGAACTTTCGGCATTTGGGCATCTGCACAAAATAAAAAAAGTGCCTCGAACAAACAAGTATGCCCAACTGCCGAAAGTTTTAGAGTTCTTAATCTCTTTCCCGAAAAGGTTAGCACGGTCGGGACGGTGTCCCGAGTTTTTCTCCTCGCTTTGCAATTTCATTGACAAAAGTCAATTTGTCCGCACTATGTAACAAGTCTGTACCAAGCCTATGCTTATTGACAGTAAAAAACAAAGGGAGTAAATATATGTTTGAAAATGAAATTAATGTAGCGGTGGAAAAGTTCCGCACTTTGCTCACCGAGCAGTTGGCACGGCAGGAAAAAATGGAAATCGCCGAGCCTGCAAAAGATTTTACCAAAGCGGGCAAAATCGTTATCGGTGTCGCCGGCGGTGACGGCATCGGTCCGATTCTCATGCGTGAAACAAAGAGGGTACTCGAAAAATTACTTGCTGATGAAATCAAATCGGGCAAGATCGAACTGCGTGAAATCGAGGGCTTGACGATCGAAAACCGCCTTGCAAAAGGGCAGGCAGTGCCGAGCGACGTTCTTTCCGCAATCAAAGAATGCGATGTCCTGCTCAAAGGACCGACCACAACGCCGAAAGGCGGAACAATGGAGAGTGCAAACGTCACACTCCGCAGAGAATTGGATCTTTATGCGAATGTCAGACCTGTCACCGTACCGGAGGAGGGAATCGACTGGATTTTCTTCCGTGAGAACACTGAGGGCGAATATGTACTCGGCAGTCGTGGCGTTGAGATCCCGAACAAACTCGCAATGGATTTCAAGGTGACAACCGATGCCGGCACACGCAGAATCGCACGGACGGCATTTGAGTATGCAAAGGCAAACGGCAAGAAGAATGTCGCAATCGTCACGAAAGCGAACATTATGAAGAAGACGGACGGCAACTTTTCCGCTATCTGTCACGAGGTCGCAAAGGACTACCCCGATATTACGGCGGACGATTGGTACATTGACATTATGACGGCAAATCTGGTCAACCCTGCGATAAGAGGACAGTTCCAAGTTTTCCTGCTCCCGAACCTTTACGGCGACATCATCACAGACGAGGCGGCACAGATTCAGGGCGGAGTCGGCACGGCAGGCAGTGCAAATACGGGCGACCGCTATGCCATGTTCGAGGCAATTCACGGTTCTGCCCCCCGTATGATTGAAGCGGGACTCGGCGAATATGCAGATCCTTCCAGTCTGCTCCGTGCAACGGTTATGATGCTCCGCCACATTGCTATGACGGATAAAGCGGAAAAACTCGAAAAAGCACTCGACAAGGTAGCAACGGGAGAAAGCGGAATTCGCATGACCGGTGACCGTGACGGCAGTACGGCAAAAGCGTTTGCCGACAGACTTTTGGAGTTGCTCTGAACCGAATTTTGCGTTTTCCTGAAAAAGGCAGTATCGTTTTTGATGCTGTCTTTTCTCATTTTTGAAAGAAAAATATTTTTATTTACAAAAAAGGTGTTTACAAATCGCCGAAAATGTAGTACAATATATATGAATGTATATATCAATGTCTCTTGGGAGGACTGTATGAAGACGCAACCGAAGTACAAACGGATTTTGCTCAAACTGTCGGGCGAGGCACTGGCAGAGGGCTCGGACGGAATATTGAATTTTGATTTCACGGCAAAGGTCGCAAAGCAGATCAAAAAATGTGTCGATGCAGGCGTTGAAGTAGCGGTTGTGGTCGGTGCGGGAAACATCTGGCGTGGCAGGCAGGGGACGGATATGGACCGAGTCCGTGCCGACCACATGGGAATGCTCGCAACGGTGATCAACTCCATTGCCCTTCAGGATGCTTTCATCCATGCGGGACTCGATGCCAAAGTGATGACCGCCGTGAATATTCAATCTTTTGCGGACGTTTACACGGCAAGAGATGCCGTTTCGGCATTGGAGAACGGTAAAGTCGTGATTTTCGGTGCGGGACTCGGAATTCCGTATTTCTCCACCGATACGACGGCGGTTCTCCGTGCGGCGGAGATTCATGCCGACTGCGTTCTGCTTGCCAAGAACGTGGATGCCATTTACACGGCAGATCCCAAACTCGATCCCACGGCAAAACGGTTTGATGACATTACCTATCACGAAATCATCGAAAAGAATCTCAAAGCCATTGACCAATCCGCAATGCTTTTCTGCATGGAAAACAACATCAACGGTTACGCATTCGGACTGGCAGATCCCGAAAACATTTACCGTGTCGTTATGGGTGAATCCGTCGGCACGCTGATTCACAATTAAAAACAGATCGCACTGCAAGAAAGGAAGTTAAAATCATGAAGTACAACACAAAACCGATCGAAGAAAAAATGCAAAAGAGTATTGCCTCCTATGAGAGCAACCTTTCCACCATCCGTGCAAGTCAGGCGAATGCCGCAATCGTATCGAAAGTGACCTTCGAATATTACGGAGCACCGACAAGAATTGTCGATATGGCATCGGTAGCGGTCACCGATCCGAAAACACTGACCATTTCTCCTTATGACCGTTCCACGCTCAAAGCAATGGTCAAAGCCATTCTGGCATCCGACATCGGCATCACGCCGAGCGACGACGGCAGTGTCATCCGTTTGATTTTCCCGCAACTCACAGAGGAACACCGCAAGGATCTCACCAAACAGATTCAGAAAATGGGCGAGGAGGCAAGAGTTGCAATCCGCAACATTCGCCGTGACGCAAACGAAGAAATCAAAAAGCAGAAGAAAGACGGCGAGATGACCGAGGACGAGCAGAAAGCAAGCGAAAAATCGGTTCAGGACCTCACCGACAAATATATCAAGCAGGTTGACGACATTACCGCAAAGAAGACAAAGGAAATTATGCAGGTCTGATTGCCGTCAAATCGCAACAGTACCGAACCGGCGGATTTTGGGTGACCTTCATACCTCCGTCGGTTCTTTTGGAGTAAACTATGTTTTGGAAAAAGAAAAAAGTGGAAGTCCTGCCCGACCTGTCGGACGGCAGACTCCGGCACATTGCCTTTATTATGGACGGCAACGGCAGGTGGGCTAATAAGCGTGGAATGCCACGGGAATACGGGCATAAGCGTGGAGCGGAAAACTTTCGCAAAATCGGTCGTTACTGTCGCAAAATCGGTCTGCATTGCATGACGGTTTATGCCTTTTCGACCGAAAACTGGAAACGTCCCGAACACGAGGTGCAGGCACTTTTGAACCTTTTGGATGTCTACATCGATGATTTTATGACGGGTGAAGACAAGGAAACAACGCACCTGCGGTTTGTCGGAAATCTCTCGGCATTTCCCGAAAAACTGCGTGAGAAAATGGCGTGGGCGGACAGAGAAACCGCCGACAGACCGTTTGTTCTCAACATTGCCGTCAACTACGGCGGTCGGGAAGAAATTACGCACGCTTGCAGGGAACTGCTGAAAGAAGGCAAAACAGATATTACCGAGCAGGACATCTCGGAGTATCTATACACCTATCCTTGCCCCGATCCCGACCTTGTCGTGCGGACCGGAGGGGATCTGCGTTCTTCCAATTTTCTTCTGTGGCAGTCTGCCTATGCGGAATATTATTTTACGGACGTTCTGTGGCCCGATCTCGGCGAAGAGGATGTCAACGATGCCGTTCGTTCCTTTTACGGGCGGAAACGCCGTTTCGGCGGAATCAGGAATGTATAAAAATGTTAAGTAAGTTTAGTATCTCGGAGGATTCGCCAATGAAAAAACGAATCATAACCGCCCTTGTCGCCACCTGCGTTCTGGTCCCCGTTCTGATTTTTGCGGACACATTTGCCCTGCCGTTGGGGCTTGCCGTCTGTGCGGTTCTGTCGGTATGGGAAATGTTTTCCTGCGTCGGCTTGAAACGGGCGTGGGTTCTGACCGTCCCGCTGTATCTTGCCGGCGGAGCATTCCCCTTTATCGTGCGGTATCTGCATGAATATGCCATGTCGGTTGCAATTGCGGCGGTGGTCGTCTGGACGTTATATCTCTTTACGGTCCTGATTTTCACGCACGGAAAATATCCGCTCGATTCGGTCCTTGTCGCATCCTACGGGCTTTTGTACGTCTTTGTCGGCTTCAATGCGATCCTTTGGGTACATGATTACGCTTTCGGCGGAAAATACCTCTATTACATTTGTTTCTTCGGTGCGTGGATAACCGACACATTCGCATATTTCAGCGGACGGCTCTTCGGTCGGCACAAACTCTGTCCGGATGTCAGTCCGAAAAAGACGGTTGAGGGGAGTATCGGAGGCACGATTTTCGGCGTTCTGTCCTTGGTGATTTTCGGTATCGTGCTGGAACATTTTGTCCCCGAGATTGATGCGAATATTCTCATTTTTGCCGTCGGCGGTTTGCTTGTCGCAATCGTGTCGCAGGTCGGTGACCTCTCCATGTCGCTTATCAAACGCCGTTACGGTGTCAAGGATTACGGTTTCGTCTTCCCGGGACACGGCGGTGTTCTCGACAGGTTCGATTCGGTTCTGGCGGTGTCGGCTCTTTTGTGGGTATTTACCCTGTTTTTCGATTTCTTTGAAAAGGTATAAAAAGTAAAGTGGAACAAAATAAGCAATACCCGTCTGTCACGGTTTTGGGATCGACCGGTTCGGTCGGTGAGCAGGCAGTCGATGTCGCTCTGCGGACGGGGGCAAAAGTCAATGCTCTGTCCGCCAACAAAAACGCGAAACGGGTGGAGGAGCAGGCAAGGAAACTCGGCGTAAAAGTCTGTGCCATGGCAGACGAAACATCGGCAGAAGACCTCAAAATCCGCCTTGCCGATACAAATATAAAAGTCCTCTCCGGTATGGACGGCATCTGCGAAATGATTGCCGAAAAATATGACGGAGACGAGGTCGTCCTCAACTCGATTCTGGGCGAGGCAGGGTTAAAACCGACACTCGCCGTCTTGCAATCGAATAAAAAATTAGCCCTTGCGAATAAAGAATCGCTCGTCTGTGCCGGTGATATTGTAATGAAAACGGCAAAAGACATGGGGCAGACCATTCTGCCGGTCGACAGCGAACACTGTGCCATTTTCCAGTGCCTGCGTGCAGGGGAGAAAAAAGAAATCAAAAAGATTCTCCTCACCGCATCCGGCGGACCGTTTTACGGCTATACGAGGGAGCAACTGACGAATATCACGGTCGAAAAGGCTCTCGCTCATCCGACGTGGAAAATGGGAGCAAAAATCACGGTCGACAGTGCAACCTTAATGAACAAGGGCTTTGAAGTGATCGAGGCGGTACATCTGTTCGGCGTACCGCAGGAAAAAGTGAAAGTTCTTGTACACCGTGAAAGCGTGGTACATTCGGCGGTGGAGTACCTTGACAACAGCGTGATGGCACAGATGTCCGTTCCCAATATGCGACATTGCGTGCAGTATGCCCTGACACACCCCAAGCGTTTTCCTGCCGTAACGGAAGAACTCGACCTTATCAAAATCGGCAAACTGACCTTTGCAGAACCCGACACAAAGGCATTTCCTCTGCTCGACTTGGCACGCAGTGCGATAAAGTCCGGCGGAGCAGTTCCCGCAGTTCTCAATGCGTCGAACGAAATAGCCGTTGCAAAGTTTTTGTCCGGAAATCTTTCATTCACCGGTATTTTTGACATTGTGACCGAAACGGTCGAAAAATTGCGTTCGTCTGCCGAAAAAGCAACAACGCTCGACGATATTTTCGCTTTTGATGCCGAGGCAAGAAAAACGGCTTCGGAAATTTGGGAGGCAGGAAAATGACGATCTTGACTACGGCACTCTATATTTTATTGGCAATCTTCATTTTCGGTTTTCTCGTGTGCAGTCACGAATTCGGACACTACCTTGTCGCACGTGCGTTCGGCGTAAAAATCCTTGAATTTTCAATCGGTATGGGACCGAGAATTCTCTCGCACAAATCAAAAAAGACCGGAACGGTCTGGGCTTGGCGGGCATTCCCCATTGGGGGATTCGTCAGTATGCTCGGCGAGAGCGGTATGGAACTCGCACAAGGGACGGAAGGGCAGAACACGGACGGAGCAAATGCCGAAATCCCCGAAGAAGAACTTATCACACCAGAGAACGAAAAGCAGGCATACTGCAACCAGAATGCGTGGAAACGCATTCTCATTTCACTGGCAGGACCTGCCGTGAATCTCTTGTTCGGCTTCCTGATGATGTTCATTGTCGTTTTTGCAATGGGGCGGGCAGGTTCAATCGGAAATACGGTTGTGGCAGGCTTTCCGGAAGGGAACATCAGTCACGAATCGGGAATTGAAATCGGCGACGAGGTTCTGAAAATCGGCAACACGCCGGTGCATACGCTTTACCAACTCAACTATGAAATCACCTCGCAGGGCTATGAACCCATTGATGTCACGGTTAAGCGGAACGGCGAGAAAATCGTCCTCCGTGATGTCAAATTCCCGACACAGACCGAGAGCAAAACGGTTTTCGGGCAAATGGATTTTCAGGTCTGGGGCGAAAAACTGACCTTTCCGAAACTCCTCAAACACAGTTTCTGGCAGTCCTGCTCGGTTGTGAAAATGGTCTACGATTCGCTCTTCGGACTGGTCGGCGGTCGCTATTCGGCGGATAGCATATCCGGACCTGTCGGCATCACGAAAACTGTTGTGCAGGCGGCAAAAAGTTCCGCCGTCGACGTGGTGCATCTGGTAACGTTGATCTCAATCAATCTGGGACTGATGAATCTTTTGCCGATTCCGGCACTGGACGGCGGTCACATTCTGCTTTATGTCGTGGAACTTATCAGACGCAAAAAAGCCAACCCGAAAGTCGAGGGTATCATCAATTTTGTGGGACTTGCCGTCCTCTTGGCTCTTATGGCGGTCGTGATGCTCAAAGACATTATTCAACTCTTTTGAGGTGACTTATGGAGTACAACAAAATCAGACGGAAAAGCCGTGAAGTGATAATCGGAAACCGCAAAATCGGCGGAAACAACCCCATTGCGATTCAGTCCATGACAAACACCGATACGAACGACAAAAACGCAACCGTCGCACAGGTCAAAGCACTGGAAAATGCAGGGTGCGACATCGTCCGAGTGACCGTCCCGACACCCGAATCGGCGGACATCATTACGGCAATCCGTGAAGCAGGTGTCAGAATTCCCGTAGTCGCAGACATCCATTTCGACTACAAATCGGCTTTGCGTGCAATTGAACTCGGCTTTGACAAAATTCGCATCAACCCGGGGAACATCGGCAGTGAGGACAAAATCCGAGCCGTCGCCGAGTCGGCAAACGCCAAAAACATTCCCATTCGGATCGGTGTCAACGGCGGTTCGCTCGAAAAGCACATTCTCGAAAAATACGGTTCACCCACACCGGACGCTCTTTGTGAAAGTGCCTTGTACCACGCATCGCTCCTCGAAAAATTCAATTTTCACAACATTGTCCTCTCAATCAAAACATCGACCGTGCAGGATATGATCATAGCAAACCGCAAACTCGCAGGTATGGTCGATTATCCGCTCCATTTGGGCGTGACAGAAGCCGGCGGAGGGGAGCGGGGACTGCTCAAAGGTGCAATCGGCATCGGTTCTTTGCTCTCGGACGGCATCGGAGATACCATTCGGGTATCGCTCACCGATAATCCGGTAGAGGAGGTCAAAGCCGGAAAACAGATTCTGCGTGCCGTCGGTATTGACGGGCAGAGGGGACTGGATATTGTCAGTTGCCCCACCTGCGGAAGAACGAAAATCGACCTCATTTCGCTCTGCCACCGCTTTGAGCAGGCAGTCGAAGACGAAAAACTCGGTGATGTTCCCGTCAAAGTCGCTCTCATGGGCTGTGTCGTCAACGGACCGGGGGAGGCAAGAGAGGCAGACGTCGGCATTGCGGGCGGTGTGCACGAGGCACTTTTGTTCCGCCACGGCGAAATTGTCGAAAAGATTCCCGAAGACCAAATCATTCCGAGATTGATAGCGGAAATCAAATTATTGAAAGAAAGCAAAGAATGAAGAAGAAATTAACCGAAATATTCGCAAAATACCAACCGACCGATGCCGACAGAGCCTTGCTTGAATCGGTCGATCCCGACTCCGTACACCTTCGTTGCGACAGAGAGCAAAGGGTAATGGAGATCCGTGCGGATTTTCCGCAAACCGTGAAAAGGCGGACATTCTTTCGGATAGAGGAAGAAATTCGAAAAGCGTACGACCTGAGTTTCGTACGCTTTCTTCCGCATTATCCCACGGCGGAATTCACCGAAGACTATATTCCCGATCTTTTGGACGAAACCAACCGTATGGGCATTGTCGCAAACGGCTTTTTCAACCATTGCAAATATTTTCTGAATGGCGGTAGCCTGCAAATCGAAATTCCTTTTTCCGAGAGCGGTGTGGGACTTGTGGTCGATTCCAAAACACCGATGCTTATGGAAAAAATCATCCGTGACGAGTTCGATGCCGAGATAAAAGTTTACATTGTGCAGTCGGAGGACTATGTTCCAGAACAGTACTTTGCGGAATTGACACAGCGAAATGCAATGCTGTCTCAGGAGGCATCCGCAAAAGTCGGCGATTACGAACGGGCTGAGCGTGAAATGGCAAATGCCCAACAGCAAGGCTATCACGGCGGACCTGCAGTGCAGGAAACCGCCGCTCTCCCGAGAGTAGCGACACTCACGGAAAATGTCGATTCCACACCGCACAAAATCGGTGAAAACCTCTGGCAAATCGGGCATTGTACCTATGACGTGAGCGAACCCACCGTCAAACTCGGCTCGGCATTTGAAATCACACCGTCCGCAATTGCATCGATTAACCACCCGCAAAAAAATATCGTCCTGCTCGGCGAAGTCTTCGGCTATACGGCGGAGGAAAACCGCACCGGCGACAAAATGGATGTGACCTTTGATTTTTACGACGGTTATTCCTCCATTGAACACCGCACATTCGGTATGGAAATCGACGATGCGAAAGCCTTTGCGGAAACCGTCAAAAACGGCGGTGTCTATGCCATGCGTGGGTATGTCAAGCAGATTACGAGAAAGGGCAAAACCGACCTCGATTACAGTTTCTTCTATACCGATATTATGGAAATCAAGAAACAAACGAGGAAGGACAACGCCGAGAAAAAGCGTGTGGAATTGCATTTGCATACCACTATGTCGACTATGGATGCCCTTATTCCGCCCGATGTTGCCGTCAAAACGGCTCTCAAATGGGGACATCCGGCGGTCGCAATCACCGATCACGGCAACGTGCAGGCATTCCCCGACGCCATGCTGGCAGTGGAAAAAGCATTGAACGGCAGTGACAATCCTTTCAAAGTCATTTACGGCATCGAATCCTATTTTGTCAACGATACGGCAAGTGCCGTTACGGGAAAATGCAACCCCGACTACAACGCCGAAACAATTGTTTTTGACATCGAAACGACCGGTTTGTCGGTCCTCAACTGCAAAATTACCGAGATAGGAGCGGTGAAAATCAAGGACGGAAAAGTCCTCGAACGGTTCAATACCTTTGTCAATCCCGAGTGCAAAATTCCCGAAGAAATCGTAAAATTAACCGGTATCACCGATGAAATGGTCGCCGATGCACCGAGTGTCAAAGAGGCACTCCAAGCCTTTTTCGCTTTCATCGGAAACGACAAAGTGCGGGAGGGAGAACCGTATCCGCTCCTCGTGGCACACAACGCCAATTTTGACGTCGGTTTCATCCGTTACTTTGCCGAGCAGTGCGGTCTGCCTTTCGAAAATCCCTATCTCGACACGGTCGGGCTTTCCAAGTTTATCAACCCCGAACTGAAATCGCACAAACTCGACATTGTCGCAAAATATTATCAATTGGGCGACTTTAACCACCACAGAGCCTGCGACGATGCCGAAATGCTTGCCATGATATACTTCTGTATGATTGACAAGATGGGAAAAATGGAACTGCACAACCTTGACGATCTGCGGAACGAAATGAGCGAAAAAGCCGATCCGCTCAAACTCAAAACCTACCACCAAATCATTCTAGTCAAGAACCTGACGGGACTGAAAAATCTGTATAAACTCATCTCGTACAGTTATCTCAACTATTTCCGCAGAAATCCCCGCATTCCGAAAACCGTCCTCGAAGCACACAGGGAGGGGTTGATTGTCGGTTCTGCGTGCGAAGCGGGCGAACTTTTCCGTGCGATACTCGAAAACCGACCGGAAAACGAAATCGAGGAGATTGTCGAATTCTACGATTATCTCGAAATTCAACCGATCTGCAACAACCGCTTTCTGATAGCGGAAGGATTGGTCGAAAACGATGAGGGCTTGCGTGACCTCAACCGCAAGATTGTCGAACTCGGCGAAAAGTACAACAAACCCGTCTGTGCGACCTGCGATGCTCATTTTCTCAACAAAGAGGATGAACTTTACCGCAAAATTCTTCTGGCAGGGCAGAAATTCAAAAATGCCGACCGTGACGTGGGACTTTATCTCCGCACGACCGAAGAAATGCTCGAAGAATTTTCCTATTTAGGACCGGAGAAAGCCTACGAAGTGGTTGTGACCAACACCAATAAAATCGCCGACCAAATTGAATATGTCAGACCGATTCCGAAAGGCTCTTATACTCCCGAAATGGAGGGAGCGGAGCAGGAATTGCAGGATATGTGTTGGGCGAGAGCGAGAAAAATGTACGGCGATCCACTGCCGAAAATCGTCACCGACCGACTCAACAAGGAATTGACATCCATTATCAAAAACGGCTTTGCGGTTCTGTACTTAATCGCCCAAAGACTGGTGCATTTCAGCGAGGAGCAGGGCTATCAGGTCGGATCCCGCGGTTCGGTCGGATCGTCCTTTGTCGCCACAATGGCAGGCATTTCGGAGGTCAACCCTCTGCCACCGCATTATTACTGCCCCAATCCCGATTGCCGTCACAGTGAATTCTTCACATCGGGCGAGGTCGGTTCGGGTTTTGACCTGCCGGATAAATTCTGCCCTGTCTGCGGAACGAAATACCGTGCGGACGGACACGACATCATGTTCGAAACCTTTCTGGGCTTCTACGGCGACAAATCTCCCGATATCGACCTGAACTTTTCAGGCGATGTGCAGGGAAGAGTCCACAAATATACCGAAGAACTGTTCGGCGAAGGACACGTCTTCCGTGCCGGAACGCTCGGCAAACTCGCCGATAAAACCGCATACGGCTATGTCGCAAAATACGTGGAGGGCAAGGGCGTGAGCCTGCCGAGGGCCGAAATGAATCGTCTTGTCATGTGCTGTACGGGCGTGAAAAAACTGACCGGTCAACACCCCGGGGGCATCATTGTCGTACCGCAGAAATACGATGTCTACGATTTTACGCCGGTTCAACACCCTGCGGACGATCCCAATTCGGACATCATCACCACGCACTTTGCATTTTCTTACCTGCACGATACCATTCTCAAACTCGACGAACTCGGTCACGATATGCCGACCAAGTACAAATGGCTCGAAACCTTTACAAATACATCGGTCAACGATGTCGCCATGAACGACGGCTCGGTGTATGAGCTCATGGAATCGACCAAACCGCTCGGTGTCACGCCCGAGGACATCGGTTGCCAAATCGGTACATACGGTCTGCCGGAACTCGGAACGCCTTTCGTGCAACAAGTTCTCATCGATGCAAAACCGCACAACTTTGCCGATTTGTTGCAGATTTCGGGACTTACGCACGGCACAAACGTTTGGTTGAATAACGCACAGGACCTCATCAAAGAGGGCATCTGCGATGTCTCACACGTCATCGGAACCCGTGACGGTATCATGCTCGACCTCATTCGATACGGACTCGAAAACGCCCACGCATTCAAGATTATGGAGGCGGTCCGAAAGGGCAGAGGACTCACACCCGAATGGGAAGCCGAAATGCGGGAGCATGACGTACCGGACTGGTATATCAAGTCCTGTAAGAAAATCAAGTACCTTTTCCCGAAAGCCCACGCCGCCGCTTACGTGATGTCCGCAATCCGCCTTGCGTGGTATAAGGTGCATAAACCGGTCGAATTCTACTGCACTATGTTCACGGTTGCCCCGAAAGGCTTTGACGCCGAAATCGTCGCAAAAGGAATGCAAAACGTGCGGAACGTCCTCAAAGATATTCAGCAAAGAGGAAAGGACGCATCGCCGAAAGAGCAGGAAAGTGTCGCAAACCTGCAACTTGTCAACGAGGCAATGTCAAGAGGAATCAAGTTCCTGCCGATCAGTCTTTCCGTGTCGGAGGCTTATGTATTCAGACCGGAAAACGGAGCAATCCGGATGCCCTTCTCGGCACTCCCTGGGCTCGGCGAATCCGCCGCCGCAAGTATCATTCAGGCACGGGACGAAGAACCGTTCTTCTCGGTCGAAGATTTGCAGACGAGAGCAAAAATCACAAAAGGCGTGATCGAAGTTCTGCGGAATGCAGGGGCTCTCGACGACATCGACGAAACCGACCAATTGACAATGAAGTTTTAACCGAAATACACATACAAAAAGGGGTTGCCAAGTCACAACGGCTCGGCAACCTTACTTTATTCGGGAAATTACGACTCTTTGTACAGTCGGAACAGATCGATTTTCAATTCCTTTTGTGCTTTGAGTGTGGCAAGATAAAGGGCAATGCACGGGAACGTGAGAATTCCCAAAAGGACCGCATCCGGCAAAAAATCGTAATAGAGAATTGCCGTCATGCCGAGCAGATTTTCATACAGTGCCACAAAAAGATAGGGGAGAAACGAAAGAATAAGGGGTATGAGCAGGAGAAAGACGTAAAAACCACGGCAAGGAACTGCAATCCGATAAATGCGTTTGAGTTTGTTGAGGAGCGGTGACGTTGCTCTCGGCGTCAGGGCAACGGAGGAGAGAAACAAGGTCATTATCTGGAAGACCGCATACCAAACCGCAAGCAGGCAGGCAAGCACCCAGACAGGAATCATCACATAGGAAAAATACACCGCCGCCGAGGTCGCATCGGATGCGGAAGACACCGCCGAAAAGCAGGTCGAGCGAATATTTTCGAGAAAATCGAAAAAACTCACCGAATCGTAAATCGTTTCGCCTGACTTGAAAAACAAATGAGGGTAAAATGCCAAAAAGAGCGTTACCGCACCGACAAGAGCCGGCAGGAAATAGGCAAGCCTGATGAAAACAAGTTTTGATTTTTGCGACATCATTGCGGTTTGACGGCATCGGCGGGGGGAGTCAGTTTGCCCTCCATAATGAATGCCGCTTCCATATCGGCACAGACCAAAAAGTAGGCGAGGGGGAACATTTCCAAAGCCTTTCCGACGTTACCGCTGTCCTCAGTCCCCGAAAAGCCCATGTGGTAGCGAATGGCGAAAGCCTCCTCCCGCGTCAGTTTCATAAATCCCGAAACGATATAAGCGGATTTTTCGCCGTGCCCGTAAGGGAGTGTGTCCTCAATCGTGTAGTAAGGGACAGTGGTCCACATTCCGTTTTCGCCTTTTTGATTCCGCATACTGACCTTGTAAAAGTTGATTTTGCAAATGTCGTGCAGGAGTGCTACGATTGCAAGCGACTCCTCCGAGTATTTCAAACCGTACATTTCCTTTACACGTGGACGGGCAACAAGATCGCACAGGCAGTGATAGACGTTCAGACTATGCTCAACAAGTCCGCCCTCGTGAGCCCCGTGATAGCGAGTCGATGCCGGAGCGGTGAAAAAGTCGCATCTGTTTTCCAGATAATCGAGCAGTTCGTCTGCACCGTCCCGTTTGATATTTTCCCGAAAAATCGATATAAATTCTTCTTTGCTTGTCATAAAATTCTACCTCAATAATTAAAAATAATCAAACAGCCTATATTACCTTTATTTTACCACAAAAACCGCCGGATGTAAATAGAAATTGTAAATTTTCTCGTAAACTGCACAATTTTTACTCTTTTTGTGCTATAATATACAATGGGTGAAGATTTTTTCATCGGAGGCTAAACACATGAGAAAAACAAAAATTATCTGCACGATGGGACCTGCCTGTGCCGATCCTGCCGTTATGGAGGATATGTTGAAGTCGGGTATGAACATTGCACGCTTCAATTTTTCGCACGGTGACCATGAAACGCATAAAAAAATGATGGACACGTTTCGCTCGGTCAGGGACAAACTGCATCTGCCTGCGGCGGTTCTGCTCGACACGAAAGGACCGGAAATCCGTGTCCGTACATTCGAAAACGGAAAAGTCACGCTCCACAGAGGGGCAACGTTCACGCTTACGACAAGGGAAGTGATCGGGAACGAAAAAGAGGTCGCAATCTCCTTTGCGGATCTGCCGAAACAGTTGTCGGCAGGCATCAAAATTCTCCTTGATGACGGAAAAGTATCACTCGTCACCAAAGAGATCACCGACACCGACATCATTTGCACGGTCGAATCGGGCGGTACGCTCTCGGACAGAAAGAGCCTGAACATTCCGAATTTCCCGATTGCCATGGACTATCTCAGTCCGCAGGACGAATCAGATCTGATTTTCGGTATTGAAGAAGACGTCGATTTTGTCGCCGCATCTTTCGTCCGCTCCAAAGAGGATGTCATCACGCTCCGCAAATTCCTCGACTATCACGGCGGACACAGAATCCGCATCATCGCAAAGATTGAAAATATCGAGGGTGTCAACCATTTCGACGAAATTCTCGCAAACTGTGACGGCATTATGGTCGCAAGAGGCGATATGGGGGTGGAGGTCGAATTCGAACGTCTCCCTGGACTGCAAAAACGGTTCATCCGCAAGTGTTACCAATCGGGCAAAATGGTTATTACGGCAACGCAGATGCTCGAATCGATGATACATTCTCCGACACCGACAAGAGCCGAAATCACCGATGTCGCAAATGCGGTCTTTGACGGAACGTCTGCCGTGATGCTGTCGGCGGAAACGGCGGCAGGGGAGCATCCTGCACTCGTTGTCAGGGTGATGTCCAAAATTGCCGAGCAGGCAGAGGAAGACGCTTTCGAAATGAACGTCTATCAGGGCATTCATTATGACATTGACAACGCAGACGTGACGAACGCCATTTGCGATGCGGCGGTGACGACGGCAAGGGATGTTTTTGCCAAAGCGATTATCGCCGTGACCACGTCCGGATTGACCGCACGCAGAGTGTCGAAATTCCGTCCGGAGCAGATTATCGTTGCCGCAACGCCGTCTGTCAAGACCTTCCACCAATTGAGCCTTTCGTGGGGCGTTGTTCCGGTCTTGGCACTCAATCAGGACGATACCGACCACCTTTTTGTCCATGCGGTCGACTGTGCAAAGCAAATGGATCTCGTGACCGCCGGCGACAAAGTTGTCATCACAGCCGGAGTCCCGCTCAAACAAGCCGGCACAACCAACCTCCTCAAAGTCCAAGTCGTCAGTTGAGGAAAAGCGAAGAATAATTATTATGCGGGAAACATTTTTTGTAAAAATAGTTTCCCGCACCTGTTCTGCACCCCAAAAGTTAGACACTTAATGTCAAACTTTTCAAGGCAGGTTACAATCAACCTAAAAGGAGCAGAAAAACATGAAACAAATCAATCTGTTTGCCGAAGAAACTCAACTTGAAAGACTCAGTAAATTGGGAGATTCATTCTACCAAGGGATAACTGTACCATTTTGCGGGATACACCCGCAATTTCGAGGCTTCTGACTCCAAGAAATATATGAAATTCGAGTCAGGCATGCGATTCGCTGCTCCGATTTCATTATTTTCCAGTCAAAATGATGAAATGGCTGTTTTGAACACCAGCCCGTTTTATGTTTGCCAACAATGTGGTTATACAGAAATGGACACAGAGCATTATACCAATACTCTGTCAAAAAAACATAAAATCAGCAGTGGATTTCCTTGCTCCAATCAAAAATTAAGGCGCTTTTCGCTCGGGTATCGTTTTCTGACGGATGTTGTTAGAATCCGCTTTGAAAATTATGAAATCAATGAATTTGAAAAAGGACTTTCCATTTTGCACGGATTTCTTCGTGGAGTTTGTTCTTGCCTCAATATTGAGGAAAACGATATTTCCGGTTGCTTGCAAAGCAATCCGATTGATGGCAGATGGAATTATTCAATTGTCATTTTTGATAACACTCCGGGCGGAGCAGGACATGCGAAGCGATTGGATAATCCCAATATCCTTGAAAGTATTTTACGGCAAACTCTGAAAATGATGAAAGGGTGCGTTTGCGGCGGGGATGAAGGTGATTCCTCATGCTATTCATGTTTGCGAAACTATCGAAATCAAAAGTATCACGATGTTCTTAAAAGAAAATATGTCATTGAATTTCTTCAAAATATTCTGAAAACAGATTGAGCATCATAGTTTTTGTAAGAAAACATTATTTCTAAATGAGAACTTATTTTGCTTGGTCGGAGTGACAGGACTTCAGAACCCAAATGGGCGGCGACAAGCGGTACAAACTTTTTTACATTTCATCTATTCCGCCCATTATTCCGCTGTATAGAAAAATCGTTTTTTAATTTATACGGTGCAAACATTGTGCTATCAATATAAATGCGTTACAGCGGAGAGGTTCTTCATCTATATAAGAGCATTCTGACCATAAGAAAAAGCCACTCAAGGTGGCCTTTTCTTATGGTACGAGTGTTCATAACAGACTTACAGAAAGACCGTCGGACATATTCCTTTCGTGCCGGCTTTGCCTGTGATAAAAGTGAAAAACGAAATTTGAAAGGAAACAGATTATGGAAATTACTTACACAGAAAAAGAAAACGGCATCTATTATCCCAATCTGACTTTGTCGGCAGGTTCAACACATTCCATCGGCAAATATGGTCGGGTGTATCTTGACTATCTCAAGAAGTATCGGCGTGGTACATATACTACGCTCCTGACAGAAAACCGACTGAATGAGCATTTGCATCAGGTCGATATTGAGGCAAGGGAGATGATTTTGAAAATCACAGAGGAAATCGTTATTGCACGGGGAATTGGCGAGTACCTGAAAACCGCTGATCCCATCCGTTGGGTGCAGGAGATGAATACAGTCAAGCAAGATGCGGAGGAAATCGTGCTTCAGGATTTCTATGAACAAATCCGATAAACAATAACGCAAACAACCGCTACATATCAGACGGCACAGAAATGTGTCGGGTGTGTAGCGGCTTTGTTTATCTATTGGGAATGGGCTTGAAGTCAAAAGCGAAAAATGGTATAATTTATATTATCATAAGCTATTTAAGATAGGTTACTTATTGCCGCACGATTGTGCGGCATTTTTGTTTTAGAGGGGGGGATTTTGAAAAAATGAGGGTCAAGGAATGGTTACCGGTATGGCTTGAAAATTATGTGAAGCCGACGGCAAAAGAGAAAACTTATACTCGTTATTCCGAGGTCGTGACACATCATTTGATACCGCGTATCGGGGAATCGGAGATGCCGGAGGTCACGCCACCGATCCTACAACAGATGGTAACGGAACTTTCCGCGCATGGCAATCTTCGGACCGGTGGCGGGCTGTCCGCCAATACGGTGAATGCGATCGTCACGGTGATACAAACTGCTTTGCAGGTGGCGTATCGCCTCGGATATCTTTCGGAATATACCGCCGATAAGGTTAAACGTCCGAAAGCGGCGGAAAAGCAGATTGAGTGTTTTACGGTAGAGGAACAGAAAAAGATTGAGGCGGCAGCACTTGCCGACAGGCGTCCGAAGATGTTCGGAATCGTGCTTTGTTTATACACAGGATTGCGCATCGGGGAATTGCTCGCACTTGAGTGGTCTGACATCGATTTTGCAAAAGGCGAGATTTCCGTAAATAAAAGTTGTCATGACAGCAAAAAAGACGGCAAATACTGCCGCCTTATAGAAGCGCCGAAAACACCGACCTCCCGCCGTATCGTTCCGATTCCGAAGCAACTGTTGCCGCTTCTGCGGGAGCAAAAGAAAAAGTCCACCTCCGACTTTGTTATCGGAGAGGACAAGGTACAAACGGTGCGCTCTTATCAGTACAGTTTCAGTTTGTTGCTCCGCCGTATCGGCGTTCCGCATCGTGGGTTTCATGCTCTCCGGCATACCTTTGCTACCCGTGCGCTGGAGTGCGGAATGGATGTCAAAACGCTGTCGGAAATCCTCGGTCACAAGAATCCGACGGTCACGCTGAATCGCTATGTTCACAGTCTCATGCCGCATAAACACGAGATGATGAACCGCCTCGGGAAATTGCTTTGATATTTTCACCTATTACTATAATAGGTACACAACTTCTATTATATTATAACAGTAAAAAGGGCAAAAGTCAATATAATTGCCAAGATTATACTGTTGAAAGAGCTCGTTTTTTTCAAAATGTGCTCGAATAAATGAAAAAATGCGTCGGTTTTTTCACCTATGAAATGCTATAATCATCCCATGTGGATGGAATCTTGCCGGTGTTTATTACCGTCAAACGGTACGCAAACAAACAGATCAGGAGGACGAACATGGGACTTTTTTCGTATCTTTTCGGCAAAGAGCCGCCGATTCAGCCGCCGGTATTGGTTTCGATTCTGCCACCGCAGGCGTCGCAGAGAATTTATGCGGGGATACTTCCGATTTTGCAGACGGATAAACTCATTCTGAACGGCGGCGAAACCTGCCATTTCGTCGATGTCGCTGCCATTATCACCGAGAAAAAACATTACGAAAGCCGACATGACGGAGCAAGTTTTCGGGTATTCAAGGGCTTTACCTACCACACGGGGGACACCAAGAGTGTACCGGTGGTGGAACCGGAATACACGAAAGGTGTACTGTATTTCACCGATGAGCGGATTGTTTTTGTGGCAAGAAAATTCGGTTTTGACCAAAAGATCAGCAAACTGACAGCGGTCACTCCCTATACCAACGGAATGGAACTGCAATTCGGGAATAAGACCTTCACTTTGCTATTGCCGGATGGCACCATTGCGAAAGCGGCATTGGATTTGATTTTATAATATAAAAGGAGGATGAATTATGGCACAGATGATTCCAACCGAAATCTTTTATGGGAAAGAGTATGACACCGAAAGCAGTGCTGAAATGGCATTGTTCAAAATTATCCAAAATGAACCGAATACGAAGGATTGGATTTGCTTTCATTCGCTAAACCTTCGGTCTCATGAGTGCCTTACCTTTACAGAGGCAGATTTTGTATTGCTGGTTCCGGAACGCGGTATTTTTGTAATTGAAGTGAAAGGCGGAGATATTCATTTTCAAGATGGGAGATTTATATCTGTTGATAAGAACAAAAATCTACATGAAATCAACCCGTTCGATCAGGCTCAAAGGGCACAGTATGGAATCCTGAATTATTTAAGAAACCATAACATAAACAGCGTATTTATTACCTCCGGCGTTGCATTTACAAGTGTAAAGTTTGATGCTGAAACCATCGAATATGATAAAAACCAAATATATCATATCGGAAGCGATTCTTTTTATGACTATATTGTTAATCTTGAAAGAATATCAAAAAAGCAATACGGACTTTATCGCAAAGATTTCAGCGGAGATACATTTACTAAGGTCAGATCTTTGTTAAGGGGTGATTTTGATCTGTTTGTGCCGTTATATCAGAAAGTCAAAGAAAGTAAATTAAAGGTTGAATACCTAACCAAGCAATAGCGGGATGTGTTGGATGCAATCAGCAGTACCGACAGAGCTTTGGTTCATGGTGGAGCGGGAACGGGAAAAACTTATTTCGCTGTTGAAATGGCCAAAAGATGCTACAACAATGGCTATAAGGTCGGCATTTTCTCTTACAATATTCTCCTGTCGGAATATTTGAAGGATCAGTTTCCCAAGAAAAAATATCCGAATATCATTGTTGGCGCGATTTTGGAATGGTTGATAGCGTATTGCAAGGATTTACAATTGCTTGATTCGGATTTCGATCCAGTGCGCCTTTCAACGGAAGAAATGCAGAAATTCTATAATCATGAGATATATAAGATTGCATTGGAGGCATTTCAACTGAAACCGCTTGATTTGGATGTGCTTATTCTTGACGAAGCCCAAGACTATGTAGAACCCAACAAACTAATGCTGCTCTCCTTGATGTTGAAATTCAATTTGGCAAGAGGAAAGTGGTATATGTTTGGGGACTATATCAATCAATTGATTTTTGATTTTTCGGTGTACGAAACTAATATTAAACAATATCTGAGAGCAATGGGCGTTGACAATTATATAGATAAGGAACTATCTAAGAATTGCCGAAATTCGCAGGCTGTTGCCAATGAGCTTTTACGGTTAACAGGATTGAATGTTCCAGTGTTGGAGAAAAATTGCAATGGAAAAGTAGAGTATATCGAATACTCCGACGCAGAGGCTGAACTCTGGTGTTTCGAGATACTGTTGGATAGATTGCTCAACGAGGATGGAATCAAGCCGGAACAGATTTCCATTTTGACGAACTGCCGTTATGAAGATTCCTTCCCTGTGCAATGCTCCAAATATAAAACAAAGATTAAAAGGTATGAAGAACGAGAAATAGGCGTAATATCTTATGCTCGTTTGAGAAGATTCAAAGGCTTGGAAAATGATATTATCATTTTAATGGATCTGAACGAGTACCTCATGTCAGAGACTCAAAAGTCATCGACCAATTTGTTATATGCAGGATTATCCAGAGCAATTGATTCCTGCTATGTGTTTGAAACAGTGCAAGAAAAAGCTTTAAGGTTACAGGTATATCAAAAAGGGCTGTCAGAGGGTGAGATATAACAAATGAATCGCTTATTGTTTATTGATGCAGAGACAGGAGGACTTGATATCCGAATGGAATTCGGTTGTGATACCGAAGAATTATTGTTCATCATATATGAGTTTACAGAAAGGCAATCAATTGATTCGACAATGCTTAGCTGTTTCACAGAAGAATAAAAAAATCACCTGCCGCAAGTTCAAAACTGTTCGGTCTTGCGTGGAGGTAACGCCTTGGGGCGATGTCGATTTTTGGCTAAATGGCATGAAATACAGGTGGGATCATGAATATGGCAAGGTGTTTATATGTCATGAGCGGAACAAAGGAGTAAAAACATAAAGGAAAGATATTTGAATTTAGATGGAGACTCTAATGTCGAGGCATATTCAATTCATTCAAGTATAGGATGTATGTCAGCTGTGTTACAGGAGGGGAAGCCGGTAACGCATATGGCGTAAATGTGAAAATTGAATATTGATCGGATGAATAGTTCTTTATAACCTTCACAAAAAAGCAATCATGAAATCCCTGCAAAAAACAAAAAAGGAGATAATAACATGAAAAAACGGATTATTACTATCGCCCCTTCGCTTCCAATGATGGAAAATGCGCACCTTTGTCTGATTATGTCAGGTGATTATGAACCCTCAAGCGAATTATTCGCTTCAGAAAAAATGTCGCCGGTAAAATTGAAGACAATTCCGGAGATTGTGAGGAAATTGGAGGAGATAAAAGAAGGGAATTCGATCGCGATGTGGAACATGGCTGTTTGCTATGATTGCGGAATTTCTGTTGAAAGAAATCAAACAGCCGCAAAAGATTATTATATGCTTGCCTATATGCAGGATGGCATAGACTATGGACTTATTGAAGATGAGGAAAAGCAGAACGACGGAATTTCAGTTACAAATTTTTTGGATACCGCTCAGGCTTATATTGAAGCGGCACAAATCGGATGCCCTTGTGCGATGTATTTCTATGGAATGGCTTTCCTGAATGGACTGGGTGTCAGAGAAGATGATGCTCAGGCAAATTTATGGTTCAGAAAAGCCGGCGATTGCGGCGTTGCTGATGCACTTGCCGCATTGGCCAATAGTTATTTCAGAGGATATGGCGTAGAACAAGATCTTAAAAAGGCTATGGATTTATTCAGGGCGGCCGCTTCTGCAGGTAGTGCAGGAGCAACATTGATTTTAGGACAAATGTATTGGAATGCAGGAATGCGGGATGAGGGGCTATCCTATATCCGTCAAGCTGCAAAACTGGGAGATGCTCGGGCAGCAGAAATATTAAAGCAGATTAATATAGGAAGGATAAAATAATGGAGAGATATCTAAATCTAAATGGAAACTCGAATGTCGAGGCATATTCAATTCATGCAACTTACATCGATGTAAAGTTTCGCGGAACTTCTAAAATATATCGCTATTCGTATGAATCTGCAGGAGAAGACCTTGTTGAGGAAGCAAAGACGTTAGCTGAACGCGGGTACGGTCTTAACTCATTTATCATGAATCACATGAAATATCTATACGAGTAAGATGAAATAATCAATTTGTCTTATGACCTACGACCGCTACTATTACACCCGCCTGTCTGACAGGGAAAAGAAAATTTACAAGACGATTTACAACGGGCTGACAGCCTTTGCACTGGAAATTCACATTCCGGTGCTCAAGGGGCTTGGCATTGATCCCGTCAAGATTTTATATGCTGTGAATATGGACAACCCGCACTTGTTTTATGTGGATTTCCGACATATTCCCGGGCACATAACGGCGCTGGAGAAGGTGTTGCAACCATCCTATCTGTACACACCGCAGGAAGCGAAGCATATGCAGGCGAAGATCCAAGCCATTCTGCAAAAGATTCTCTCCAAAGTAAGTGGCAGCACCGATTACGAGCGGGAATTGTCCTTGCACGACATCTTGGCTCGCAATGTCCTTTATGACCATGTGGCGGCAAACAACCTGGACGCTTATGCAAATCGCAGCAATACCATTCTCGGCGTTCTTTTCTATAAATCCGCCGTGTGCGAGGGCATTGCCAAGACCGTGAAACTGCTTCTCAATGCGCTGAACATCAAATGCATTGTGGTAGCAGGGAAAGCCAGCAGACCCGATGATCCGGCGCCGAGTGATACGCTTCATGCATGGAATCTTGTAAAAATTGGCGACCGTTCCTCTTGGTTGGATGTCACATGGGATGTAAGTCTTTCCGGAAAGTCCTGTATCCGCTACGATTATTTCAATCTGTCCGATTCGCAAATCGCGCGGGATCATAACGCAGACGGTGTGTTCCCACCGTGTCCCTCAGCCGATATGGATTATTATACACATACCGGAACGATTCTGCGCCGGAAGGAAGACTTGCAACGGTTTCTTTCTGCGGCGGTTCGCTCTGGGCAAAATGGCATCAGCTTCCGCAAGGAGATTGGTGTCAGTATGACAGACCAAGAAATCGTACAAGCCGCTATACAGACGCTGTCTGTGTTGTTTCCGTCAAGGGATAGAATCGGTGTACAGGTTTCCGTCAATCAAAGTCAAAATATCATGGAACTGGGGTGGTAACTGCATGAAGGAAATGGTAGCAGTGATCTGTAAATGCGCAAAGTGCAATAAACTGTTTGGAATTCGCTTTGACCAGATAAACAGCCGCACATGGGAATATGCGTGGGCGTTTCCGCTGAAAGACGGTGCAGATCGTCGCGAACAGGGCTTCTCCACCACGATGCGGGGAACCTTTGAGGAAGGCGCCAACTATCCCGGTTGCCCGCATTGCGGTGTCAAAGGATTTTTCTTGTGCTCCTGTGGGCATATATCCTGTTGGGATCAGCGTACCATGACCGCACATTGCTACTTCTGCAACCAGGATGTTACGCTTGGTGAAGAAATTACGGAAATCGGCGGGAGCGGAGGATTTTGACTTTTTCTCCGGAATAAATCATTTATGGTACCCGACCTCAAACGGTCGGGTGCTTTTTCTATGCCTATTCATCCGGACTGTGAAATCATTGTTATTGCGATGTTTCAAAATTTTTTGCAAATGTTTTCACTGAAAACCTTACATTCAGGGCTTGAAATGTCGGTATATGTGAACGGGGAGCAAACGGCGTAAGCGAGAGTGGTGTGCCAAACCATAACCACACAGTTAAACGCTGATTCCCACCGCTTATTCCCCAAAAACCGTGCGGAGAATCTGCACGGCAATATCAAAATCAGTATTTCAGGCAAAAACAATCGAGTGTCCATACCAAACCTTCAGGTCTGTTATGAACACTCGATATGGTCGGAGTGACAGGACTTCAGAATCCAAATGGGCGGTGACAAGCGGTACAAACTTTTTTACATTTCATCTATTCCGCCCATTATTCCGCTGTATAGAAAAATCGTTTTTTAATTTATATGGTGCAAACATTGTGCTATAGTCATATCACCGACACGATGCAACAGCAGGCGGCGGCAAGAATTGACCGCGAGATTGCGGAGATGAAAAAGGAGATTGCGGAAATCAAGGCGGGAGAGAAAGCGACAAATAAGGGCTGACCATGGCGGTCAGCCCTTAAAATTTGCGTCGCAGTAGGCAAAGAAAAGGTTTTCCGAAAAAAGAAAACGGCTTGTGCTGTAACTATAACACAAGCCGCTTTTCTGCCGTCAGGCAATTTTGCCGAAGTGGCGGCAAAATATCAATTATAAGCAGAAAAACAGCCGAAAGTGGGACAAAAAACCTCATTTTCGGCTGATTTTTGGCAAAGGACCGTAATTCTGCTATTCATTTCCCTGACACAATATTCAGCGTGTTTCCAATATCCGCATCGATGCAGATGGACTGCTGCTCGATCTCCTTCGGGCAAACTGCCTGTCCTTGGTTGATACAGGCATAAGTAGCGTTTGGATTCTTCGCCGTCATCTGCCAGAATGGGTATTTGATGATGACCGGGGTATTGTAGCCGACACCCAGTTCCAAAAAGAGAATCTTCTGCCCGTTTCGGGTGCGGAGAAAATTCTCATACCGTTCTGCCGCTCTGTGCCAGCCTTCGTCCTCCACGAATGTATCATCACAGCGGAGATTCATGGTCATAGGTTTCCCACAGTGGGGACAGGTTGGAAGAAGCTCGGTCGGGATTTTCATATTCTTCTGCCGCTTGATCATTTCACGGATCACGGCTTCGTTATCAAAAGTTTCCTGACAGCACGGCTCGCTGCACTGAAAGAGTCCGTAATCTCCTTGTGTATAGAACAGCCGCTTCTTGTCAAAGCCTGCCTTTTGAAAGCAGTGGTCAACGTTCGTGGTAATAACGAAATAGTCCTTATCCTGCACCAGTTTCAAAAGGTCATCATAGACCGGCTTCGGGGCATTCTGATAGCGGTTGATGTAAATATAACGGCTCCAATACGCCCAGAACTCTTCCTGCATGGGGAACGGATAGAAGCCGCCGCTGTACATATCCCGGATGCCGTACTTCCGGGCAAAGTCGGAGAAGTGATTCTCAAACCGTTCGCCGGTGTAGGTGAAGCCCGCTGCCGTAGACAGTCCGGAACCGGCACCGACCACCACAGCGTCACAGTCATGCAGTACAACTTTCAGCTGCTCAATCTGCTCGGAGCAGCTTTTTGTAGATGGCTTTGTCCAAATCCTTGAAAACATTGAAGATCACCTTCCTGACATTGGTTTGCTTTTTCATAAATTCTTTGACCGTCCGAACCGCAATCTCTGCCGCAAGCTCGTTTGGAAAATGGAACTCTCCCGTAGAAATGCAGCAGA
>CAVGAA010000012.1:0-47500 GCA_963627065.1 bacterium | reverse complement strand
ATCGAAGTAAGGAGCGGAACGGAAGTAGGATTCAAGGAATGCACCGTCCCAGACAACGTGTGTTTCTGCAACATAGTCGCCCATATCGTCGACGTCTGCAACATACTCGGTGAGTTTTACACCGTTCACGGTGATGTAGTTGTCCTTGCTTACGTCAAAGACTTTGAGCGTGCCTGCTTGGAAAGCGGCAATTGCTTCGTCAATCTTAGCCTGTGTGCCTTCTGCCGCAACGGCGGTGTTCAGCTCGGTGAGTTTAACCGATCCGGAAGCGATACCGCAGCAGAAATCGTTTGCAATGGTGTTGCCGGTTGCAACGCAGGTGATCATGTACTGGAGGTAAGGAGACCAGTCGATTTTGGAGGAAATGAGTGCGGTTTTTTCGCAAGCCGATACCGTGCTACCGTTGTAGGAAACGTTCGGAACGCCTTTTTCTTCACAAGCGGTCGGAGCACCCATAGAGTCTGCGTGCTGGCTGATGAGAACGCAACCCTGAGAAATGAGGGACTCGGCTGCGGTCTTTTCTTTTGCTTCGTCATACCAAGAGTTCGTGTAGGTGACTTTCATGGTAACGGTCGGGCAAACGGATTTTGCACCGAGGTAGAAGGAGGTGTAACCGGATTTGACTTCTGCGTACGGGAATGCACCGACATAACCCATAACGGCTTTGTCTGCGGTGATTTTGCCGGCGGAAATCATTTCGTTGAGTTTCAGACCTGCAACGATACCTGCAATGTATCTGCCTTCATAAATGGAAGCGAATGCGTTGTGGAAGTTGGAAAGACCTGCGGTGTGGGACTTTGTACCGGTTGCGTGGCAGAACTGAACGTTCGGATATTTCTTTGCGGAGGTGATCAGGTAGGATTCATGTCCGAAAGAGTCTGCGAAAATGACGTTGCATCCGCTTGCTACCAGTTCGTCGCAGGCGGTTTCGCAGGCTGCATCTTCACCGATACCGGTTTTGATGAGCAGTTGGGTGCTTTCATCCATACCGAGAGTCTTGACGGCATCTTTCATGGATTCGATAAAGTTCTTGTCATAGGTGGAGTTTTCGTCGTGCAGGGTGATCAGACCGACTTTGACATTCTTGAGCTGATCTGCGGTTGCGGTGGTGCTTGCTTTGAAAGTTGCGAGGTCGGCATCGTCAAAGATTCCTTTGTCCTTCTTGACTTTCTCGACTTCACTATGTTCCCCTGTTTTGTCGACTTCACTATGTTCCCCTGTTTTGCAGGAAGCGAAGGAGAAGACGGCGACGGTGCACATCAGGACTGCGAGCAGAACGGATAAGAGTTTCTTGAACATATTTATGTTCCTCCAATAAAATATTTTTTACACGGGGTTTTCCCGTAGTAAACAAAAGAAAACAGACTCCGACGCCGGAATCTGTTTTCTATCGACAAAGTGTTCTGTCAATCGAAAAAGGAAAAACAGAACAAGACCTGCCAATAGTCGCACATCCGGCCGTGCGGTAGAGACACCCGAGCCATTTTCATCGGGCATATATCGGTAAGACATTTACAAAAAATATTGATAACTGCGAATTGCTGATTAAGGATTTCCGATTGTCATTTGCAAAATTCGATCGTTCCGTCTGTTGACATTGATTTGATCTTTGCCAACGCCTCGACTCGAATGCCTGCATCACGCAGAAGTTGCTCGCCCTCTTGGTAGGCTTTCTCCACGCAGACACCGCAACCGACAACCTTTGCTCCTGCCTGACGGCAGATGTTGAGCAATGCCATGGAGGCACTTCCGTGTGCGAGGAAATCGTCAATCAGGAGTACATTGTCCTTTTCGGTGAGATACTGCCGTGACACCACGACATCGTGATCGCTCCCGTGCGTGTAGGAATGCACCTGCGAACGCCATACGTCTTTTGCCATATTCGACGAACGTCCTTTTTTGGCGTAGACGACGGGACAATGAAAAAATTGCGCTGTCATACATGCTATCCCGATACCGCTGGCTTCCATGGTCAGGATTTTGTTTACACCGCAATCTGCAAAAAGGTTATAGAACTCTTTTCCGAGTATAGAGAGAAAATCAACATCCATCTGATGATTGAGAAAACTGTCAACCTTCAGGACGTCGCCTGCATAGATTCTTCCGTCTTTGCGAATTCGTTGTTCCAGAAGTTCCATAGCATTCTCCTTTCCGCCACACGGGCGTCCCCGAAAAAGTATAATCTATTATACCGCATTTCGCCCCGAATTTCAATAGGCAAATCATAACAAATTTTACAAATTTTCACAAAGTTTTTGATACATTTTCACGAAAGTGGCGATTTCGTCAAAAAAAATTGATAAGAAATTGCCGAGAAAGCAAAAAAATTACGCAAAACCCCTTGCAAAATCGGCAAAAATGGTGTAAAATAGAATGTAACTATTCCGAGTCGGGATTCAGCCGGCTCAAATTCTGACTTTTCCTGAATAGGATGGAGGTATTTATATTATGGTAGTAGCCGGAGATTTCAAGAACGGAATTACATTTGACGACGGTCAGGGCAACGTCCTGCAAGTCGTGGAATTCCAGCACGTCAAACCCGGAAAGGGTGCGGCTTTCGTCCGTACCAAACTCAAAAACGTCATCACGGGGGCTGTGATTGAAAAAACCTACAACCCGACCGACAAGTTCGAGAATGCTTATATCGAAAGAAAAGATATGCAGTATTCCTACGATGACGGCGATCTGTATCACTTTATGGACACCGAAACTTGGGAAGAAACACTCATCTCGCATGACAAGGTCGGCGACAACTTCCGCTTTGTCAAGGAAGAAATGATGTGCAAAATCATTTCCTATAAAGGCAATGTCTTCGGCGTTGAACCTCCGATTTTCGTGGAACTCGCCGTGACAGACACCGATCCCGGTTTTGCAGGCAACACCGCAACCAACACCCTGAAGCCCGCAACGCTCGAAACGGGTGCGGAAATCAAAGTTCCGCTCTTCATCAATGTCGGCGACGTGCTGAAAATCGATACCCGTACCGGAGAATATCTCTCCCGTGCTTAAGATTGCATTCTGAAATTTCGGGGAACCGCAACGGCTCCCCGTTTTCAAACCGAAAGGAGATTTTTATCTATGGAAGAAAAGAAATTAACCGAGAAAGCCGCTTACATCAAAGGTTTGGCTGAGGGACTGGAACTTGACAAAAATTCCAAAGAGGGCAAAATCATCTCCGCCCTGCTTGACCTCTGCTCCGAAATGGCGGAGGACATCAAGTCCCTGCACAAGGATGTTGACGAAATTGACGAGGACCTCGACTACCTGAACGATTATGTGGAGGAACTCGACGACGATCTCGAAAACGTGGAAGATTTTCTTGATGAGGAATTCGACGACGACTATGACGAGGATGAAGACTACGACGAGGACGACGAGGATGACGACGAGGATGACGACGATGCCCTCTTTGACGATGAAGACTGCGACGGAAACTGCGAAAACTGCAACGGTTGCGACGATGAGGATTATTTTGAAATCGTCTGCCCGTCCTGCGGTGAAACCGTTTGCTTCGACTCGGAACTCGATCCCGAAAATCTCGTTTGCCCTGCCTGCGGTGAAAAGTTCGGCTGTATCGTAGACGAGGACGATTATAAGAAAATTTCGAAAGACGATAAATAATTCATTTTCGAAAATCGGGGCTGTCGCAGTCAGATGCAGACAGTCCCCTTTTTGTGTGAGGCTTGAATGTTACCGAAACTGCACAATCTCAGTGATGCCGATTGCGAAATCGTTCTGAACCGTTTCATCGGCGGAAAAGACAAAACTTTATACGGTGCTTTTGCGTGGGGGGATCTTTTGACGTTCCGTCTGGCTTTTCCCCGTACGCTCGGCGTGTCCGGTGTCGTTCTGCGACTGCAAAAAGACGGAGACGCCTATTTTGATACGCCCCTTTGTCACGTTCCGTGCGACTTTCTCACCGATCTTTATGAGGTAACGGTCGATCTGTCGACACTTTGCGATAAAAACGGCGGACTTTTCTTTTACGAATTTCTGTTTCTGCGAGGATTTGACACGCTTTTCAGTGATACCGCCGACAATGTAACCTTAACGCTTTCGGAAAAAAGTGCCGAAAAATTTCGTCTGCTTGTCTATGACAGAGATTTTCACGTGCCGGAATGGCTCTCGGACGGCGTGATGTATCATATTTTTGTCGACCGCTTTTACCGTGACGAAAACGCACCGTCTGTCAAGGACGGTGCAAAGTTCAATCCCGATTGGGAGAACGGCATACCGGAATATCCCGAGAAAAACGGCGATCCCCTCGAAAACCGCACTTTCTTCGGGGGGACGCTCGACGGCATTACGGAAAAACTCGACTATCTGTCTTCGCTCGGCGTAAATATTCTCTATCTCTCCCCTGTTTTTTCGGCACGTTCCAACCACCGTTACGATACCGGCGACTATGAAACGGTTGATTCGGCTCTCGGCGGAATTGACTCTTTCGAACGGTTGATTTCCTCCGCCCACGGGCGTGGAATGCGTGTAATTCTCGACGGCGTTTTCAATCACACGGGGGACGACAGCCGTTATTTCAACCGCTACGGCAGTTATTCGGGGCTCGGTGCATATCAAAGTGTATCATCACCTTATTTCAATTGGTACACCTTCCGTGATTTTCCGAACGATTACGAATGCTGGTGGAATATTCCGATTCTGCCACGCTTAAACCAGACGAATGTTTCCTGCCGAAACTATTTTACGGGGCGGGACGGCATCATAGCCCGTTGGCTTTCCTGCGGTGCGGACGGCTGGCGGTTGGACGTTGCGGACGAACTGCCGGACGAATTTCTTGACGAATTACGCAGGACCGCAAAAGAAACAAAGCCCGATTCTGCCGTCATCGGTGAGGTTTGGGAACGTGCATCCGACAAAATCGCATACGGAAACCGTCGGCGGTATCTTTCGGGACGGCAACTCGACAGCGTGATGAATTACCCTTTTCGGTCGGCGGTTCTCTCGCTCCTGCACGATCGCAATACGGCAAAATTCGTGCGGATTCTCACCGATTTATACGCATCCTACCCCCGTTTTGTTTCGGATTCCTTAATGAACTTATTAGGCACGCACGATACCGCACGGATTTTGACTCTGCTCGGTGACGAAACCGCAGGCGAGGGAAAAACGAATGCCGAATTGGCGGTTTTGAAACTTTCGCCGGAGCAGTACGCAAAGGGTGTGAACCTGCTCAAAATCGCCTCGACTTTGCAGTTTACCGTTTACGGTTTTCCCTCGGTTTTTTACGGGGACGAGGTCGGTACGGAGGGGTACGGCGATCCGTTCTGCCGTCGTCCCTTCCCGTGGGGGCATGAGAATACCGACCTGCTCGGTCATTACCGCAAACTTGCCTCCTTCCGTTCACGGCATACCGCTTTGCACGGCGGAGATTTCCGCTTTCTTTCCCATAACGAAAACTGTTTCCTCTTTGAACGCAAAAAAGGAAACGACCGGATTCTGGTCGCCGTCAATGTCGGAGGAAAAGAAGAAACCGTCAATGTCGGCGGTTCGTGGCAGGATAGTTTATCGGGCAAAACGGTGCAAAGCACTTTGACACTTTCCCCTCTTTCCGCTTGCCTTTTGGAAAAATAAAGAGGAACAGATAAGAAAAAGGACTCCCGATTTGAGAGTCCTTTTTGATTGTCCTGCAATTAAGCCTTCTTGAAGATTTCCTTTGCGGAAGAACCTGCGGTGATGAGCAGGCAGTTGCCGTTAATGGTTTCGTTCTTCTTTGCTTCTGCGTAAGCGGAAGTGTCCTTTTCACCGCTGTCATTTTCGGTGGTGAGGAAGTCCTTCAACTTTGTGGAATTGCCGAATTTGATAACCAGTGCATAGTTGGCCACATCAAGCAGGCTTTCCGGAGCACAGAGAATCAGTTCATATTCGCTGAGTTCTTTCATCTGGTCTTCGTCGAGGACGCCTGCGAGCAAAGACTTAACGGTTTCGTTGTTGGAATCAACGATCTTAACGGTGTAGCCTTCCTTTTCGAATGCCTTTTTGACGGCGGAAGACTTGTCGCAGCTGACGAGAGAAAGGATCATCAGACCTGCGAGTGCGAGTGCGAGGACGGTTTTCAATACGTTCTTCATTTTTTTATACTCCTTTTGTTTTTACGGGGATGTTACCCACAGTTGTGGTTATTATTATACACGATTTTTTCCGAATTGTCAAGCCCTTTGGACGAAATTTTTTCACGGGTTCGCCATTTTTTCGTCACTCGGGGCAAGCATTTATCGAAATGCATCAGAATGCGATTTTCTTTTCGATATAGTCTTTCAGTTCTGCAATCGGAATTCTGACCTGCTCCATAGTGTCACGGTCACGGACGGTCACGCAGTTGTCTGCCGGTTTTGTATCGTCTCCGACGGTTTCAAAGTCAACCGTGACGCAGAGCGGTGTGCCGATTTCGTCTTCTCTGCGGTATCTCTTGCCGATCGAGCCGGTTTCGTCATAGTCGACCATAAAGGATTTGGAGAGTTCTTCGTAAATCTCTGTCGCCTTGTCGCCGAGTTTCTTGGAAAGGGGCAGGACTGCCGCTTTGAAGGGGGCGAGAGCCGGATGCAGGTGCAGAACCGTGCGGACATCGTTCTTTTCCGCATCGATCACTTCTTCGTCATAAGCATCGCAGAGGACCGAAAGAACGGTTCTTTCCACACCGAGCGACGGCTCAACGACATACGGAATGTAATGTTCGTTCGTTTCCTGATCGAAATAGGTCAGGTCTTTGCCCGATGTGTTCTGGTGCTGGGTGAGGTCATAGTCGGTTCTGTCGGCTACGCCCCAGAGTTCGCCCCAACCGAACGGGAAAAGAAATTCGAAGTCGGTTGTTGCTTTGGAGTAGAAGCAAAGTTCCTCGGGGCTGTGGTCACGCAGGCGGAGACTTTCGTCACGCAGACCGATCGAGAGCAACCAGTTGTGGCAGAAGGTCCGCCAGTAGTTGAACCATTCGAGGTCTGTCCCGGGCTTGCAGAAGAATTCCAGTTCCATTTGCTCGAATTCACGGACGCGGAAAATGAAGTTCCCGGGGGTGATTTCGTTACGGAAAGATTTACCGATCTGACCGATACCGAAAGGCAGTTTTTTTCTCGATGCTCTCTGCACGTTTGCAAAGTTGACGAAAATGCCCTGAGCCGTTTCCGGACGGAGGTAGACGGTATTTTTTGCGTCTTCCGTTACGCCTTGGAAGGTCTTGAACATCAGATTGAACTGGCGGATGTCGGTAAAGTTGTGCTTTCCGCAGGTGGGACAAGGAATACTCTTTTCGTCAATGAATGCTTTCATTTCGGCTTGCGAAAATGCATCGATCGGCTTTTCGAGCGTTACGCCGTTCTCTCCGCACCAGTCCTCGATGAGTTTATCGGCACGGAATCTTTCGTGGCATTCACGGCAATCCATCAAAGGATCGGAAAAGCCTGCCAGATGTCCCGATGCCACCCACGTCTGCGGATTCATGAGAATTGCGGCATCCAAACCGACATTGTATTTGTTCTCCTGAACAAATTTCTTCCACCAAGCTTTCTTGACGTTGTTTTTCAGTTCCACGCCGAGCGGACCGTAGTCCCATGTGTTTGCAAGTCCGCCGTAGATTTCACTGCCGGCGAAGATGAAGCCTCTGCCTTTGCAAAGGGCTACGATTTTGTCCATGGTTTTTTCTGTGTTTTTCATTTTATGTTATCTCCTGAATGATAAATTACAACTTATTTTTGCGGATCGAGATATGCCCAATAGCCTTTGATATACTTAATCCCCGAGAGCAATGTGAAGAATGCCATAATTGCGGTAGTTGCAATCGATGCCGGCATAATTTTTTGCATATTCTCCAAAGCCCCGATATGCCAATAGAGAATGCTTTCCAACAGACATACAATCACGCAGACAATCTGCGATACGGTTTTGATTTTGCCGAGCATATTCGCCGCAATCACGATTCCGCTGGAACTCGATACAACCAGTCGCATGGAGGTGACCGCCAATTCACGGAAGAAGACAATCAGGACACCGACAAAGAAAACGGCACAGAAGATTTTGTTCTGTTCGTCCCCCGACATTGCCCGATAAAGAATCACGAGCATGGCTCCGATGACCATAAATTTATCCGCCAGCGGATCGAGGAATTTTCCGAAATCGGTGATGAGGTTGTCACGCCGTGCAATTTTGCCGTCCAAGTGGTCGGTATAGGATGCCACGCAGAAAATGGCGAGTCCCGCAATCTTTGCCCAGAGTTCGTTTCCGAAGACTGCCAGAATGACGACGAAAACGGGAACAAGCAAAAGGCGTAAAACGGTTAAGCGATTGGGTAAATTCAGTTTCATGAGGAAACTCCTTCCTGTGTTTCTTCCTGTATTTCTTTCCGTGCGGGGTGCAGGTGATTTTTCGCAATTTTCTTTTCCGTCTGTTACCCCTTTACGGCCTTTCCGTACAGATCGTAATCGACGACATCGTCGACTTTCACTTTTACGAATTCGCCTTCCGTGACTTTACGGGGCGAGCGGAAATAGACTTTTCCGTCAATTTCGGGCGAGTCTGCCTCGCTCCTGCCATAATAGACTTCCGCTACCGTATCATACCCTTCGCAGAGGACCGTAACGGTTTTCCCGATTTTTTCACGGTTCAGTTCCTCGTTGATTTCCATTTGCTTTCGCATGAAAATATCGAGTCTGTCCTGCTTGACCTGCTCATCTATCTGGTCGGGGAAATCATAAGCGGGTGTCCCCTCCTCACGGGAGTATGCAAACGCACCGGCGTGGTCGAATTTCTGCTCTTTTGCGAATTCGCAAAGTGCCTCGAAATCTTCCTCGGTTTCCCCGGGGAATCCGACAATAAAGGTGGTGCGAATGACGATGTCGGGAATCTCTTTCCGCAGTTTCGCCAATACGTCACGAATCATTTTACCGTCTCCGTGGCGGTTCATCCGCTTTAAGACGCTGTCGCTGATGTGTTGCAGGGGCAGGTCGATGTATTTGAGAATTCTCGGGTTGTCCCGAATTTCGGCGACAAGGTCATCCGTAATTTTATCGGGGTAGCAGTAGAGCAGGCGAATCCACGGAATGTTCGTTTCCGCCGTGATTTTGCGGAGCAGTTCCGCCAGACTGTACTTGCCGTAAAGGTCTTTGCCGTAACGGGTAATGTCCTGAGCGATAACCGTCAGTTCTTTTACGCCGAGTTCTTCCAACTGCTTTGCCTCGGCGACAAGGTCCTCCATGGGACGGGAACGGAATTTGCCCCTGATGTACGGAATGGCACAGTAAGAGCAACGGTTGTCGCACCCCTCGGCAATTTTGAGGTATGCGGTATAATCGGGTGTCGTTAAAACTCTGTCACCGCCGAGTACGACCGAATCTCTGTCATCGTGGGCGTAGAATTTTTCCCGTTTTTCACCTTTTTTGACCTTTTTCGTGACCGCCTCAATGGCATCGACGATTTTATGAATGCTACCGACACCCAAAACCGCATCGACCTCGGGCAGTTCGGTGAAAATTTCTTCGCCGTACCGCTCCGCCAAGCATCCCGTGACGATAATCGCTTTGAGATGCCGATTCTTTTTGAGCCATGCGACGTCGAGAATGTTGTCGATTGCCTCTTTTTTTGCACTTTCGATAAATGCACAGGTGTTGACGATAATCACGTCCGCATCGATATCCTCGGGCGTGACTTCGTACCCTGCCTCCAAAACTTCATGGAGCATCACTTCGGTGTCGAGTTGGTTTTTCGGACAACCGAGCGAAACAAATCCGATTTTCATACTTTTCAATCCTTATCTTTTGTCATAGGGAATGCAGTTTGTCCATGCACGTTTTCCGTCTTTGTCAACGACTTCGGCACGGATGAAATGTTCCCATTTTGTCGTCGGGACACGCACCTCGGTGAGATTTTCGCCCGAAATCATGCGTTTGTCAACCCAGACGGCATCCGAGAAGAACATAACCTCACTGCACGGTGAGCAATGCACGACCGCCTCGTCCCCGTCGAGTTCCAGATGCACCTCCGGTCCTTGCGTGGCATAGAATTTGCCTGCTTTGATTGCCGGCAGGAGATGTTCCCTTTTCGCATCTTCGCTCTCAACCATAATCCAAGCAAAGCAACGGTCGCTGTCGTAATAATGCACATCATCGTCCGCAATCAAGGGTAAAAGACAGCCTCTCGCCCCCAGCATATCGACAATCAGGGACGAATCGGGGCGTCTCGATTCGTGTACACCCGAAACGGAATTGTAAATTTCGGTTGCATCGAAACCGTGATAACGCAAAATCTGCTCGGGCGTTTCGAGTGACCACGCCGGATGTGCCAGTACCGCCAAACCGCCTGCCTCGTGAATGGCATCGATAATCTGTTGCGGTTCGGCACTGTTTGCATCGCCGATAATTTTCGGTTCTCTCTCCGCACCGATCGCGAGAATGTGGAAAACACCGCCCTCACCGGTCCTGCCGTTGAGATTATATTCCGCTCCGGAGAGAACCGTCATGCCCTCGGCGGACACAAGATTTTCCCCGTATTTCCAGTGGTCCGTCACGGCGACTGCATCGTACCCCTCGTTGCGATAAATGCGGAGTGCGGTTCCTTTGGAAGCATGCCCGTCCGACAGCGTTGTATGCATATGCAGATTGACCTTTTGCCGTCTCCTGCCGAACATATCCGTTTGCATGGTAACACCTTCTTTTCCGATATTCATTATATTTTATCATAATCGGGGGAATTTTACAAGGGGAATGCGTAAAAAAATCGCTCCGATTCCTATTTTTTTGTCTTTTTCTCTTGCCTTTTCGGAAAAATAATGGTATAATGATTACAACAATGAGCAGATGCCCTTATCTGCACAAACTTTTTTGAAAGTTGAGGTACGATTTATGAAATTAAGCGTTCTTGCGAATCTCTACGGAAAAAAATCGCTTGACGAAACTCTGCAAATTCTCACGGGGCTCGGTGTTCACACTGTGGAACTTGGTGCGGGAGGATACCCCGGGAAAGCACATTGCAATCCTGCCGAACTTTTGGCGGACGAAAAGAAATACGATGCTTTTATCAATACCCTGAAAAAATACGATGTCAGCGTTTGTGCCCTCTCGGCTCACGGAAATGCTCTGCATCCGAACAAAGCTATCGCAAAACAGTTTGACGAAGATTTCCGCAATGCCGTTCTGCTTGCCGAAAAAATGGGCGTCGACACGGTCATTACCTTCTCGGGTTGCCCCGGTGACTGCGAAACATCCAAATACCCGAACTGGGTAACCTGCCCGTGGCCGGAAGATTTTCTTGAAATTCTCAACTGGCAGTGGAACGAAAAACTCATCCCCTACTGGAAAGAGGCAGGTGCGTTTGCGGAGGCTCACCACGTTCCGCACATCGCATTCGAAATGCACCCCGGATTCTGCGTTTATAACGCCGAAACGCTCCTGAAACTCCGTTCGGCAGTCGGTCCCGTCATCGGAGCGAACTTCGATCCCTCTCACCTCATCTGGCAGGGTGTCGATCCGGTTGCCGCAATCCGTGCTTTGTCGGGAGCGATTTATCACGTTCACGCAAAGGATACCAAAATCGACAATTACAATACCGCCGTCAACGGTGTTCTCGATACCAAGCATTACAGCGACGAACTGCACCGCTCTTGGGTGTTCCGTACCGTCGGTTACGGCAACGGCGAAACCTATTGGAGAGATCTCGTTTCCAACCTGCGTCTGTGCGGTTACGACCGTGTTCTGTCCATTGAGCATGAGGACAGCGTCATGACGATTGACGAAGGCTTGAAAAAGGCAGTCGATTTCCTGAACAAGGTCATCATCACCGAAGAAAAGCCCACCACGATGTCTTGGGCATAAGTCCGAATTTCAAGTCCCGCAATTTATAGCGAAAGCCCCTATCGATTTTCATCGGTGGGGGCTTTTTTGCGTTTGCTTTTTAATTTTTATGCGTTTTTTGCCGACAAAAGCGTATTTTTGAGGAGCATGGTGATTGTCATGGGACCGACTCCCCCGGGAACGGGTGTAATATACGAGCAGAGCGGAGCGACAGACGGAAAATCGACATCGCCGACCAATTTTCCTTCGGCATTCCGATTCATACCGACATCAACGACAACCGCACCGTCCCTCACCATATCGGCGGTGACGAATCCCGCTTTTCCGACCGCCGACACCAGAATATCGGCTTGTTTGGTGATTTCCCGCAAATTCTTTGTTCTGCTGTGGCAGACTGTCACCGTGCCGTTTGCCGAGAGGAGCAGGTACGCCATCGGTTTGCCGACGATATTCGACCGTCCGATGACAACGCAGTGTTTGCCGTTTACATCAATTCCCGTGCGTTTCAAAAGTTCCATAATGCCTGCCGGTGTGCAGGGAAGATACGTGGGGTTGCCCAAGAGCATACGCCCCACGTTGAAAGGGTGAAAACCGTCCACGTCTTTTTCGGGAGCGATACGGAGTGTGACCTCGTCCGCATTCAACTGTTTCGGCAAGGGCAGTTGCACGAGAATGCCGTGTATTTTGCTGTCTTTGTTCAGTTTATCGATAAGAGCATTCAATTCGTCCTGCTCTGTTTCGGTCGGCAGGCGGTAAACCTCGCTGTAAAAACCGACCTCCTCGCAGGCTTTCGCTTTGTTTCTCACATAGACCTGCGATGCCGGATCTTCGCCGACAATTACGACCGCAAGCCCCGGGGCATAGCCTTTTTCGCTTTTGAATGTTTCGCATTCCGCTTTGATTTCCGTGCGGATCTCGGTGGAGATTTTTTTACCGTCAATCAGATTCATGATACCGCACTGTCCCCTCTTACAATGATAAGCAAGCCGTCCTCAAACCGCTTTTTCGCTTTTTTGTGATCGGCGATATGCAGGGCAAGGCGGACGATTGCAAGGACAACGACGACTGCCAGAAAGATTTGCGTAACGGTTGCAAACGGGCTGGTGGAAAGTCCCATAACAAAGAACATTCCGACGCTGAACCAGATCAAGCCCAAAAGGAAAATCTCGCCGTCAAAGGCTTTTTTTCGACGGAAGAACAGAAGAAATACGAATCCGAGCAGTAACCACACCGCAGTATAAAGGAAAAGCGGGTGCAGGAAAACCATATAATTTTCGTACTCGTTGTTGGGGTAAAGTCCCATGCGGAACAAGTGCCAGAGTGTCCCCTCGCCCGTCGGGAGTGCGAGTTCTTTCCCGAAAAGCGTAAAAACGCTTGTATCTCCCATCATCACGCTTTCGGCATTTCCGTCGAACAGTGCATAGAAAACCGAAATGCCACCGCCGAGCAGAAGAGCAGGCGTAACGGCATCCGCAGTCCGCTCCTCGTCAAGATGCAAAGCACGGCAGACGAGAAAAGCAAAGAGAACCGCCAGAAAGATTCCACCGAAAAAGCAAAGTTCACGCAACCACGTCACTTTGATGACGCCGAAACCGGCAATGACGTCAAGCACACGGGAGCCGAGCAACATACAAAGGCAGACTTCGAAAATGTCCTCTTTTGCGATCCCCTCATATTTTTTTCCTTGGTGCATGGCAACGATAAGACCGAGGACCACACCGACTATGACCGGTATCGCCGACCACGGAAAATCGAACTTTTCAAAGAGCGTGAAAGCCGTTTTGTTCCACGTAATGCGACCGAGTCCCAAGCCCTCGAAAAATGCGGTGACCTGATTCATTCTGCTCCCTCCTCAATCGTTTTCAAACCGGTTTCGGCTTTGAATGCCTTTTCCGATTTGTTTATCAAAATAAATCCGAAAATAAAGTGTGCAACAAATGTCAGAAACCACGACATCGGGTAGCACGCATACAGTACGGCGAGATGTTCCGTCGCGGGGAGATTTTCCGTCATGGCAAAAATCGTGAAAATCCAGACAATTCTCGTCAGGCACGAACCGAGGAGCGAAATGATCATTGACTGGAAGGACTTGCCGAAACCGCGTGAAATTGCACTGCCGATTTCCATAATTCCGCAGAGGAAATAAGTTGTTGCCACGACTTTCAGACGTGTTTTTCCGATTGTCACGACCTGCTCGTTCCCCGGGGCAAAGATGCCGAGCAACTGCTCGTCAAACGCAACCATTAAAATACCGAGCGACACGCCGAGCACCACGACCGAGGCGACACAGTAAAGAATGCTCTTTTTCAACCGTTTGTAATTTCTTGCACCGACATTCTGTCCCACAAAGGTCAGCGTTGTATCGTAAAGGGCGTGTTCCGCTTGGTAGAGGTAGCCGTCAAGATTTGATGCCGCCGTATTTGCCGCAACGGTCGCCTGCCCGAAACTGTTGACCGATGACTGAATGAGGGCATTTGAAATCGAGAAGACAACGCCCTGCAAGCCTGCCGGAATGCCGATGGAAATAATGCGTTTGAGCTTATCGGTATGAATTTTCAATTCTTTCAGGTCGAGGTGGCAATAGCCCTTGCTTTTCATCATATAAGCAATGACGAGAATGCCGGAGATCCATTGCGATGCGGCGGTAGCGATTCCGACGCCCAAAGCACCGAGTTCGAAAACGATGACCATAACCATATTCAGACCGACATTGACCGCACCTGCGATTGAAAGGAAAATCAGAGGTCTTGTGGTGTCGCCGGTCGACCGCAACATCGATGCGGAATAGTTGTAAACCGTGTTTGCCGGTGCACCGATGAAATAGGCCCGCATATAAGGCACTGCCTCGTCGAGAACGGCGGGTTCAGTCCCCATCAAAGTCAGCAGGGGACGGGCAAGAACGAATCCGATGACGGATACCGCCAGACCGCAAAGAACTGCCGTTAAAACAGAGGTGTGAACCGTCTTTTTGACATCTTCGTACCGCTTTGCCCCGATTTCCTGAGCCACGCAGACACCTGCACCGACCGCCAGTCCGAAAAACAGATTGATAATCAGGTTGATGAGTGCTCCGCAAGAACCGACTGCGGCGAGTGCGGCTTCCCTTTCCTGCTGGGTATCACCGCCCCAACGACCGACCACAACCGTATCGGCGGTATTGAAAAGCAATTGCAAAATGCCCGTTGCCATAAGTGGCAGGGTAAAGAGAATAATTTTCGGCAACAATGCACCGGAGGTCAGATCGTTTCCGGCTTTCAAAGTTTTCTGTCCCATTTTCGCACCTTTTTTATGCTCAATTGAGAAGTTACGATACTCAATTGCGAAATTATAATAATTATAGCACAATTCAACTCCGATTGCAACAGAAAAACGAAAAAAACAAAAAATTCACAAAAGTGGGGGCGGTCGCAGAGCCTTAATAAATCCGGCTTTTTCGTTTTTTCATCATCTTTATTTTTATATGCCTTGACATTCGACTGTTTCGGTGGTATAATATACACGGTCCTGCTATACGGTCTTCCGAAAAGCGACCGAGAAAGGTTTTATTTTTTTATGATACGCTTGTCCGACCATTTTACCGTTCGTCGTCTTCTTCGGTTTACTTTCCCCTCTATTATTATGATGGTGTTCACCTCGATTTACGGTGTGGTGGACGGCTTTTTCGTGTCAAACTTTGTCGGCAAAGAGGCTTTTACCGCCGTCAATTTCGTTATGCCTGCGATTATGATCCTGCAAGGTTTCGGATTTATGTTCGGTACGGGCGGTGGGGCTTTGATTTCCAAAACGCTCGGTGAGGGCGACGGCGAGAAGGCAAACCGTCTCTTTTCGATGATTGTTCTGATCTCCGCCGTTTTCGGCACTGCGATCGGTGCGGTCGGCATTCTTGTCATCCGTCCGGTAACCGCTTTTCTGGGGGCGGAGGGCGTTTTGCTCGACAACTGCGTGCTTTATGCCCGTACGGTACTGGTGGGTTGTCCGGCAGTCTTTCTGCAATATGAATTTCAGTCGCTGTTCTCGACCGCCGAAAAGCCGAAACTCGGTCTTTATATCACGGTGGCGGCAGGCGTGACGAATATGGCTCTGGACGCACTTTTTGTCGGTGCTTTTCGCTGGGGCGTGGTCGGTGCGGCGGTTGCAACGGTGCTGAGTCAATGCGTCGGCGGTTTTCTCCCCCTTCTGTTTTTCTTTACGGGCAAGGGCGGATTGCTCCGGTTCTGCCGTCCGGTTTGGGACGGGCACGCCCTCGTCAAAGTCTGCACCAACGGTTCTTCGGAACTGATGAGCAATATTTCGATGTCGATCGTTTCGATGCTTTACAACACGCAGTTGCTCAAATATGCAGGCGAGGACGGTGTTGCCGCTTACGGCGTTCTGATGTACGTCAATATGATTTTCATTGCCCTTTTCATCGGCTTTTCAATCGGGGCGGCACCGATTGTCGGCTATAATTTCGGTGCAAAAAACCGTTCGGAACTGCACGGCGTTCTTGTCAAAAGTCTTTCGACAATTGCGGTTTTCTCGGTTGCCATGGTCGGTCTGTCCTTTCTGCTTGCAAAGCCCCTGTCCTTCCTTTTTGTCGGTTATGACGAGGCTCTCTGTGATATGACGGTTCACGCATTCTACATTTATACTTTCTCGTTTCTGTTTTGCGGATTCGCCATTTACGGATCTTCCTTTTTCACGGCACTCAACGACGGGTTGATTTCCGCCCTGATTTCCTTCCTGCGGACGCTTGTTTTTCAGATTGCGGCGGTGCTGATTTTTCCGCTCATCTGGCAATTGGACGGCATCTGGATTTCCATTGTTGCGGCAGAGGTTGCGGCTGTTGCCGTTACGGTTGTGTTTTTAATTGCAAAGCAGAAAAAATATCAATATTGATATCTAAATGAAAATATAGTTTCAAAGGAGTTTTCCGTATGAACAAACTGTTTTACAAAAATCCCATTCCCGTGGCGGCACACAGAGGCAACTCGGCTTACTACCCCGAAAACACCATGGCATCTTTCCGCTCGGCGGTTGAACTGCACCCCGATATGATTGAAACCGACATTCACATGACCAAAGACGGCGAACTTATCATGATGCACGACCACAAAGTCGACCGCACGACAAACGGCACGGGACTTATCCGCGAGAAAACGCTTGCGGAAATGAAGGCTCTCGATGCCGGCAGTTGGAAAGGCGAACAATTCAAGGGCGAAAAAGTCCCCACCTTCCGTGAATTTCTGGAATTTTTCAAAGACTACCCCGAAATGCTTTTCAATATCGAAATCAAGGACTACCCTGCCGATTGCGGTGAAAAGGCTTACGAGGCAACAAGAAAAATTTTCGCTCTTATGGACGAATATCACATTACCGAACGCAGTGTTGTCAACACTTGGAGCGGTGAACTCAATGAATGGATTGCCGAAAATTACGGCGACAGAATCCGCATTCACGCTTATTCTCCTCAGGAAAGCATGGGCAAAAATCAAAAACGGTTTGTTTACGATTACGCTTACTGCGTTTGTATGTTCGGTCGCACTGCCTGCCCCATTCAGCCCGAAAAATATTTTGCCCTCGCAAAAGATTACGGTGTTGAGCCTTGGGTTTATTTTCCAACCGAAACACCGGAACTTATCGACGGTGCTCTGGATGCAGGGGCAATGCTCTTTACCTCGAACTATCCGAAACGCCTGATGGACTATCTGCGTTCCAAAGGGCTTCACGATTAAAAACTGTAATTTGCAACCTTTCGGACAATCCTTGCAGATTTTCCGTCAAAAAGGCTTGATTTCAAGGACATTTTGCAAGAGCAAAGGTTTGAAATTGCAAGAAAAAATCGGTTTTTGTGCAGGTTGCATAAAAATTTTTGAAAAATTTGTGCAAATTACATATACTCAGCCGATTGACAAATTGAAAAAAATGGTGTACAATATTAGCATCACAAAAGAAAGGCGGATTTGGTCATGAAGATGTTTGATTCCATGTCTTATTGTACGACAAAATCGACACCGTGTAAAACGGCTTTTTCCGCCCGCACTGCTTTTTCCGTCGCTATGCTTGCAGACATTGTTATGGCAATGTCTGCTTTTGTTTTGCTTTGCTTGGCACTCGTATTGGGTAACTTGGCAGTACTTGTAAATGTACTTGTAATTCTTGTATGCTTGCTTACCGTACGAATTATTATGCCCCGCAAATTGAGAACCCCCGAACGGATGAGATTCTTATATTGTAAAGAAAACTGATAAAGTTTTTACAATATACGGCTTTCCGCAAGGGAAGCCGTAATTTTTATATGTGGCATTCCCGAACCTCCCCTATTTCCTTTCTTGTTTTCACGCCGTCAGGTACCGACGGTTTGAAATAAATCATCCAATTTTATTTTCCATAAGGAGAAACAGTTATGAAAAAGTTTGTCAAACTCGTAGCGGTCGCACTGGTTGTGACCATGTTCTGTGCAGGATTCGTTTCCTGCTCGTCGAAGAAATCCTCCGACACGTTCAAAATCGGTATGTCCGGACCTCTGACCGGCGGTGCGGCTCTTTACGGCAAAGCAGTTCAGAACTCCGCTCAAATGGCAGTCGATGAAATCAATGCCGCAGGCGGTCTGAACGGTATGAAACTCGAACTTGTCGCTTATGACGATGAGAACGATGCAACCAAAGTCGAAACCATTTACGCTCAGATGCTCAAAGACGGCGTTCAGGCTACACTCGGTTGTGTCACGACCAAGCCGGCTCTCGAATTCAAGAACCTTGCGACTGAGGACAATATGTTCTACCTCACGCCTTCCGCATCCGCAGATGCCGTCCCGAACGGCTCGAACGGTTACCAGATGTGCTTTGCGGACAGCAACCAAGGTAAAGTTGCCGCCGAGGAATATGTCAACAAGAATTACAAAGGTCAGACAATCGGTGTTCTGTACCGCTCCGACGATGCTTACTCGACCGGTATTTACACGCAGTTCAAAGTCGCTCTCGATTCCAGCATCACGGTTGTTGAGGCATCCTTTACGACAGAAGCACCCACAGACCTTTCCACTCAGGTCGAACTGCTCAAAAACTGCAAGTTCATCTTCCTGCCCATTTACTACACCCCCGCAAGCCTCTTTATGAAGCAGGCGAAGGACACCATTGCCTCCAATGCCGTTTACTACGGCTGTGACGGTCTTGACGGTATCGATTCCGCAGAGGGATTCGACATCAACTCCATTACGCAGGAAGTTTCCATGCTCTCGCACTTCAACTCCAAGTCGACCACCGGAAAAGCCGGTGAATTCATCACCAAGTATACCGAAAAGTACGGTTCGGAAACGCTGAACCAGTTCGGTGCATCTGCTTACGACTGCGTTTATGCAATCTACAACGCCCTGAAAGCAAGCGGAAAGACAATCACATCCGATATGTCCTGCTCCGAAGTCTGCGACATTCTCAAAGAACAGTTCAACGGCAGTTTCTCCTTTGACGGTTGCACCGGTTCGGGCATTCAGTGGGATAAAAACGGCTATGTCGAAAAGACCGCCGTCAGATACGTTGTCAAGGAATGCACCGCAACGAAAAGTTAAGTAACCTTTCAAATTTCTGACTTTCTGACTTTCTGACTGTTATTCAGTCATCATATCAATTTGCAGAGCAGCATTCGCGACTTTTTTCGGGTGTTGCTCTGCTTGGGGGAATACGAATGAATCTAATCGGAACTTTAATCAACGGCTTGAGTCTCGGCGGTGTGTATGCAATGATCGCTTTGGGGTATACCATGGTATACGGCATTGCGAAAATGCTGAACTTTGCACACGGTGATATTATCATGGTCGGCGGATATACTATCTATGTCTGGATGAATCTGACGGGAAATCCGTGGATTGCGATTGCGTTTGCAGTCGTTTTCTGTGTCCTGCTCGGTTTCACGGTCGAAAAGGTCGCATATAAACCGTTGCGGGGTGCTTCCCCCTTGGCGGTGCTGATTACCGCAATCGGTGTCAGTTATTTTCTGCAAAGTCTTGCTCAGATTATCTTCGGTTCTGCACCGAAAATGGTCAACATTGCGGAACTCGGCGTTCTGCACTGGGGCGACATCACCGTTCAGGTGTCCTCGCTCGTCACATTGGCTTCCACGGTCGTTGTGATGGTCGGTCTGAGTTGCTTTATCAAGTTTACAAAAGTCGGACGGGCAATGCTTGCCGTGTCCGAGGACAGAGGTGCCGCAGAACTGATGGGCATCAACGTCAACGGCATCATCTCGATTACTTTTATCATCGGCTCTGCTCTGGCAGGACTGGCAGGTCTTTTCTACCTGCTGAAATCTCCGAGTCTGAGCAGTACGCTCGGCTCTCTCCCCGGCATTAAGGCATTCACGGCTGCCGTCATCGGCGGAATCGGTTCTATCCCCGGGGCTATGCTCGGCGGAATTCTGCTCGGCGTGATCGAATGCTTCTGCAACAGCATTCCCGTGATTGCTCCTTACACGGATGCAATTGAATTCTCGGTACTCATTGTTATTTTGCTGGTTCGACCGACCGGCTTCCTTGGTAAGAAACGGAGGGAAAAGGTATGACCGAACAGAATTTGCAAACGAATCAACCGATTCAAAGTACAAAGAAAAAATTCAAGTTGAAGTACTACATCAATTATATGGTCGTCACCGTCGCCATGATCGTTTTCGGACTGATGTCGGTCACGGGTTCGCTCGACCGCAGTATGCAGGCACTTCTCGAACAGATTACCATTGCGATTATCTTGGCGGTTTCGCTCTCGCTCGTCGTCGGCTTTCTCGGTGAACTGAGTCTGGGACACGCAGGTTTTATGTGCGTCGGTGCTTATATCGGCGGTAAAGTGTCCTCGATTTTAGCCCCCATGATGGGTGGCAGTGACAGCATCCCCGCACTGCTCATTTCCCTTTTGGTCGGTGCTTCGGTGGCGGCGGTCTGCGGATTCATCATCGGTCTGCCTGCTCTGCGACTGAAAGGCGACTACCTTGCCATTGTCACGCTTGCGTTCGGTGAGATCGTCCGCTCGATTTTCCTCAACACCTCGCAGGACAGTTTCGGTGGGGCTCTCGGTATGGAAACGCCCCGTTTCAATCGGAAATACCTCTTTATCTTCGGTTTTCTGCTTGTTCTCCTGACACTCGCCGTTGTCCAGAACTTAAACCGCAGTCGCCACGGCCGTGCCATTACGGCAATCCGTGACAGTGAAATTGCGGCAAGAGCAACCGGTATCAATGTGACAAAATACAAACTGCTCGCATTCATCATTTCCGCCGCATTCGCCGGCATTGCGGGCGTGCTTTACAGTTACACGCACTCCCGTGTGGAAAGTTCCAACTTCGATTACAACTATTCAATTGAAATACTCGTTATGGTCGTGCTGGGCGGTATGGGAAGCATCAACGGTTCGGTTATCGCCGCAACGCTCATCACCTTCCTCAACCTGCGTCTGCAAACGGTCCTGACGGGTAACCTCTCGGTGCTGAAAAACATCATCTATGCCCTGATTCTGATTCTCATTGTCATTTACAACAACGCACCGGCACTCAAAGGATTCCGTGAAAAGTACAACATCAAACGCTTTATCGACAGCAAATTCCGACATCGGAAAGATCCTGCCTTTGTGCGTGAGGATGAGGCAAGTTGGGAACGGATTCCGACCAAAATTCACATGGACGAAATTCTGTCCGTAGACCTGCGTCCGAAAGATTTTCCGGAGGGGGACGTCACGCCTCCGGCTGACAGCGAAGAGGGCGGAGACAATGCCGGAGAGGAGAAATAATATGGCGGAATATATTCTTGAAACCAAAGATCTCGGCATTACGTTCGGCGGTCTGAAAGCCGCTCAAAACGTCAATCTGAAAATCAAACGCAAGCAGATTTACGGACTTATCGGTCCGAACGGTGCAGGCAAAACAACCGTTTTCAATATGCTCACCGGCGTTTACAAGCCCACATACGGAGAAATCTACCTTGACGGTGTCCGCATTGACGGCAAAAGTCAGGAGAAAATCAATCATCTGGGCATTGCGAGAACCTTCCAGAACATTCGGCTTTTCAACAATATGACGGTTGTCCGTAACGTTATGGTCGGCTTGCACAACAACCCGAAATACGATTCGAGCATTGCAACAACCCTGCTCCGCCTGCCGAAACATTTCCGTGTGGAAAAGGAAATGCGAGAGGAAGCGAAAGCACTCCTGCGGATTTTCGGTCTGGAAGACGTGCGGAACGAATTGGCGTCCAACCTCCCCTACGGAAAGCAGCGGAAACTCGAAATTGCACGTGCTTTGGCAACCGGTCCGAAACTCCTGCTTCTCGACGAGCCTGCGGCAGGTATGAATCCGCACGAAACCGACGAATTGACCGCAACCATCCGGCAGGTCCGTGACGAGTTCGATATGACCATTCTCCTCATCGAACACGATATGAGTCTGGTTTCCGGCATCTGCGACGAATCGACGGTGCTGAGTTTCGGCACGGTTCTGGCACAAGGTCCGACTTCCGAGGTTCTCAAAAATCCGGATGTCGTCAAGGCATATCTGGGAGATTGAGAGGTAACTTTATGAAAATGTTGGAAGTTCAGGATTTGCAGGTCAGTTACGGACTGATCAAGGCAATCCGAGGTGTCTCTTTTGAAGTCAACGAGGGCGAAATCGTTGCCCTCATCGGTGCAAACGGTGCAGGAAAAACCACGATTATGCACGCCGTGGCGGGTTTGATTCCGAAACTTGCGGGCGAGGTGCATCTCATGGGGCAGAATATCACGAATGTACCCGCACACAAACTGGTCACCATGGGTATGGCACAGGTCCCCGAACGCAGGCGGATTTTCCAAGAGTTGACGGTCGAAGAAAATCTCCGTTTGGGTGCTTACACGAGAAAAGACAAAAAGGAAATCGAGGACACGCTCGAAAGCCTTTACGGGCGGTTTGCAATCCTGCGGGAACGTTCGAAACAGATTGCCGGAACGCTCTCGGGCGGTGAACAGCAGATGCTTGCCATGAGCCGTGCTTTGATGTCGCACCCGAAATTGCTCCTTATGGACGAACCGAGTATGGGACTTTCCCCTCTCTACGTCAATACGATTTTCGATATGATCGAGCAGGTCAACCGTGAGGGAACAACCGTTCTCCTTGTCGAACAGAACGCAAAAAAGGCTCTCGCCATTGCAAACAGAGCCTATGTTCTCGAAACGGGTGTTATCACGAAAACCGGCACGGGCGAAGAACTGTTGCACGACGATGCCGTCCTGAAAGCCTACCTCGGCGGTTAAAATACGAAAGCAAAGCAAAAAGGAGTTCACGCAAAATGAACTCCTTTTTTATGTCCGTAAAGTATTCAGGCGGAATACCGTTTATTCCAGAATGAGTTTGTCCGCAGTGAGAAATGCCTGCGTTGCGATGCCGTTATCGATCGGAATGAGGCGTTTTGCTCCGCAGGTCGGGCAGGACACCAGAATGCCGTCTTCGGTTTCCTCCGCCGTGTATCGATGTTGCGGTCCGGCACTGTCGGTTTCGCCGTCCGCCGTTGTTTTTTCATTTTTTTCCGGATTGCAACGGCAGAAAATTTTGTTTTCCTCGTCCAGATCTTTCAGGACAAAAAGCACGTCCGAAAGAATTTGCGGATCGGTTTCGTCCTCGGTTTCGTTATTTTTCTTTCGGAATGCATCGAAATTTTCGACTCCGCATTTCTCCATTAAATCAAGCAGTTCCAACTCATTCCTTGCAAGTTCCGCTTTGACGTGGTTTTCTTCGCCGACAACGGCAACGGTCGAGCCGGTAACACGGCAGGGCAGTGCCAAAAAATCACTGTCGTAAAACAGATTTTTATCGACCGTAAACCGATGCGATGCCGTACAGAAAATGCAGGGTGTTTCCAGTTGATAATTCCCGTTGCGGAGCGTTTTGATTGCCATAAAACTTTTTCCGCAATCGCACTTCAGGCGTATGAGGTCTGCATTCAGGGCGAACGGACTTATCACCGAGAGAACGCCCGCTCCGCAATCGGGGCAACGGTATGCGACGGTTGTTTTCTTTTCTGATGCCATATTCTTTCCTTCCAAAATGCCACGGATTTTCACCCGTGGCACTTTTTCCAATTGCTAATTGCTAATTGCTAATTGCTTATTGCTTATTCCGCTGCGGGAGTTTCCGCTTCGGTTGCGGTTTCGGTTGTGGTTTCGCCGGCGGTTGTTACCTCCTCGGGCATCTTATTGAGAATGTCCGCATTGAGTGTATAGCCGGTTCTGCACTCCTCAATCCAGTCTTCGAGCGTTGCGTTGATAGACGAGGACATAGCGGTTGCTTTCCAGCACTGTGTTTTTTCCATAACGACTGCGACATAGATGACATCGGTCGTTGTGGTGGTTGAACTTGAGGTGCTTGTTTCGGTTGCCGTGATTGTACCTATATCGCCTGCTTTGCGTTCGTCACTGAACATCCAGTCGTAAAGTTTTGTCTTGGAGGACAGATCGGAAGATTCGAAACCGTAATCGACGGTTGCACCGAGATCCTGCAGGGCATTCCAGAGTTCAATGCCCGTAAGCCCGTTCAGTTTTTCGACCGCCTCGTTAGCGGACGCCTCACGGTCATCGCCCGAGAAGGTGATATAACCGCCCCAGATTGCATTGTCATCGTCAAGAATCATTGACTCGGTTACGCCGTAAACGGTGTAGGAGGTCTTCTCGTCTTCGGTCTTTTCCTCGACATAGGTTGCACCGATGTCTGCCGGCGAGGTTGTCTTGCTCTCGTCTTCGCTGTTGATACCGAAGAGCCACTTTTTCAGAAGATCCTTGTCCTTGTTTTCTTCGCTCAGGTCATCGTCCGTGTACTTGACGTAAGTTTCGGAACTCTCGGTGAGTGCCGTGTCGATTTCGCTCTTCATATCCGTGAAGATTGAAACGGCAGCCGTATAGCGTGCAACGGTTTCGTCGGTTGCACCGTCTTCTGCTTTGGAAGCGGAGGTATAGACTGCTTCGCCCTCGGACAGTCCGAGATCGATGAGAACAGAGTTTACAATGTCGGTTTTGAAGGTTGCGGAATCTTTGTAACTGTCGGTTGCTTCGACAAGTTCGTATTTTCTGATTGCGTAGGTGTATGTGGTTGTTTCACCCGACGCATCCTTGGAGATGTAAAGGACAAGGTAGAGACCTTCGCCGTCAACCGTTACGGTTTCGATATCGTATGCCTCTCTCGAAGAATCGGTCAACCAAGTCTTGATGTCGGCAGGAACTTCGAGTGCGTCTGCCTTGATACCGGAGTACTGTTTCAAACCGATTGCGGGTGTCAGGAGTTCTTCTGCGGTCAGGGACTGATTTTTGATGTTTCCGAGCAAGGTTTTGAGCGTTTCGGCGTTCTCTGCGGTGTCCTTCTTATATGCGAATGTGTAAGTCGGGACGTCTTTGGAGGTTTCGCCGTCAATCTGCGTGGTTGTTCCGCTTGCGAGGAATACAACCGTGTAACTGTCGTCGCCGTCTGCGATAACGGTCACGTCTTTTGCCTCTCTGTCGGCATCGGAAAGCCATGTCTGAACATCCGTCGGAAGAGCGGTAATATCAACCTGTGTGGCAGAGTAAGTCATACCGAGCAGTTCGAGGTTCTTATTGAACGATCCGGAAACGAGCAGGCGGAGCGTTTCGGCTTCAATGCCGTTGTCGGTTGCGTACTTGTTGAAGAGTTCGGAATAAACCGAATCCGCAACCGTTTCCGCAATGATTTTCTTGAATTCCTTGATGTCGGTTGCAGACGTCAGCTTGTCACGCAGTTCGGTGTTGTCGGCAACATAGGAAATGTACTTTGTGGTGTAGAAATCGGCTTTGTTTTCGTCACGGTATGCGGTGAGTTTTTCCTCATCCATCACGCCGTTTTTGATAAGAGCCGATTCGACTTCGTCATTCTTGGTGTTGAGAACCTTCGTGTAAAGAGCGGAGATAACCGCAACACTCTCGACGTCCTGTTTCGTTACGCAGGAGTTGACATATTTTTTGAGGAAGTCTTTTGTCGAGGAGCAAACGTCCTTGTTGTAGTCCTTTTGCGTGTAAGGCTCGGACGAGGAGGACGAACTGCTGCTCTTTGTGCCGGAGCTGAGGTTGGACAGTGCCAGATTGTTTGCAATGTTCATCCAAGTTTCAAGCGATGCGTTTGCGTTCTGCTTTGCGGTTTTGATTTCCTCTTTGGTCAGGGAAATTCCAAGACTCTCGGCAACGTCACAAACCGCAACATAACCGGTCAGGTTTTCTTCACCGTCTTCGAGAATCGAACGCAGGGAGGCATTATCGGTATACTCGGAGCGGTAATTGGTCAGAAGGCTTGCGTAAATGCTCTGTGCGTTGCTTGATGTCAGATAGCCCCATGAGGAGTACAGATTCAACACATAGTTGATTTGCGTTTCCCACAAAAGGTAGGTAGCACCGGCTTTGGTGAGGGTGTAAGTGCCTTCACCGCTCTCGGTAATGACGAGGGGCGTGCGTGAGCGGAAGACACCGTTGCCTGCCATAACGCCTGCAACAACGCCGGCAACGAGTAGAAATGCCAGAACGCAGGCGATAACGACTTTTGCGTTCTTCGACATCGGCTTGCCGGTCTTCTTCGGCTTGGATGCGACTTTTTTCGGTTCTTTGACCGTTTCCGCACGGTCAATTCTGTTTCGGGTTCCTTTTCCCATGGTGGATTACTCCTTCTAATTTTCGTTAAAGATTTTAGAGGTGACCTCTTTCGAGGCGTATTTATTATACCGCTCCCTTGTGAAGAAAGCGTGTAAATCAACTGAAAACAATTGCAAATGCGTCAAACATTCATAATAACCGGCAAAATCATCGGTTTGCGTTTGGTTTTACCGTAGAGGAATTTGGTCAGGTCGTCTTTGACTCGCTTTTTGAGGAGCATTCTGTCGGTGTTGCTCCAATCGTCCAGAGCATCGGACAGTGCTTCGAGGGCAATTTCTTTTGCCTCCTCCATAAGTTCCTCCGCTTCACGCACATAGACGAATCCTCTCGAAACGATGTCCGGACCGGAAATGAGCTGGCGGTTGTAAAAATCGACCGTTGCGACTACCACGATAAGCCCGTCCTGAGAGAGGTGCCGTCTGTCACGCAGAACGATATTTCCGACGTCGCCGACGCCGTAACCGTCCACCAAGACTCTGCCGGAGGGGACAGTGCCGTTCCATCTGACTCCGTCCGCATCGATTTCAAGCACTTTGCCGATTTCCGAAAGGAAAATGTTGCGGTCGTTCATACCCATATATCTTGCAAGATTGCGGTTTGCGACAAGATGCCTTGCCTCTCCGTGAACCGGCATGAAATATTTCGGTTTGATAAGTGCCTGCATGAGTTTTAATTCCTCTTGGCAGGCGTGACCGGAAACGTGTACTTCGACCACCGCATCGTGCAGGACCTCCACCTCTTTTGCGGAGAGTTCGTTGATGATGCGACCGACGTCTTTTTCATTCCCCGGGATTGCACTCGCCGAGAGGACAACCAGATCGTTGGAATCGAGGGAAACCTGTGCATGATCCGAAAATGCCATGCGGTAAAGCCCCGACATCGATTCGCCCTGACTGCCGGTTGTGATGAGCGTCAGTTCGTTTGGCTTGAATTTTTTGATTTCCGTAATGTCAATGAGGACGCCGTCGGGGACTTTCATATAGCCGAGTTCCCTTGCCGCATTGACGATGTTTATCATACTCCGTCCGGTGATTGCGACCTTCCGTTTGTGGCGGATGCTCGTGTCGATGATCTGCTGGACTCTATGCACGTTGGACGAAAACGTTGCAATGATAATCCGCTTTTTCTCATGCGTTGAGAAAATGGTTTCGAGCGATGCTCCGACTTTCTTTTCGGACGGGGTATGCCCGGGACGTTCTGCGTTTGTCGATTCGCAAAGGAGCATCAAAACCCCTTCCCTGCCCAGTTCTCCGAGTCTCACGAGGTCCATCATATCGCCGTCAATCGGCGTGGTGTCGAGCTTGAAGTCGCCCGTATGCACCAAAGTTCCGAGCGGTGTATGCAGTGCAATCGCACACGCATCGGCTATGGAGTGGTTCACGTGGATGAATTCCGCCTCGATCTCCCCGAGTTTCACTCTGTCCCCTGCCCTGACGGTCCGCAGGTCAGGTGTCCACGGGAGGTTGTGTTCTTCGAGTTTGTTTTTGATAATTCCGAGCGTTAAAGGCGTTCCGTAAATCGGCGGATTGATTGTCCGCAGGACGTAAGGCACGGCACCGATGTGGTCCTCGTGTCCGTGCGTCAGGAGAATGCCCCTGATCCGGTCTTTGTTCGCTTCAAGGTAGGTAATATCGGGAATTACCAAGTCAATCCCGGGCATATCGTCGTCCGGAAAACCGAGTCCGCAATCAATGACAACCATATCATCGTTATATTCGATGACCGTCATATTCTTGCCGATTTCTCCCAGACCACCCAACGGAATGATGCGAATCTTTCCCGACGGTTTTACTTTTTTCGGTCTTTTTGCCATTCTGATAGATAATTCTTCCTTTCTTTGCATAAACTGAAATCCGGACGCAACTTTCGCTTTTGCGTGCCGAAATGACCTTCCCGTTCTGCCCGACCACGCACGTCGGGAGAGAGAAGGTTCCGTACTCTATGGGGTTTGCTATGCAGGTTTTTCGTACTCGTCCCGTACGTTCCCTGCCAAACGGTCACATATCGTCCCTTTATTATACTCCATTTTCGTGAAAAAGTCAATAGTTTTTTTGCACTTTATTGTCTGCATTTGATAGAATCTAAAGTATACTCCCCCATCAATTGGCGGAAAGTGACCGAAAGTGACCGTACGGACCGGTGAAAATGAAAATATAGCCTAAAATTTGGCGGAATATTGACAAACGCATCATTTTGTGCTATAATATATGCCGTCAATTTTTATATAAATAACAAGAGGTACTAAAATGGCAGTTGTTACAATTATCGGTGCAGGTATGATGGGTTCGGCTCTGGCTTTTCCGGCAAGAGAAAACGGCAATGAGGTGAGACTTGTCGGCACGCATCTCGACCGTGAGATCATCGACGCGTGCAGAAAAACCGGCAGACATCCCAAGTTCAAAAAAGATTTTCCGGACGGTGTCAGGTATTTTCAGATTGAAGAAATGGAAAATGCAATCGCCGGTGCGGACATGATTATCGGCGGTGTGTCGAGTTTCGGCGTTGATTGGTTCGGCGATTTCGTTCTGCCGAAAGTTCCGGACAGCATTCCGGTCCTCAGCGTTACGAAAGGACTTATGGACACGGAAGACGGCAAACTGCTCTGCTATCCGGAAGTTTGGCAGAAAAAACTCGATGCAATCGGGAGCAAAGTCGAATTGAACGCAATCGGCGGACCTTGCACGAGTTACGAATTGGTCGCTCACGACCAGACCGAAGTCGCTTTCTGCGGTAAAAATATGAAAACGCTCGAAAAGCTCAAAAAGATTATGGCGACCGACTATTATCACATCAGTCTTTCGACAGATGTCGTCGGCATCGAATCTGCCGTTGCCCTCAAAAACGGCTATGCACTCGGCATTGCATTGACGATCGGTCTGAATCAGCGTGCGTTCGGCATTGACAGCGAACTGCATTTCAACTCGCAGGCGGCAGTCTTCGGTCAGGCAACCAAAGAAATGGCAAAACTGCTCACCTATCAGGGTGCGGGCACGCTCGAAAACCTTTGCGTCGGTGCAGGTGACCTGTATGTCACCGTCTACGGAGGAAGAACACGTCTTGTCGGCATTCTGCTCGGAAGAGGATTGAACATTGACGAGGCAAAAGCGGAACTCAACGGCGTAACGCTGGAATCTTTGGTTGTCGCCGTCAGAGTCGCCCGTGCCGTAAGAGTTGCGGCAAAGGCAGGCAAACTGAATCTCGAAGATTTCCCGCTCCTCATGTGCGTCGACTCGATCATCACCGACAAACAGCCCGTCAACATCCCGTGGGAAAAGTTTACGTTTGTCAGAAAGTAAATTGAATTGACAGACAGAAAATCGGATAATTAGCCGATAGCAAAAAGACAGATTGCAGACAGAAATATAAACAGAGATATGCCCCCATAAGCGGTTTGCTTGTGGGGGTATATTTTGTGGGGGTATGCTTTGTGGGGTATGTTTTGTGGAGGTATGTTTTGTGGAGGTATGCTTTGTGGAGGTATGCTTTGTGGGGTATGCTTGTTGGTGGTGCGACTGTTTTTCCGAAGATTTTGCCGAATATCTTGCCTGAAATCTTGCCTGAAATCTTGCCGTTTTCACTTTTTTCTGTGAATTTTCACTATTTTCACTGATTTTCACATTTTTCAGGTGAATTTTCACTCTTGCGAGTGATTTTCAGTGAAAATTCGCTCATTTCACGCCGATTTTCACTTTTTTCACTTGACAAACCGAAAAAAATGTCGTATAATATACCTATACAAAGCGAATTTTTCCGCAATTGCATTTGGCAATACGCAAATTTTTACTGTCCGGAGGTGCATTTTATGAACTTTGAAAGTGAAAACATCGAATTCAAATCGGGTTTTACGGAAGAAATCTATAAAGAGGTCATCGCCTTTGCAAATACGGACGGCGGTACGATTTATGTCGGAATCGACAATCGGGGAAACGCTGTCGGTCTGTCGGATGTCGACGGCGAATATACACGTATCACAAACGGCATTCGGGATGCGATTATGCCGGATGTCACAGTTTTTGTGCATTATAAAATTCAGGACAACAAGGTCGTCGCAGTTACCGTGAGCGAAGGCACGAACAAGCCTTATTATCTCAAAGCCAAAGGTCCGAAATCGTCCGGTGTTTTCGTCCGTCAGGGTACATCGTCCGTTCCCGCATCGCCCGAGCAGATTCGAAAAATGATCAAAGAGAGCGACGGCGACAATTACGAGGATGCCCGCTCGCCTGAACAGAATTTGACTTTTACCTCCGCAAAATCGACTTTCGAACGCTACGGTGTGGAGTTCGGTGAGGAAAAATACCGTGCACTCGGCATTACAAAGAACGGTATTTATACAAATCTCGGTCTGCTCTTGTCGGATCAATGTTTCCACACGACGAAAATCGCCGTTTTCCGTGACGATACCTGCACGGAATTCCGTGACAGTCGGGAATTCTCCGGTTCGGTCTGTCGGCAATTCGAAGATGCATTCTCCTACCTGATGCTCTGCAACAAGACCGAATCGACGATTGACGGGCTTGTCCGTACCGATAAAAAAGACTACCCCGATGAGGCAGTCCGTGAGGCTCTGCTCAATGCGATTGTCCACAGAGATTACGCTTTCAGCGGTAGTATTATCATCAATGTCAATGACAAAAAGACGGAATTCATTTCGCTCGGCGGTCTGCTCCCGGGACTTTCCGCCGATGACATTCGCATCGGCATCTCCCAGCCGAGAAACAAAAAACTTGCCGAAGTTTTCCACCGTCTGCGTTTGATTGAAAGTTACGGGACGGGTATCCGCAGAATTTACAAGCTCTATGAAGACTGCCCCGTTCAACCGATGATAGAAACCACTCCGAATGCGTTCAAAATCGTTTTGCCGAATCGCAACGAATGCACGCCGAACGCCGAGAATCTGCCCTTGACGAATCAGATGCGGAAAATTCTCGATTACCTTGCAAAGCACAAAACCGCAACCGACAGCGATTTGGAACAACTGTTATCGGTGAAAAAAACACGCATTTACACGCTGACGTGCGAAATGAAAGACCGCAACCTGATTACCGTTGACGGTCGTGGAAAAGACAAACTCTATTCTGCAAAGTTATAAAAGTTTATAAAGGAAATCTTATGCCACTGAAAGAAGAAGAAAAGCGGACGGCACAGTTATTGGGGCTTTCCGCCGTTGAAAAATTGCATACCTCGCACGTTGCCGTCTTCGGCGTCGGCGGTGTCGGCGGTTATGTTTGCGAGGCTCTTGCTCGCTCCGGTGTCGGTTTTCTGACACTCATTGATGCCGATACCGTGTCGCTCTCGAATATCAATCGCCAGATTGTCGCTTTGCACTCGACGGTCGGAAAACGCAAAGTCGATGTGATGAAAGACCGCATTCTTGACATCAATCCGGACTGCGTCGTTACCTGCATACCGCAGTTTTATCTGCCCGAAAATGCGGAGGAATTTCCGCTTGACGGCTATGATTTTGTGGTCGATGCCATTGACACGGTCAAGGCGAAAATCGACATTTGCGTTCGTGCGGTCGGGCAAAATATACCCGTCATCTCGGCTATGGGGGCAGGAAATCGGACAAATCCCATGGGCTTTGTCATCACCGATCTTTCCAAAACGTCCGGTTGTCCGCTGGCACGTGTGATGCGGACCGAACTGCGGAAACGGGGGATTCTGCACCTGCCGGTCGCCTGCTCGGTGGAGTCGCCCTCTCAATTTGCCCCCGATGCTCCCCTGCCGGATCAAAAAGGAAATGCCGGTCGGAACGCTCCCGCATCGCTCCCGTACGTCCCAGGGGCTGAGGGACTTCTGATTGCCGGCGAAGTGGTAAGACGTTTGACGGGAAAGGAGTTTTGATATGGAAAATCAAGCCAAAAATGCGAACAATTCCAAAAAAATCCCACAGCCGAAAAAGGTCGTGGGAACTTGCGAAACCTGCGTTTTTTACGATTATGACGAGGACTACGATTGCTATTCCTGCCAAGTCAATCTCGATCAGGACGAAATGGCATCCTTTCTCGGAGGCTCTACCCGTTCCTGTCCCTACTACCGCTTCTACGACGAATACAAAAGCGTGCAGAAACAGATATAGATGGCTATTAAATTATGCAGGGGACGGCTTTTACAAAAAGCGTCCCCCGCAAAATATTATTGTTTCTTTTTGTTTCTTTTGGTTTCTTTTTGCTTCTTTTTGCCTCTTATTGCCTCTTATTGCCTCTTATTTCTCCTCATTCCGATACGGGGTTGGAGTTTTACGAGGTAGAAGGAGATGAGTTTTGTCAGGGCGTAGTCATAAAGCAGAAAGGCGACAAGTGCCAATGCGTAGGTCGCAAGATACATCCACGGGTTGGATGCCGTCACCTGATCCGGCACGAAAATCTTCATCACGAGCCAACAGAGTGCGATCATAATGTGAAAAATCACGATTTTGAGGAGCATTTCCGGCAGGCGTTTCAATCGCTCGAGTTTCTCTTTTGCAATCGGGTATATGCCTATGAAAAGGTAGAAGAACCCTGCCGTTTTCTGCGGTAGGAGCAGGATTGAGAGGAACGCCGTCACCGCCCAGATCATCCAAGGGTAAGCACCACGCAGTTCAATCACCGCCCAGACGCAGAGAATTGAGGCAAGCCCTGCGGATGTGAGGTCGAGGGTGTCCACGACCGAACCGAGTCCCAGAAAGAGGACGCCGACCGCCGTGAGCATTGCAGATACGGTCAGGTATTTTGTTTTGTTCCGATTGTTCCGGCTGTTCCGGCTGTTCCGGCTACCTTGATTGTTCGGATTGTTCGGAGTGTTTTGATCGCTCCGGCTATTTTGATTGTTCAGATTGTTTTGATTGTTTTGTTCCATTTCAGATTTTCACTCAACAGCACGGGATCAGGTCCCCACCCATACATTCGCAACAGCAGTCGGCACAAATGAGGCTCTGACAGCAGTCGCAAGCCGAGCAGAAAGTCGACGTACCGGTCGTTCTGTACCCCGTTCCGTACTGCTCCGCATTCTCACGCATCCGCCGTTTTGCCTCACGGTATTCCTCGTTGTAAGGATCCATAGACGAGGCACGGTCAAACATCTGCTGGGCATCGGTGTAAAATCCCTTTTTGAACAGCACGCAACCCATAAGAAAATACCATTCCGCCCCTCTGTCGGTTTCGGGAATTCCGTTGAGGAGGCTTTCCGCCTGCCCGATTTCGTCACGGTTGATGAGGCTCCGGATCGTCGCATAGGTATCGGTAGAGTTTCCCCCTCCCGTGTAAGTTCCTCCGCCGAATTTGGTATAGGTCTGACTCTTTTTGCGTTGCTTTTGAATTTCCTCGTAAGCGGCGTTGATTTCTTTCATTTTTTCTTCCGCCAAGTCCGAGAGATTGGTGTCACGGTACTTGTCGGGGTGGTATTTGCGTGCCAGTTCACGGTAGGCTTTTTTGATTTCCTCGTCAGTCGCATTCGGCGATACGCCCAGAATCTGATAGGGGTTGTTCATTGAGTTGTCTCCTTTTCGGTCGGGAACAGAACCTGTTTTTCGGTCTTCGGCAGTCCCAGATAGAGAATATTTGACACGATTTCTTTGAGTTCCGGTGTCGGCGGCAGGTCAAAAAGCAGATAAACGGGTTCAACGGAGCAGAGAATTTCGGTCATGGAAAGTTCGATTGCCTCACGGTTTTCTTTTGTGAGTTCGTCGCCGTACAGATCTCGGAACGGATTGAAACGGTGGCGTTTCAGGTCTTCTTTATAATCGTCGCAGGCATCGGCGAGATAGATCCATTTTCCGATTTTGTGACCGAATTCGCCTGCCAGCCGTTTTGCTTTGTCGGGTAGCCCTTCCGAGAAGACCGCACGCATAATTTCTCCGAAGATTTCCGCCGGTTCGTCCGCACTGTGACGGTCGGCTTTTTTCTCATACGCTGTGAGTTTTTCAAGGTTTTCCCGAATGATTTTGTCGAGTTCCGGATGCCGTTTTTGTGCTTTTTTGTAACCGCTCCGCAAGAGCATTTTCACGGTTTTCGCACGCAGTCGGCGAAAGCCTTTTTCGTCCGACAAATCATCCGCACATTTCCCGTACGAGAGCAGGACCGACGCATCGGCACAGTAGGTCAGTTGCTCCGAGTTGACGACAGCCGTTTTTTTGGAAAAGGGATGCACGATACAGCGAATTCTTTTCGTTTCGGGTTTCTCTCCGGTCAGCCAAGCACGCACAACTGCCAAGAAGACGAAATCGTAAGAGAGTGTGAGTTTGGAGCAGTTTCCGGTGCATTTTCCCATTGCACGGCAAAGTCCGCAATAATAGGCACGGTAGCACTCATATTCCCGTAACCGCAGTTCTGTCGGAACGGTCCTGATATAGCCGAACATCGGAAATTCCCCCTTTTTGTGGTTGTACCATTATATCATACCTTTTTCTCTTGAAAAATACAAGGCTTTTTTGTGAACATATTCCGAAAATGCACAAATATTTTCAAAAAATGCAAAAAAACTCGCTCGGGGGGCTTGAATATCGCCGTCAAATATGATAAAATATATAATAGAGTATTGTATGCTTTTTATTCTGCAACAGAATTGAATAACAGTCACGGTCGCCCGTTTTTCCGATTGTTGCCGGTTCTTTTCCGACGGTCGATTTCCCTCTGCTGACTGCTCACAATATCGGAGGTTACAACATTGCGTAGTTTATCGATTGGCTCATGGCTCGCCTCACTGTTCGGCGACGGAAACGGTTGGATCTATCTGGCACTCGGTGTGTCGCTTTTGGTATTTCTCTTTGAGTTGATTTGCATTTTTACCCTCATCGGCAAAATGATTTCCGCCGTGAAACGTGCAAAGCGTGACAATTCGCCAAAGTCCTATGCATTTCTGGCAGGCGTTCCCCTGCTCGGCGGACTCGAACCGCAAAAAGCCCTGAATCTTTCCCTGATTCTCGTGGTTGCCGGCGGTGTCGTGCTTGCGTTGCTTTTCATCATCGCACGCATTTCGGGCTTTGATTTCGTGTCTTCCTCCCTTTACAAAGAGGAGCGTGAACGTCAAAGACGGCTTGCCGAGGAGCAGGCAAAGCGTAAGAAAGAGGAAGCCGAAAAAGCCGAGGCGGAGAAAAAAGCCAAACAAGAGGCGGATGCTCTGCGGAGCGAACAACTCCGTGCCGAAGGGGCTGAGGAGGCACGGCGGGAAATGGAGGAGGAAGAACGCCTCCGTGAAGAGGAACGGCAGAGGGAAGAAGAAAACAATCCCAAGCCCGAGAGCGATTCCCACAGCGTAACCACCGAAACGGCGGACAACAGAGGTCGCATCATCCGTGTGGAAAAGACGGTCACCGAAACAATCCGTGAAACGCAACCCGCACCGGCTCAGAGCAAAACAGACTCCGAAATGCTCCGTCTGCTGGTCGAAACGCTGGTCGGACAGAATCAAAAACCGGCGGAGGTCGCATCGACCGCCCCTGCCGGAACTACGGCGGAAAACGCACAAAACGTTCCTGCACCGCTTGACGATAACGAGGACGAAACGCCCGAGGAGGCTTTGCGGAATGACCGTGAGGACGAGGACGATTTTGCCGACGACGATGCGGACGACTCCGACCGCTTCGGCGGAAACGAGCGGATTATCGGTTACAACGAGGAAACCGGTTGCTATATCGTGGCTCACTACCGCAAGAGTTTTGAAGGACGGCTCATTCAATCAAGACAACCCATCAAACATTTTTACAGCGAACTCAAAAACGCCCTGCTCGCTTACAAAGGCACGAAATCCCGTGTCAATTGGAACTGCGACACTTTCACGAACGGCAAAACGCCGATTGCGAAAATCAACATTCGGGGAAACAGTCTGGAACTTTATCTTGCCCTCGATCCCGCAACGCTCGAAGACACCATTTATCACGGGCGTGACGTCGGTCACCAGAAACGCTATGCGGATACGCCGTTCAAATACAAGGTTGCATCCGACCGCAAATTCGGTTGGAGTCTGGAACTCGTTCAGCAGGTCTGCGAGGAAAACGGTCTGTCCCCCATTGACATTGAACCGGTCGATTACGAATCGGCTTACCCCTTTGAAGAAACCGAAGACCTTGTCCGCCGTGGCGTGATAAAAGAGTACATCCGTGAGGAAAAGCCGGCGACCACCTTTGAACTTTCCGAAGACCACGTGTCGCAGACACCCGATGTGGACGAAACCGTTGTTCCGCCGAGTGCAAATACTTTCTGGGAACTTGACAACGATGCCGTAAGAGACGAGCCGATTGAGGAAGAAACAACGGTCGAAGAAATTCCGGTTGAAGACGAAGAACCTACCGAAGAAACGCCCGAAGAAAAAACGGACGAACCGAGCGACATCGTGACGAGAGAAACCGTCCGCACAACGCAGATCCGCTATGTGGAGCATCGTTTCGGCGACAGTCCCGAAGACGACAACCCCGTGACCTATGCGGAATTCGAATCGGACGAAATTCCGACCGCCGAAGAACTTGCGGACGAGGCAACCGAAATTGACGGTAACGGCGAAACCGAAACCGAAAACGAAAATGAAACTGTCACCGAAGAACCTGCCGACACCGATGCGAGCGAACCGAGCAACACCGGAATCGTGGAGGAATTCGACAACCGTGAGTATACGGACAATCTCGACTGGGGCATTCCGCCCGAAATGACAACCGAACCGGAAGAAGAACCGGAAGAGGTTGTTGAAGAAGATGTCGAAGATGTCGAAGATGTCGAAGATGTCGGAGATGTCGAATCGGAGCAGGAGGAAACCGAAGAAGAACCTGCCGAAGAAAATTACGCCGAAGAAGAATATCCGGAAGACGAACAATACTCCGATGAAGAACAATACTCCGATGACGAGCAGTATTCCGAAGAAGAACAATACCCCGATGACGAGCAATACTCCGATGACGAACAATACTCCGATGACGAACAGTACTCCGATGAAGAACAGTACTCGGATGAAGAACAGTATTATGACGAAAACGGTCAATACGATGATCAATATTCCGACGAAGAACAGTATGCCGACGAAGAACAGTACTCGGATGAAGAACAGTATTATGACGAAAACGGACAGTACGAGGACGGCTCTTACCCCTATGAAGAAGAGGAAGAACCGCAATATGACGATAAACCGATCATTCCCGTTGATCCTACCGTCGCACTCATTGACCTCTGTCGGATTGAGCCTTTCTACGATGCAAACGAAACCGTGAACCTCGAAACACTGAAAGAACGAGGAATTGTGATGGATTCCGCCGTGACCTTGAAAGTCAACGTTTCGGGCGACCTCACAAAGCCATTGACAGTCGAAGCAAACAACTTTACGCTGGAAGCCATATCCGCTATCGATGCGGTCGGCGGAAACAGCATCCGTGTGAGATAAGGAGGGAGATTTTATGCAAAGCAGAATAGAAAAAAGAATCGGTTTTGTTGCACTCCTGCTCCTCGTCATAGCGGTTTTGTTTCCGTTCCTCACGGCAAAGGCAGACAGCGAAACGACGGCAAGCATTTACACGGTCACCGTCAATATTGCGGACGGGCAAAGCGAGTACGGTTCCTGTAAAATCGAGGTGACCGGCGGAGGAACGAAAGTAGGCGACAACACTTACACATCCGGCACGGAATTTAAAATCACCGCAACGGCAAAAAGCGGTTATGTCGCAACGTCCATTGTCAAAGCGACCTCCACGGCACAGACCGAAACGCCGAACGACAGTTCCGTAAATCCGTTTGAATGGATCGGTTCGGTCACGGAAGACCTCACGTTTACAGTCAATTTTCAACCGAAAGAGTATAAACTCAATTACGCATCCAAAGACGGCATTTCGCTGTCATTTCCCTCCGGAGTAAGCCGTCCGACCACTTACACCTACGGAACGTCCATAACGCTCCCGACGCTTGTCGACACTGCGGAATATACCTTCCAAGGTTGGAGCAGAACCGGCAATGAAAACGATATCATCGACGGCGAATTTTCGCTCTCTCCCGCCATTTCGGATAACGAAATTACGCTTTATGCCATTTTCAAGCCGAAGCAGTTCAAGGTCACAAGACTTGACAAGGATGCCATATCCGGTGGTGTGATCGGTTCGTACGAATTCTGGGCGGATTACAAATCGACCGTCACGGCGGACAAAAATCTGCTTGACGGCACGACCTTCAAGGAGTACAAAGGCTATACTTACACCGATGCGACAGGCAATTACTCAAGCGGAACGGTGACATCCGCCGAAACCGGTATCGTCATTGAGCGGAAATATACACCGAATGAATATGCGGTAACCTTTGATGCAAACGGCGGTGTCGGCGGTACAACATCAGCCACCGTAAAATTCAACCGCAAACTCGGAACGCTCGCCGAACTGCCCACCAGAGCCGGCTATGCGTTCGGGGGATACAAAACGACCTCTACCGGCGTTATCTATGTAAACGAAAAGGGCGAAGGCATCAAGGAATGGGACGAGGACAACTCCGACCGTGCTTTCACGCTCACGGCAATCTGGGTGAAAAACACCTACACCGTGTCGCTCTCGGAGGACCTTTGGAACAATCTTGCCTCGGCGGTTCTGGGCGGAAAAACCTATGACGGCACACCGCTTTCCTTTGAATTCGACACGAAAATTACAATCGTCCTCACGGCAAAAGACGGTTACAAACTGGTTGCCTGCGACGGCAAAACCCTCACGCACACGGCAACCTATTCCCTCGATTATACAGTTCCCGCAAGCAATTCCGCGATTGGCGGAAAAGTCCTGCCGATCTGCACCGCTCCTACGGTTAAGGTCGATTATGCAAACGAAAAAATCTCGGTCGCTGACGGCTCGCAAAACACCGCATACGTCTTGAAACACGGCACGGATGAAATTTCCTTCGGCAGTTCCGACTCGGTAACGATTACGAAATATTTAGGTTCAACCGTGCAGATTCTCCCACGTGGGGACGGCTCGGCAACCGCCGACGGCGAATGGACAACCGTCACGCTCGCATCAAGACCGGATGCCCCCGTCTGTGACAATGACGGCGATCTCGAAAAGCCGACGGCAGACGAAAAATCGGTCACGTTCACAATTCCCGATGGCGACTCCGACAAGTACGAATTCGCCTGCACAAGAAGAATCGACGACAGAAAAGTCTGGCAGGATTCCGCCGTCTTCCAGAATCTTGAAGCCGGCACGACCTACACCTTTCACATCCGAATCAAGGCAACCGATTCCGCTCCGCACGGCGAGGAATGCTCGGTAACGGTCTACACGCTCAACGAAAATTACTTAAAAGGCAAAATCGAAGAACTGCGTGGCAACGTCGAAAGCGATGACGGACAGAACGTAAATGAACTGATTACAATCTACGTTGCAAAAATGGAATCGCTCAAGCCGAGTTCCGATTACCAGACCGAATTGCAGGAACTGATTGACGAATGTCTGGCAAAACTGGTCTTGGCTCGTTACAAGGACCGTGAAATTGCAAAAATCGAAGCCGACTGTCAGGAAAGAACCGACAAAAATCTTTACAGTGACGAGGGACTTTCCACGCTGAATTCGCTCGAACAGACCGCAATTACCGCCATCAACGATGCGGCGACAACGACCGGTGTCGACAACGCAAGAAAAGAATATGATGCGAAAGTCGCCGAAATTCCCGTGCGAATGGACCTTACCTATCTGTTCGTGGCGATAGGCTCGGTGATCTTCCTGCAAGTCATCGTGTTGATAATCCTGCTCTCACGCCGTTCGAAATACAATGACGTCATCCGTTACGAAAGAGGCAAACTCTCCTATGTATCGACTCTCCCCGTCTACCTCTTGGCATCGCAGTTCCTGCCCGAAAAATCGGCTCTCTTGGCACTCCTTATGGGAGCGGTCGCCCTCATTCTGCAAATCGTCATTACGGTGATCCTGTTCCAAACGATTGCAATCGCCAAAAAGGTGAAACAAACCGAAGGCGACAAGCAGGACAAAGGGGATAAACCGAATGATTCCGAAAAAACGGACAGTGACGAAAAATCCGAAAAAGCCGACACACCCGCAACCGCCGGAAATTCTGCCGAAACGCTCACGGAAATTCCGACAGATGACCGTTCGGAAACGCAGACTTTGCAGGAAGAGGACTGGTATGACGACAGCATCGGCACAATGGACGACCTCGGCGATGACGATGCCCCCGAATTGACCGCACTCCCCGACGATTCCGAAGAAAATCAATAATTGACTTTTCAAGACCTGAAATTACAAGCATAAAAAGCCCCCGACCGATCCGGTCGGGGGTATTGTTTTGTAATTATAAATGATAAAATAAATGATCAAACTAACTTCTCGATGTCAAAATGACGCATCCGATCACCGTTAAAGCAAGAGCGACCGCTCCCGAATTCGAAAGAACAACTATTTGCGTGACCGTTCCGACAACCATAAGACCAACGCCGACCAGCATTCCGAGCAGGAGCAGGAATGTTGCGACAACCGGTTTCATAGAAGCACCTCACTTTCAAACTTTCGGATTTTCAAGCTTTCAGGCTTGAATTTTTTATACTTTCAGACGTTCAAATATTTTGATTGAATACTGCCGTTCCCGATAATGAACATTGTTATTATATCACATTTTGAGATAAAAGTCAATATCTCAATGTGAGATATTATATAATTAGGGCATAATATTTCAAAGATTTTGCTTTTCGGAGGAATTTTATGCGGATCAAGGACTTACGGGAGGACCACGATATTACGCAGAAACAGTTGGCGGACTACCTGCACGTCAAGCAAAATACCTATTCCCAGTACGAAAGCGGACAGAGGCAACTGCCCATTGATATTTTGATCGCTCTGGCACAGTTTTACCGCACCTCGACCGACTACCTGCTGGGGCTGACCGACGTGCGAAAGCCCTATCCGTAAAAATAAGCCCTATCCGTAAAAATAAGCCCTACCCGTAAAAATAAGCCATATCCGAAAAACGCAAGCACAACACACAAAACGCAAACGCACAAAACGCAAGAGATATCGGCAAAACGCAAATTCTTACCCAAAAATCGGCAATTTGGCTCGATTTTATTCGGCAAGTTGGCATTTTTGATTTTTTTCGGCAAGTTGGCTCGATTTTGTTCGGCAATTTGGCTTGATTTTGTTCGGCAATTTGGCTCGATTTTATTCGGCAATTTGGCTCAATTTCGTTCGGCAAGTCGGACGGATTTTAATCGGCAAGTTGGCATTTTCCGGCTGCGGCACCCTCCGGCGGTGCTTTTTTTGATGTTTCTTTCTCCTCCGATTTTCTTCTGCCGTTTTCTCTTGCCGTTTTTTTATTTTCTTTCCATAATTTCCGGCAAAAGTCTGAGCCTTCCGACCGTTTGAAACGGGAGAATTCGGGAGCATATCGGAGAAAAGCAGAGGATTTCTGTATTTTTTGTGAGATAATTCCAAATCATTCCGTTTCACGCCGTCCGGTTGGGAATAATGACGAATTTTAATTATTTTTCAAAAACCCTTGCATTTTGCCTGCAAATCTGTTACAATATATAGGTCATCCCGAAAAGGGGTGATTCATCATACTTTTATGGTCGTGGTGGCGGTGACAGGACTTTTCGCAATCAGCCATGCGGAAAGAGACGGTTCCGGCTCGTTCCATAGGTACCAAACTTTTTATATTTTTTTGTATCAAAAGGAGTATTTATGCGGAATGAACAAAGACGTACTTATCAGGCTGAACGGTATCTCGAAGTCTTTTGACGGAGATGTCGTTCTGGACAATCTGCATCTGGATATTCACGACAAGGAATTCATTACCTTGTTAGGTCCTTCCGGTTGCGGAAAAACAACAACGCTTCGGATTATCGGCGGTTTTGAATCACCGGATTCGGGGGATGTGTATTTTGACGGAAAGCGAATCAACGATCTGCCCCCTTACCGACGACAGGTCAACACGGTTTTCCAGAAATATGCACTGTTTCCGCATCTGAACGTTTTCGATAACATTGCGTTCGGTTTGCGTGTCCGGAAAATGAAAGACGAAGATATACGGACAAAGGTCAAAGATATGCTCTCGCTCGTCAACCTGAGCGGTTTTGAACGTCGCCGTGTCGGGACGCTCTCGGGCGGTCAGCAACAGCGTGTTGCCATTGCACGTGCTTTGGTCAACGAGCCGAAAGTTCTGCTTCTCGACGAACCGTTGGCGGCACTTGACCTCAAACTCCGGAAAGATATGCAGAATGAACTCAAAAACATTCAGCACAAAACCGGCATTACCTTTATTTTCGTTACGCACGATCAGGAAGAAGCCCTTTCTATGTCCGATACGGTTGTCGTTATGGCAAACGGTCGCATTCAGCAAATCGGCACGCCGACCGATATATACAACGAGCCTGTCAACGCTTTCGTTGCGGACTTCATCGGCGAATCCAACATTCTCGACGGCACAATGCCCGCCGATCGCCGTGCAAAATTTGCAGGTCAGGTCTTTGATTGCGTTGACGGCGGTTTTGCAAAAGACGAGCCGGTTGACGTGGTCATCCGTCCCGAAGACGTCGATGTCGTCGCTCCCGAAAAAGGGCAACTCAAAGGACTTGTCACCGGCGTGACCTTCAAGGGCGTTCACTACGAAATTATCGTAGACGTTTGCGGTTTTAAGTGGATGATTCAGTCTACCGATTACGTGTCGGAAGGACAGACAATCGGGTTGTCAATCGATCCCGATGCCATTCACATTATGAAAAAGTCCGAATTCTCGGGTATGTTCGGCGATTATTCCTCTTTCAGCGATGAGTTGGAAAAACTTTCGGATGTGACGGAGGAAATCGAAGAAGAATGAAAAAACGCAGTATTTTCGAGCGAATTGCGGTCATTCCGCCGATTTCGTGGTCGGTGCTGTTTATTCTGGCACCGCTCGGCTTTGTCCTTTATTTCGCTCTCACAGACCGCAACGGTGCGTTTACGTGGGAGAATATCACATCCCTTTCGTCCTATTCCCGCACCTTTGTCATGTCGGTCGGATTTTCCCTCATTGCCACAACGGTCTGCCTGCTCATCGGCTATCCGCTGGCTTACTGTATGTCCAAAACCTCGCCCCGTACACGTGGCATTTTGATGGTGCTTCTGATGCTCCCGATGTGGATAAGCCTCCTGATCCGCACCTATTCCCTTATGGCACTGCTTGACAACGGCGGTATCGTTTCAAGTTTCCTTGTGTCGCTCGGATTCGAAAAACTGACCTTTATCGGCACGGAAGGTGCGGTCATTCTCGGTATGATTTACGATTTCCTGCCCTATATGGTCCTGCCGATTTATACCTCTATCACCAAACTCGACCGTCGGTATGCGGAGGCTGCCGCAGACCTCGGTTGCAACAGTGTGCGGACGATGTTCCGTGTCATTCTGCCCCTGACTACCCCGGGGATCGTGTCGGGCGTGACGATGGTTTTCGTGCCGTCTATCAGTACGTTCTACATTTCCCAAAAACTCGGCGGAGGATCGTTCGACCTCATCGGTGACACGATTGAGCGTCAGTTCCAGAACGCCGTGACCTATCACACCGGTGCGGCGGTATCTCTCGTGATGATGATTTTGATTCTCATCTCGTTGGCGATTATGAACCGCTTTACCGATAGCAGGGAGGACATTGTCGTATGAAATTCCTCTCAAAGTTTTATATCGGTCTGATTTTCTTGATCCTTTATGCACCGATTCTTGTCGTTATTATCTTTTCTTTCAATGCGTCCGGCAGTTTAAGTCATTTTTCCGGATTTTCGCTCCACTGGTATCGGGAACTTTTCCGTGACGGCGAAGCCCTGAAAGCCCTGAAAAACTCGCTCATTCTGGCGGTTCTCTCCTCGCTCATTGCGACAGTACTCGGCACGCTGTGTGCCTTTGCGATTGACCGTGCAAAGCGGAAATGGTTCGCACGCACGGTAGAAACCGTTATCAATGTGCCGATGATGAACCCCGATATCGTGACCGGCGTTTCGATGATGCTGTTGTTTGTCGGCGTTGCGGGTGTACTGAGGACATCCAGCCTGCTCGGCTTCTGGACTATGCTCATCGCCCACACGACTTTCAATCTGCCTTATGTGACGCTGTCTGTTCTGCCGAAATTCCGTCAGATGGACAAAAGCCTTTCCGAGGCGGCACTCGATCTCGGTTGCACACCGGCACAGACTTTCGTAAAAGTCGAACTCCCTGCCGTACTCCCCGGTATTCTTTCGGGATTGATGATGAGTTTTACCCTCTCGCTCGACGATTTCGTCATCAGTCACTTTATCTCCTCTGCCGATTTCCGCACTCTGCCCCTTTACATTTACAACCAGACCGCACACGAGGTCAAGTTCAGTATGTATGCACTCTGCACGCTGATTATCCTTGCCATTACGGTCCTTCTGCTTGCCGTCAACTTTGCAAACTCGGTCGGCGAAAAACGCCAGAAGAGAAAGGCAGGTGCTATGTGATGAGAAGAAAATTTGTGACTTTTTCCACACTGCTCCTTGCTCTCGTTCTTGTACTCCTCCCCCTCGTTTCCTGCTCATCCGGCAGTGACAATTCCGGCGGAAAAACGGTGACGCTTTACGTTTACAACTGGGGCGAATATATTTCGGACGGCTCGGAAGACACGCTCGACGTCAATGCGGAATTCGAAACCTACTGCCGTGAAAAACTCGGTATGAATGTCAAGGTCAACTATTCCACCTATTCGAGCAACGAAGATATGTATGCAAAAATCAGCAGCGGAGCGGCTGTTTACGATGTAATCATTCCCTCCGACTATATGATCGAGCGTATGATTGACGAAAAATTGCTCGCCCCCCTCAACCTTGAAAAAATTCCGAATTACGAGTACATCTTCGACGATTTCAAGGGCGAAAAAGTCTACTATGAACCGCAGGACGGCAACGTTTACTCCGTCCCCTATGCGTACGGAATGATCGGCGTCATTTACAACACGTCAATCGTGCCTGAGGACTGCCCCTCAATCGGCAGTTGGAATCTTATGTGGGACGAATCTTTCAAAGGCGACATCCTGCAATTCAACAACAGCCGTGACGCTTTCGGAACGGCACTTTACAAACTGGGGTACAGTGTCAACAATGCGACCGAAGAGCAGTGGCACGAGGCTCTCGACCTGCTCAAAAGCCAGAAGGACTTGGTGCAGGGCTACGTTATGGACGAAATCTTCAACAAAATGAAGAGCGGTTCTGCGGCGGTTTCCTCCTACTATGCGGGCGATTTTCTCAATATGTACGAGGACAACGAAGACCTCGCTTTCTACTACCCCGAGGAAGGCACGAACATTTACGTCGATGCCATGTGCATTCCGTCGAACTCCACGCATTACGATCTGGCACTCGAATATATCAATTTTATGTGCAGTGAAGAAATTGCCGTGGCGAATGCGGAGTACCATTATTACGCCTCGCCGAACCGACTTGTCACCGAAAACGAAGACTATGTCGAATATATGGAGAGCATTCACGAGGATGCAATGAAAATCCTTTACGATGACGTGTATACGGTCAAATCCGAAGCGTATCTCAATCTTTCCGCCGACAAATTAACCCTCCTCAACGATCTGTGGGAGGAGTTGAAAGTGGAAAGTTCCATCGGGCGTGGCATTTACGTCTGTTGCGGTGTCATTCTCACCGCCCTCGTTGCCCTCATCGTCTGGACCGTCCTGCGAAAACGCCGTTGGGCAAAACTGTATTAAAAGCATCGACTTTATGATAATTTTTATGCCGTGTGCCGAAAATTGACGGTGCACGGCAATTTTGTGCTAAAAATCGCACGGAAAATACTATTTTTTTTGCAAATCCTCTTGATTTTTCGGAGGTTTTCGTGTACAATTATATATTGATAAAAATTTGGCAAACTAAAAAGTCCTCGTTACGAGGAGGAGGTTTCTATGGCAGTATTTCATAAAATCGGTGTATTGACTTCCGGCGGTGATGCTCCCGGGATGAACGCCGCTATCAAAGCGGTTGTCGATAAAGCATTCGAACTCAACATCCGTGTGGTCGGTATCGTCGGCGGTTATTCGGGGCTTATGGCAGAACCTGAACCCGAACTCGTGGAGATTACACCCCACACCGTCGCAAATATCGTCGGGCAGGGCGGTACAATTCTCTATTCCAGCCGTTGCTTGGAATTCGCAACGCCGGAGGGCGTGCAGAAGGCTGTCAAAGCCTGCAAGAAAGTCGGTATCGATGCCCTCATCTGCATCGGCGGTGACGGCACGTACGGCGGTGCTTACGATATGACCAACGCAGGTATTCCCTGCATCGGTTTGCCCGGGACGATCGACAACGATATTTCGGCTACCGATTACACAATCGGTTTCGACACGGCACTCAATACGACAATCGACCTTATCGACCACCTGCGTGACACCTGCGAGTCGCACGCAAGACTGAATGTTGTCGAGGTTATGGGCAGAAACTGCGGACTTATTGCTCTTTATTCGGCAGTCGCATCGGGTGCGGTTGCGGTTGCAGTTCCCGAACTTCCCTTTGACGAGTCAAAATGCTTGGCAAAAATCAAGGATCTGCGTGACAATCCCATCAGCCACAAGCGGAGTATGATCGTGGTCGTGTCGGAGGGTATGCCGGACGTGGACGGTCGGCATTACGGCGAATATCTCCGTGAAAAGATTCAAAAGGAAACCGGAGTCGAGAGCAAATACGCTCAGTTCGCACACGTTGTGCGTGGCGGTCAGCCGTCACTCAAAGACCGGTTCATCGCATCCGAAATGGGCGTGAGAGCCGTTGAATTGCTCGTTGCCGGACACAGCAGTGTCGCTATGTGCGAGATTGACGGAAAGGTCGTCGCTACCGACATCAATTTCGTCCGTAAGACCGACAGAATGTATAAAAACAAGCTCAAAGACGGCGATCTCAACGGTTTCAGCGAAGACGAAATCAACGCAATGAAAGCACTGGTCGAAAAGCGGAAGGACGAATGCCGTCGCCTCGCCGACCTCGCCGATGCCGTAAGTCTGTAAGGGGCGAAGAAACTATAAATTATGCAGGGGGTGCTTTTTTGCCTAAAAAAGCACCCCCTGCACCCCCGAAAAAAGGATGAAACCTATATTTTCGCGGGAAACATTTTTTGTAAAAATTGTTTCCCGCACCCTTCAAAAAAACTTCCGG
>CAVGAA010000011.1:0-50960 GCA_963627065.1 bacterium | reverse complement strand
GAATCTCCCAATTTACTGAGTCTTTCAAGTTGAGTTTCTTCGGCAAACAGATTGATTTGTTTCATATTTTTCCTGCCCTTTCTTGGTTTTCTCTATTCTACCGTTATTATACCACATCTTACGAAAATTCGCAAGATACGGGCGGAATTTTTAGAGGTGACCTTGACTTTTTGTAAACTATTGCATTTTGCTATTGCAATTTTCACTATTTATTTGATTACTCAGTAATTCCGCCCATATTTTTGATAATTCGTAAAATATCCCGATTCGAAAGTTCCCTTTTCCTAACAAGGCTAATTGCCAGCTTTTCAACAATCTCTTTGTTTTTGTTCAGAAGATCTTCTATCTCTTTGGTTGCGGAATTTAAAATTTCAATCATCTTTGCACTTAATTTTTCAAGTCCCATTTGGGGAGCAAGCTCTTCATAGCCATATTTAATTCTTATTACGCATTCCAAGTATTCCGGTCCGTAAAAGCCGTTATTCAGCATGTACATAATAATTTCTTTTGCTTTGCTCAGGTCGGATTCGTTGCCACCTGTCATTTTTCCGGTCATCACACGCACAGAAATCATTCCTGCCAATACATACTTTAACTTTTGTCTATATGTCTCCTCCTCTTCAACCATTGAATCAGTTGCGTACATAAGTGCATACCCGGCAGCATCGCCTTGGGGAATCAACGATACACTCTGCACTTTTTTCGGATCAAACATATATGCCAACAATACATGACCGATTTCATGATATGCAACCAATTTTGATTCTTCTTCCGATTTTGTATCATTTTTCGGGATGGTGAAAAAGACAACCCTGTTCAATGCTTCTGTAAAATCTCCGAGTTGCAATTTGTCATTACCTCGATGTATTGACAAAATCTTCGCATCATTAACAATACATTCAATTTCGGCACATGTCTGACCGCACGTCATTTTTACAACATCGTTAAGCAAATTATCCTCTTTCAGTTTCGCACCTTTTAAATAAAACTGAACAATTGCTCTTCTGTCATTTTCGTCCGGTTGAGGAAAGTGTATTCGCCTGTCAAATCTTCCGCTTCTTAAAACTGCATCGCCTAAAATGAACCTGTCATTTGCAATAGCAAAAATAATCACATCATCATATTGGGCGATTTCATCCAATTCCTGCAAAAGAACTCTTCGATATCCTAAATTTTCAGATTGGTTATGATCATATTTATCATAGCCGGCAAATTTATCCATTTCATCAATTAAAATTACACATTTTCCGATTTCTTTTGCCTTCTGAAAACCTTGTACAATATCTTCATCCATTTTGATTTGCCGTTTGATGGAATCCGACGGACTGATTTCGACAATTGGATAATTTATATATTTAGCAAGGTCCTTTACAAGTCGCGTCTTTCCCATTCCCGGTTTACCGTAAAAAAACCAACCTCTCGGATTTCGTGCACCGACTTTTTGATATTCCTCTTTTCGCAAAACCAAGTCAACGATTATCGATGCTTCTTCTTTGATTTTTGTATAACCCGCAATATGCGGAAACATCTTCTCAAGTAATGCAGACTTCTCGATAGTTTGATTTGACGTTTCTTGTTGTTTTTTCATAGTACACTCCACTTTAAAAAATTTTTTTAACCGATTTAATGTAAAAAATGGCAGTTTCGGCACAAAACCGCAACTGTCGCAAATAGATTATGAAAATAAGAAAAAGCCATTCCGCTTGCCAATAGGCACAAAGAGGTCGTCTGTCTGTCTGTCAAGGCATTGTACCACTTTTTGTCCCTCCTTGTCAAGAGATTTTTTCCCGAAATTGAATATTTTTTGGGCACCTCTAAAAATCAGTTCCAGAATCAATTTCTGCGATTTAACGGTGAAAATGATAAAATTTGAGTGGTGAATCGCATGCCTGCCTCGAATTTCATGTATTTCTTGTGGTTGGAAGCCCCGAAATTGCGGGCGTATCCCGCAAAAGGGTACAATCATCCCTTGGCAGTCGCCTTTCGTCTTAAAATTGAGTAGCGACAAAGATTGTACACCAAGTTTGTCAGTCCGATATTGCGTGCGGCTCGCTTAATGCCTATGGATCGCACGGTCAGACCGTTCATGGTCATAGTCATCGTGATGCGTTTCATCCCGCTTTTTTGTCCAACGGGCATCGACATCCTTTTGTGTCATTTTGTGCGGGTTTTCTTTCCATTCCTCGGGAATTTCGCCATTCCTGATCTTTTTATTTTCATCACGGCTGTTCCGCCGGCGGGGTGCATCCACAAACGTAGCATCCACGATGGTGCCCGTGTGCGTAATGATTCCTCGCCCCTCCGGCTAAACTATTGCATTTTGCTGTTGCAATTTACACCGTTTTTTTAATCTCAACTATTGACAAAGAGTCCTTCTTTTCTGCTTTATGAGAGCGAAAATATTGCTTTATAAAGGTAAAACCGGTTAATTTTTCAGCATTCCGGCGACAACGGATTCTGCTCCGGCAAGGGCTTCGGCAAGTTTGCCTGCATCCTTTCCGCCTGCCATTGCACTGTCCGGTCTTCCTCCCCCTTTTCCGCCGACCATACCTGCGACCGCTCCGACAAGTTTTCCTGCGTGGACACCGTTCGCAACCGCATCTTTTCCTGCGACTGCCAGCAGTTGTACGCCGTCCGGCTTTCTCATTGCGAGGACCGCCACGACATCGGCTTTGCGTGCTTTGAGTTCGTCTCCGAGCGTTCTGAGTGCATCGGGTGCGATTTCGCCCAAATCTGCGGTAATGAGGTTGACTTTTCCGACCTTTACGGCAGTTCCTACAAGCTCGTCAATGCGAGATCCTGCCAGTTTGGCATTCAATCCCTCAATTTCTTTCTTTGCCGACGACAGTTCTGCGAGGACCTGCGTTGCACGTTGCGGAACGTCTGCAACTTTCTGTGCTTTGAGTGCCTTTGCGGACTCATTGAGAAGATTATTCTTTTCGGCGAGCAGACGGAGAATGCCCTCGCCCGTCACTGCCTCGATTCTGCGGACACCCGCCGCCACGGAAGATTCCGAAATAATCTTGAACATCCCGATTTTTGCGGTATTGTCGAGGTGTGTACCTCCGCAAAATTCAATGGAGTGCTTGCCCATACGGACGACACGGACGGTCTTGCCGTATTTTTCACCGAACAGTGCCATAGCACCGAGTTTTTTCGCCTCTTCGATCGGCATTTCGGTCATACTGCCCTCATCTGCCGAGAAAATATCTTCGTTGACAAGTCTTTCGACCTCGGCGATTTCTTCCTGCGTCATTGCCGTAAAGTGCGTAAAGTCGAAACGGCAAACGCTGTCTGAAACATACGAACCTGCCTGCTCAACGTGCGTGCCCAGAACTCTCCGCAATGCACTCTGCAAGAGGTGGCACGCCGAGTGGTTACGCATAATTGCCATTCTGCGGTTGGCATCGACGGTTGCGGTAACCGTGTCGCCGATTTTCAAAATGCCGTCCGACACGGTGCAAAGATGAATGTAAACACCGTCGGTTTTCTTGGTATCCGTGACATCGAGAACCGTTTTGCCGACCGTGATTTTACCGGTATCGCCAACCTGACCGCCACCCTCGCCGTAGAAAGGCGTCTTGTCGAGAATGACCGAGCATTCGCCCTCACTGATTTCATCGACGTTCATACCATCCGCAAGAATTGCCAGAACTTTTCCCTCATCGGTGAGTTTTTCATAACCCGTAAAGACGGTTTTGTCAAGCCCTTTGATGAGGCTTCCGGTTGCATTCGACCAGCCGGAAATGTTGGCTCTCGCCTCTCTTGCACGAACTTTTTGCTCTTTCATCAACTCCTCGAATTTTGCATCGTCGAGTGTCAGATCCGCCTCCTCGGCGATCTCTCTCGTGAGGTCAATCGGGAAGCCGAAAGTATCGTAAAGTTTGAAGACGTCCTCGCCCGACAACTGCGTTTTGCCGGCTTTTTTTGCATCCTCGATAAGCCCCGACAGAATGGACAGTCCCGCATCGATTGTCGCATCGAAACGTTCCTCTTCCATTGCAATGACTTTGAGAATGTAATCTTTCTTTTCGTCCAGTTCGGGGTATGCTCTGTCGGATTCGCCGATTGCGACTTTGCAGAGTTCCGGCAGGAACGAATGGTTGATGCCGAGCAGTTTTCCGTGACGGCACGCACGGCGGAGAATTCTGCGGAGGACATAGCCTCTGCCCTCGTTGGAAGGAATGACGCCGTCCGAAATCATGAACATTGCCGAACGGATGTGGTCGGTGACAACACGAATGGAAATATCGGTGTCGGCGTGCTTGCCGTACTCCTTGCCTGCGACCGCACAGACGGAATCGAGAATTTTGCGGATCGAGTCGACCTCGAACATATTGTCAACGCCCTGCATCACGCACGCAAGACGCTCCAAGCCCATACCGGTATCGATATTTTTCTGCTTGAGTTCGGTATATGTGCCGTCGCCCATATTGTTAAACTGCGAGAAGACGTTGTTCCAAATCTCCATATACCGGTCGCAATCGCACCCGGGCTTGCAGTCAGGAGATCCGCAACCGTATTTTTCTCCGCGGTCGAAATAAATTTCCGAGCAAGGACCGCAAGGACCGGTTCCGTGTTCCCAGAAGTTGTCCTCCTTGCCGAGTCTGACAACGTGTGCGGGGTTTACGCCGACTTTGTCCACCCAGATGTGATATGCCTCCTCATCGTCCTGATAAATGGACGGCCAGAGCAGGTCGGTCGGAATTTCAAGCACATCGGTTAAGAATTCCCAAGCCCACGGAATTGCCTCTTCCTTGAAATAATCGCCGAAAGAGAAGTTGCCGAGCATTTCGAAGAATGTGCCGTGACGGGCGGTATGTCCGACACGTTCGAGGTCGGGCGTACGAATGCATTTCTGGCAGGTCGTGACACGGTGGCGTGGAGGTTCTTCTTCGCCTGTAAAATATTTTTTCATCGGTGCCATGCCCGAATTGATGAGAAGCAGGGATTTATCGTTGATTGGTACCAACGGGAAAGAGGGCAAACGCAAATGCCCCTTGGATTCGAAAAACGAGAGATATTTCTCACGCAGATCGTTCAGTGACGTCCATTTCATAAGTTGAAAGTCCTTTCACAACAAAAAAATCAACATATAAAACTATTATATCACTTTTTCGAGTGATTGTCAACCGTTTTCAAACAAAATCACGGCGTATAGCAAAAATAGATTGCAAAAGGGTTGCCGATAACGGTTCTTATTCTAAAAAAGCTAAAAAATGGCTGTGATTTTACGATTTTGGTGTCCTCTTGCTTATTTTTTAACGCTTTCGGCAAGTTTCAGAGTCAGCCAATCGGCATCGACCGTGACGGCATCTTCATCGGCAAGTTCCTTTTCGCCATACTCTTTTTTGACATACCCGACCGCATTTTTCGGGCAGTAGTCCACGCCACCGTGCCGTAATACCGCAATGCGTTCGAATTGATACTGCGTAAAATCAATTTCCGATACTTTCATATTGTTTTCCTCTTTCCGTAATTCCTGATTTTTTAATAGCAATAATTGTTCTTATTCTATATTTTTCCATTTTTGCGGACTGACGCCGAACCGCTTTTTGAACAAGCGGGAGAACATAAACATATCTTCATACCCGCACCGTTCCGCCGTTTCCCCCACGGTAAGTCCGTTCCGCAGGCACTCTGTTGCCTCCCGCATCCGTGTTTCGAGGAGATAATCCCGAATGCTCATGCCCGTTTCTCCGTGAAAAAGCCTTGTCAGGTAACGGCGGTTGATGTGCAAACGGTCGGCAAGTCCCTCAATGCTTATTTTTTCCATATACATGGCATCGATATAGTTTTTGATTTTTCGGACGTAGTCACTGCCGTTTTTCCTCTTTTCCGGAAAAAGTTCCTCATAAAGTTCGAACAGACTCGCCGAAAAACCGTATTCCGACATACCGGTTCTTGTTACAGCCTGCCTGAAAATCCTTGTCGCAGTCGGCGTTGCATCGAAGACGGGCGGAAGTTCCCGCATCCGTTCGGAGAGTTTGCCGTCAAAACCGATCCAAAAATAATACCACGGATCTTCTCCGTCCGCCTGATAAACCGTCTCGTCCTCCGGCAGAATCCGGAAGATCTGCCCTGCATGAACCGGATAACTTTTTCCGCCACAGGTGTAAGTGCCTTTTCCGGACAAAATGCAGTGCAACAGTGTATAGTGCCTGACGGCAGGTCCGTATCGGTGCGATGGCTTGCATTTCTCGTACCCTGCAACAATGGGGTTCAGATCTTCGAATCGGCGGTTTACCAACAGAATATGCCGTGCCTCGTGATGTGCCTGATTTGCCATTGTGGCACCTCCTTCCGAATTTCGTTCCATTATACCATATTTTATTCCATAATTCAATGGACAAATCAAAAAAAATGTGCTATACTAAGATAAAATCCGAGCGACAGAGTTCGCAAGGGTAAAATTTCGCTTTTGCGGAGGTAAATTGGCAATGAAATTGACCTTTATGGGTGCGGGAAGCACCGTCTTTTCCAAGAACGTCATCGGCGACACTATGCTGTGTGACGAATTCCACGATATGGAGGTTGCACTTTACGACATCAACGCCGACCGACTGGAAGAATCATATCTTTTAATCACAAAGATGAACGAATCGATCAATGAAGGACGTGCGTCAATTCACAAATACCTCGGTGTCGAGAACCGCAAGGAAGCACTGCGGAATGCCGACTTTGTCGTCAACGCCATTCAGGTCGGTCTTTACGATCCCTGCACCGTCATCGACTTTGAAATTCCGAAAAAATACGGTCTCCGCCAGACCATTGCCGATACTCTCGGCATCGGCGGTATTTTCCGCGGTCTGCGTACCATTCACGTACTCAAAGATTTTGCCCGTGACATTGAGGACGTCTGCCCGAACGCATGGTTTCTCAACTACACGAACCCCATGGCAATTCTTGCCGGCTATATGCAAAGATATACGAACGTCAAAACGGTAGGACTTTGCCACAGCGTGCAGGTTTGTGCGAAAGATCTTCTGCATCATGTCGGTATGGAGGACAAACTGGACGGTTGCATTACAAAAATCGCCGGTATCAACCACATGGCATGGTTGCTTGAAATCACCGACAAGGACGGAAACGACCTTTATCCCGAAATCAAACGCCGTGCAAAAGAGAAAAACGCAACCGAGAAACACGGCGATATGGTGCGTTTCGACTACATCGACAAACTCGGCTACTACTGCACCGAGAGCAGTGAACACAACGCCGAGTACAACGCTTTCTACATCAAGCCGAACCGCCCCGACCTCATTGAAAAGTTCAACATTCCGCTTGACGAATATCCCCGCCGTTGCATCAACCAGATTGCAAACTGGGAAAAGCAGAAAAACGAACTTATGGCAGGCGGAAAGGTCGAGCATACCCGTTCGAGAGAGTACGCATCGCACATTATGGAGGCTATCACAACCGGTGTTCCTTACAAAATCGGCGGTAACGTCATCAACCACGGCATGATTTCCAATCTGCCTTACGATGCTTGCGTTGAAGTGCCTTGCCTTGTCGACAAGAACGGCATCACACCGACCTATATCGGCAATCTGCCTTTGCAGTTGGCGGCTATGAATTCCTCGAACATCTATCCGCAAATGCTCACGATCGAGGCTGCCTACACCGGCAAGAAAGAAACGGTTTACCAAGCCGCAATGATGGAACCGCACACCGCCGCAGAACTTTCGACCGACGAAATTGTGTCGCTTTGCAATGACTTGATTGAAGCACACACCAACGCAGGCTACCCCGTTCTGTAAAACATAAAGTAAAAGCAAGTATGAAAGTACCCCCGAACCGCTTTCGATTCAGGGGTACTTTTTAATTTATAATGACAACCGTCGGTCTACAAAATCAAGTTTTCGACCGTTATTTGACATAGTCGAATTCGAAATCGTAAATCGATACCGTGTTGCCGTCTTTGCAACCTTTTTCTTCGAGTGCCTCGAAGACACCGCTCCGTTGCAGAACTCTCTGGAAGAAATTGAGCGATTCGTAATCGTCGAAATTGATTTGTCCCATCAGGTTGAGCAACCATTCGCCCTCAACGTAGAACGTATCGTTTTCACGGCGTATTGTCGTTTCTTTTCCACCGCCGACATAAGCGTCTTCGGGTGCATATTCCCGTTCGTAAACTTTCATGGGAGGCAGAGTGCCGAGCAATTGACAAGTCCTTGCGACCAGTTTGTCAACGCCCTCACCGGTTACGGCGGAGATGTAGAACAGTTCCCAGCCGTTGACCTCGGCAAAGTGTTCGAATGCCGGTATATCGACGGTTTCACGGTCGAGTGCATCGGCTTTATTTGCAACCAACAGTTGCGGGCGTTCTGCGAGTTCGGGACTGTATTTATAGAGTTCCTCGTTGATCATTTCGACTTCTTCAATGGGATCACGCCCCTCAAAGCAGGAGATGTCCACCAAGTGCCAGAGCAGTCTGCAACGGTCGATATGTCGCAGGAATGCGTGCCCCAAGCCTGCACCCTCGGATGCACCTTCGATAAGTCCCGGGATGTCTGCCGCAACGAATCCCTGAGTTCCAATTCCCTGAACGACACCGAGATTCGGCGAGAGCGTTGTGAAATGATAATCGGCGATTTTCGGTTTTGCCGAACTGATGCGTGCCAGAAGTGAGGATTTTCCGACACTCGGATAGCCGATGATGCCGACATCCGCCAACATTTTGAGTTCGAGGACAATTTCACGCTCCTCGCCTTTCGTGCCGTTTTTCGCAAACATCGGTACTTGTCTTGTCGGCGTTGCAAAATGTCGGTTCCCCCAACCTCCACGACCGCCGTGGCAGACGATGTAGTCACGTCCGTCATCCTCCGACATATCGTGAATGACCTTCCCGCTTTCCGCATCCTTTATAACCGTCCCCTGCGGAACGGAAATTACCATATCTTCGCCGTTTGCTCCGTGAAATTTTGCTCCCGAGCCGTCTCCGCCACGTTTTGCCTCGAATTTGTGCTTATAGCGGAATGCCAAAAGGGTATTTTCGCCGGTGTCTATGTGAACGACCACGTTTCCGCCGTGACCGCCGTCACCGCCGTCCGGACCGCCTGCCGCAACATATTTTTCCCGTCTGAACGAAACCGCACCGTTTCCGCCGTCACCGGCTTTGACAAATATTTTTGCCTGATCGATAAACATATCAAACCTCCTCGCCTTTCATGCGAATGATGAGTTTTATCGGCGTTCCGACAAAACCGAAGGTTTCACGCAGGCAGTTTTCGATAAATCTTTGGTAGGAAAAATGGAACAGTTCCACGCTGTTGCAGAAGATGACGAAAGTCGGCGGAGCGACTGCAACCTGCGTCATATAATAGATTTTCAGACGTCTGCCCTTGTCTGTCGGCGGTTGTACACGTATCATAGCATCGCCCAGTACGTCATTGAGCATACCGGTTGTGATGCGTTGCGTTGCCTGTGCAAATACTTCGTTGATTTTTTGGAAGAGTTGCTCGACTCGTTGACCGGTCTTTGCCGACACAAAATAAATCGGTGCATAGGGCATATACGCAAGGGACGTGCGGATTTTGTTCGTGAATTCGTTGACGGTCGCGTTATCCTTTTCGACCGCATCCCATTTGTTCACGAGAATGATAACGCCTTTGCCTGCCTCGTGTGCGATTCCGGCAATTTTTTCGTCCTGCTCGGTGATGCCTGCCGTGCCGTCGATGAGGAGCAGACAAACGTCCGCCCGTTCCACTGCGGTGTGGGCACGCAAAACGCTGAAATGTTCGATTTTGTCCTCGATTTTCGACTGCCGTCTGATACCGGCGGTATCGATAAAGTTATATTTTCCGTATTTGTTTGTCACGGTCGTATCAACGGCATCTCTGGTTGTGCCTGCGACATCCGACACGATGAGACGGTTTTCACCGACCATGCGGTTGATAATGGAAGATTTGCCCGCATTCGGCTTTCCGATGACCGCAACTTTGATACTGTCGTCGGGTTCTTCCTCATCCTGCCAGTCGCCGAGTGCCTCAATGCAGGCGTCGAGCAGGTCACCCGAACCGCTCCCGTGCAGGCTTGACAACTGAATGGGATCGCTGTCGAAACCGAGTTCGTAAAACTCGTAATACTCCATAGGTGCATCGCCGACACTGTCGCATTTGTTGGTTGCGAGTACGATCGGTTTCCCGCTCTTTTTGAGCATGACCGCAATGTCACGGTCCGCCGCCGTCAGACCGGCTTTGACGTCACACAGAAAAATGATGACGTCCGCCGTATCAATTGCGATTTCCGCCTGCAATTTCATTTGCGAGAGAATCACGTCATCGGTCTTCGGTTCAATGCCTCCCGTGTCGATGAGAACGAGTTTTTTGCCTCGCCATTCGGTCTCTCCGTAAATGCGGTCACGGGTTACCCCCGGGGTATCCTCGACAATGGACCGTCTCTCTCCTATGAGTTTGTTGAATAAAGTGCTTTTGCCGACATTCGGTCTGCCGACAATTGCGATAATGGGTTTTGACATACTGTCACCGTCCTTCCGGTTTAGTGGGATTGTCGCAGTGTGCTGAATGCGTCAGTCCCCGATACCTAATATTGCGTTGATAAGTTCGGGGGCATCACCTGCCGACGGATTCGCAGGTACACCGATTTGCTCCGAGAGCCATGCCGGTGTCGTGTCATCCAAAAAGACATCTCCGTCCGCACGGAGCATCACACGCGGGAAAAGAATCTCGTCCCCCAAGTTTTCCCCTCTTGCCTTCGCCTCGTTCAACTGCTCCGCCACGTCATGCCCCGTAAGCAAGCCCGCCACGGTCACGGATTCGCCGAAAAAGCGATTTATGATGCGATAGACCGTGACGTGCAGTCCGTCGACTCTTTGTACCAGTCGGTCGGCTATCGACTTGATTTCGTCATACGCCGCAACACCGGTCACGATAGACACGGTTCTCGGCGGTTTGTAATGTTCCAGATATTCGTCAAGATATTTCAGTTCGGTTTCGAAGTCGGTTTCGAGTGACGTGATCATGCCGACACCGTTCTGAATTTGTGAATATTCCTCGTAATAATCGTCAGACGGTAGCGGAACACCGGCTTTGAGGTACCACTCGTCCGCACAGTAAAAGAGCCTCGTGCCGTACTCTTTTTTGCATTTGTCGCCGAAAGAGTCCACCTGCTCAATAACTTTTTTCGCATCTTCCTGCGTGAATGCTTCCAGCGGATAGAGTTTTTCACGGTATTTCGTCAACCCGACCGGAACGATTGCACAGGATCGCAGAGCCGGATAGAGTCTGACCAAGTCCTGCATGGAACGGTCGAGTTCCGCACCGTCATTGAGATTCTTGCAAAGCACAATCTGCGTGCAGAGGTCGATTCCGCCTTTTGCGAGTTTGTCGAGGTAGGCAAGCACCTCACCTGCTCGCTTGTTTTTCATCATTTTGACTCGCAATTCGGGGTTGGTCGTATGCACCGACACGTTGACGGGGGAAATGTGCATGGTCAGAAGTCTGTCAATGTCCTCGTCATGCAGGTTTGTGAGCGTGACGTAATTCCCGTGCAGGAAAGACAGACGGTCATCGTCGTCCTTGAAATAAAGCGTATCACGCATTCCTTTCGGCATCTGGTCGACAAAACAGAAAACGCATTTATTCGCACAGGTGTGTTTTTTGTCCATAAGCGGTGTCGCAAATTCCATACCGACATCGTCATGCTCACCTTTGTTGATGCGGACCGCATATTCCTGCCCGTCCCTCGTCAAGACAAGACGAACATTCGTATCGGTCATATAGAAGCGGTAATCGAGAACGTCCCGAATGTTATGCCCGTTGACACTGACAAGAACGTCACCGGCAAGAATGCCCGCAGAGTGTGCCGGACTGTGCAGGTCAACCGATTCGACTGTAACCATTGCTGTTTCCTTTCACGAAAATTGAAAATCCTATTTTACATTTTTGCCAATATTGGACCGTTTGTCCAATAGGCGGTAAAATTACGGATTACTTTTGCCGAAAAATTGGGGGCAAACGCCCCCAATGCTTATCGAAAATCAGATAAAGTCTTCGATTGAGGCTTCGTCGTCGACCTCAACGGTTCTCTGCGGTGCTATCGGTTGATTACCTCTGTCGACCGAAAGATTCATATCTTCACGAATCTGCTGTTCGGTTTCGATGACGCCCTCATCGTCCATCAAGTCGGTTTTTGCCAACTGTTTTTTTGCAATTTCTGTCGGTGTGTTGATGATTGCCGTGCCGAGCATGAGTCCGGCGACACCTGCGACCAATTCACCGATGTGCGATGCTTTGGAGTGCTTTTTGCGGACTGCGTAATCCACAATCGTTACGACCGAGCAAGCCATAACGCAAGCCCCCACTGCAAAGAACGGATTGATTTTGAATTCTTTCGGATCTTTCATTTTCTGTTCCCCCTGTTTGAATATTTCACGCTATTGTTTATCACTTTTTTGTGATCATTTTGAGATATGCATTGATAAAGCCGTCCAAGTCGCCGTCCATTACCGCCTGAATGTTGCCCGTTTCGTAACCGGTTCTCGTGTCCTTGACCAAAGTATAGGGCATGAAAACGTAAGAGCGGATCTGCGATCCCCACTCGATATTCGCTTTGTTGCCCTGAATGTCTTCAATGGTGTCAAGACGTTCCTGCAGTTTGATTTCCATAAGTTTTGATTTGAGCATATGGAGTGCGGTTTCCTTGTTCTGCAACTGGCTACGCTCGGTCTGGCAACCGACCACGATTCCCGTCGGTTTATGCACGATACGGATTGCCGAGTCGGTTTTGTTGATGTGCTGTCCGCCCGCACCGCTCGAACGGTGTGCCGTCACTTCAATGTCTTCGTCACGGATAACCACTTTGTCGACGTCCTCGAATTCGGGCATGACTTCAATCGATGCAAAAGAGGTCTGCCGTCTGCCGTTTGCATCGAAAGGCGACACTCTCACAAGACGGTGTACGCCGTTTTCGCTTTTGAGGTAACCGTATGCGTTTGGTCCCACAACCATAATCGTGGCACTCTTGATGCCTGCTCCGTCACCGTCCAGCCAGTCGGTCAGTTTGACCTGAAATCCGCTTTTTTCCGCCCATCTCGTAATCATACGGTAGAGCATCTGAGCCCAGTCCTGAGCCTCCGTACCGCCCGCACCCGGGTGGAACGAAACAATGGCGTTGTTCTTGTCATATTCGCCGGACAGCAAAACTTCAATCCGCTTATGCTCCGCTTCCGCCGTAATGGCTTCGAGTTCGCTTAACACCTCATCGACCAAACTTTTGTCATTCTCCTCGATTGCCAAGTCCGCCAACATGATTGCATCGTCAAGTCGATTGCAAAGATGCTCGTAGCCATGCACTTTGTCCTGTGCCTGCTTAATGGTCTGCAAAACCTTTGACGAATTTTCGGTATTGTTCCAAAATGCCGGATCGGCCGTCTGTGCTTCGAGATCTTTCAGATTTTCCTTCGTTTCATTGATTCGCAGGGCAAGCCCCAATTCTTTGATATCATCACACATTCCGAGAAGTTTGTATTTCGCTTCTTCCAACTCAACTATCAAGTTACCCTCCCACGCCAATGGCGTATGTTTCACATTTCATAATACTCCAATATATATTATAACATTTTTCGACCGAACTTTCAAGAGGGTTTGCGATTTTTTTCGAAAAAAAGCCGTCTTCTATTGACTTTTTTCGTGTGTGGTGCTATAATGGTAGTGTTTCGATTGAATTGACCGCACATTTGACTGATAATAAATTTCGGAGGTGTCGTGATGAATACGGAAAGACTGGACAAATTTATGGATGAAATGCCCCTGCGTGGAATCCCGGGGTGCGACCTTGCGGTCACCCGTGACGGCGAGGAGGTCTATCGGCGTATGGTCGGCTATGCCAATCTCGAGGAAAAACGCCCGATTGACCACAATACGATTTACACAATTTTTTCGGCTACCAAGGTGATGACCTGCACCGCAGCCATGCGACTGGTGGAGGAGGGACGCCTGAATCTTTCCGATCCCGTGTCGGATTATCTGCCGTCTTTCGGAAACCTGACCGTAAAGCAACCCGACGGCACTGTCGCACCCGCAAAAGAAACGATGCGAATTCTGCATCTCTTTACCATGACCGGTGGTCTGGATTACGATATTCAAGCCCCTGCCATTGTCGAAGCCATCGGGCAACCGAATGCAAACACCGTCAGTGTCTGCTCCGCCATGGCGAAAAAACCGCTCGGTTTCGAACCCGGGACACATTACCGCTATTCGCTCTGCCACGATGTTTTGGCGGCGGTCGTTGAAGTTGTGACCGGCATGCCCTTTTCGAAATATCTCGACGAGGTGATGTTCAAACCGCTCGGTATGAGAGATACCACGATGCACCTGATGCCGGAACAGTCCGCACGCTTGGCACAATTCTATCAATACAACAATGCCGACGGCTCGATTTATGCAGTGCCGAATGTCAACGACTACCACTTTTCACCGAATTACGACAGTGGCGGAGCGGGTGCCGTCACAACGGTTGACGACTATATGAAATTCATTACCGCTCTTTCCTGCGACGGCACGTCACCGAACGGTTACAGACTGCTGAACCCCGAAACGATTGCCGAAATGGAGGTCAACCGCCTCTGCCCCGCCGCCCTGAAAAATTTCGTCTCCCACAGACTTTACGGCTACGGCTGGGGACTTTGCGGACGTGTTCATATCGATCCCATGCGGTCGCTCTCGCTCTCGTCGGTCGGCGAATTCGGTTGGGACGGTGCATTTGCGGCATTCTCTATGGTCGACCGCAAAACACGTACGGCTCTCTATTTCGGCACGCAGGTCGGTTCGTGTGAATATGCCTACAACATTCTGCATCCGGTTCTCCGAAATCTCGTCTTCGAGGCACTGGACGGCAGACAATTCTGATTGTTTCAAAGTGGCGGAATACGACAAATATGACAAAAAAGGGCGTACACGGCAATGTGTACGCTCTCTTTTTAGGCTCTGTCAGCCGTTTTATTCGGTTCTGTCCGCCCTGAATTTGCGAAAATGCGGAATGCCTGCAATCTCGAAAAACATCGAGGAACTCCCCTGCAGTACCCCTGCCGGTTCGGTTTCGGTGTCGCATCGGAAAGAAATTCGCCCGACGTCGAAAAGTCGCTCGACCGCACTCTGTCGGTACTCGATCTGACGGATATTCGTGGCGGTAAAATGCAGTTGCCTGTGGTTGCCTCTCTGCACCTCGTAATAGGCACTGAATTCGGCACTGTCGCCGTCCAGACGAATCCACGAGGGACACCCCAGCACGTAGGTGAGAAACCACACGAGATTGAGGACTGCGAGGGCAAGAAACGTCCACAGACCGAAGCATTTCGTCAGAATGAGAATGACAAGGGGCAGGACAAAAAAGATTGCGGACAACAGGAGAATCTTTTTGAGAAATTCTTTTTTGCAAAGGTTAAAGATTCGCAACAGTCGGATTTTCATTGGTCGCCTCCTCGATATATGCATCGCTTTTTGACAGGAACATCAAAAGAATTGCGTAAATCAATGTGGGGTAGGTTGCGAAGAAAATGACTTCAATCAAGCAGAAAATCAGCAGTCCCAGAATGCAGTAACCGCCGAAAAGTTTATAGGGCGTCGGCTTTTTGACAACCATACGGACGGTTGTAAATCTGTGCCAGACGTATGCCGAAAAAGCAACGATACCGCCCGAGGACAGCACCTGAATGGGCGTGTTATGGTAAAGATACGGGTAAACGTCCTTTTTCCAACCGGAATAGTAAAAATCGGTGTAAAAGCCCGCTCCGAAAATCGGATATTCCAAAAACTTTTTCAGGGCGTTTTCCCAAATGTCGAACCGCCCTCTGTCACGCAGTCCGATTTCCAACATGGTTTGCAACACACGCAGAACTTTTTCGTGCAGGAGAACCGCACCGACAAGCCCCACCGCTACGACTGCTCCCGTGAAAATGCGGTTGATTTTCCGATTCTTACCGCCGATAAACAGCGTTACGAGTGAGAGGAGCAGTGTGAGCGTTGCCGCTCCCAAAGCCCCACGGCTCTGCGACAGAACCACGCCGATGTAGATAAAACCGCTGAGCAGATAATAAATCCAGCCGTGCTTATGCGAATGGGCAAAGTAAAATCCGGACGGCATGAGGAATGCGAGCATTCCGCCGATTGCGGTCGAGTTGCCCCAACCGAACAGCAGAGAACCTTTGTCAACGCCTCCGCTTGCCGTATACTTCATTCCCTCCGGTCCGTCATCGAGATAAGTAAAGACCAATTGCAGACAGATCATCACGCCGAGTACCAGAATACAGAACATAAAATGGTCGAATACGGTGCGGTCGAACCTGACATAGGCACAGAACAAAAGCGAAAATCCGACAAGGGCTATGACCATTGTCAGGGGATATATCACATCCGACAAGCAATAGTACTTGCTACCGATTCCGTTGAGCATCAGCGTTCCGCAAAAGAGAATCATACCGAGCAGAACGGGCTGTTTGAATGAAATTTGATTCGGTCTGTTCCTTGCGATAAAACAAAGGATACTGCCGAAAAGCAGGAGCAGAAGGACATATTCCAAAGTCAAGGGAATATGTTCGAGGTAAAACCGGCTGTAATACGGGACATTCGCTCCGTGCAGAGTCGGTATCATAAAGGCAAAGGAGATAACGGGCATGAGGAGAAAACGCAGGTCGTCACAGACAAAACAACCGAGCGATGCAGTTAAAATCATCACACCGCCGAAGATAAATTCCTGATACCCGCCGAACAGCAGTTCGTCATCGACACGCAAGGTCGTATGTGCCGTGAGAACCAGTATCGCCGTGAGAATGATATATCCACGACTGCCGTAAAAACGTCGCAGAGCGTTGACAACCTTCATGCCTATCTCCTTTCCCTGAATTCCCTCTAAATGCGTTCTGTGGCGTTTATTTGAGCGGTACGACGTCCTCGGACGGTCGGAGTGTCCATTTTCCGTCCGTGAAGTCCGGAATTGCCTGCGGAGCACCGCCCTCGGCGATAGATTGCTCGGACAGAACCGAAATGCACATCCACGATGCGGCATCGTAGACGTCAATCGGGAGCGGTTTGCCGTCCCTTACGTTTTCGATAAACGTGCGGAATTCAATGCCGTCCATACCGCCGTGACCGACGATCGTATTGGCGGTTGTCACCTCACGCCAGACGGGCGGTAAATACTCGCTGTATTTGTCGGCATTCCAAGCAAATTCACGGTACTGTCTGTTGGTGTCGAAATATTCGGTTTCGCCCATAAGATAGACGTAATTCGTCCCCTGCTCGTAAAGTCCCTTTGTGCCTCTGACAGTGAACTCACGGGAATAGAATCTCGGCAGTGTCGTGTCGAGCGTCATGGAAATGGTCGAGCCGTCCGCACAGGTGATAATCGTGTTGACGATGTCACCCTGCATAAACTTTTTGCCGACGAATTCGGGGTATTTGTCCGCATTGCAACGGGCATATTCTTCCAGCCCCGCCGATCTCGATGCAACCGACACGAGCGACACCATACGGTTGCCTCGGTTGATATTGAGAATCTTTGCGATAGGACCTAACTCGTGTGTCGGGTAGTTCTCGCAATTGCGTTTGAGGTAGTTCCGCAGGCGGTAATGGCGGTTCTTCTCACCGTTCAGAATCTCGTCACCGAGAAAATGTGCATACGCACCGTGGCAGTGGACGACATCGCCCAGAATACCGTTGCGGACGAGCGAGGTTGCCAAAAGTTCGGCTTTTCCGAAACAGCAGTTCTCCATGAGCATAAACGGCGTTCCGGTCTTCTCCTGCGTTCTCACCATTTCCCACAGACTTTCGAGCGTATAACCGCCACCGACTTCAAGTGCCGTCGGCACGCCTGCCTTCATCGCTTCGATTGCGATTTCCGCATGGTACTCCCATGCCGTTGCGATATAAACGGCATCGAGATTTTTGTTTTGCAGGAGTTCTTTGTAATCGGTATAACCTGCCGGCTTTTTCCCACTCTTTTTTTCGACGTCCGACTGTGCTTTCTCGACACGGTCGGCGTAAACATCGCAAACGGCGACAATCTCCACATCGTCAAAGTGGAGCAGAACGTCATTTGTCATTGCCGTCCCACGTTGTCCGAAACCGATGACGCCCATTCTGAACTTGTTCATAATTTTTCCTCCGATGTACAGCGAATTGATACTGCTATTGTTATAATAACACCATTATACTATATCTGAAAATAAATACATATACCAAAACGGGCATATATTCTTTGAAAACGGCTATTTTATGTCATCCGGACATCGACACGGTCGGTGGCATTGCGTAGCAATTTCCTCCCACCTCGAAGGGAAAGGCTATGTACGAAAGCCTTAAATTCTACGCTAAAGGACTTCGCCCTCATCCGTCAACTTTCAGTTGACACCTTCCCCCTCGAAGGGGAAGGCTACTTTGCAAACTGCTATTTTTATTAAAAGAGTGTAGCCGTATAGTTTTATCATAATAGTTAGACATTAAGAAAACAGCACTTTCAATAGTCCAACAATAAATGAGAGAGGTCTTCGCCAAGCCTTCCCCTTCGAAGGGGAAGGTGACGGCGATAGCCGGCGGATGAGGGCGAAGTCCTTTAACGCACTCTATAAAAAGTCTGCACAGAACTTTTCTTTTCATTTCGGTAGTTGCTGTTCCGCCTGTTCCCCTGCTAATTGCTAATTGCTAATTGTTAATTTTTTGTTCGGTCTGTCGCCGTTCAGGCGACTCCGTCACATGTAACGGCTTTCGCTTTCTCCCCCCGCACCCCCATAAACATAAATACATATAGACCTCTACCTTATCGTTATCATTTACATTATCATTGTCATTAAGGTTTTGCGGTATTGCGGTATAGTGGTTTTTTCGGTCGGTTGCTTTTTGCTTGTTTATTTGCTCGGCTTTTTGCTTTTATCGTCCCAGCGATAAAACCAGATGTCGTCGGGTGACAGTTGCATGCTTTTGCCGTCGAGATAACCGAGAAGTCCCGATTTGTCGGCAAAGCGGAATTCCAAGCGGTAGGCGTAAAGTGCCTGATATTTGAAACCTTTTTCTCTGTCCGCACGGTTGATGCCGTATTTTCCGTCCCCGACCAGCGGATGCCCGATATGCGAAAGATGAGCCCTGATCTGGTGCGTTCTGCCGGTGACGAGTTCGACTTCAAGGAGTGTGATGTCGCCGATTTCACGCACGACACGGTATTTCGTGATGATTTCCTTATAGCCGTTTCTCTGCTCGTCGCATACGGTCACGGTGTTGGTTTTTGCATCTTTTTTGAGATAGCCGTGGAGCGTTTCGCTCTTCTTTTTCATTCTGCCGTGAACCAGACAAAAATAAAATTTACGCAGTTCGTCGTTGCGGATTTTTTCGTTCATTTCCCGCAGGGCTTCCGCATTTTTTGCGGATATGACAATTCCGCCGGTGTTGCGGTCAATACGGTTGCAAAGTGCCGGTGCGAAGGACTGCTCGTCCTCGGGGTGATACTCCCCTTTTTGAGCAAGATAGGCTTTGATGTGCATAATGAGGGTATTGTCGACACCGTCCGTGTCTTCATGCACGAGAACACCGGGGCGTTTGTTGAGGAGCAGTATATTTTCATCCTCGTAAACAATATCGAGTTTCGGCTTGATGCGTTCCAATGCTCCCGTATCTTTTTCGGGGGATTCGAAAAATTCGTCACGGATGAAGAGTTGCACTTCGTCCCCCTCGGCGAGCATCTGGTTCTGCTCGGCTCTCGCACGGTTGACCTTGATTTTTTTGGTGCGGATATATTTGTACATCAGGGACACGGGAAGCCCCTTGACCGCTTTTGATAAGAACTTGTCAAGTCGCTGACCGGCATCGTTTTTGCCGATTTTCAAAATTCTCATAAATCACAAAAGTAGGACTGTCGCAGTCAGATGCAGGCAGTCCTTTTTTCCTGTTACAGAGTGCCGAAAATACGGTCGCCGGCATCGCCCAGTCCGGGGACAATGTAAGCGTGTTCGTTGAGGTGATCGTCGAGTGCCGCCGTGTAAATATCGACATCCGGATGAGCCTCCTGAACCTTTTTCACGCCCTCGGGAGCGGAAACCAAACACATAAAGCGGATGTGCTTGCAACCTCTCTGTTTGAGCATACTGAGTGCATCGACTGCCGAACCGCCTGTTGCGAGCATCGGATCGACCAGAATGACAATTCTGTCGCTGATGTCCGGCGGAAGTTTGCAGTAGTACTCGACCGGCAAATGCGTTTCGGGATCACGGTAAAGTCCGATGTGTCCGACCTTTGCGACGGGAATCAGGCTGAGCAATCCGTCCACCATACCGAGTCCTGCACGGAGAATCGGAACAATGGCAAGTTTTTTGCCGGAAATCATTTTTGCGGTCATTTTGGTAATCGGGGTTTCGATGTTGACTTCTTCGAGCGGAAGATCACGTGTCAGCTCATAGCCCATGAGCATTGCAATTTCTTCAAGCAGTTCACGGAAGTCCTTGGAACCGGTTTTTTTATTACGCATAATGGACAGCTTGTGCGTAATCAGCGGATGGTCGATGATGTGTAATTCACTCATAACAAATTCTCCTCCTTGGAGTTATCGTTACAATTATACAACCTTTTCGGACTTTTTTCAAGTGCTTTGACAAAATTATTCTCTTTTTTTTCGAAAATTCCTTTACAATCGGTGGAAAAAGTGGTAAAATATATACTGCATTATTATGTGAAGATTGGAGAGGCAATGAAAGACACCGATTTTTCGAAATATTCCGTCGGCTTTGTCACGCTCGGTTGCAAGGTCAATCAATACGAATCCGAAGCCATTGCCGAACGCTTTGCATCACTGGGGTTCACGATAGCAAAGGACGGCGACGTCCCTACCCTGACCGTTGTCAACACCTGCACGGTCACGGCGGAATCCGACAGAAAGGCACGGCAGATGATAAGGCGTGCCGTTACGCAAAATCCGGACGGTTACATTCTCGTGACCGGTTGCACGGCACAGTCTTCGCCCGACAAAATCGCATCGATTGCCGGTGTCGATTTCGTTTGCGGAAATACCGACAAGCAAGCCGTGGTCGATGCCGGTGTGCGGTTGGTCCTGCAAGGGCATAAAAACGAAAAGGCGGAACTTTTGCTCCGCTCGCTTGACGGTGCGACATTCGAGGAGATGACCATTTCGCATTTTGACCGAACCCGTGCATATATCAAGATTGAAGACGGTTGCGAAAACCATTGCACCTACTGTGCCATTCCCTCGGCAAGAGGTCCGGTCCGTTCCAAAGAACCGCAGGCGGTCTTGGACGAGGTGCGAACGCTCGTTTCGGGCGGTTGCCGTGAGGTCGTCTTGACCGGTATCGAAACGGCATCTTACGGTCGGGATCTGAAAAATGTCAATTTAGCCGATCTGCTCGAAGCGGTCGATCACATTGACGGCATCGGCAGAGTCCGTCTGGGTTCGCTCGATCCCTCCCTCATGACGCAGAATTTTGTCGACCGCATTGCAAAACTGAAATCCCTGACACCGCATTTTCACCTTTCCGTGCAGAGCGGTTCGGATACGGTTCTGGCAAGAATGAAGCGGAAATACAACAGCCGTATGGCACTTGCCGGTATGGAGCGGTTACGCCGTGCAATCCCGAATGTACAGTTTACAACCGATATGATTGTCGGCTTTCCCGAGGAGAGCGATGCGGAATTCGCCGAAACGCTCGCATTTGCCGAAAAGGCAAAATTTCTGATGATTCACGTTTTCCGCTATTCCAAACGTGCCGGAACGCCGGCATCGGTTATGTCGGGACAGATTCCAGAAGATGTCAAAGCGGAACGTTCGAAACTGCTCTCCGACAAAGAAAAAGAAATCCGCAAAAACATTCTGGACGGAATTGTCGGGCATACTTTCCCCGTTCTGTTCGAGAGCCGTGAAAACGGGCTTATCTGCGGGCATACGCCCGAATTTTTCGAAGTTGCAGTCCCCGACACCGACGCGGAACACGGCGATATTTTGCCGGTTCTCATAACCGGTCACGACGGTCTGCTGTGTCACGGCAGGATTGCCGAGAAAGGATAACAAATGGCACAATACAGAGCTTGCAACGATGCCGAACGGCAGACATTCGAAAAACTGAAAAATCTTCCGCCCGATTGGACGGCTCTTCGCCTTTACAATGTATCGACCGATGACAAAGCGGTTGCGGACACCTATGCCGATATGCTGGCAAAACGGGAAGAACTGCACCCCCGTGCAACGCTACCGCCGACACTGGGCGAGATGTTCGGGCTTGCAACCGCATATTTGACGAGAAGCGGTGTCACTCCGCAATTCAAAACCGCAAAACCGTCGCTATGCAAATATTTTCCGGAGGGCATAACCTTCGGTACAAAGGGTTCGCCCCTGACACTCGGGCTTGCGAACAGTCCGCGAAAAGCGGTGTCCGCCGGTGACCGCATTGTTCTGCTCAGACGGGACGAAAAATCGAAATTCGCCGAATTCTGCTCGACGGAGCAGGTACGGCACGCCGTCAAATGGGAGCATACCGTCGATGCCGACGGAATTTTGCCGACACTCCTCCCCTGCTTTTCCGGCATCGGGTTCTATCTGCAATCGCTGGGGGATCTTTCCGCCCCTACGCCTCTCGACCGCCTTTTTATGCCCCTGCGGAATGCCGTTCTCGTACTCCTTGACGGCGAGGACCTGAATACCGTCAAAGAAACTGCCGAAACTTACTCGGTCGGTGCGGTACAAATCGGTGTACTTATCGACCGCCCTGAATATCTCTTTGCCTATGATAACACGGAAATTCTTCGTGCCGATACCGCCGGTTTGCGGTCGCTTTTACCGAAAGCCCAAGCAGATATTGCCATTCCGATTGATAGAAGTTCCGCAAGTTCCCTTCGCCGTCTGACGGCATCGCACAACGCACGCCCCGCCGAACGTATTGCGGTCGGATCTGTGACTGTTTCCTCCGCCGTCCGTACGATTGACGGCGACCGTTTCCGCTCCGCCCTGCAAACGGTACTTGCCCCCATTCTCTCATTGGCATCGTCCGGTGCGGATTACGAAAACATCAAACTTGCGGTAGGTCTGCGAATGCCGACTCCGAAAACGGTGGCGGATTATTCGAACCTGCTTGCCGTCATTGTCGGCATTTACCGTGCGGAAGCCGAATTTGCCTGCCCTGCGGTGCTTTATGCCGAAACGAATGATTCCTTGTCCGATGTGCAATTGACTGCCTATGCGGTGACGGAAAATGCAAAGCCCCTGCCCCTCTGCTATCAATCGGCAGGCTCTGCCGTCTGGTGCGTGACACCGGCATATACATCCGATCGCATCCCCGATTTTGCCAACCTGCGACAACTGCTCCGAGATATGCGGACGATGGCAATCAACGGAAAAATTTTCAGTTCCCGTGCCGTCGTTTCGGAATCGCTCGAAAGCCGAAATCTCGCATCGCAGGACTCCTTGATGTGTCGGCTGTCGGAAGGACAAAATCCGACTCTCTCGCTGGGATTTCTCGTAGAAGGAACGCAGTTGCCCTTTGTGCGAGTCGGAACGGTGATATCCGCACCGCCGAAATCCACGGACGTTCGGAGTGACACCGATGAAATCTGATTATTTGCAAAGCACGACTTGGAAACGGCTGTGGAGCGAATCGGGTGACCTTTTGAGTAAGAATTGCAACCGCATCCGCCTGCTTTCCTGCTTTCTCGTCTGCTCCACTTTTACAATTCTGCCTTTGATGCTCGTATCGGAGTGGTTGAATTACTTTCTGTCGCTCTCGGCGGAGCAACAAACTCTGCTACCGCTTTGCAATGCCGTTTATTATTTTTTCTTCGGGCTGTTGATGATTTTTGTCATTTTCCCGATGTCGGCAGGATTGCTCCGCATGGCTCGTCAAGCGGAAATGGGAATTGACACCACCGCAAAAGAGTTATTTTTCGCTTTCACAAACCGCCAAAATTACAAAAAAATGCAGGCGGTCGGTTGCGAGGTCGGGTTGCCTATCGTTGCCCTCGTCCTGATACCGACAATTCTTACCGAACTGCTCTCGGGTTTTGCGGGAAATTCTTTTCTGCGTCGGGCTTTGTCGGTCTTGCTTGCAATTGCCGTCGATTTCGGCGTTTTTGCACTTTTCCTCGGTCGGTTCGGAAGGATTTCCGAGCGATTTGAGGGGACGGAGCATCGCTCATACCGTTCGGCGGGGGCATGGTATTTCGGGAAACTTTTCCCGCATCTTTTGCTCTCGGTCATTACACTGTTTATCTATTTTCTTGCGGACATTCTGCCACGCATGCTCATACTGTATTTCCGACTCTGTCGGGAATATCAACAATCGGAGGATTACCATATATGAAAAAAGAACCGTTTTATCTGACAACCGCCATTGCCTACGCATCGAGAAAACCGCATTTCGGCAACACATACGAGGTGATTATGGCGGATTCCGTTGCACGTTTTCAGCGTGCTATGGGGCGTGACGTCTGGTTCTGCACCGGTACGGACGAACACGGACAAAAAATTGAAAATTACGCCAAGGAAAAAGGCATTACACCGCAGGAATATGTGGACGGCGTTTCGGGCGAAATCAAGGGCATCTGGAATCTCATGAACACAAGTTATGATTATTTCATCCGCACCACCGACGAACCGCACGTAAAGACCGTGCAGAAGATTTTCCGCAGATTCTACGAGCAGGGCGATATTTACAAGGGCGAATATGAGGGTTGGTACTGCACGCCGTGCGAATCTTTCTTTACGGCAACGCAGGCAGAGGGCGGAAAATGCCCCGACTGCGGACGTCCCCTCACGCAGGCGAAAGAGGAAGCGTATTTCTTCAAAATGAGCAAGTACGCCGACCGTCTGATGACCTATATCGACGAGCATCCCGATTTCATTCAGCCCGAACTCCGCAAGAAAGAAATGGTCAATAACTTTCTCAAAACCGGCTTGCAGGATTTATGCGTTTCGAGAACCTCGTTCAAATGGGGCATTCCGGTCGATTTTGACGATCGCCATGTTGTTTACGTCTGGCTCGATGCCCTGACGAACTATATCACGGCTCTCGGCTACGATCCCGACAAGACCTATGCGGAACAGAGCGAAAAATTCCGCAAATTCTGGCCTGCCGACGTGCATATCATCGGAAAAGATATTCTCCGTTTCCACACGATTTACTGGCCGATCTTCCTTATGGCACTCGATCTGCCCCTGCCGAAACAGGTTTTCGGTCACCCGTGGTTCAATTTCGGTGCGGACAAGATGTCCAAATCGAAAGGCAACGTCATTTACGCCGACCAACTCGCCGAGCATTTCACGGTTGACGGCGTGCGGTATTATGCCCTCTCCGAGATGCCTTTCTCGGGTGACGGTTCAATCACATACGAATCGGTCATCAAGCGTTACAACACCGACCTTGTCAACAATCTCGGCAACCTTGTCAAGCGGACACTCGATATGGAGAAAAAATATTTCGGCAAGATCATTCCGACTCCGCACGCGGAGGAAGGTTCAGACCGTGAACTCAAAGACGCCTGCCTCAACGCTTTTGACAATATGAAAGCGAAAATGCAGGATTTCCACGTTGCCGATGCACTGGCGGAAATTTTCACCATGCTCAGCCGTGCCAACAAATACATCGACGAAACAACGCCTTGGGGACTTGCAAAGGACGAAAGCAAAAAAGAGCGTCTCGAAACCGTCATTTACAACCTGTTGGAGGCAATCCGTTTCGGTGCGGTTATGCTCACCCCCTTCATTCCGGCAACCGCAGAAGAAATTCTCGATGAACTGAACACCGACAAACGGGACTTCGATTCGCTCTCCACCTTCGGCGGTCTCACCCCATCCGACACGGTCGGCGACTCCCGTGTACTCTTTGCACGTGCGGACGAGGCAAAAGAACTGGCATCGTTTGAGGCGGAACGGCAAAAGCAGTTGGCAGAGGTCAAGGCAGAAGAAACGGAAAAGGCGGAAAAGCCGGTCGGTTGTGCCGAAATCGGCATTGATGACTTTATGAATGTGGAACTCCGCACGGCAAAAGTGCTTGCCTGCGAACCCGTTCCCCGTGCGAAAAAGCTCCTGAAATTGCAAATCGACTTGGGGTACGAACAGAGGCAGGTTGTTTCCGGCATTGCAAAGTGGTATAAGCCCGAAGACCTCATCGGCAAAAAAATCATTGTCGTTGCAAATCTCAAACCGGCAGTACTTTGCGGTGTCGAATCGAACGGCATGATTCTGGCATCCGGTGAAGAAAATGTCCGTGTAGTCTTCCTCTCGGACGATACACCGCTCGGTGAAAGAGTAAGATAATAAATTTTACGGGGGCTGTCGCATCAAGCACAGTCCCCTTTTCAAAAAGGAAACGATATGGAAATCAAAGATATTTTTGACAGTCACGCCCACTATTACGACAAGCGTTTCGAAACGGAGTATGAGGGCGGAGCGGATGCGGTCTTGCGTGAAATTATGCCGAATCCCGTGTCTCGAATTGTCAACATCGGCACAAATATCGAGAATTCAAAGATTGCAATCGAGCAGGCAAGCCGTTATGACGGTATGTATGTTGCGGTCGGCATTCATCCGGAGGACTGTCATTATCTCGCCGATTTCGATGCATCAATGGAAGAACTCTCCTCCCTGCTCATCGACCGTCACCGCCGTTTGCACGACAAAATCGTGGCATTGGGTGAGATTGGACTTGATTATCACTACGAAAATTACGGCGACATACCACTCGACAAAAAGAAAGAAATGCAGTATTTCGAGGCACAACTCGAACTGGCGGAACGGCTCAACCTGCCCGTCATCATTCACGACAGAGAAGCACACGGCGACTGCTTTGAAACGATTCTGAAACACAAAAATCTGCGTGGCGTTTTCCACAGTTTCAGCGGGAGTCCGGAACTGGCACACGAACTGATCCGCCGTGGGTGGTATATCTCTTTTTCGGGAACGGTCACCTTCAAAAATGCGACAAAAGTCAAGGAAGTCGCAAAGTCCGTTCCGCTTGATCGAATGCTGGTGGAAACCGATGCACCCTACCTCGCTCCGCACCCGTTGCGGGGAAATCTGAACCATTCGGGATTACTGATCTACACGGTTGAAGCAATTGCCGAGTTACGTGGGCTTTCGCCCGAATTTATCGCCGAACAGACCGCCGAAAACGCCGAAAAGTTCTTTCAAACCGCAGAATTTGTGCAATCTGCACAAAAATCAACCTGATTTTTCTACATTCTGACGGACGAAAGAGTTCCGATTTGCCCTTGAAAAAGCACCTTTTCTGTGGTATAATAGTATAAAGAAAATACGCAGATTGAATTTGACGGTTTTCGAAATTATAAAGAAAGGTTCACACAAAAGGTTACCACAATGGCAAAGATTGAGACCAAAAACATCAGAAACATCGCCTTGTTAGGACATGGCGGAAGCGGAAAGACCTCACTTGCTGAGGCAATGCTCTACCTAACGGGAGAAACGGACAGACTCGGCACAACCACCGCAGGAAATACTGTCTGCGATTACGATTCGGAAGAAATTGCAAGAAAAATCTCAATCTCGGCGACCGTTGCCCCGATGACTTGGAAAGACATCAAAATCAATATCATCGATACCCCCGGGTATCTTGACTTTTCGGGTGAAGTCGTGCAGGCTCTCCGTGTTGCGGACAGTGCAATCATTACGGTTGACGGCAAAGCGGGGATCGAGGTCGGCACGGAAATGGCATGGGATTACGTCACCGAGGCAAAACTCCCCCGTGCGTTCTTCATCAACAAATTCGATGACAACGATGCGAGATTCGGGCGTGTTCTCGACTCCCTGCACGATACATTCGGTAAAAATGTCTGCCCCCTCACCATTCCGATGGTAAGAGGCGGTGAAGTGGTCGGTGCCATCGACCTCATTGACCAGACCGCACACGTCTTCGATGCAAACGGACGGCACAGTGTGGAAATTATTCCGGAAGAGTCCAAAGAGGCGACTGCAAAATACCGTGATATGCTCATGGAAGCCGTTGCAAGCACCAACGAAGATTTGATGATGAAATACTTCGAGGGCGAAGAAATTTCCCACATGGAGGCAATCAATGCCGTTCACGAGGGCATCATTCACGGCGACATCGTCCCCGTTTTCTGCGGTGCGGCTACAAAACTTTGGGGCGTTTGGACAATGCTCGATAAAATTACCGAGTCCTTCCCCCGTCATACCGCAAAGAAACAGGAAACGCTCGAAGACGGCGAAAAAATCGACATCGTCCCCGACGGCGAGCCTGCAATTTTCGTCTTCAAAACCGTTGCAGATCCGTTTGTCGGTAAAATGTCCTTCTTCAAGGTTATGAACGGTTCTGTCCGCCGTGATATGACACTGCGGAACAACACCACCGGCGACAACGAAAAACTCGCTCATATTTACACCGTCAGAGGAAAGAAGCAGACCGAGGTCGAAGAACTTGCCTGCGGTGACATCGGTATGGTCGCAAAACTCAACAACACCAACACCAACGATACCCTGACATGGAACAAGCCGTTCGCATACCGCAAGATCGTCTTCCCGAAACCATACTACGTCAAAGGAATGACGCCGGCATCCAAGGGCGACGAGGGCAAAATCTCCCAGAGCATTGCGAAAATGGTCGAGGAAGATTACACGCTCCGTTTCGAAAACAACCCCGAAACGAAACAACTGCTCATTTACGGTCTGGGCGAGGTGCATCTGGCAGTCCTTTCCGCAAGACTGAAAGCACGTTTCGGTCTGAACATCAAGTACGATACGCCGAAGATTGCTTACCGTGAGAAGATTACGAAATCGGTCGACGTCGAGGGCAAGCACAAGAAACAGAACGGCGGTTCCGGTCAGTACGGACACGTCAAAATGCGTTTTGCTCCTGCCGAGGACGAGGGCTTGACCTTTACCGTGTCGGTTGTCGGCGGTACTGTTCCGAAGAACTTCTATCCGGCAGTCGAAAAAGGCATTCAGGACGCAATGCAGAAAGGCGTTGCGGGCTTCCCGATGACGCACTTGGCGGCAGACCTCTATGACGGTTCTTATCACGCAGTCGACTCGGACGAAATCTCCTTCAAGACCGCCGCATCGCTCGCATACAAGAAGATGCTCGAACTGGCAGGACCTGTCATTCTCGAACCGGTCGGCGATCTGAAAGTCACCATTCCCGATTCTTTGGTCGGTGACGTTATGGGTGACCTCAACAAACGCCGTGGCAGTGTTATGGGTATGCAACCCGCTACGCACAAGGGCTATACAACCATTGACGCAATCGCTCCGAAGGTGGAACTGCTCGACTACCCGACAACACTCCGTGCCATGACGCAGGGACGCGGTTCGTTCGATTTCGAAGTGACCGGTTATGACACCGTACCCGCCAACCTCGCTACAAAGATTATCGAGGAAAACAAACAGCAGGCATAAAGGTATAGGAACGGTATAACAACAGTTCAATAAGAACGGTTCAATAAGAATAAAAGATTGCAGGCGACCGAGAAATCGGTCGCCTGCTGTGCATTGATGTGATAGGAAAAAAAGTGTGAAATAGTACAGAATTCACGGGTTCTGAACCTAAATGAGCGGTTTCCAATTTTGCAAACTTGTTCCGCACTGCTATTCTGCCCATTCTTTCCGCCGTTTTCAAAGTTAGCCACGCAACAAAATAGAGCGAGCAAAGCACCACGCACCGAAAGCGGTATTTAGGCAGAGAAGGTTTATCGCCAATACTCCATATCAAAGCAAAGCAGGACGGGAAAATTCCGTCCTGCTTTGTTTGGTGGACCATCAAGGGTTCGAACCTTGGACCTTCCGGTTATGAGCCGGTGGCTCTGACCAACTGAGCTAATGGTCCTAAAAATCGACATATAATATTATACTCTATTTTCCCGCTTTTGTCAATACCGCAGACGGAATTATTTTTTTATCCTGCCGATTTTTTTAGCATATCCCCTATCAACAATTCACAAAAGACTCACGGAGAGAGAATTTCCGTGAGTCTTTTATGTAGGTTCTATATTTTTGGAAAAGTCAGTTATTATTTGACGATTTCCACACCGTGCTTGATTTCGATCCGACAATTGATTTTTCAACCGTTTCGCCGTCCACTCTGATTGTAAAGGTGATGTCGCCGGTCGTGCCGGTTACGTAGATATTTCGGATATTATCTACTTTGTCGGTATTGTTCAAAAGTCGTCTCATAGTGTCACTGTCGGCGTAGGTCCTTCCACCCATTTCAAAATTTTCGGTGTTGTTCACAACGGTATACTCCGGTGAAATGACTTCGAGAAGTTTTTCGGAGTTGGATCGCGAATCACCACTGTTGCCTGCAAGGAAAAATGTTGCATTCCCGAGCAGTGCGGAATATTTTTTCGTCAATTCGCTTTCCAAGCCTTCATCATCGGTGATATTTCCCGTAAAGACGAGTTTTTGACCTTTGAAATTTACAACCGTTACGATAGAATTGTCACCGTCATAGGCATACTCCTTTGTCGGATTCGAATTGAGAATTGAAATTGTCAACACATCTTTGATGACAACATATTCCACAACGCCGTCGCCGTCAGTGTCTGTTTCGCTGTTGACATTTGTTTCATTCGTTTTCAATTCATCCAGTTGAGCTTTGTATCGCTCCCACCAAGATGTTTTCGGTGTTTCACCGATATTGGTTTTTTCACAACCGATGATGTTTTTAATTTTGAATGATCCGAAAATGCCGTCACCTTTTGCTCCGTTATTGTCATACGTTCCGATCAGGTTTGATATGCTTTCGATAAATGCATTGGAAACGATGACATATTCGAGAACACCATCCGTGCAGTACTGTTTCACTTTGTCGATATAGTACATGGTGTTCGTATAAGAGATGTTTTCAGACCTGATTCCGCAATCGATTAAAATTTCGGTATTCAAATGTTTTAAAAGCGTGCAATGACCGATCGCTTTCATGTAAGAAGGCAAAGTGAATACTCGTACTTCTAAAGTTTGATTTCCGATATACCAATCGGTTTTGGTGAGTAATGTATCCGGAGTTAAACTACTTGTTGCGACGGAAACTTCCTTTCCGTCCGTTGATGTAAAAGTAATGTCTCCGTAATAATCGACAACTTTATTATTTTTGTCAATCATTGATGTAATGTATATTTTTTTTGTATATTTCAAAAAATGATCCATTGCCTCCTGACGTGGGAAATTATATCGGTCGCCGGCGACTGCCGAAATCACAACATATTTCGGTTGAATTTTGTCGATAAATGTTTCGGTATTGGCTGTGGAACTGCCATGATGTCCCGCTTTGAAAACGGTTACAGGTTCTTCAAAATAGGTCGGATTGCTCTCGATTAACGCCTGCTCCCCTTGTTTTTCCAAATCGCCTGTAAAAAGAAATCTTGTATCTTTATAGGTCAATAACACACAAACGGAAATGAGATTGGCTTTTGATGTTGCTTCGTCATAATATTTGTTGTACAAAATTGTCAGCGTGCAGTCATCATCTAATTTAATATCATGTGCTTTCCCGTTACAAAGTTCCGATGCAGTTTTGTATTTTTTGAAAGAACCATCCTTACGCCTTTCGGAATATCGCTTATAATATACCGTAAAATCTTCGGAGTTGTCACGCCTATAGGTTGCTTCATGTAGATTTTTCCCATCTTTAACCGTATCAAAATCAATCAGATTTTGGAAAGTTACACCTGATTTCCTCAATTCGTGTATAACGCCTGTATCTTTATCATACGTTTCGTCTGTCGAAAAAGCGGCAATATGGTCCATATCCCCATGCGTTGCAATAACATATTCCCAAACCTTATCTCTATCGTGCTCCAAAGCATTATTCATTTTGGAAATTATCTGCGGAGCGGCGGATGCGGTCGCACCGGCATCAATGAGGATTTGTGTATCTCCATATCGAATAATGCAACAGTCACCTGATACGTCATCAAGCGGGAAGAACATGACAGTTAATTTTGGTGTTTCGGTCGATGTTGCGGTACTTTCCGCACCTTTCACCCCGTAGGGGATGACAAGAATGATGCCAATCAACAGTACGAAAAACATTGCAAATGCCGTCAATCTTTTGAATTTCATTCTCTCATCCCCTTTCGCTTTTTGCTTTCACTTTTTCAGTCGTGTTTTTTCTTTTTTGCGATAAATCCTACACCGAGTGATACAACCATAATGATCAATACAGTGGGCATTCCGATTGTACCGGAGCATCCGCCGGAAGTTTTTTCGCTTGTGTTTTCACCGGTTGTAGATTTTTCGGTCGGATTTTGCGTTTCTGCCTCTTTTTTCGGCTCGGTTACCTGCTCGACTTTTTCATATTGAGCCTGATAAGAGACATCTTCTTTAACAATTGCGACAGACGGCGACCAGCCTTTGAACTCATAGCCTTCCACCTGCGGTGCGGACGGCGTTGTGACGACATCGCCATAGTGGCATTTGACTGCCGAAATCAATTGTCCGTCTTTGCCGTAGAATGCAACGGTATACTCGATCTGCTCATACTGTGCCGTGTAGTCGGCGTTACCGCTGACCATCGTAACAGATTGATTCCAACCGATAAAGCGATAGCCATCTCTTGCAGTGACTGTCGGGCTTGTGACGACATCGCCGTAATGATAATCCCGTTTTACCGAAAGAATCGTTCCGTCACTGTCTCTGAACACAACCGTATATTCGATATACTGCTTTGTATATTGAGCGGTGAAGACGGTGTTTGCGGTCAAAGCCGTGAGATTTTTATCCCAACCGCTGAATGTATACCTGTAAGTATTGTCGCTTGCCTTTTCCGTACTCTTTTTGTAAGCCGGTATTTCACCCGCTTCGTATTCCTCGGTTACGGTTTCGTTTCCGACAATCCATGTGACCGTGACATATTTAATCGTTCCGCTCCGATAGGTTGCGATGTAGTTGACATTTCCTTCAACCAATCTTACAACGGGCGACCAGCCGATAAAGGTAAAATCGGTTCTCGACGGATTCAACGGAAGTGCCACGGTATCGCCGTAGTGATAGTCTGTCTTCTTCAACAGTACCGTATTGTCCCAATCGTAGAAGATAACTGTATATTCGATTGCGGTCTTCTCATACTGTGCCGTGTACTTGACATCCTCGCTCACCGATGCAATCGCTTTATCCCAACCCTTGAAGGTGTAGGTATAGGCTTTGTCGGACGCTTTGGCGGTTGTGCCTTTGAATGCAGGTGTCTCGCCGTATGTATAGGTTTCCGCTGTGGTCTTTCCGTCGACTACCCATGTGACCGTATATTCGATTGCGGTCTTCTCATACTGTGCCGTGTACTTGACATCCTCGCTCACCGATGCAATCGCTTTATCCCAACCCTTGAAGGTGTAGGTATAGGCTTTGTCGGACGCTTTGGCGGTTGTGCCTTTGAATGCAGGTGTCTCGCCGTATGTATAGGTTTCCGCTGTGGTCTTTCCGTCGACTACCCATGTGACCGTATATTCGATTGCGGTCTTCTCATACTGTGCCGTGTACTTGACATCCTCGCTCACCGATGCAATCGCTTTATCCCAACCCTTGAAGGTGTAGGTATAGGCTTTGTCGGACGCTTTGGCGGTTGTGCCTTTGAATGCAGGTGTCTCGCCGTATGTATAGGTTTCCGCTGTGGTCTTTCCGTCGACTACCCATGTGACCGTATACTGCTTGTCCTGTTCTTTACCGGTCAGGACGATTGTTACGGAATGTTCACCGTATTTTACGGTAATTTCGTTATCGCCGATTTTATCGATTGTCGTTTGAGAGTAGGTTAATTGTGTTGCATCGAGCGTTTCGACGGTTGTGCCGTCGGCGGTATAGTTTACGGTCAGTCCCGTAAAGTCGATGGTATCGCCGACGTAATATTCGGTTTTGCTCGGCATGGTAGCAACCGTCATGGATTCGAAGCCGTAAACCTTGACCGGTTCGGATGTTGTCACGTAAGCACCGTAGGTCACGAGAATATCGTTTTCACCGTCTGCAATTGTCGTGCCGATGAGTTCCAATTCGCTGTTATCGACTTCTTCAACCGTGCCGTCTTCGTAAGTTGCCTGAACTTTCATGCCGTCCGGCGCGAAGGTCGAACCGGTAATATAATTGACTTTGGAGGGTTGTGCAATCAGTTCGATAGAGAGCAATTCGTTTTCGTCGCATTCGATCAGATAGTCGTAAGTTTTGCCGGCGTAGGTCAGGGTGACTTTGTTTTTGCCGTAAACAAGCGTGTCCGAAGAAACGGTGTATGTGTCGGTCGGGTAGTTTACATAAGAGAGTGAGTTTGATGTAATGGGATCGATTTTTGTTCCGTTGGAGAGAACCGCCGTAATTTGAATGTCACGGTTGTCTTTGGAATAGGTGTCGCCGACATAAATCTTATCGGTACTGACATCTTTTGCGGTAATCGATTCGATATTGCACTTGTTGACGGTTGCTTTATAAGTACCGGTACTCGATCCGAGCGAAACGATGATGTTATAACCGTTTGCGTAGATAGCCTGACTTTTGAAAGCGGAATTGTTGATTTTGTAAACTTTGAGTTCGGTTTCCGTTCCTTTACCATAAGCCGATACAACGGAAACAGCAAGACCGCTCGGTGTATAGGACTGTCCGTAATAATAGGACGTTTTTGCATTGTCCGTGTTAACGCCAAGTCCCGTGAATGCAAAAGATTTCAGCACGGGGAAGCCGGATGAAAGATTCCCCTCACCGCACCATTTGCTGTTCTTTGAACCGAGCGAATTGCTCAGGTTGCTATCGGACATTTTGATGTCGGATGTGAGAATTTTGAAATATCCGGCGGATTCCGCAAATGTCGCATTGCCCGCTCCGTCGACGGTTGTTGCAATGATACCGCTTGTGGTTGTTGCCGTGGGTGTCTGGCGAATCGAATGTGCAAAGACTTTTGTGCGGGTGATATCACTCTCGCTACCGCTCTGAATTGCACCGACTACCGTTCCCGAAAATGCATAAGATTTGTCCTCATTGCAGGTGTTACGCTCTGCCTGAATTACATTCGGCAGGTCGATAATGCACTCATTGAGCGTTGCCGGATTTGTTGCATAGCCGATGAAACCGCCGGAATAGGCGAATGCCTGCGTGGAAGATGTAGTTCCGGTTGTAACAAATGCAACCTTATTCTTATGACTTTCTCCGCGAACATAGGTTTTAATCGTACTTACATTATTTCCGCTTGTTGTCGTTTTGACATAACAATATTCGTATGTACCGCCATCTGCAGTTCCCACCGCACCGCCGGCAGAGCAAAGCACATAGGTTACGGGTATATCGCTTCTGTCCGTTGACACGGCGGACATATCCGCCTGAGCAGAAATGTGCGGATTGATAACACCACATTCCGAGAGCGTTCCGTTGTTTTTACCGACGATTGCACCGCAGGAATTCGTAATCCACAGTTCTGTTCCGACAGAAGCACCCGATTGGAATGCATATTCCACCAAAACGGTCGGATTATTCACAACACAGTTGGAAATCGTTCCGCTGTTTGTTCCGGCAAGAATACCCACATATACTCCTGAATTTGCATTGCTCAGCCAAACACTGCAATCGCTCATTCTCAGATTTTTGACCGTTCCCCCGTCGATGACACCAAACAACCCAACCGAAGAACTCGTGTCCCCTGCCTTATTAAATCCAGAGATCGTACAATAGTTACCATCAAAAGTCCCTGTGAAAGGAGTTGCCGATGTTCCGATCGTGCTCCATGTGCCAACATCGGTCGAAGATAAGTTAATATCATCTGCCAAAACAAAGGACTTTGACCAATCATCCGGATTGAGCATCAACTGTCGCAAATCTTCAACCGTGGAAATGACATACGGATCGTATTTATCGTCCGTAATTTCACCGCTACCGCAGGTGTAAAGACAGTCTTCGATTTTGAATGTCCACGTTGCTTTTTCATCCCCGTTGACCGTTACGGCAATCGTGAAAGATTTTCCCTTTGCTCCGCTTGCGACTTTGAAAGAGCCGTTTCGGCTATCGGTTACGGATGCGTAGGATGAACCGTCCTTAACAGACCATACGACATCATCTGTTACGGTTGTTGTATTGTCATAAGTCATGATAACGGTCGTGTCCGGAACAACCGTGCTGTATGTGTCCGCACTGCCGAAAGTCGTCGATGTCACAACTCCGCCGGATGTCATGGAATAGAAACCGGTAATGTCAATGTTGCCGGAGCTTGTTTCGTTTTCATCCGTGATATTTGCGTACAACGTTTTGTATTTGTTGCAATACTCGGTGTATTTGTCACCGCATTTTTCGACATAAGCACTGATCAGATATCTGCGAATCATGTTATATTCGCTTGAAGTCGGCAAAAATTCCCACAGCGGAATTGCCTGACCGCCTTTTGCAATTCCGATAATGTCAAGATTTTCACCGTGATTGACGGAATAGAGCCAGCGACCGTAAATATAGTTTCCTTTTCCGTCAACTAAGGAAGAATTGTAGGTGAAAAGTTGATCGATTGTCAATGCTTCAACCGCTTCACCGCCGAGAGCGGTATATTTATACGAGGAAGATTCGGTACTTGAGTTATACCCTTGTGCGTACTGTTGTGTCATGGAGAAAGATTGACCGGCGGATGCCGCACTGACGGATGCACCGATCTGCTCGCTGAGGCTCGTGTTGCTTGCCCAAGCGGTTTTAACAGACGATTTGCACTGGTAGTTTGTCGCTTCCATACGACCGCCGAGATTGTATCCGGTGATGAGGTGCGTTCCGTATTTGGTCAAGAGTGCCTCTGCCTGCTCAACATTCTTAACGGCATAGAGTTCGCTTTGAAAATCGGGTGACAGATAGTTCCGCAATTGCGAAGCATCCAACTGAATAACCATTGTTTTACGAATTACACTGTAATAGTAGAGTTCATAACGTTCCTGAACGGCGGTCGACACCTGTTTGCTCTTATCAAAACTTGTGCCGATATCCAATGTAACGACCTTAATTCTTCCGTTGATACCGGCACTGTAAGCACTGCCGACCTGCTCGGCAATTTCCTGTGCACTGTATGCAACGATGTTTCCGGATTCATTTTCATTTACGTCTTTGACAAAAACATAGTCGTAAATGTCGGAATTCAGATTCAGAATCGGTTTGATGTCCTGCAAATTGGATTTTTTTAATGCCCCGCTTGTAACGTCAAAGCCATAGCCGATATACTGTGCATCGGTGCTGGTTTTGTCAATTCCGGCTGCGTTTGTAAGCAGTGCCGAAAAAGGTGCTACGACAACCACGAGCAGTGCCAAGACCAATGCGAATGTGAAAATCTTTTGCTTTTTCATAGATTTGCTCCTATTTGTATAATTTTCCAATCTCTTCAAGAATCTCTCCGATATGTTGTTTCAGACTGTCGGGTTCGAGAATGTGGCAGTTTGTGCCGAGGCTGAGGATGAAGGCTTCGACTCTGTGGATGTTCTGCATCCGGCAGGTGAGGATGACCGAGCCATCCGGCATTGTTTCGATTGTCTGGTCTTTTCCGTAGGTGCGTTCCTTGACGAGCGTTGCATAAGCTCCCGATATTTGCAGTTTGATCGGGTACCAGTCCCCGTTTTCTTTCATACCGAAGGAGTCGAGATAGTCCGCCTCCGTATAGAAAAGTTTTCTGCGGAATTTGACATTCGTTTCGGTGTAGTTTTGGACTCGGTTCAACTTATAATATTTGAATTTGTCTTCTTTCGGGTGGTATGCGAGGAAATACCATGCGTCGTTGTAGGAATATAATTTATACGGTTGAACGGTTGCCGTCGATTTTGCGTGTTCGAGCGATTCGTACTCAATTTCGAGTTCGCAATTCTTTTCGATGCAACGCTCGACCGCACGGTATCGCTTTTCGAGTTCTTCGTTCGATGCGGAAAGCGGTACGCCGAACGAAAAGAGCGGATTCGCTTCTTTTTCTTCGTGTTCAAAAGACGAAAGCACTTTGGACATTGCCGATCGGAAGTCCTGTCGGAAAGGAAAATCATTATGGGCTTCGAGATAGCCAAGTCCTTCGGTCAGGGCTTTTCGCTCCCCATCGGTAAAACGGAAGGAGGTCAGCGGGTATGTGTGGTTGAGTTGGTATCCGCCGTATTTCCCCGGAATCCCGACAATGATGAACCCTTCCTCGACGCCGAGTGCATTCAATTCGTCTTTATAATCGATGACGTTCCGCTCTTTCGTTTCGAGCAGGTCTGCCAATTCCTTGACTTTATATACCCGTCCGGTGTTCAGAATCCGGAGCATTTTGATGCATTTTGCCGTGCGGTTCAAGGTCGCTTTCCCTCCTTTCCGAAGATATAATTTTTGTATAGTATTTCAAAATTTGTATATTTTGCCATTTTAGTTAAAACTACCAATATTATACCATACCCCCCCCCCGTTTGTCAATAGTTTATATAAATTTCGTCGAATTGCACAAAAGTTGTGGACCGCTCTTGTACAAATTGCAGTTCGGCTTTTGGGATTTTTCTCATTTCGTTTCCATTATACAACGAATTGTTACATTATTTGTGGCGGAATCTCGGAAAAATCGGATTTTTCAAAAAATTCCGCTTGCAAAAATAAGAGGCTGTCCGGAATGTTTGCACATTTCAGACAGCCCATTTGATATAGCTTTTACAGCCACTTTATTTTTGCTTTTTTGTAACTCTTATCGGGGTGTTGTCGATCTCAAACCCGATATGGGAGAAGGCCACGGTCTGTTAACTTTCGGTCAGCGGTGTGCCGTCCGAATCGGTGATCGGTTCGTCCGCCTCGTCACCGAGATTTCCGGCAATGATGCTCGCCACGTGCGTACCGTGCACCGAATAGGACGGGTAACCCACCGAATCTTTGTCGGCATTTTGTGAGCGTTATGCCGGATTGCTTTCGAGATTTTTTTCGATGTGTCGGCGGATGAACTGCTCCATCTCGCCGTACGGGACGTCAAGTGCCAACGACAACTCGGAAAAGAGATGCCTTTTGGCATCAATGGCGTAACTGCGTTCGGTTTCGGACAGTTTTTGCGTTTTGGACACGGATGCCAGTTTTTCGCTCCGTTTACGGACGGTTTTGATCACTCGCACCCAATCGGTCGGCGTGTGCGTCCGCATGGCTTCGATATAGCGGTTTTTGAGTGCTTTTGCGTTCGGCTCTTCAAAAATTTGCAGATTCGGTATGACATCCAAAAAGCGGTTCGCCTCGTCGGTCGTCATCAGTTTCCGCAAAAAAACGGTATCGTTATCGACCGGTACATAAACGGTGCTTTCCGAACGGCAGGGATGCAGGATGTAATAAAGCCGGTCCGCAGGCATCCCCTTCAAGGGTGCCGTGCGGATGTCTGCAACATGGCATACCCCCTCCGATGCATAATAAAGATAATCGCCTATCGCAAACATTGCTCTGCCCCCTTTCGAAACGTTTTTTCGATTGACATATCCATATATATTATACCACATTTTTGGCGAAAACGGAAGATTTTTTCGAAAAAAATTTTCAAATTTCCGCTTTTTGAGCCGAAAAAGCCCTCCGCTTTTTACTCACGGAGGGTTTTCTCATAACAGTTTGAATTATTTTTCTGCCCGATTGTCGGCGTTGTCCTCCGGCAAATCCTCGGGGGGTTCTTCCGGAATTTCGTCGTCGGGATTGCTGTCGTCATCCGGTTTTGCGACCTTTTCCGCCAGCATCATATCCTTGACTTTCATCAGTCTTGTCGTGTTTCCACGCTCGTTTTCTTCCAGTCGCATCCGGATACTGCGAATGATTTCGCCGTACTGCGGAATGAGGATATATTCCAGTGCGTTGACACGTCTGCGTGTGCGTTCGATTTCCTCTGCCAGCAATTGTGCGGTCTTTTCGAGTTCCGCCATACGGAGCAGATCTTCGAGCATTCCGCCGAGTTCCTGCACCGATGCATCGAGTTCGCCGGACGTGAACGCCATACCGTAATTGCAACTGTCGCTGTTTCCTTCCGACAGCACCTGCAACCGGAATTCAGGTACTTCCACGCTCATACAGTTGCGGTAGGTAACCTCCAAAGCCCCCTCTTTTTTGGGACAGATGAGTGCCTCTTCGAGCATTTGCGGAGGATTGACCGCTCCTGCGACCGTAAATCCACGGTAGACATTCGCCAGCGATTTTTCGACCTTTTCACGCAAAACTTTATCTTCCCTGACCACGTCCATGAAACGACGCATCAGTTCGTCACGCTTGTCTTTGAGCAGTTTGTGTCCCCGACGTGCCGTTGTGAGGCGGGCTTGATACCGCTTCATTTCCATTCTGGTCGGGTTGACTTGTACGCCTGCCATCGCTTCTCTCCTTTCGCAGTCAGTTGCCGTTATTTTCGGGGTTCTTCCAGTACTTTTCGAGCAGTGCCGGTTTGATACGTTTCATTTCGCTCTTGGGCAGAATCGAGAGCAGTTTCCAGCCCAGATCGAGCGTTTGCTCAATGGTTCTGTTCTCATAAAAGCCCTGATTGATATATTCCGCCTCAAACGCATCGGCGAATTTCGCATACAGTCTGTCGACCGGTGTGAGTGCCGCCTCGCCCAAAACCACCATAAGTTCTCTTGCATCCTTGCCTCTTGCGTAAGCCGAGAACAACTGGTTCATCGTGTCGGCGTGGTCTTCTCTCGTTTTTCCCGCACCGATACCCTTGTCTTTCAGACGGGAGAGGGACGGCAGGACGTCGACGGGAGGCAGACAGCCTTTGCGGTAGAGTTCACGGGACAGAATGATCTGCCCTTCGGTAATGTAACCGGTCAGGTCGGGAATCGGGTGGGTTTTGTCGTCCTCGGGCATAGACAGAATCGGAATCATCGTGATAGATCCGTCCGAACCCATTTTTCTTCCGGCACGTTCATAGAGGGTTGCCAAGTCGGTGTAGAGATACCCCGGGTAACCACGGCGTCCCGGGACTTCTTTTCTTGCGGCGGAAACCTCACGCAGAGCCTCGGCGTAGTTGGTGATGTCGGTCATAATGACAAGGACGTGCATATTGCAGTCGAATGCCAGATATTCGGCGGCGGTCAGTGCCATACGGGGTGTATTGATACGCTCGATTGCGGCATCGGATGCCAGATTGATAAAGAGGACGGTTCTGTCGAGAGCCCCCGTCTTGCGGAAGTCCGAAATGAAGAAATCGGCTTCCTCGAACGTGATACCGATTGCGGCAAAAACAACCGCAAATTTTTCGTCTTTTCCAAGCACTTTTGCCTGCCGTGCGATCTGTGCCGCCAAGTTGGCGTGCGGAAGTCCCGATCCCGAGAAAATCGGCAGTTTCTGCCCTCTTACCAGTGTGTTCAAGCCGTCAATGCTCGAAACACCCGTCTGAATGAACTCGGAGGGGTAATATCTTGCCGCAGGGTTGATAGGCGTACCGTTGATGTCCGCCATTTTTTCGGGAATGATTCTCGGACCGCCGTCGATGGCTTCGCCCATACCGTTGAAAATACGCCCGAGCATATTTTTTGACACCGGCAGTTCGACACCGTGCCCCGAAAACCGCACTTTGCTGTTAGCGAGGTTGATGCCTGCCGCCGATTCGAACAACTGCACCAGCACGTTTTTGCCGTCCACTTCCAGTACACGGCAACGGCGGACTTCGCCGTTCGGCAGTTCGATTTCTCCCAGTTCGTCATATTTGACACCGTCCACCTGACGCACGAGCATCAGAGGTCCGGCAACTTCTTCAATGGTTTTATATTCACGTATCATGCCGTCAGTCCTCCTCCCGTGACAGTGCGATGAGATTGTCCATTTCATCGGTTATTTCGGTTTCAATCTTTGCGAATTCGGTCTTCCAATCGCTCTCGGGTACAGATTTTGCTCTTGCAATCTTCTCGTGAACCGAGGATTCGCAGACCGTCTCGACATCCGCTCCGGCTTTGACCGCACGCAATGCCTCGTCTCCGTAGCGGAAAATGAGGTGCATCATCGCATACTGCTTTTCAAGCGAGGTGTAGCAGTCGACGTCCAGAAAAGCGTTCTGCTGTAAGAAGTCTTCCCGAATGGACTGTGCCACGTCGAGTTTGATACGGTCCTCGGCGGAGAGTGCATCCATACCGACAAGTTTTACGATTTCCTGCAAGTCTGCCTCCTCCTGCAACACTTTGAGACATCTTGCGGTGAGGTTGTTCCAATCTTTCGAGATATGCTCCGAGAACCAGTCGGACAGACGGTCACGGTAAAGCGAATAGGAATTGAGCCAGTTGATTGCGGGGAAATGGCGTTTGTATGCCAGTGAGGAATCCAGTCCCCAGAAGACTTTGACGATACGCAGTGTCGCCTGCGTAACGGGTTCGGAAATATCACCGCCTTGCGGAGATACCGCACCGATTGCCGACAATGCCCCTTCTCTGCCGTCAGAACCCAAGCAAACAACCTTACCGGCACGCTCGTAGAACTGTGCCAGACGGGAGGTCAGATAAGCGGGGTAACCCTCCTCACCCGGCATTTCTTCAAGACGTCCCGACATCTCACGCAGAGCCTCTGCCCAACGGGATGTGGAGTCCGCAATGACGGCGACCGAATAGCCCATATCACGGAAATATTCCGCAATGGTGATGCCGGTGTAAATGGACGCTTCACGGGCGGCGACCGGCATATCCGAGGTGTTTGCAATCAGAACCGTGCGTTCCATAAGCGATTTTCCGGTTTTCGGATCGACGAGTTCGGGGAATTCACGCAGAACGTCGGTCATTTCGTTTCCGCGTTCTCCGCAACCGATGTAGACGACCAAGTCCACGTCGCTCCATTTTGCCAGTTGGTGTTGCACCACCGTTTTGCCCGAGCCGAACGGTCCGGGGACGCAGGCAGTTCCGCCTTTTGCAATCGGGAAAAGGGCATCGATTGACCGCTGTCCCGTAATCATGGGATCGACCGGCGGTAATTTCTTTCCGTACGGTCTTGCCACACGGACCGGCCATTTTTGCAGGAGCGTCAGGTCTTGAATCGTGCCGTTTGCGAGTTTCAACCGACCGATACTGTCGGTGACACGGTAGTCGCCCGTACGCAGTTCCACGAGCGTTCCGCTCATTTTCGGGGGGACCATAACCTTATGGAGAATGACATCATTCTCCTGCACCGTTCCGAGAATATCGCCTGCGACGACACTCTCTCCGAAACCTTTGGTGGCTTCGAAATGCCATACTTTTTCTCTGTCGAGTGCCGGCTCGTCAAGTCCTTTTACAAGGTTTGAACCGACTTTTTTCCGCATGGTTTCGAGCGGTCTTTGAATGCCGTCGAAAATATTGGTGAGCAGTCCCGGGCCGAGTTCGACCGAAAGCGGTGCTCCCGTCGACACGACAATGTCCCCTCTGCCGAGTCCTGCGGTTTCTTCATATACCTGAATTGAGGCACGGTCGCCGTGCATTTCGATAATTTCGCCGATGAGTTTTTTCGGTCCGACACGGACCACGTCAAACAAATCCGCTTCACGCATGCCCTCGGCTATGACAAGCGGTCCCGATACCTTTCTGATTTTTCCTTCTACCATTCCGGTTTCAGTTCCTTTCCGTTAATTCGAATCCTTGAAGAGAATATCCGCTCCGACCGCACGTTCTACGGCGTGTCGCAGTCCGTTCATACCGTAGCCGGTTGAGCCTTCCTGCCCCGGAATCGACACGATTGCAGGCAGTGGCAGGTCACGGTATTTTGCGGTTTCCTCTTCGAGTTGTGAGGCAAAATCTTCGGTGATGAGAATGACACCGTATTCCTGCGATTTTGCCATTGTATGCAGTTCTCTTGTCGCATCCGCTATGCTGTCCGCTTCATGCACCGAAAAACCCAGTGCCATAAAGCCCTGCACCGCATCACGACGACCGATAATTCCGATTTTATACATAAGAAAGTCGCATCCTTTCCCGTATGGATGCCGTCGGCAGTCCCACGCTCTTTCCGGCAAGCAGAATCCGCAGATTTTTCACTTCATACTCCCGACCGATGATGAATCCCACCGGAATTTCCGCACCGTAGGGAATCATTTTCGCCTCCCGTGCCAAGTCCATAAAGGCATTGTCGGAGGCAAGTTCCAGACCTGCCAATGTTCTGTCGGTGTCGATTGCCGATTTTGCAAACTTTTCGAGTTTTGTATAGCAGAGTTTGTCGAGCAGAGCATCTTCGCCCGCATCGCTCCACGCAAGCAGGTTTTCCCCCGTGAGTGTCCCTCCCGTGAGGAAAAAGTTTTTGAGGATACCGGCACGGTCGCCCATGCGTTCGCCACGTATCGCTATCATAACGTTCGTGAGATCGATTTTTCTCTGCACGAGTTTCACGGCAAGTGCCACGCCCGAATCGTTTGCCACACGGAGCATTTCCGCATAGCAGGCACCGTCAAGGACGGCATCGACCTCTCTCGGATCGCCCGACCGGTCGAACCGCTCGGATGCAATTGCAGTCGCACTTGCAAAGCACTCCGGCAAAAGTGCCAAGTTGTTTTTCAAAACCGCCTCTTTCACCGTGTCCGAGGGGATTGTACCGGAAATATCCAAGAGCATCGGTGCCGGATCTTTTCCACGCTTGCGACATTTGAGTGCCGATTTGATGTTGTTGCAGTCATAAGGCAGAAGCCAAAGTCTGACCGCCTCGGCATTCTCCGACGATTCCAGTGCCTCCCGATACGCATCCGAGAGTCTTGACAGCAGTGTTTTTTCACGGTCGAATGCACCGGTTTTGTCATTTTTTTCAATTTTTATGCCCCACTCCGAGAGGAGTGCGATGCAGGCATTCAAGTCACTTGCCAGCAGGCGTTCGAATTTTTCTTCCCCGATGATTGCGTTTTCGAGGACACGGAGTCTTGCACCGGCATAAAGATCGTTTCCCATCTTCTGCTCCCTCACTTTTTGCCTCTTGCGTCAAAAAGCACGTGTGCGACATCCGCTTCCAGTTCTCTGTGCAGTTGGTCGAAAAGCATTTCGAACGAGCAGTTTGCCTCGACATCGCCGTAGCGGAGAATCAGACCGCCCGAAATGTTCGGCGTATTTTTGGAGAGTGTGAGTTTCTCCGTTCTGCCCTGTGGCAGTTTTCCGCTGTTTGCATATTTCTTTTGTACCGCCTTTATGACATCCGCTCCGCAATTGTCACGGTCGTGTTTGTTCATAAGGACTTCAAACACCTCGACATCGTCACTCTCCTCACCGTAGAGTTCCGCATTTTTCGCCTCGGTGTCGGCTTGTTCCAGAAGTGCCGCAGACAAAAGCCCTGCAAGCAGTTCGGTGTATTTTTCTTTCGAAAGCCCTAAAACCCATTCTTTCGCACCGTCGAAAACGCCGTCAATGAGCAGACTTTCCTGCACTTGCAGAACATTCCGCCGTTTCATTGCCGTTCCGGCTTTGGTGCGGTTGACGGTATCCATGGCGACCGTTCTCGTTTCCTCTGCCAGCCGTTCCCTGATTTTCTCGGCACGTGCTTCGTAATCGGCTTTGATTGCATCGCATTCCGCCTGAGCATCCGCCAAGATTTTATCGGCTTTTGCCTGTGCATCGGCAAGGATTTTATCGGTAATCCGATTGATTCCGTTCGTTGCCACTGTTAATCTCCTTTGCCTGTTTTATTCTTTTCGATTAAAGAACCATCAACAGAGAGATGAGGAGGGCAAGAATTGCGTAAAGTTCGACGAAGGATGCGGAAATGACTGCTTTACCGACGGCATCCGGCTTCTTTGCGAGAACCGAAATACCCGATGCGGCGACCTCGCCCTGACGGATTGCGGAATAAAGACCGCCGAGTGCAATCGGGAGAGACGCAACAAGGAAATATGCACCCTGACCGACGGTCAGTTCAATGGTTTTGTCGCTCATAATGCCCGATTTGACGAGAATCATAAAGGACGTGACCATTCCGTAAATACCCTGCGTCATAGGCAGTGCCTGCAAAAGCATGGACTTGCCGTACTTGTTGGGTTCTTCGCTGATAAGACCTGCGGTTGCTCTTGCGACAAGGTTGACGCCTCTTGCCGAGCCGAAGCCCGGGAGAATGGTTGCCAATGCAACGCCGAGAATTGCGAGATTGCGTCCGGTAAAGATGTTTTCGAGAAGGGTGAACATAGTTTTTTGCTCCTTTGAGTTTTTTTATTTTAATTTGTTTTCTGACTTTTGATTTTGCCGTTAAATTTCGGTCGTGTAATCGTCGGACGGTTCTGCGGGTTCAAACTGCTCTCCGCCGTCCTCATAGAATTTGCCGAAGAACTCGATGTATTGCAGTCTTGCGGCGTGGACGAACGTTCCCAAAAGGTTAATGGCAATGTTGAAGACGTGTCCGACAATCAGCACCAGCAACATGGCGATAAATCCGCCGACACCGCTCGATCCCAGAGCCGTTATCATATTGATAACCTGCCCGATGACGCCTGCGACAAGTCCCAGTGCAAGAATTCTCGAATAGGAAAGCAGGTCGGATGCGAAACTGATGAGCGAATAAAGTCCGCCCAGACCTTTTATGAGCCATGCCCCGAACGATTTCTGTCCCACACCTTTGAGGAGGAGAATTCCGACAACGCCCGCCAACATAATGTAGGTTGCGATACCGCCGAGATTTGCAAAAGTCGTTTTGAGACTTTCGCTCATTCCGCTCCCGATCATATCCATTCCGATGAGCATATTGGGTGCGGACAGATCGATTCCGGCAAAGAGTACCCAGAACGGAACGGTACTGCAAACCGCTTCGAGCCGATGTCCGCTTTTCCACGTTTCCACCATACTGATTGCCATTCCGGCGACAAGGTGAATCTCACCGACCGCCAACGACAGAATGAGGAACGGAACTGCGGAGGTTACGGGGTTGAAGAGCAGACCATTTGCGAAAAAGTGTCCGATTTTTGTACTTTCGGGATCGGCGATGCCCATAAAGTTCTTCATGATTGCGGTCGGCAGATCTCCGAACCAACCGCCGAAGACCACGCCCAGAATCGTGCAGGACACACCGCACCACGCAAACATCGAAAGCATTCTTCGCATTGAGGGTTTCGGATTGAGCAGTTTGATACCGAGTACGCACCCGAGTATGAGCAGAAGCCCGTAGCCGACATCCGCAAACATCATACCGAAAATCACGAAGTAGAAAATCGACATAATGAATGTCGGATCGTACGTGCCGTATTTCGGGTAGGAATACATTCCGATCACCCACTCGAAATTCTGTGCGAATTTGTTGTTTCTGAGCAGGACCGGCGGATTGTCGCCCGCTTCCGGTTGTGAGAGATCATAGGCACATTCGAACTTTTCCAGTACCTCGACTACCGCATCTTCCATCGGTTCGGGATACCAACCCGTGAGGACCTCGCAACACCTCGTTTCCGCCAGTTTCTGCTTGACGGTTGCGACACGGACGTTCGTCTGCTCCAAATCGTGGAGAATTTCAATCTCGTCCAATGCCTCGGCACAGTCGTGCAGTGCCTCACCGTCACGCTCGGCGTTTTCTTCGAGTTTTGCGATTTTATCCTGCGTTTTTGCTTCTTCCGCCGTCGCCGTACCGGTGCAGTCCCCGAAGGTCTGCTTGGTAAATCCGAGCGAGGACAACAGCACGCCGACGTCGGTTTCGTTTTCTTTTAAGAACGTGACCGCCCAATAGGAGAATTTCTCGTCCGAGAAGATCTCCTCGGCGACACAACCGCCGTCCGCCAACCTTTCCGCAACCGATTCGGGTTTGTTCATCATCGGTACGGAACCGAGATAGGTTTTCGTTTTTGCCGTTTCGCTTTCCGAGAGCGGAACATCGTAGTCGAGCCACGGTCGCAGAGTTGCCAGTACCGTTTCGAGTTTTGCTCGCTCAGCACGGTTTTCTTCGATTTTTCCGACGAGTTCGCTCACCCGTGCGACGACATTTCTCGCCCTTTCCGCATCGCCCGATGTTTCGAATTCCTGCAAATCGACCGCATGAACCCGTCTGCGAAAACGCATGGTTCTCGTACTGTAACGGGAGAGAATCGGCAGAACCTCGTCCACGTCACGCAGACGTTTGCGAGCCGATTGCAGTTCCGCATCGCAGTCGGCACGTCCCAAGGCTTCATTCCCCTGCCCCGTATCGGACAGTGTCACCTGCACACACCGCAGACGCATCAGTCGGCGGACCAGTTTGTCGGTGTCGTCCCGAAAAGCGAAAACGGTCAGCTTTTTCATATTGCTTACCGGCATTTCGAGTCAAGACCTCCTATTACAATCTTCTCGGCACTTTTGCGGTTCAGTCTTGCCTGTGCCGCAATCGCCTCAGTTTCGGCTTTGGTTTCTTCCATCACCTTTTCGGCGATTTCGTCCGCTTTCTGCCGGACCTCTTCCAGTTTTGCCGAATACTCCTCTTTGTACTTCTTTTCGGTGTCCTCGCAGAGTGCCTCACCGTTCTTCACGGCATCGGCTTTCATTTGCTTTGCCTTTTCTTCGGCTTCGGCAACAATCCGCACGGCATCTTCTTCGGCTTTCCTGATCTTTTGCAAGGTATCTTTTGACATAAAATTCCTCACTTTGTCCCATTAGATAATCGTTGTAATTGATTTCGCAATCACATGACGGCATTATTATATCACATTTTACTTTGATTTGCAAGCGTTTTACGAAAATTTCGTTAAATTTTTGACAATATTTTTCGCCGAAAACCGACATTGGCAGAAAACGGCATAGTCGTTTAATTCGACTTGTTCCGCTCTTTTTCCTGCATTTCCCGTTCCAACCGTTCAACGCCCTGCTTGATAGCCTCAAAGGACTTGTCGCCGATGTCATGCTCCATTTTGCAGGCATCTTCGGCTGCTGTTTCGCCGTCCACACCGAGCAGGACCAACATTTTGGTCAAAATGCGGTGTCTGTCGTAGATTTTTTCCGCCACTTCCCTGCCTGCATCGGTCAAGGTCAGGTAGCCGTTTGCATCCATATTGACATAACCGCCGTTCCGCAAAAGCCCCATTGCATGGCTGACGCTCGGCTTGCTGAATCCCATATATTCGCAAACATCAATCGAACGCACATAAGCCATTTTTTGCGACAAAACAAGTATGGTTTCGAGATACATTTCTCCCGATTCCTGAATTTTCATGAACTTTCCTCATTTCTAACGGCAAAAGCCGTATAACTCTTTTTTATTATACTATATTTTTTGATCTTTGTCAAGAGATTTCGCTTTCTTTTCGGCAAAATACCCGAAGATCCCGACAAGTGCGGGCAGTAAAACGCCTGCGATGCAAAGATACACGAACAGATTGCCGATTCTTGTATAGAGCGTTCTCTCGGACGAGGTCGCCACGCTCTGCACGGCATAGTCCGTTTCATAAACGCCAATCTCCTCTGTTACCCTGCCGTCGCTCCCGATGAATGCCGAAATGCCGGTGTTTGCCGACCGCACATAAGCCCTGCCGGTTTCGACCGCACGCAGTTGTGCCTGATAGAGATGCTGGCGAATTGCGGACGAATCGCAGAACCACGAATCGTTACTGGATATCAGCATCAGCTCCGCTCCGTCACGGACACTGTCAATCGAGAGTTGCTCGTAAATCGAGTCGAAGCAGATGAGCGATCCTATTTTTCCCCATTCGGTGTCGAACAGTGCCGACGTTTTGCCTGCGGTGAGATCATCGTCGAGAGCCGAAACCTCCGCCAGTGGCGGTATCAAAGTTGTAATGAGTTTTCGCATGGGGACATATTCACCGAACGGCACGAGATGCCTCTTGTCATACCGCACCGAACCGTCAAATTTGCCGTCCGCCGTCACATAAAAGAGCGAATTGTACTCGTTCCCCTCCTCGTCCGTCCACAACGCCCCGACAATCAACGCCACGTTGCATTCTTTCGCCAGATTTTCAATCCGGTCGATCAATTCCGAAAAGTTGCTCAAATCGTACGGCAGAGCGGTTTCGGGCCAGACGACCAGTTCCGCCCCATCCCCGACCGCTTTCCGTGTCATACCTTCGTAGTTCGAAATTGTTTTATTGAAACTGTTTGAACTCCATTTTTCGTGCGAGTCGATATTCCCCTGCACCACGCCGACCGTGACGGTGTTTTCTTCTTTTGTCGGCAGATTGATGCGAACAATGCCGAAAAGCAGGTTTCCGCAGAACAGTACGCCTGCAAGTATCAGGCATATAGCCCTGCTCGGTTTCCGCCAAAAGCCGTTTTGCACCGCCATTGCGAGCAATCCGTTGACGGCGACCAGTAAAAACGAAATAAAATACGAACCGAATGCCGATGCACTTTGCAGAATCGGGAGCATTTTCACCTGCCCCAGTGCGAGCCTGCCCCACGGAACACCCGTCCAAGCAAGCGTTGACGACCATTCGAAGACTACCCACAGACCTGCGAACAAAAACGGCTTGCAGAGCGGATATTTTTTGACTGCTTTCGTCCGTGCGAGTGCGACAAAGGCAAGGAAAATCAGTCCCCCGACGATTGCCTGCAAGAGTGACAGTCCCGCCCAACCGGCGAAGATGACGGCGAGCGATGCCCCGTTTCCGAGTCCCACGAAATCAAGCGGATAAAGGTAGACGAACCAGTGGTAAATGACAAAATAGTAGACAAAAACCGTGAAAAATCCCTTACGGTAGGCTTGCGGGAGTCTGTCGCCGTCCATACGGAACAGGACAAGTGCCACCGGAATCAGCGTGAACCATTCGAGAATGCCAACCTGCGGAAAAATCAAAGTCAATCCCGTAAGAACCGCTCCGAGTGCCAATAAACCGTACTGCTTTTTCTTCATTTTCCCCGCTCCTTTCGCAATTTTTTCACCATTTCGCCGAAATTCAAACAACACACCGTATTATAGCACAAAAAAACATTTTTTGCAAGTATTTGGAAGAAAAACGAACTTAAATTATGCAGGGGGCATTTTTGTAAAATAGCCCCCTGCACCCCCAAAAAACTCGGAATAAGGTGTTATCAGAGCGTACTTTTCATAGAGTACGCTCATTTGTTGAGATACGATGCGTGACTGCGTAGCCGTGAAAAAGTGAAAAGTCTGCACAGAACATTCCTTTCACTCTGGTAGTTGCTGTTCCGCCGGCTAACTGCTAACTGCTAATTGCTATTTTTTGTTCGGTCTGTCGCCGTTTAGGCGACTTCTTC
>CAVGAA010000010.1:7199-55107 GCA_963627065.1 bacterium | reverse complement strand
GTCAAGGACGTTCTGCGGAATCGGCGACACCCACATAAATGTATCGGGGTTGCCGGAGAGCAGATCGAATTGGCTTCCTCTCTCGAAAACGAAAATCCGTCTGGGGCTTGCCTCGGAAAATTCCTCCTTCCGCACCTCTTCGAGCGGTAAGGACGGGACGTAAGGATCGCCGTGTGCGATTTCGGTATAATTTTTGAGCTCATCCTGCGTGACGGTTTCCGCATTTGCAAGCGGTGACGAGCGACTGACAAGCAGAACATAGCGAAAATCGCAGATCATTTCGTAGGACAGTCCTTTTTCTTCGAGCATATCTTTGTAATACTTGTCGTACTGCGATGCGTAGCGGATAATTCCGAGATTGTAATTGTCTTCGAGAATGTTTTTGAGTGTCCGCATGGAGTTGGTTTCTTTATAGAATGCCTCGATTGCGTCCTCCCCCGAAAATTTGCGTGAAAAAGCCGAAAAGGCTTCCGATATATAACTGGCACGGGGGCAGGAAAGCGAAAATCGCTTTTTGGAGGAATCTCCCGAACGGAACATACTCTCCATAGCATCGACCTCCGCCAAAATCACTTTGGCGTATTTGAGAAATTCTTCGCCGTCCGGTGTGAGTTTCATTCCCCTTGCACTGCGTTCGAACAGTTTTACGCCCAAGGACGATTCCAGATCTTTTATGGAACGGCTCAGGTTCGGTTGGTCGATGTAAAGCCGTTCCGCCGCTTTGTTGATTGAACCGCACGCAGCGACTTCCGATGCGTATTTCAGGTACAATAAGTTCATTTTGCCCTCTTATTTTCCGAGTTTCTGTGTTTTCTCAAATGCTTTTGCGACGGCATCCATGACAGTTCCGCGAAAAGCACCTTTTTCGAGTGTTGCAACGCCTGCGATGGTCGAGCCTGCCGGACTGCAAACGGCATCTTTCATTTCGGCAGGATGTTGCCCGCTTTCCTGCATGAGTTTTGCCGTTCCGACAAGCGTCTGCATAGCGAGTTCCATGGCATCATTTCTTGCAAGGCCGCAGGCAACTCCGCCGTCCGCCAGAGCCTCGACAAAGAGGCAGACAAACGCAGGTCCGCATCCGGACAACGCACAACCGGCATCGATGAGATGTTCGGGCAGATTGCGGATTTTTCCGGCTTTCGAGAAGAGTTCCGCAAAGTCCGTTTTTTGCTTTTCGGTGACTTTTTCATTCGCACACCAAAGGACCATACCCTCGCCGACAGACACGGGCGTATTGGGCATAATGCGGATGACCGATCGGTTTGCACCGAACAGTGCTTCGATTTTTTCAATTTTTACCCCTGCCGCCATACTGATAAGTGTCAGATTTTCACGCTTTGCGGTCATAACTCCGATGCTCTCGGCAAGGGATTCGAGCATTTGCGGTTTGACTCCCAAAAAGAGGTAATCCGCCTCGGCGACCGCCGTTTGATTGTCGACAGTCTTTGCATTCAGGAGATTTGCCAAGTCTTCGGCTTTTTTTATATCATGGTCGGCGAGCAGGATTTCCGCCTGCGGTTCGGCACGTCTTACCGCTTTAGCGAGTGCTCCGCCCATATTTCCCGTTCCGATAAATGCGATTTTCATAGATTCCTTTCTCAGCGGATCTGTCCGTTGCCGTGAATAATGTATTTGTATGTGGTCAGTTCGTTGAGTCCCAGCGGTCCTCTTGCGTGCAGTTTTTGCGTGGAGATGCCCATTTCGCAACCGAGTCCGAACTCTCCGCCGTCGGTAAATCTTGTCGATGCGTTGACGTAAACCGCAGAACTGTCGACGTTTGCGGTGAAATAATCGGCGGTCGTTTTGTTTTCGGTGACGATCGATTCGCTGTGCGACGTGGAATGTTTTGCGATATGCGTGACGGCATCTTCGACCGAGTCGACTACGCCGACCGCCAGAATATAATCGAGAAATTCGGTGTCGAAATCACCTTCTCCGGCAGGTTTTGCGGAATGCAAATAGGAAATTGCTCTTTCGTCCGCACGGAGTTCCACCGGAACAAGTCCCCTGACTTGACGGTCCGTGACAAGACGCTTTTCGAGTGCCGGCAGGAAAGTTTTGGCGATATTTTGGTGTACAAGCAGGACTTCTTCGGCATTGCAAACGGACGGACGGCTTGTTTTGGCGTTTTCGACGATTGCAAGTGCCTTTTCAAGATCGGCATCACGGTCGACATACACGTGGCAGATGCCCGTTCCGGTTTCGAGTGTCGGCACAATGGCATTTTCCACGCAGGCACGGATGAGTCCCGCACCGCCACGTGGGATGAGCAGGTCGACATAGCCTTTCGCACGCATGAGTGCTTTGGCACTTTCCCGTGTTGTATCGTCAATCAACTGCACCGCATCGGCAGGCAATCCGACTTTTTCAAGTCCTTGCCGGAGTGCCGTTGTTATGGATTTTGCCGAGCGGTATGCCTCTTTACCGCCACGCAGAATGCAGACGTTTCCGCTCTTGACCGAGAGTGCCGAGGCATCCGATGTGACATTCGGTCGGCTTTCGTAAATGATTGCGAGAACCCCAATGGGAACGCTGATTTTTTCGATTTCCAGTCCGTTGGGACGTGTCTTTTTTTCAAGAATTCTGCCGAGCGGGGACGGAAGTTCCGCAACCTTGCGGATGCCGTCCGCCATACCTCTAATACGATCTTTGGTGAGCAGGAGTCTGTCGAGCATGACGTCTCCGATTGTGCCTTTTGCCGATTCTATATCTTCGGCGTTGGCATTGAGAATCGCATCGGCGTTTTCTTCCAGTGCGTCCGCCATTGCAAGCAGGGCTCTGTCAATATCGGCAGGCGAAAAGGTTCGGAGGATCGGTACGGTTTGCTTTGCTCTTTCCAATATTTCTTGGGTTTCCATAGATTGCCTCGTTACTGTTTCTTTGCGTAAAATCTCGTGCCGACCTTCTCACCGTCCATAACACGGTAGAGCAGTTCCGGCTTTTCGCCGTTGACGATCATCATATCGCATCCCGCCTCGGTTGCAATTTTTGCCGCCTGCAATTTGGTTGCCATTCCTCCCGTTCCGCGTGCCGAACCTGCACCGCCTCCGAGTGCGATGACATCGTCGGTCAATTCGTAAACTTCGGGAATGAGTTTTGCATTCGGATTTTTATGCGGGTCACCGTCATAAAAGCCGTCAATATCGGACAAAAGCACCAGCAGATCGGCTTTTACGCTTGCCGAAACCATGGCACTGAGGGTATCGTTATCGCCGATGTAATATTCTTCAGTGGAAACGGTATCGTTTTCGTTAATGATGGGCAGAACATTCCACGCAAGCAGTTGTTTCATGGTGGCTTCGAATTTGGCGTGTCGGTCTGGATCTCGGAAATCGTCGGATGTCAGAAGAATCTGTGCGACCGTACGGTTATACTCCGAGAAAAGTTTATCATAAGTATACATCAATTCGCACTGCCCGACTGCGGCGGCAGCCTGCTTTCCGCCCTCCTCACGTGGCTTTTCGCCGAGATTCAGTTTTCCGACTCCCATAGCGGTTGCTCCCGACGATACGAGAATGACCTCGTGACCTGCGTTTGCGATGTCCGACAGCGTTTTGACGAAGGTTTCGAAACGGCGGATATTCAGTCTTCCCGATGTGTGCGTCAGGGTTGATGTTCCGATTTTTACGACTAATTTCATAGCGGTTTCCTCTGCTTAATAATATACCATTTTATATTATAGCATATTTTTTTTGATTTTACAATCGAATGCCGAATATTTTTTTTGAAAAAGTCTTGCAAAATGCAAAAAAATATGTTATAATGGCGTTTGTAAATGCTATGATGAAGTGAGCAGACCGACAAAGAGGTTTTCAGAGAGTGTTGCACCGGTGTGAGCAACGCATCCCCTCGGTTTTTGCATTTCCCTTCGGAGCAGGGCGGATGAAGATTTCTATTTGTAGTCCCTCCCGTTGACGACGTTACAGTCTTTGAGTGTCGGCTTTTGCCGAAATGCGGGTGGTACCGCGGGAATTGTTTTATCTCCCGTCCTGTTTTTTTGCAGGACGGGATTTTTATTTTCAATTTGTAAATATGCAGAAAGGATTATAGATTTTTATGAAAGAAAAACTCGCAAAAATCAGAGAAGCGGCGTTGGAACAGATTGCATCGGTCGATGCCGATCTGGAACAAATCAAAATCCGCTATCTCGGTAAAAAAGGCGAACTGACTGCGGTTTTGCGTGGAATGGGTTCTCTCACGGCAGAGGAACGTCCGCAGATCGGTCAGTTGGCAAACGAAGTGCGTGCCTCAATTGAGGAAGCAATCGCAAAAAAAGTCAAGGAAGCTCAGGCAAAATTGCTCGAAAAGAAATTGGAGTCCGAAAAGCTGGACGTTACCATGCCCGGGACACCCGTGCCGGACGGTCACATTCATCCTTTGACGAAAGTACAGAGAGAACTGGAAGACATCTTTATCGGGCTTGGTTTTTCGATTGTGGAAGGTCCCGAAGTGGAACTCGATTATTACAATTTCCAAGCGTTGAACATTCCGGAAAATCACCCTGCAAGAGATACGCAGGACACGTTCTATATTTCCGACAACATTCTTCTGCGTTCGCAGACGTCTCCGGTTCAGGTGCGTACGATGGAGCATCAAAAGCCCCCAATCCGCATCATTTCCCCCGGTCGTGTTTACCGTTCGGATGCACTCGATGCAACGCACTCCCCTCTTTTCCACCAACTCGAAGGACTTGTGGTTGACGAAGGCATTACGATGGGCGATCTGAAAGGCACGCTTGCGACATTCGCCAAGCGGATGTTTGGCGAATCGACCAGAATCCGTTTCCGTCCGCACCATTTCCCGTTTACCGAACCGTCCGCAGAGGTCGATGTTTCCTGCTTTGTCTGTGGCGGAAAGGGTTGCAGGCTCTGCAAGGGCGAAGGCTGGATTGAAATTCTCGGTGCGGGTATGGTGCATCCGTTCGTGCTTTCGAACTGTGACATCGATCCCGAAAAATACACCGGTTTTGCATTCGGTCTCGGCATTGAGCGTATCGCCATGGCATCGCTCGGTATTGACGATATTCGTCTGTTCTACGAAAACGACGAACGTTTCTTAAAACAGTTCTGATTGGAGGAAAAACTATGAATCTTTCAAGAAATTGGATGTCCGATTTTGTGGACGTAAACGATATTTCCGATCAGGATTTCTGCGACCGTATGACCATTACAGGTTCAAAGGTCGAAGGGTTTGATGTACTCGGAAACGATATTGAAAACGTTGTGGTCGCCCGTATAACCGCTATGGAAAAGCACCCCGATTCGGATCACCTGTGGGTTTGCCGTCTGGATGCCGGTGAAAAATTCGGTCACGATATTCAGATTGTCACCGGAGCACAAAATGTGTTTGTCGGTGCTTTGGTCCCTGCCGCTCTGCCGGTTGCAAAACTCCCGAACGATGTTGTCATCAAAGCGGGAAAACTGCGTGGTGTGGAATCGAACGGAATGCTCTGCTCAATCGGCGAATTGAAACTGACCACGCACGATATGCCGGGGAAGATTGAAAACGGCATTCTCATTCTCGATGAGGACTGTGCCGACAGAATCGGTGACGATATTCGTGACGTACTTCTGCTCCGTGATACAGCCGTGGAATTCGAAATCACATCCAACCGTCCGGACTGTCTTTCGGTGATAGGACTTGCAAGAGAGGCGGCTGTGTCTTTCGACAGACCGCTCAAACTCCACACGCCCGCAGTCAAGGGCGTGAACGACGGCGACGATGTCAAGAATTATCTGAGTGTCAAAATTTCCGCTCCGGATCTCTGCTATCGCTATTCGGCAAGAGTGGTCAAGAATGTGAAAATTGCCCCCTCTCCTCTTTGGATGCGGATGCGTTTGCGTGCATCCGGTGTACGTCCGATCAACAATATTGTCGATATTACGAACTATGTGATGCTGGAATACGGTCAGCCGATGCACGCATTCGATTACCGTTCGCTTGACGGTGCGAAAATCAATGTCAGACGTGCCGAAAACGGCGAACAGTTCCGCTCGCTCGACAATACGGATCACACCCTTGACAATTCGATGCTCGTGATTGCGGACGAAAAGAAAGCCTGTGCTTTGGCAGGCGTTATGGGCGGTGCAAATTCCGAAATCACCGATGAAACGACAACGGTTGTCTTTGAATCGGCTTGCTTTATGGGAGCATCCGTTCGTGTAACCGCAAAGAAAAACGGTATGCGGACCGAATCTTCCGCAAGATTTGAAAAAGGTTTGGACAGAGAAAACTGCTCCGGTGCTTTGGAACGTGCCTGCGAATTGGTTGAGATGCTCGGTGCGGGCGATGTCGTGGACGGTGTGATTGACGTTTACCCCGACAAATGGAAGCAAACGATTCTGCCTTTCGTCCCCAAAACCTACAATGCATTTTTAGGCACGCATATTCCGGTTGACAGTATGCTCAAATCGCTCACCGGTTTGGGATGTGATGTGAAAGACGGCAAAATTTATGTTCCGTCCTGGCGTGCGGATCTCGGTTGCATGAATGACATTGCCGAAGAGGTCGTGCGGATGTGGGGTTACGATAAAATCGAAGAATCCTATATGAATGCCCAAACGACTTTGGGGGGCAGAACGCCGAAACAACGATTTGAATGTCACGTGGAGGATCACCTTGCCGATATGGGTTATTCGCAGATTCACACGTTCTCGTTCATCAGTCCGAAATACTATGACAAAATTCGGATGCCGTCCGACAGTCCGCTCCGCCGTTCGGTTGTCATTTCCAATCCGCTCGGTGAAGATACAAGCGTGATGCGGACGACCGCCCTGCCCTCGATGCTCGAAGTGCTGGCAAGAAACAACAATCTCAGCAACGAAAACGTGCTTCTGTTTGAACTTGCGACGGTTTATCTGCCGAATGAAGATAAAGACAAACTCCCATGCGAAAAGAAGGTTCTGACGCTCGGCGGTTACGGTAAAGTCGATTTTTATGCACTCAAAGGTGTGGTCGATGCCATTCTCACCGATGCCGGAATCAAAGCGGAATATACCGCCTGCCACGATCACCCTGCGTACCACACGGGAAGATGTGCGAAGGTTATCGCTCCCGACGGAACGGAACTCGGTATTTTCGGTCAGGCAGATCCCAGAACGGCAGACAATTACGGTTTCCACTGCCCCGTTCTCATCGGTGAACTTGCGTTTGACGAAATTTTCGCTCATGCGGAATTGAAGAAAGAGTATCATGCTCTGCCGAAGTACCCTGCAACGACAAGAGATTTTGCCTTTGTTTGTGACGAAGACATGGAGGTCGGTGCGATTGAGGGCGTTATGGCGAAAGCCGGCGGAAAGTTGGTGGAGAGCATTTCGCTCTTCGATATTTACCGCGGTCCGCAGGTCGGCGAAGGCAAAAAATCGGTTGCTCTGCGTGTCACGCTCCGTGCATCCGACAGAACCTTGACGGTCGAAGAAGCCGACAAAGTTTCTAAGAAAATGCTGAACGATCTCAAATTCAAAATGGGTTTGACGTTAAGAGCATAAAGAGAATAATTATTATGCGGGGAACATTTTTTGAAAATAATTGTTTCCCGCACCGTTCAAAAAACTTTCGGCATATAATTATGGATTAAAATTTGGTTGAAAGTACGCAGATTTTACGGTAGATGATGAAAAGCCCTTTGCATGTCATTGCAGAGGGCTTTTTTGTGGCGGTAAATTGTAAAGTGTAACGGTAAATTACGGTCGTTATTTGTGATTGCGTTTAAGCAAGGTCCGAAGATAGTTTTGGCGTAACATTCGGGTTTCTTTTTTCCACTTTCGGACTTCCGATTTGAATTTTCGCAGGGATTTCGGCGTTATGGGAGATTTCGGGAATGCCGGATATTCGGGAAATTCCGGATAATCCGACAGTTCCGGTAATTCAGGTAATTCCGGTAATTCAGGCAATTCAGGTAATTCAGGTAATTCGGGCATTTCGGGCATTTCGGAAAATTCCTGAAAACCGGATGTTTCCGTTTTTTGCGTTTTGGATTGTTTGGGTGGTTTTGGTCGAACTTGTGATGACGACGATTTTTGCGTTTTTGATGCGGTCGGTGGTGTCGGTGTGAAAGGTTTCAGAGGTGTTAAAGGCTTTAGAGGTGTTAAAGGTTTTAGTGGTGTTAAAGGTTTTAGAGGTGTCAGAGGTTTTAGCGATGTCAAAGGGGTGAGCGGTTTTGCAATTTTTGGGGATTCCGGTCGATTTTCGGTGTTCTGTGGTTGTGCGAAAGTATCGTCTTCGGCTTCGGCGAAAAGGGCGATAAGATTTTGATAGGCTTGACGTGGCATGAGATTTTCGATGCGTTTATAACGGTTTGATGCAATCTCGGTTGCGTTTTTGCTACCGTTTTTACGGAAAATTTCGGGTAGCGGTATGACGTTCAAAATCTTTTGCAATCTTATCACTTTTTTGCGTATTGAAAAATCACCGCCGGCGTAATCCGAAAGAGTGGAGCAAAATTCGAAGGCATTTGCGTAGTATTTTTTCTCCTTCAACTTGCGATATGTTGCAATCAACGATTCCCGAAAATCCATTTTTCTCCCCTTTCCGATTATATTTCTATATGCTTTTTGGGTGCGACTTTATCCCTGTTTTTGGCTACGATTGCGAGAGATACGTCGTCACCGCTACCGAGTTTTGCTCCGAGTTGCTCAATAAACCGATAAACGTCCGTGTCAAGTCCTGCAGAAAGTTTTTCAAGTGCCGGTTGCACAAACGATTTTTCAAAGTTGTCGATATTTTGAAACGGATTGATGACGCCGTCACTGCAGAGCAGAATTCCGTCATATTTTGACGAGTCGAAAATACCGACTTTCAAATACTTGCCGGCACTCGATTGGCAGAGCGAATGCGTTAGATTTGCAACCTGCCCGTCATCCTCCTCGTCCGGAAATGTTTCGGTCAGTTCGCCCTTACGGAAAAGGAAACAACCGCCGTCACCGATTGAGAGGCAGACAAGCCATTTTCCGACCAGCATTGCCCCTTGTGCAGTTGTTCCGTAGGCACGGACGGGATCGTTTTTGAGCGAATCACGCTCGTTTTCGTTCAATTTTGCAAGTTTGGAGTGTGAAAGTTTATGCCGTGCGAGATCACGCTCGACAAATTTGTTCCATTCGCAGAGAAGTTGCACCCGCAGTTGCTCTTTGAGATTTTCGTTATCTTCGGCGGAAATCGAGCGGACATTCAATCCACGCAAAACATTTATCAGGGCGTGTGAGGCAAATTTTGCTCCCCTTTCGGATCGCAGATAGACCGCTCCTCCGTGACCGTCGCAACAAGTGACGATTGCACGTTCGCCGTCACGGTATGATGCCGAAAAATCCTGACACGGCATTTTGTTTTGCAGGTGACTCCAACCGATTGCGGTTTGATTATACAGCATTCTCATATCACCACTCCCAATCGTCGACATCGGCTATTGCCTGTTGCACTTCTTGGCGGACTTCTTCATTGACAGACGGCACGACGCCGTGACCACCGACGTTTGCGGAGGACGATTTGACCTTTGATGCGGTGAATACGATAATGCGGATGATGCGTTTGAGGAGTCTTGCATCGTAGCATTCGATGACGTCGCCGTTATTGCCGACAAAGGCTTGCAGGCAGTTGATTGTCCGCTTGTCGTTGAGTTCGATTGCGATTCCGTAGCGGAGTGCCACACGAAACCACGGCAATTTGTTGAGTGCCTCCATTTGCACGTCGGACGGTTCTGTCGGATGCCCGTCGGTCATTAAGAGGATGATCGGAGCGACACCGCCGTAGTCCGGCATCATACCGCCGTTTTTCTCTTTTTTGAGCAGAGGTTCGAGGGCTTCGTACCCCAAATGCAGGTTACTCCAACCGCCGGCATAGATGTCGGCTACCGGAAAATTTTTCACTGCATATTCCCGTTGACCGCCGAAAAATTCCGCTTTGGTGGAAAAGGTCAGGACGGTTAAGTAAAAATCGACACAACTGTTCTCCGCTTCCAAGTTGCAGAGATAGTCTTTGATTTCCCGAATGGCTCGGTTGACCTGACCTATCCGTTCGCCTCGCATACTGGTTGATGTATCGACAATGAGAATGACGTTCAGTTTTTGTTTGGAAATTCTGTCCGTCATGGCGGTCACCATTCCACGTCCGCAACGTCCGCCAAGCCTTCGGCAATCTGTTCCCGTGCGACGTCGTTGTTATTTGCGACGTCTCCGCCGGCGTGCATCGAGGAAGAATTGGATTTGACTTTCGATGCCGTCACGGCGATGACCTGAATGACACGGCGTAACGCCTCGGCGGTATAGACTTTCAGGACGGTTTCGGGGTTACCGGTGAATTTTTTGAGGACATTCATGGCTTCTTCCGTGTCGATTTCAACGGCAAGGGCGTATTTGAGTGCAACTGAGAACCAACCTTTCTTTTGCAGGGCTTTGAGATGTTCTTCCCAGTCGTAACTGGTCGGCATACCGTCGGTCATTAAAATGAGAATCGGTGCAACGCCTCCGATTTCGGGCATTGCTCCGCCTTTCGATTTTTTACGCAGGAAATTTGCCAATTCGTCATAGGCTTTGGAAAAATCCGTTCCGCCGTCGGTTGTAACGTCTTTCCAGCGAAAATCGTTTACGCCTTTCGGTTCGGGGTAAACCCAGTGAATTTCTTCGTTGAAAGTCATGGCGGAAATTTTGATGTCCGCATCGCCGGTGTCTTCCTGAATTTCCGGCATAATTGCCATTACATCCCTGATTGCGTTGTTGACCGCTCCGATTTTTTCGCCTTCCATAGAACCGGAATTATCAATGATAAATACGAGATGCAGTTGCTGTCTTGCGATACCGTCGCCTAATACTCTGTCTTCCATTATAAAATTTCTCCTATCGTTTTTTCGTTAAATTTGATTTTCAAGCCCCGTACGATCGGGATGATTCCGCCGTCCCTGATTTGTTTTTCCGTGCCGGCCCGATCACGGACGGTAATGTCACCGATGCCTGAAATGCGAATGCCCCAGATGCCTGCGTGGCGTGGGTTTGCCTCGACTCTCCCCACCGCTTTGTCATATTCGGAGGAATATTTGTCGATATGCGTTGCGAAAATTTCTTTGCCGATGTCGAGGGCGATGCAGTTCTTGCCGACCGTTAAAAAGCAAATTTCTTTTGTCGGTTTTCCGCAATGGGGGCAGGTTGTATTTCGCTTTTTCTCACCGAGTCCTGCGATATATTCCCGTCCGCAATCGGCACAGCGGATGACCTCGTCCCGATAGCGACACAAAAGGCGTAGCCATTCGAGTTCGGTTGTGCGTTCATTTTCACGGTCGACGAGTCCGTCGACGAATGTTCTGTGGAAAGCCTCTTTGATGTAAAGCGGAATCCCCGGCCAGTATTTGATAAGTGAGGTGTGATAGCCCCTGATCGGTCGGTTGGAACGATCGGTTTTGTGGTAGACGAAGACCGGATTTTTGCCGTAGAGTTCAAATTCGGCTTTCTCGTCGATGATGTCGTACTCTTTGAGGCGTTCGCCCTCGAACGGATTACCGAGGCACAGTGCCATAAAGAGAATGACCGCTAACGAAAATCTGTCCGAATGCACGTCCGGCATTTGTTGCATTTTGGTTGTGGGGTTGATGTCGCCACGCACGATTTCGGGTGCCATATACCGCATTTTCCCGAGAATGCCGAGATTTTTCTTGTCCGCCGTGACGTTATCGTTATCGCAGATGAGCAATGCACCGGTTTGCGTGTCGAGGAAAAAACTGCCATCGTTCAAGTCTTGGTAAGAATAGCCCTGCTCGTGCAGTTTTTTGAATGCCTGACAGAGCGAAATACACCAGCGGAGTTTGGTTTTCAGATCCTTGAAGGAATTTCGCCCCGTTAAGTAGGAAACGAACGATACGTAATTTTTCGGTCGCAGGTCCATGAGATAACCTAACGTGCCGTCGTTAAATTCGAGCAGTTCTTGTGGCCAGAGAAAATCTTTTGACGGACTTCCCCTATCGATGTTATTACGGAGATTGTACTTGAAATCGTTCGACACCGCCGATTTGTAAATTTTGAGTGCGTAGGCGTTCTGCCCGTCTTTTACGAGATAGACATCGCCCTGACCGCCCGATCCCAAGAGATCGGCGACCGTCATTTTTGTACCGTTCGACAGTGTAACGGTTTCGTTTTTTTGCAGTCGCATTGGTTCAGTATTCCTTTCTTTTGCATTTTCTGCCTTTCTGACTCTATTTTACATCCTAATGTTACAAAATGCGTGTCGGAAATAAAAAAGACCTCGAAAAATTTCGAAGTCTTTGAAAATAGCGGTTGATTTGATTTTTAATAGGTTTTGACGGTGCGAATGTATTTGAATGTCTTCTTTTTGCCGTCGGTTGCGAGCATTGTGAGCCAACTTTCGAGCAGGTCTGCCGTGTCCCTGTGCATTTTGGTTCTTGCGTTGCCCTTTTGAAAATAGGCAAGCGGATAGGCATCGGTATAATTTTTGCCCTGATAAATTTCACTTGCGGAAACTCGGTCGCAGAACATTTCTTTGACGAATCGCACCGGCATTTTGACCGGTTCGTACTGTCTTGTCTGCATATTGAGGTCTGTCCAATATTCGAAATGGTGACGGTTGCGACCTTTGTGGTGCATCCACGCATCCGAATAGCCTTTGATTTCACGCTCATGGTCATTGGGACTTCGTGTCCCCTGATAATTTTTCGCTCCTTGCCAGAACTCGATCGGCGAATATTTGGAAAGATCGTGAAACAGTCCCTGAAAACCGATGCCCGCTCTGAAACAGTTGGCGATCACCTTGTGCCGATGTTTTGTAATGGTCATAAAATGTTTGACGGGATGCCACATAACGCTGTCTCCGCATGAAATTAAAAATTATTTGATAAAAAAGGATGCAAGAAATGCCGCAAAAGCGGAAGCGAGTGCCACAACTATGAGCGACCGACCAAAGAAAGAAAGTATCAGACCAACCGCCACGCCGACCAATGCCGTGATGAGATTTCCGGTCGAAGAAAAGATTGCGGGAAAGACCATAGACGCCAGAACGGCATAAGGTGCATAATAAAGGAAGCGTTTGATAAATTTCGATTTGATTTCCCGCCGAAAAAGCACCATAGGGATGGCTCTGACAAGATAGGTGGTAAGTGCCATTGCGGTGCAGAGGAGAAGATGTTCAGTCGGAATCACGTTTTTTGTCCTCCTCATCCGCTATCGGGAAAAAGATTGAAACGACAAGTGCCGCCGGAACAGAGCAAAGAATGATTGCAAAGCCTTCCGATATAAACGAAAGTGCCGGAACATAGGTCATAACGCAACGCAGTCCCGCTCCGAGTGCCACCGCTAAAAAGACACCTTTTTCACGTCGCATCGGCGGAATGATAATTGCCAGAAACATCGCATAAACCATAATTCCGAGTGCATTTTCCAGTCGCTCGGGCAGGACCGCACCGACAACCGAACCCAAAATCGTTCCGAGTATCCAACCGACATACGGAGCGGTAAACGCACCCCGCAGATACGAAGGTCCAACGGAATCGGGTTTGGTCATGGTAACGGCATATATTTCGTCGGTCAGGGCAAAGCAGAGATAAAGCCGTTTCCACCACGGTTTTGCGTAGGTGTCGAGTTTTTGCGTCAAGGAGATCCCCATGAGTGCGTATCGCAGGCTGATGACAAGTTGCGTAAGAATCATTTCGATGACCGTTCCGCCTGCCGCTATAATGGCAACGCCGGCGACCTGCCCCGTGCCGGTAAGGTTTGTCATGGAGATGAGAATAGCCTCAATGGCACGCAGTCCCTGCCCGACCGTGGAAATACCGAAGCCGAAAGACACCGACAGGTAGCCGATACCGATTGGCAAGCCGTCACGCAGACCGCATAAATAATTGTAGGGTGATACAGAAGATTTCATAACACACCGCCTTCCGTGAGAATTTATTATAGCACTTTTTTGAGAAAAAGTCAAGAGAAAACGAACGGTTTGACGGTTGCAAAAGTCGGTTTGTCGAATCCGACAGATTTTGCAATTCGGCAGGCTATGATTTTGTCTGAAAGGGACAATTTGATGAAAATGTGATTTTTTTTTGAAAAAGGGGTTTACAAATTGCCGAAAGTATGGTATAATACCAAAAAGGAACACAAACGGCAGATGCGTATGTGACAAATTGAATACCCACGTTACATACCTCGTATGATATATTCTGTCGGTGAACCGCCTCTTTTTCGCATCCGTGTTCTCCGACAGTTTTTTTAAGGCTATATAGGTCTTATCGGTCTTTGACCGTGAAGATAAATATTTTGATTCGGGAGGATCAACAAATGAATCTCATTTACAATGTAAATGAAAAGCCTAAGTTCTCACAGAACATCGTCTTCGCATTCCAGCAGTTGCTTGCAATTCTTGCGGCGACCATTGCAGTGCCGACTGCAGTCGGTAACGGAATGTCCCAATCCGCAGCACTTTTCGGTGCAGGTGTCGGAACGCTCGTCTACCAGCTCTTCACAAGATTCAGAAGTCCTGTGTTCCTCGGTTCTTCCTTTGCATTCATCGGTTCGATGTTGGCGGCTTTCGCCGGCGGTGTTTCGATGTCTGTCGGCTACCTCGGCCTTCTCATCGGTGCCCTTTTTGCTGGTCTTGTCTATGTCATTCTTGCAATCATTGTCAAGAAAGTCGGCACGGGTTGGGTTGACAAACTGATGCCCGCAGTTGTTATCGGTCCTACCGTCTCCATTATCGGTCTGTCCTTGGCAGGAAACGCAATCGGCGACCTGCAAAGCGGTGGATTGAAAGACTTCTTCGGAAACTCTGTTTGCAGTCCTTATGTGGCTCTCATCTGCGGTCTTGTTACGCTGTTCGCAGTTGTCCTCTGCTCGGTTTACGGCACGAAGGGCATGAAGCTCATTCCGTTTATTCTCGGCATTCTGGCAGGTTATATTGTCGCCGCAATCTTCACCGGTATCGGCTATGCTGCCGATCTCGATGCCCTGAAAGTCATTGACTTCACAAAGTTCGAAAATATGCAGTGGTACCCCGATTTCACCTTTATCGAAGCATTCAAGGGTGATTATAACTTCGGTAACGGCGGATCGTTCGGAACTTATCTCCTCACAATCTTCGTGGCTTATGCACCGGTTGCGTTCGTCGTCTTCGCCGAACACCTTGCAGACCACAAGAACCTCTCCTCTATCATCGGCACAGACCTGCTCAAAGATCCCGGTCTTGACAGAACCCTGCTCGGTGACGGCGTCGGCTCTATCGCAGGTGCATTCTTCGGCGGTTGCCCGAACACCACTTACGGCGAATCGGTCGGTTGCGTTGCAATCACCGGTAACGCATCGGTTGCGACCATTACCCTCACGGCAATCATTGCGATTGTTGCATCCTTCGTTGCTCCTTTCGTAACCTTCCTTGCTACCATTCCGAACTGCGTAATGGGCGGTGTCTGCATGACGCTGTACGGCTTCATTGCAGTATCCGGTCTGAAGATGATTCAGAAAGTCGACCTCGGCGACAACAAGAATATGTTCGTCGTGTGCGTCATTCTCATTGCAGGTATCGGTAACCTCGCAGTCAACTTCGGTAAAGTCACCCTGACTTCCACAGCTTGTGCTTTGATTCTCGGTATCATTCTCAATGCGATTCTCTCCGGCAAAAAGAAGAATTCCGACGAAGCAACAAAAGAAACTGTAAGTGCAGATGCTCCCGCAGAAGAAAAGAAAGACGACAACCAATAAGTTGATATGACATAATGAAAGCCCCGTGATTTCGGTCACGGGGTTCTCTTTTTTTGCTTTTTGCATTTTTAGCGAAAGGTGCGTATTTTTATTTCAGATTTCCGATGAATTTTGCTCCGTACGGGACGGCGAAACGAATGGCTTTGTGGGCGACCTCGACCGTGAATTTGTTCTGCTTGACAAGTTCGCCGTCAAAAGAATAGATGAAACCTTCGGGGGCTTCGACCTCGACCTTCTCCCCTCTGCAATATTCGAGAATGCCGTCAAATTTGGGATTGCCGAGGTGCGTACCTTCTGTATAAAACTTGACAAGTTGCATGAATTTGAAATGCGACACAGGTCGGACAAGGCAAATCTCCAAAAGTCCGTCATTGTTGAGCGATCTCGGTGCACAGCGGAACGAACCGCCGACGTACTGCCCGTTTGCAATGGTACAGAGCAGGATTTTACCGGACGGATTGAGGAGTTTGCCGTCAACGGTGACTCGGCATTTGTTGCTCATACCTTTGAAAAGTCCGACGATAACACCCGTTGTATAGGCATTTTTACCGCCGATCACCTTTTTACGCCGAACATCCATAACGGTTTGTGCGACGTAGGAATCAAAGCCGAAATGCGTTGCGTTGATTGCGTAGCGGTTGCCGACTCGAATAAGGTCAATCGTTTCCTCTTTTGCATCGATTTGGGCTTGCAGATTGAGAAAATGCTGTTTTCCGCCGTAGTATTTGACAAAATCGTTGCCCGATCCGCAGGGGTAGCAACCGATTGAGGCGTTTGCAAAACCAACTGCACCGTTGACGACCTCGTTGAGCGTTCCGTCGCCACCGCAGGCATAAAAACGGACCTGTTCCTGATGCTTTCTGCAATAATCCCGAATGTATGCGGTTGCATCGCCCGGGGCTTTCGTTTCGTAAATCTCGTAATCAAGACCGTCGGCATCGTAAACCTGTTTTAGTTTGTCTTCGATGCTCTCGAAAGCGTTGATGCGACCGGCGGCGGGATTGAGAATAAAAATATGTTTCATTTGATTTCCTTTGTTTCGATAAGGGTTATAAATCATTTGTATATGCGGAAAAGGCGGATGGAATGGCGTATTTTTCACGCAGTTCCGCCAAGTCGGCAAGGAAAACGCCACCATTTGTGTCGCTCGGCAGATTGTCCGCAATCTTTACGAGATACCCCGTCATGTGCCACTCGATATGCGTGAAAATGTGCTTGGCATTGTCCAGTTCTTCCACTCGGAGCGGTTCGAAACCGTATTTGCGGACAAGTGCCGTCACGCCGTCGGCATTCAGATGACCGACAACGTTCGGCAGTTCGTAAAGTCCTGCCAGCAGTCCCCTATCGGCTCGTTTGTGCAGGGCGATTTTTTCGCCGTTGCGAATGACGAGGACGGTTTTATCTTCGATTCGGCGAGGCTTTGCCTTGGCTTTCATCGGCAAAACATCGGTAAGATTTTCGGCTTTCGCTTTGCAATGCTCCGAGAACGGACAAAATTCGCACTTTGCCTCGCCGTTCGGCACGCAGATGACCGCCCCCAGTTCGATCATGGCTTGGGTGAATTCGGATGCGTGTTGTTTGTCCTGCGGAATAGAGGATCGCAGGCGTTCGCTCCACGCTTTTTTGACGGTCGGCAGGGTGATGTCGTCATAGCAACCGGCGTATCTTGACAGTACCCGCAAGAGATTGCCGTCAACGGCAGGCTCAGGCAGACCGTATGCAATCGATGCGATTGCCCCTGCGGTATAGTCGCCGATTCCCGTGAGTTTGCGGAGTTTTGCGACGTCCGCCGGCAGATGTCCGCCGTAATCCGACACAACGGTTTTAGCCGTTTTTTGCAAATTCTTGGCACGGCTGTAATAGCCGAGTCCTTCCCAAAGTTTGAGCAGTTGTTCTTCATCGGCGTTTGCCAAGTCGAAAATTGTCGGAAAAGCGGTCAAAAAACGTTCGTAATAACGCCTGACCGCTTCGACTCTCGTTTGTTGGAGCATAATTTCCGATACCCAAATACGATAGGCATCATTCGTTTCACGCCATGGCAGTTGCCGTTTGTTTTGCCGATACCATGCGAGCAGTTTTTCGACATCCTCTGTCGGTAACAGCGGTCGATTGCCTTTTTCAGACACGGAAAACCCGTCCTTCTCTGCGTTCTTTCGCCTCGGGCGTTTCACCGGAGCGATATCCGACAATGAGATGCCCCACACCGACATAGTCACCGTTGACGCCGAGTTCGCTTAAAATCTGCTTGCCCTCATCGGATTCAAATTCTTCTTTCGCACGGTGAATCCAACACGAACCGAGTCCCAGTGCGTGTGAAGCGAGCATCATATTGCCGAGTGCGAGACTGCCGTCATAAATCGCCGTGGGAATATTTTTGTCCGCCAATACGACAAACACGCAGGGAGCACCGTAAAAAGGATCGATGTCCTCACGTCCCATGATTTCGGCGTTCATTTTGGACAGTCTGTCACGCAGTTTTTTGTCGGTGATGCAAAGAATAATTGCACTTTGCCGTCCCATTCCGCTGGCGGAATAAAGTCCGCATTCGATGATTTTGTCAAGCAGTTTTTTCGGCACTTCGTCCGGATAATACGAGCGGATTGACCGTCTTTCTTTGATACAATCCATAATCAATTCGTTATTTTTATTCACTTGATTGAACCTCTGTAAGTATTTTTTGGGCTTTTTCTGCCTGAATATGCTGTAAATTTCTCGGTATGTGATAGGTTTTACCGTCACGGATCAAAATCGCACCCGTTTGGTGATAGGAAAAACGGACGTGATTTTCACGGCAGGCGTGGGAGATGTCCGCAACCCAGTCGAAGTTGCAAGGTCTTGCTCGGTCGCCCGATTCCCCGCCGACCAGAACCGCCTCAATTTTGCCGTATGTGAGATACGGTCGCAGGTCAACTTGCTCCAAGAGCGGTTCGCAGACGATGACACGGTTTTGAATGGGAAGATTCAGAAAAATCGGCAGGCGATAATCGGCACGGTCCTGATTTTCGCAGGTGCAACCGATCGTGACATTCGGATAACCGTCCCCCCAATCGGGTGGCAAAACATCACCGAGTCTGTCGATGCGTTTGGTGAAGAAAATGAAATGCAGATCTTCCCTTTCGTGCATCATTTTCCACGCATCTCCACGCCAATCGTCGGCATTCGGCAGAAGAAAATCCGATGAAAAGCAGGTATAAACCGTTTCGCCTGACGGAATTTTCGGCGAGCCGTCACGGGATTTTTTGAGCGGTAAAAGGTAGTCCCGATTGATGCGGACCTCGCCTGCATCCATTCCGTGACCGCCGTCAATGCGAAAAACATAGCAATTCCGACAGCCCTCGCTGATACGGGAGCAACCGTGCCAAGGATTCCATTGTACGCTCACTTTTTCTCTTTTTCCTGCTTTTTGAGTTGTTTTTTAAGGTCTTTGAGTTCGGTTAAGAAGGTGTCGATGTCACGGAATTCACGGTAAACCGACGCAAAACGGACATAGGAAACCTCGTCGACGGCTTTGAGTTTGCTCATAACCATTTCGCCGATTTCGGTCGATGTGACCTCTTGACGGAGAGAATTCTGCAATTCGGCTTCGATTTCGTTGACAAGGGCTATTGCATCGACGGGGCGTTTTTCGGTCGATTTCAGGACACCGCTCAATAATTTTTGCTTGTCGAACAATTCCTTGACACCGCTTTTTTTGACAACGATCAACTGCATGGTTTCAATAGTTTCGAAAGTCGTAAAGCGACGTTGGCAGGACAGACATTCCCGTCTTCGACGGATGCTGTTGCCCTCCGAGGAAGGTCTGGAATCGATGACTTTGCTTTCGGGAAAACCGCAGGCAGGACATTTCATACTATCACCTCTTTGATTTGTGCATATTATTATTTTAGCATAAAAATCGTAATTTGTAAAGTCTTTTTCCGCTTTTACTGCTCTTTTACAAGGCTGTCTTCGGAAAAATCGACCATTTGCGAGAGAATTGCATTACTGACGAGCATTCCTTCCGGCGTAAATGCGTAACGGAAGCCGTTTTTGCGGACAAGTCCCTGCGGAATGTACCGTTCCAAAACCGCAACGTTTTCCGCTCCGAGTGTGTCAATGTCAAGTCCTGTGGAAAGTCGCATTCCGAGCATAATTTTTTCGCTTTTTCTTGTAAGTTCGGATGGCTTGTCACGCTCGGCGGTGATGTCGTCCCCTCTTAAATAGCCATCAAAATTCCGACCGTTGCCGAACCGTTCGCCCGAAAAATCCGAAAATGCCGAAACGCCGATGCCGAGATATTCCTCGCATTTCCAATATTTGAGATTGTGGCGTGATTCGTAGCCGGATTTGGCAAAATTGCTGATTTCGTACTGCGAATAGCCTCTTTGCGACAGGTAGTCAACCATATACAAATACATTTCACGGGTATCGTCTTCGTTCGGAAGATGCAGATTTTCAGCACCGATTTTGCCGAACGGTGTGCCGTCCTCAACCGCCAATGCATAGGCGGAAATGTGTTCGGGGTTACAGTCGCACAACTTTTCCAATGTGTCGGCAAAAGATGTCGGCGTTTGATACGAGATGCCGAACATCACATCGGCACTGATATTTTCAAAGCCTGCCTCCCTTGCGTTTCGGCAGGTTGCTCGGAAAGTTTCGAAATCGTGGGTACGCCCCAAAGCACGCAATTCTTTTTTTTGCACGCTTTGCAGACCGATGCTGAGACGGTTAAAACCGGCGGTTCGGAGGGCTTGAAAATTTTCTTTCGTTATACTCCCAGTCGGGTTACATTCGACCGTAATTTCGGCATTTTCCGTCACGGAATAGCAAGTTTTGATGGTTTTGAGAATATGCGTGAGCAGGTACGTCGGCAGGCAGGTCGGCGTACCGCCTCCGAAATAGACGGTGTCGATTCGGTAACCGGAACATTTCTGCGAGTGCAAAATGAGATCATTTTCAATCCTTTTTACATATTTTTCGATTATTTCCGTTTTTTGATGCGGAAAAGAACAGAAATCGCAATAGAGGCATTTGCTCCGACAGAACGGAATGTGGATGTAAAGTCCGAGATTTTTCATCAAAGTGACGTGTTGGTAAGCGGAGGTTCGGTGTCGGTTTGGTGCTTATCGTAGCCGTAACAAATCATGCGGACCGAGCCGTCCGAAAGATAGTCCGCCTCGCTCACCGATGCGTTTGTCGCCCAAGGTAATTTTACCATTTCGGGAATCGGAATGCCCTGCCAATAACAACCCATGGAGCGAACCGCTCCGGCGTGCGTAAAGAGTGCGATACAAAGCCCCTCGTTTTCACGGACGAGTTTTTCGACAGTCGCTTTGATACGCTCTGCCAAGTGGGCAATCGATTCCCCACCTTCCGGATGAGCCAATCCGATATTTTCGTTCCAAATTTTGCGACTTTCCGCAAATTTGATATTCGCCTCGCCGACCGGAATTCCCTGCCAAAGTCCGACATCGATTTCACGCAGTCCCACTTCGGGAATAATCGGCAGATTGTGCATTTTGGCGGTCGGTTCTGCCGTCTGCATTGCACGTATAAGGTCACTGGAATAAATTTTGTCAATTTTGCGATTACGGAGATAAAGTGCGGTTCGCTCCGCCTGAGCGATGCCGAGTGCCGTCAACGGTACATCGTCCTGACCGCAGATAAAATGCTCGGCGTTGCCTACACTCTGCCCGTGCCGTACCAAAATTACGTGTGTCGTTTTTTCTTCCATGCGTGCGTGCCTTTCGATTTTCGGTTCTTTTTCTATATTATAACACAAAAGCGTTCTTTTGTCAAGTCCTGCAACCGATTATTCGTCATTTTGAACAACAAGTATGCCAATTTTTTGTGGAAAACGTAGAATTTTTTTGTAGTATCTTTACAAACCGATTTTTTTGTGGTATACTTTAAGTGCGGTGAACCGATAGCCGTAAAATAATAGAAAGGTGGTACGCACCATGAAAATTACCGTAGTCGGCAGACAGATGAACGTTTATGACGAGATGAAAGAACAGATTGAACGCAAACTCGCCAAACTTGACAAGTTCTTTTCCGGAGAGGCGGATGCAACCGTCACGCTCTCCTGCAAACATAATGAGAAAAATCTCGAAATCACCATTACCGCCGTCGGCACACTCTTTCGGAGTGAGGTCGGGGCAGACAGTTTCCGCACGGCACTCGATGAAGCGGTTGAGAATATCGAACGGCAGATTCGCAAGAACAAAACACGAGTAGCAAGAAGACTCCGCACCGGAGGGCTTGAAATTGCGGACGAGGGTTTCTTTGAGGCAATCGAAGAACCCGATACCGAAGACAATGAAACGATTATCCGCACGAAAACTTACTCCGTTAAGCCTATGACTCCCGATGAGGCGATTCTGCAAATGAATCTTTTGGGACATCAGTTCTTTGTTTTCAACAACGGCGAGAACGGTAAAACCTGCGTGGTTTATGCACGGCGTGACGGGGCGTACGGCTTGATAGTTCCGGAAAACTAACCTCTGAATAATACAGCAAGGGGCTGTCGAATTTTGCGACAGCCCCTTTTTTTGTTTTTCTTGCAATTTTATTTGCGGTAATTATTCCAAAATGTTCGATGTTATATAATCGACGCCCCACGAGGCGAGTCTTTCGCCGTCTTCGGCTTTGTCGACCGTCCAGACATTGATTTTGATGCCGTTTGCGTGGAGTTTCTTTACCCAGTCTTCGGTGAGACGTTTATAATAGACATCCAAATCCAGATGATTTTCCAAAAGGAAATTCAAAATATCGTCGTCGAGTTCGGCGGAGGTCAGGAATTGCAGAGGTTGATTCGGCAACATCTGTCGCATATCAACCATATTTTCTTTGTTGAAACTGATGAAAATGACGTGGTCGAGGTATTGAACGGAGCGAATATCGTCAATGATTTTGCCTATATCTTCGGTCGGAATGCGGTTTTTGAGTTCGAGAACGCAAATTTTTTCGTATTTTTTGCAACAGTTGATATATTCAAGCAATGTCGGCAAACGCAGGTCGACTCTCCCTGCCGTGTCGTCGATGTCATGCAGTTTGACGTGACGCAGGACGTCCATTCCGACTTTTTCGACCTCGCAATACTGCCCGTCCCCTGCTACCCGTTTCGTGTTGTCGTCATGAATGATGACGAATTTGCCGTCCGCGGTTCTGTGTACATCGGTTTCGACTCCGAAATAAGAACGGTTTCCGGCAGCGACAAAGGCACAAAGCGTGTTTTCTTTTTCCAGACCGCTCACGCCTCTGTGGGCGATCATTTGGGTATTTCCGCTATTGATTTTAACCGTGTTCATTTTCGGTATCTCCTATGTTTTTTGAAAAGAATTTATCGACCTGCTCCGGCTTGATGCGGAACAAAAGATACAACATCCAAGCAAAAACCGCAACGCCGAGAACGGCGGTTACAATGATTGTGGGAACATTCCAATATGTCCCCTCGCCCAATTGATCGTAAATGCCACCGCAAAAGTCGAAAATCGCATGGAGGAGAATGCAAAAAATGAGATTTCCGCTTTTGAGCAGAACAATTGCACACATTCCGCCGATGAGGAACGAATAACCGACTTGGCGGAGCGTTGCACCGATGCCTGCCCCCTCGATGAGATTGACGAGGTGTATCAAGCCGAACAGTGCGGACGTGACGAGCGTGGTATTGAAAATCTGCCGTGACGAATTGTGCCGTTTTTCGAGCAGGATCGGAAACAGAACACCCCTGAAAGCGAGTTCTTCGAAAATACCGATAAAAAGTGCATCAAGTGCAAAAAGCGGTACAAGGTCTGCACGTGTGAGATAGAGGTCGCCACGCACGGCGGACAGAATGGGGTAATTGTTTATGACAACCGCCAAGGACGGCAGAATTGCCGAAAGGCTTGCAAAATCCGGTTTGAAAAAGAGCCGATAGCGGAGGTAAAGCAGGACGAACAGGAAAACAAGTGAGCCTATCACACGGGAAATGAGCGATTTGAGAATCGTTTGCGTTGTCGGATCGGTTGAAAGTTGCGGATCTTGTATTGTATAAAGAAGAAACAGTACTGCCGACAGAATTGCACCGACACGCAAAACCGTGTCCCGTTTGGAAATTTTTCCCTGCCCCATTCGCCTGACTCTCCCTTTCCGTTTTGTTACTCCTATTATATCACGAACGGCGGATTTTTTCAAGGGCTATTCTGAGAAAAACGGCAAAGACCGCCGAAAAAATCGACGGTCTTGCGGTATAGGATATGATAAAATTATTTGAGCATGGAAACGGCATCCGCAATGGTCTTTTCAAGTGCCTGATTGCCGTACTTGTCGACTTCGGCTTTGTTCTTTTCACCGTGCGTGAGGCATCCCGCTCCGCCGATGCATCCGCCGACACACGCCATTCCCTCGATAAAGTTGGCATCGAGTTTGCCTTTGCTCTTTTGGAGCAGTGCCAGTTTGCATTGCTCAATTCCGTCGCAGGCACAAGGCTTGAGCAGAAAATCAAGCCCCTGCTCTTTGATTCCCTCGGCTACGGCGTCGGTAAGTCCTCCGCTTCTTGCGAAGATTCTGCCGAAATAGGAGGCATTGTCGAGGCAACCTTCTTCAAGAGTGGTAATGTCGATGTCACGGCTGTCGAACAGTGCCTGCAATTCCTCGAAGGTCATTGCGGTATCGACATATTTGGAAATTTCCTCTTTCTTGACCTCTTTTTTCTTTGCAGTGCAAGGACCGATAAAGACGGTTTTGCAACTTTCCTCGTGTTCTTTTAAGTACTTTGCGATGGTTGCCATCGGTGAGAGGTTGTGCGAGATGAACGGAACAAGGTCGGGGAAGTTCTTTTGAATGTAATCCACAAACGCAGGACAGCAGGAACTGGTGAGAAATCCTTTTTCGGCAAGTTCTTTCGATTCTGCCTGTGCGACCATATCCGCTCCCAATGCAGCCTCGACTACGGTATGGAATCCGAGTTCACGGAGTCCCGTAATCACCTGCCCTAATTTTGCATAGGTGAATTGACTGGAAATTGACGGTGCGACAATGGCGTAAACTTTATAATTTTCGCCGTTGTTACTGCCTTTGAGCAGGTCGATGACTTTAAGAATATAGGATTTATCGGTGATTGCTCCAAACGGGCATTGGTAGACACACGCTCCGCAGGAAATGCATTTTTCGTAATTGATGCAAGCCTGCTTTTCGTCGCCCATGGAAATTGCCTTGACTTTGCAAGCCGTTTCGCAGGGGCGTTTGTAGTTGTAAATTGCACTGTACGGGCAGACTTTTGCACAACTTCCGCATTCACGGCATTTGGATTTGTCGATGTGTGCAACATGGTTCTGATCAAAGGTGATTGCACCGAATTTGCAGACGTCCTCGCAACGGTGTGCCAAACATCCACGGCAGGCGTTGGTTACCTCATAACCGCCCATTGGGCATTCGTCGCAGGCAATGTCGATGACCTGAATGACATTCGGATCTTCCGGATCTCCGCCCATTGCGAGTTTGACTCTTTCAGCCAGAATTGCACGCTCTTTGTAAACGCAACAACGCATGGTCGGAATTTTCCCCGGGACGATGGCTTTCGGAATATCGATAGCGGTTTGAGCCAATCTGCCTGCCCATGCCTCCCGTGCCACTTCCCTGAGTACTTTGTATTTCAGATGCTGAACTTTTGTGTCAAATTTTCTCATGTTCTCTCCCGTTTAGAAATAACTGACCTTGATCCGTTTGCCCATTTTCCGCAGGCATTCGGACAGTTCCTTAACCAGATTCATTTTGATATTGAAATTGATCGGCAATTCCGGATTCTGGTGTGCCGGATTGACGGCTCTTCCGACGAAGAAGTTGATGTCGGTCGCTTCTTCGAAGAGCATTCGGCAGATGAGCGATGCTCCGTCATGACCGAAACTCCATTTTTCGTACATTTTGTTTTCGCCGATTGCGTCTTTTGCATATTCGACCACACGGTTGATTGTGATAACGCCTTCGGTGACAAGGTCAACGCCCTCTATTTCGGCTGTCGGCGGAATGTCGCTCCCCATAAAGTTGAGGCTTGCTTTGATTGGCTTGCCGAGATATTTGGAAACGATTGACGAGGTCGTGCCTCCGCAGACAATGTGTTTACCCTCTTTTGAGAAGAACAGCGACATCATGCGGTTGCAATCGTCACGGTTTGCCGGCGGACCGAACAAAAGGTTCATCGGTTCACGTTTGCGGATTCTTACCACGCAGGCGGTTGCATCGTCCCCCGGTTTCTTCTCGTAAAGTTTATTGACTTCATCAATGAGAATTGTGGACAGTGTTTTTGCGGTATAACCGGCAATTGCAACCGTTTCCATAAACCCGATGATGTCCTCCCGTTTCCAACCGAAGTTGTACGCCAGACCGATTCCGGCGTGGGGGCAACCGTCGCTCATGGCGATGAAAATATCGTTTTCGCAAAGTTTGATAACCGATTTATAGATTTTCTTACCGCCGATGTTCATTTCGGTTTTCGGATAATCGTAATTTTTGCCGTCACGCAGGAGTATAACCAACGGATTGTCATACTGAATGAGTTCCATTTCCCGATTGTCGACCAGATGCAGAATGGTAAACGTGGAGTATGCAACGCCACGCACACTGCAGATCGGGAGCGTTTGGGCGATGGTTTCGACACAGTCTTCAAGCGTCAAGCCCTCCGCCATCATAGTGGAAATGATTTTGGACGTTAAGGTTGAAAGAATGCTTGCTTTGACTCCGCTCCCCAAACCGTCCGCCAGTACGATAACGGTCGAATTGTCCCCCTGCTCGACCACGTCGATATGGTCACCGCAGAGTTGTTCGCCTGCGTGGTTGATGCTTCGGTAGCCGATGTCGGCACAAAGGTCATTCATCGGAAATACTCTCCTTCAACTTGGTCAGGGCAATTTTTGTTTCGGCTGCGGTTTCACCCAACAGCGATGCAATTTCCTGAACGATACGCATTTGTTTGTCGACCACTTTATCGGCGATTTCGACCGTTCTGCGACTGATGTCCTCTTTCTTTTCCCGTTCGGTTTCCTCATCGGTCACGTCACGCATGATGCAGACAAGCAGTTGATAGGTCGAGTCATAAACAACGGTCTGTTCGACATATTTTTTATATTCGGCAAGGTAGACACGCTGGTCACGGATGCTCCTCTTGGTTTCGAGTACTTTCAGGAAGATTGTCGGATCGAGAATCCGCACAACCTGATCACCCAAAATGTCGGATGCCGAGCGAATATTCATAATTTTTCTTGCGGCGGAGTTGATTTGCTGAACTTCCAGAGCATCGTTGACGACAATCAAACCGTTCGGCGTATTGTTGACGATGCAGTCGGAGAAACTTTCGGCTTTTTCTTTCAGATACGGCAGGCACATGGAAATTTCGGCTTTGCCGTGATAAATGGCGATTGCCTTTTCCCGACAGGTATTGTAACCGCATGAACCGCAGTTGAGTTCGTCTTCCGGTTTGGTTTTGCCCATTTTGCGAAGAATGTCGGCGATTTCGCTCTCACTCGGCATACCGTTTCTCCGTTCGATAGGTTCGAAATGCTTCCGCAGTTCCATACTTTCCGGTTGCGGAACGTCAAAGTCCTTTTTGCCGGCATAATTTGACACTGCCATATAATCGGCGACGGGCGAGCGGTGATGCTTTTCCATAACCGGTCCGCCGATACAACTGCCGACACAAGCCGACATTTCGATAAAACATTTATGCACTTTCCCCTGCTCGATGTCACGCAGAGCGGAAATGCAGTTTTCAACGCCATCGATTGCCATATAGGTATAGTCGGTTTTGTCTTTCGCCATGGTTTTGAGGACTCCTCCGGTGGTCGGGAAGAATCTTGCACGGCTTTCCTCGGTTGTATCCATATCGGGTTCAAGTTTGACGTGTGCCTGCTCGAACCATGCGGTCAATTCTTCATAGGTGAGGACCGCATCGACAATGCCCTCATAGTGCTGTGCCTCGTCTTTTTTGGCAACGCAAGGACCGATAAAGACGGTTTTCGCATTCGGGACTCTCTTTTTAATGTCACGGCAGTGTGCCTGCATCGGGGAGAGGACATCTGCCAGATAGAGCAGTTCCTGCGGAAAATATTTTTGAATCAAGAGATTGACGGAGTGGCAACAAGACGTGATGATGATGTCACGGTCGCCCGCTTCGAGCATTTTTTCATATTCGTTTTTGACGATATTCGCTCCGATTGCAGTTTCCTCGACTTCCGCAAAGCCGAGTTTTTTGAGTGCTTTCCGCATTCCTGCGATTCCGATGCCCTTATAATTTGCAATAAAGGACGGTGCGAGGCTCACGTAGACCGGATCGCCCGACTGAATGAGGACACGCACTTTTTCGGTTTCGTCAACAATCTGTTTTGCATCCTGCGGACATACGACAAAACACTGACCGCAGAGGATGCACTCGTTTCCGATGATATGAGCCTGATTTCCGGAAAAACGAATGGATTTGACGGGGCAGTGGCGGATGCATTTATAGCAGTTTTTGCAGTTGGACTTTTTCAGTGTCAAGCATTCCATGCTTATGCCTCCTTGGACGCTTCGACGGCAGGCAGAATCTTCCCCTCCCAAAATTCACGGAAGGTTGCGGGTGTGATGCCCGTATAGATGTCGTCGCCGATGGTAACGGTTACACCGATGCGGTTGCACTTACCGGAGCAGAAACTGCCGGACAAAATGATTTCGTCCTCCAACTTGGAATCGGCGATATTCTTTTGCATCATTTCGACAATTTCCGGTGCACCTTTGATGTGGCAGGACGAACCGACACAAACCGAAACAAAAATCATGCCGTGACCTTGCCTTTGATTTCTTTTGCAAAGAATTCGTCAACGGTATCGGGGGTGACCGAGAAAAATGCATCGTCTACCGTCACGCAGACGCCTTCCTGACATCTTCCCATACAAAATGTTCCGCCGAGTTCGACTTTATCGCCGATTTTTTCGCTTTCGATGAGATTCTGCAACTGCTCCACCACCTGACGCGATCCTTTGATGTGGCAGGACGAACCGATACAAACCGTAACTTTCATGATTGTTCTCTCTTTCTATATTGAAATATTTAGAATAAAAATATTTTTGCTTACAAAATCAAAATTTAACCCACGAGTGCAAAAATTCCCGTTCCCGTTCGTTGCTCTTGACCGTCTGTGCCGAGGCAACCAAAGGCATCCAGTTTTCGATATACCGCTTTTCGGTATTCGATTTTTCACAGAATTTTTTCAGATAGCGTTCCGCCCCGTCAATGTCCCCTGCCAACCAAAAGCAGAGATAGGATCTTGCCACATCCGCCGATGCATTGCCTCTTGTGGCATGTGACCAGTCGAGAATATACGGTGTTCCGTCGTCGGTGACGATGATATTGGACGGGTTGAAGTCGCCGTGACAGAGTTTTTCATGCTCCGGCAGTGTATCGAACATGGCAAAAAGTTTTGTTTTCGTTTCGCCGTCAAAATCGGTCATAGCGATTTTTTGGTTCATTTTGTCACGCATTTTCGGGAGTCTCGGACAGACTTTCGAAAAAACTTCGAGTTGCAGGTCGACAAAACGGTTGATGTACTCGTCTTTTTTGGAAAAATCTTCACGCATCAACTGTGCAAGGCTCTTCCCTTTGATATAATCGGTGACGATTGTCCATTTGCCGTTCATTCGGGTGACTTCGTGCAGTTTTGGAATGGGAAGTCCGGTTTCTTCGACCAGTGCGAGGTTGAGTGCCTCGGCAAAAATATCGGCTTTGGAGTAGGAATTTCCGAAAACTTTCAAGCAATATTCGCCGTCACGGTAGACGGTTTTGCTGTTTCTGACCGCTATGATTCTGTCGGGATTCATAAGGGTTTCCTCCAAAGCCTGTAATTTAACGATTTCTGACTTTTTGGTGCAAATGGGCGAGCGAAAGTGCCATATTTTCGTATTGCACGGTCACGCTGTCCGGCAGTTGCAGTCGAACCGGAGCAAAGCACCAGATTGCCCTGATTCCGTTTTCGACCAAAAGGTCTGCGACCTCCTGTGCCGATTGCGGTGGGACGGTGATAACGCCGATTTCGACTTGGTGCGTTCTGCAATATTCCGGCAGAGCGTTCATCGGTTTTACCGCCGGATTGTCGTACGGTTGTTTGTCGAATGCCTGCGTGACATTCAGACCATATTCCGAAAATCCGCCGAAGCCGAGCAGAGCCGTTCCCAGCCTGCCCGCTCCGACGATGATTGCTTCGCATCCCGCATTCTGCCCGACAGTCGATTCGAGTGCCTGCAAAAGTTCTGCGACGTTATAACCGATTTTCGGCTTTCCCGTTCCGCAGACCGCAGACAAATCCTTGCGGACCTGCACATCGCCGAGATGCAACGCCCGTGCAATTGCGGTGGCGGAAACATTTTGCGTTTCCGCAGGCAATTTCCGCAAATAACCCAAATATTCCGGCAATCTGCCCATTGTTGCACGTGACAGTTCCATTCGACACACTCCTGCAAAAATTCAGAGTTTTCTCTATATACCATTTTATCACAAAAAGTGCGTTTTGTGAACTGTCTATTTTTGCATATCCGTATTGTATATATCGATATAGCAGTTACGGAATATCATTCGGGTTGTTGCTTAACGGTTTATTTACTTTTTCGGTGCATTGTTTTGCACTTCTATCCGATGCTCTTCTTCTTTCTTCACCTGCTCACGCTTTTCGACCTTTTTGTTCTCTGCTTCACGGACATTCAGCCGTTCGACCTGACGGTTGACCTCGTTTTGCCGTTGTGCCTGCTGTTCGTTTTGTCTTGCCTCGTTGTTTTCTGCAAGTTTTGCGGTGGAGATGTCGTTTTTGAGTTTTGTCCAACCTTCATTTTCGGTAACGGCGGTTTTCTCGTTGAATTCACGCTCTGTAAGTCCCGATTTTGCAAGAGCGATTTCCTTGAATCTTGCGATTGCTTCGAGTTCTTTTCTGTTCTTGCGGAAATTGACGAATTTCGACCAACCGGTTCTCGAATTGTTGTAATGCACCATTGCCTCGTACATCTGTGCGACTTTCTTCTGCCCTTCCGGCGTTTGGAGTTCGTTGTCGTTCAGACGGCTCTTGGCGTTGTTGATAACATTCAGAAATTCGGTGTAACCCATTGCGGTGTTCCAACCGGATTTTCCGAAATCAAAGCCCTTTGTGGTTGCCTGCATTGTACGCATTGCCATTTGCCTGCTGTCTTTCGGGACGAGGCGTTCGGTGAAATTGTTGCGGAAATTGAAGCGTTCTTCTTTCGTCAATTCACCGTTCGGAAGATTTTCCGGATATGCACAAGCCTTTGCGGAGTTCTTCATCATCTTGTTGAGCATATCGTAGGTTTCGGTCATCTGATCTGCCGTGATTGTTTCGCCGTTTTTGACCGCACGGCGGTTGAGATTATTGAGTGCCACAAGGTAGAGATCGGCGGTGAGAAGGCGGTATTGCAGTCCCAGTGCGTTGGTATCGACACTCAGACCGTTACTGCTCTTGTTCTGCTCGATGAAATTCGAGAGGACGAATTGGAGTTGATCCGGATTGATTTTGACACCGGTCTTGTATGCGAATTCATCCGCAAGGTTCTTCTGTTCGCCTTCGAGTTCAATGCTGACGTTGACGTCCGCTTTGTTCAACCGTTCGTAATTTCTGACACGGCGGGGCCTTGCGAAAATCATATCATCGATGTGGCTGTATTGACTGTCAACCGCAATGGAGAATGCGGATGCCGGATCGTTCTTCGGCTTGGAATATCTGCCGTTCTTGAAGGTTGTGAAATTGAGGACGATTGCGTGGCGTATTGTGTTCTCTTTTTCCTGACGAGCCTGTGCCTCCGCTTTGCGTGCCTGACTTGCTTCCTTCCGTTCTTCGAGCAGTACTTCATCAAAGATACCGATTTGGCGTTCGGGGCGATTTTCGTTTTCGCCGAGTGCCATTTCGGAGCCTGCAAGGTTGTTCCACTGTCTTTCCTCGCCTCTTTGATACGCTTCCCGATGCTCGGTTTTGAGTTGCTCCTCGACTTCGATCATTCTGCCGATATTCGTACGGAATTTTTCAAGATCCTTTTCGACCGGCAGTTTATTTCCGGTTCTCTCGTTGATTTGCTCCTCGTTGTAAACCTTGATGCTGAGAATTACGCCTTTGATTTGCTCGGCAAATTCGTGCATTTCACGGCGGAGGGTTTCTTCATCGGTATGTTCGAGTGTCGAACCGTCAAGTGCGTTCGCAATGAGATTGATTCTGTCATAGAAGGAAATGAGTTTATCGGACACCCATTTTTTGCCTTCGGCGTTGAAATGATTGTTCTCGTTGAGGTATTTTTTATCGACTTTGACACCCGTGAGATTGCGGTAGGATTGCAACGGTGTCTTTTTCCAAAGAGCAAACTGCTCTTCGACGGTCGGCATATCGAGCAGTTGTTTCGGGCTTAACTTGCTGAAATAATCGTTCTGGTGCTTTTCTTCCCATGTCGGTACATTCTCGACGATGTAACCGGTCATTTCATCAAGTGTCATTCCGCCGAACAGATCGACATCGGCATTCTCGTGACCGTAAAGTTTGAGAGCCCCTTTCATGAACCGTTCAACCATACTTGTTGTGTAGGAATACGGAACGGACTTTTCGTAATCGATGGAATCGGCATTGGAATTCAAACCTTCGATTGCCTGTTTCCAAAGTTCACGCCATGCATTGTTATAACTCTCTTTATCGAAATCTTGACCGTCAAATGTCATTGCAAGCCGATTGAGAAACTCATTGACTTCGATTTCGCAGTTCGTAAAGTTGGCAATTTCATGCAACATTCCCTGCAAAATAACGGAACGGTTAAATGCAAAGACACGGCTTTGGTTTTTATCGACTCCGTTTTTCTCTATCACGCCGTCGACATCGAAATCTCTCGTTTGGAAGACATCGCCCAAATTGAGCAAATCGTCTTCGAATCCCTTCTGCTCATCAAGATACCGTTCGGTTTCCTGTTTGCGTCCTTCGGCTTTGCGGGCTTCCTTCTCTTTTTCGATTCTCTCTTTTTCGGCATCCAAAGCACGTTTGCTTTCGATACATGCGGTTGTGATATGCTCTTTGATTGCATCGTATCTCACCTGCGTATTGCTCTCAAATTCCGCAAGTTTGGAGGCGTACTCGGATTTGAATTTTCCGTTTGAGGAAACATCAAGCGTATTGAGTTCAACTTTCAGTTCGCCGTTCTCTTCCTGCAAATGTGCAATCTGTACCAGCCCCGTTTGATTGATCATGGCGGAGAAAATCATTTTGTATCCGCGATACAAGGAGTCAAGGCTGAATTTTTCGCCTTTCGCAAAGACTGAATCGTAAACCGACTTACCGTCAATAAACATCAGTCGCAATGCATCTTCCCCGAAACTGTTCGTAAAGCCGTACCGTTTGAGAACCGTAGTGTCCGAAAAATCGCTCGGATAAATATTTGCAAGGAATCCTCTGTAAAATACTTTTGCCGATTCGGTGAATTCGCCTTCATCGGCAACCGCACCGCTCATTGCCATTGCCTCATCCGGCAAAACCGTTTTGAAAATATAACTCTTGTCGGCTGTATCTGCGGTTGCGAGCATCGCCTGTCTTTCGGTCGTGTAGTGTCTCGTTGTCTGCGTGTAGGCGAGTTCCTCCCGTGTGAGATAGGGATCGTTTGCGGGATTGTCCGCTTTCATGTCGGCTTTGTAGGTTGCAAAAACTTCCGAATAGCGTTTGGTACTGGTGCCGAAATTTACTCCGGTAGACAGCTTCAATGCAAAATCGACACGCTGATATTCAATGTAATAGCTCTGTTCAAATGCACTGTATCTTGCTTTATCGACGGCAGTCGGGTATTTCTCTTCGATGTACCAAGGATTTTCTTCGGATTTGACAGTGCTTGTCTGTTGCAAACGCAGGTAAGTCACCGCACGCAAAATATCGTTTGTCGATTCGATCGTACTCGGCAATTTATAATTCTCGATAAAGGAATACATTCTGTCGAGATACGGTTTCATTGCCGTATGGTCATGCGTTCCGAATGCTTTGATCATATTCGCAATTTCGGTTTTATATTCCGCATCGGACAGGTCTCTGTCACCGACACCGAGCGTTTTTGCCAGTCTTGTAACCAGAGCAATATCATTAAAATCACGGACATCGATTCCGGAAAGGTCATAAAGAGGAAGCTGATCTGTCGCATATTTACTGAATGCATCACGGATATTATCGAGGATAAAGAATGCAGAACCGAAATTTTTGTCTCGCACGTCAACAGCGGACTTCGGCGGTTGTTGCCGATTGTCCTCCGCCCTTTTCTTCATATCCTCGGTAAAATCTTGGTTTGCAAGCTCACGGATATTTTCGAGATACGGTGTCAGGCTCTTTTCAACCGTTTTGTAAAGTTCTTTTCTCGCCTCTTCGTTGCCGTAGGTCTGCATTTTTGCAACGTATTCGGGTTTGTCGTTTCCGTTTCGAACATCAAGAACATCTACACGGTAAGAGAATTTTCCGTTGATTTCAAACGGCTGTGCCATTGTCACAACGCCGGTTTGATTGATCAGGGCATTGACAACGGTTCTCTGTGCATCTTCCAATTTTTTAGGCTCGGGCAAATTATCAAATACGTTGACTCCGTCAATGAAGAAAAGCTTATACAGACCGAGATCACGCATTGTACCGAGTTTTTCATATTTCAGAATCAAGCCGAATCCCGTTTGCGTAGCACCGACAACCGAACGGATTGTGGTATGGAAATCATCGATTTTCTTAGGTCCTAACCATTCCGGTAAGGTCACCTTTGCAATGCCTGCCTGCTCTGTACCGACAACGTCGTCGGTCTTTTCAAGCTCGTTCAACAAATGTTCCGCAAATTGCAGATGAGGATCCCATTCCGGTTTGAGAGAGGCATAAATCTGCCCTTCGGTTTTAATTCTCTTCATTTCCTCCGCATCGGCATTGTCGTATTTCTGAATGGTTTCGAACTGTGCAATGACACCGTGCTCATGATAAAGAGGGTTGGAATTGTGTTCCTGCAACGTAACTTCAGATTGCATTTTCTGCAATTTTGCAAGAGATTTTTCGTCCGGATAGCGACTTGCGACATAGTCCGGATATTCATACATTTTTGTGACACCGAGTGACTGCTGTGCCCGCAGGTAGATAAAGTTTTCCAGTGCTTCGTCAACTGTTTTGATATGTTCCGGCGGATTGTAATTCGCAACAAATGCCATCCACCTGTCGAGGTATGCAAAAATTGCATTCCTGTCATTATGGGCAAACGCATTGATAATTTTGACGGATTCCGTTTCGAATTCTTCGTCACTCATTTCCTCGCCGGTTCCTGCAAATTTACGCTCATAATTCAGCATAATCGCAAGGTCGGCAATGTCACGGGGGTCGATTTTACTCATATTGATAAGACTTTTCTCTTGCGGATGCGATGCCGTGATTTTTGCAAATTTCTGCTGAATTTTCAGGGCATTCCGCATTGCCGTATGCAATGCTTCTCCGTCAATCGATTTCAATAGGTTCATAATGCAATCCTCTTTCTGCTCGGTTTTTATAAGATTTTTTACATGAATTAAGACACGATTCCCGTGTAAACGGGTGCAAACGGACGATTATTTTTTCAAATCGTGACTCGGTGTCGGTGATTTTCCGACATCGGCAACTTTTTTGGAATTCCGGTTTAACGCCTCCGGAACGGTTATGCGTTCCCGTCTTTGCGAGAGTGCGATTTTTTGCATTACAATGTCATATCGGTTTTCGATGTTCATGGAACCGATTGCGTTTTCCATACTATTCATCGTTGAATCCTCCCAATTCTTTTTTCAACCTCCCGACCAGTCGGCGATATTGGCTTTTGAGCGTATTGACCGACGTGTGTCTTTTTTCGGCTATTTCCACCAAGGAATACCCTTCAAGAATGTGCAGGCAAAGAAGTGAAAATTCTTCTTTCGTGGTTTTCGCACGAATGGCTTCCATTGCCCCGCTTCCCTCGCAATAGGTATGTTCGTATGCGAGATTTTCATTCAGTTCCTCGACCGTTTTGCGGTCACGCAGGCGATTGAGCGACAGATTTCGTGCCGACCTTGTGAGGTAGTATTTGACGTTTGCAATCTCGGTTTTGTCCATTCGGTTATAGAATGCAATGAAAACATCGTCCGAGATTTCGTCGGTGTCCTCTTTGTTGCCGAGCAGTGAATAGGCACAGAACCACACAAGTTTGAAATAGGCATCATAGACGGATTTGAAAAGTTCCTGCCGTACGGCATCGTCTCCCGTCCTGCGGTAGTCTGCCAACCGTTCTTCAAAATACAGTTTTTCGCTCATTTTTATTCGAAGGATTTCCGCAGTTTTTCGGATGCGATAATGGAAATATTCGTTCTCGACTGCGGTCCGGTGATGATGAATGCGTGTCCTCTTTCGTTGTTGACAATCTGATCCTGCTCTACCGAATTGATTTTACCGGCTTTTTCGTAAAGTGTGCAGAGGTCGTCCATATCATTCGGCGACAGTGAGAAAATGAAGGAATATTGGCAGGCGTTGATGATTGCGGTCGATTTGCGGATGATGTCCTGACTGCCGACAAAGTCCTTGATATTCTGCGTGATGACAATCTGCATACCGTTGTATTTGCGGATTCGCTTTGCGAGCTGGAACATAAAGTCGAGTGCCACGGGGTATTTCGGATCGATGAAGACGTGTGCCTCGTCGATTGCGACGATGATTTTGCGGTTCGTGTTGTGTTTGAGGTTGAAATCACGGTTTTTGATGATTTCGTTATCGAGCCAACGCAGGACCAAAAGCATTTGGGCGTTTGCGATTGCTTGGTTGTGGTTGGAAAGGAGCGAACGGAAATTGAAAACTGTGAAATTCTCTTTGACCGACAGAGAGGATGCACCGTTCCAGAGAACGGAATCCCGACCGTCGCCCGAAAACTTTGCGATAAAGTTTTTGAGGATCCGCAGGTTTTCGATGTCGTAATTGACGGTCACCGTTTGAAGTTTTTTGCAAATGAGGTTGTAAAGGTCGTCGAAAATCGGGTAGTCTTCGGGTTTGAGTGCCGAAAGATCTGTCCTCGGATTGATGCCTTTTTCGGCGTAGACCTCGACAATTAAGTTGTTGAGATATTCGAGCGACTGTGCATCGATACCCGACAGAATTTCACGGAAGAACTGTTCGAGGAATTGCAGATGCACGCTGAAATTGTTTGCTCCCTCGGCACTTTCGTCCGATTCGAGCGAGGTAATGATGTGGAACGGGTTGATTCGCCCTTCGGTTGCCGTGCCGACGTCTATGAGTTTTCCGCCGACGTTTTTGGCAAGAAAACCGTATTCGTCCTCCGGATCGAGAATAAAGATTTTACTGTTTTCGACCGAGAGTTGTGCGAGCATAGCTTTGGTCGCAAAAGATTTGCCTGAACCGGAGCGTCCCATAATGACCATATTCGAGTTGACTCTTTCGTTGTTCCGGCAGAAGAAATCGACAATCACGGGGAATCCCCTGCTCTCGCCCAAGAGAATGCCGTCTTTGTCCATAACCGACGAAAGAACGAACGGGAAACAAGCGGAAACCGTGGACGAGTGAATGGCACGGCTGTTTTCGGGCATGGCATCGTAGGCGGAAAGGTTGGAAGAAATGACCGCCTGACGCTGACGGCAGAAATTGTCCGCAATTTCAAAGCCCTCTTCGGAGGTAATACGGCGAATGCGTTTTTTGACGTTGCGGTTGCCCTCGCCCTTGGAGTAGACAGTGAAATGCAGTGTCACTTTGAAGAGTGTTTCGTTATCGTTCTGCAACATCTGGAGCAGGTTGACCAGCGTTTTGATGTGCGTTTGCTTGTCGATAATCGAACTTGCACGGTAGGACTGCTCGCTTTGGCTCATAAGTTCCTGCAAAGAGCGGTCGATCATTCGCACGGCTTTTGATTTTTCGTATGGTTCAAGATTCATAACGACCTTGACGTCTTCCATATTGAAAATGCGATAACCCCACGCATTCGTAACGGTCACGGGGTAGCCGGTGACGGTGTAATTATAGGTTTCGACACCGTCGATATATGTTTTTTGCGGAGTGAATTGCACATCTTTCGGAATTGCCCAACGCAGGCGTTCCTCAGGTGAGAGCAGGTCGATGTCGCTCTCGTTGAAATTTGACGTGAATTGATATTTCAAGAAAATGTACAGCTCTCTGTCGCCCAGAATGTGCGATTGCATACCGTTATCGGCGAAGACCGGAACGGCATTCCCGAGAATCTCGGAAATGGCGGTTTTGTCCGAATCGTAGACAACCAGATAATAAAACGGGCGGTAGATCGTGTTCTTTTCATCGAGATTTTTGTAAATGCCGATACGGTCATCGATAATTTTGTTTCTTGCGTTCAGTTCCTCTTCGTTGATAGCCCCTGCCTCGAAGATTTTTTTGAGCGTTTCACGCTTTTCGTCCTCTTTTTTGACATATTCGGAAAAGGTGAGTTTGCGGTCAATTTTGACGAGGCTCGCACGGCTCTTTCCGGAGATACTCCGAATGATTTTCCCGAATCCTTTGTCGATAATCTGGTCCTGCCTGTAACCGGACAGCAGGCGGAATTCACGGGGATCGATTTCCAACACGCCTGCGTAATAGTCGCCAAAGACAATATAGCCGTCTTTGACGTCGCGAAATGCGATGAAATTGGAAATGTCGGTGGATGCCGTTTTATAGTCCGAGGAATATTTTTTGACCGAGAAAAGATATTTGACGAAGTCGACAAAGAACATATAGAACCGACCGCCGTTATACGGCAGGTATAATGCCACAATCGGACAAAGCAGAAAGAGCATCAAAAAGTATTTTGCCGTTCCGATGTTCGAGAGGAAGAGCAGAACTTCGAGAATTGCTCCGACAAGAGCGATGATAATATCGGTGACCGATATGTTTTTGAAAAATTCGACTTTTACCTTGGCGGTTTTCGGAATGATTCGCATTTATCTCTACTCCCCTCAATTTTCGTTGTTGTTGGCGTTGTTGTTTTCGTTGTTCTGCCCATTGTTCATAGCGTTGACAACGACATTCTGCCGATTTGCGTCAAGGTTGTTGTTGTTGACTGGCATTTGGTTGTTATTCTGTCTGTTCGGCTCGTTATCGTCATCGTTGATTTCGCCCAAGAGAACTTGTCTGACATCACCGCCGTTCCGCTCGTCCGGATTGTTGTGGTTGGCATTTCCCTCGCCGTTTTCCCCTGCTCCTTCAATCGAGTTGCGGTCACCGGTTGTACCGTCACGGCCTCCGCCGTAATGGCTACCGAACAGTTTGTTACCGATTTTATCTTCAATACCTCTGTTGACGGCATTTCCGATACGGCTACCGCCCCACGTAAAGGGTTTGGCGGCAACGCCTGCCAGCGTTTTCAAACCGCCCATAAGCGGATTGCCGGAAAATGCGGTATCTCGGAGTTCGTTGCTACCTCCTCCGCTCGATACAAGGTTACCGACCAGTGCCATGGCTTTTTTCATGGTTACCGCTCCGCCCAAGATAAAGAGAATTTTGCAGAGGTAGTTGAGGAAGGAATTGTCGAAAAACTGCACCGAAGAATTCATAATCAGGAGGACTATCAGGCAGTAAATGTTGAGTGCCAGAATCGTACCGAATCCGACGAAGAATTTTGTCAGGACCTGCTCACGCCAAAGTTTGAAGTGAGCCCCATCATCGAGGACGGAAGATGCAACCGAGAAAGGCGACAAAATATAAAGAATGACAATGGAAATGGCACGGTCGACAAAGACCAATAATGCCCATGCGAGATTCCAAAGCACCACCGCTCCGGTCACCCAAGAAGCAAAGAAATCGAAATTGCTGAGTTCAAGGTAGGTTTTGACCGTTGCGGTATCCTCAAAACTTGCCGTACCGTTCAGAAAATCCGTTGCGTTGTCGGGATTGTACCAAGCATTCTCACCGAATGCCGTGAAAAGGAAATTGCCGATACTGCTACTGCCTGCCAATGTCGCTTTGTAGAGTTGTTGCATGAAAATGTTCGCAACCCACACGCTGACAATCATGATTGCCGGAAGGAAGAGAAACATCAAAACGCTTTTGAAGGCCTTGACGCAGATCTGTGCCGGTGTCATATCCGGTTTTTCCTTGACAATCAGGCGAAGAATTGCCAGAATGGTGAAAAATACCAGTACAATCAGTCCGATGCAGGCGGCAACCGTAAAAGCCGTCCAAACCTGCTTGCTTTTCAGCAGATAGGACAGAAAATCCGTTTCGGTACCGTCAACCGTTATGGAATCGATTCCGCAGAGTTTATTGGCACAAGCCATAAGCCCGTCTATGATCCGCAGAATGGATTTTGTGATGCTGTATAGAAATTCCCAAAACCAATCGAACATAGTATTTCCCCTATTTCACATAAATCAGCATTGCCGTCATACAGAATACTGCCGGCGTGGCATCTTGTTTTTTGCCGTCTTTGTCATACCCGACGCAGTTGTTTTCGAATTTGAACAGCAGGCAATGGTTCTCAGGAACGGTGACGGTATCCGACCTTGTACCGCCGATATTCCATGACGTGACGGTAAACGAGTTCCAAACATTCGCTTTGAGTGTCAAAGTCAGTTTTGCCACTGCCTTGTCGGATGTCGGTTCGTCAAATGATTTGAGCCTTGTTTCCTCGACTCCGGTGTCGGGATTGGTGTAGGTTTCCCAATCATCGCTCTCGCCGGTTGCGATTTTAGTCGGCAATTTTGACAAGCAATAAACCGAAATTTCAAGCGTGACATCGGTTTCCGACCTGAGATAGAGTGCAAATTCTTTGACATTTACGTCCTCGCCTGCGAATACGCCCATATAGCGATAGGCGTTGCTCTCGGTCGGCGGAACGAAATCGGAATCATTAAAATGATTGACTGCATTGTCGTTGTAAAGATCCGTGACCGAGAGATTTTCGATCGAAAGATTCTTTCTGATAAGCCCTACTGTCGGGAATTTGCTCTCATAGTCGGCAGAATCGGAAATATTGCCGAGATCCGGAAAACATCCCGTGAGTGAACTGAAACAGAGCAGAATGACCGAAAGGAGGCAAGCAATCTTTCGAATGTTAAGGCTCATAAGTCTGCCACCAGTTTTCAAACACGGTAAGCCCGACTTGGAGCATTGCGAGAAGAACGAAAATGCGGACAAGAACGTAAATGAGGACGAATCCGATGATTGCATTCTTCAAAGCTTTTTTCGTTTTGTCGTGTTCCTGCGGTTCGTCCGCTCTTGCTCTTGCGTATTTCACGCCGAGCAGAATGCAGTAAATTGCACCAATTGCACCAATTGCACCGACAACGGTCAGAAGCACCGGAACGATTGCGGAGCAGAGGTCGGTAATCGGCTTGACGATTCCTTCGAGGTCGCTCTGCTTGATTGCCAAAAATTGAGAAACTTTTGCGAACATAATTTTGTCTCCTTATAAGATTTTTGTGCATTAAGGTTCGTAGGTCTGCCACCAGTTTTCAAACACGGTGAGTCCGACTTGGAGCATTGCGAGAAGAACGAAAATGAGGACGAATCCGATGATTGCATTCTTCAATGCCTTTTTCGTTTTGTCGTGTTCCTGCGGTTCGTCCGCTCTTGCGTATTTCACGCCGAGCAGAATGCAGTAAATTGCACCGATTGCACCGACAACGGTCAGAAGCACCGGAACGATCGCATAGCAGAGGTCGGTAATCGGCTTGACGATTCCTTCGAGGTCGCTCTGCTTGATTGCCAAAAATTGAGAAACTTTTGCGAACATAATTTTGTCTCCTTATATGTAAATAATTTGAGTACGGAAATTGGAAATGCCGAAAGAATTATTCGATTCTTGACTTCTTGCGGAAGAGCAATCCTGCGAAAAGTCCGATAACGATTGCTACGATAACAATGATGATAAGAACGCTTGTCGCAACATTTGCGGTGTAAGTTCTTGTGAATTCGACACTGCTTGAACCGCCCGCTTCGTTCACGACGACGATTTTGTATTTGCCCTTTTCGGTAATCTGCGGTACATCGGCGGACGATGTGACTTTGACCTCTTTCACGAGTTCGCCGTCACGGTAAATGTAGACGGTGTCGCCCGAATGAACGCCCGAAATCGTAACATTCTGCTTGGTCGTTTCACCTGCCGTAACGCCGGTGAGAAGAATTTCCGGAACGGTTTTGTCGATTGTTACCGTAAAGCCGAAGGAATGTCCCGTGATATCGGAGGTGAGGACCACCCGATATTCGCCGGTTTCTTCGAATGCAATGTGCGAATAGGTGTCATAGACATCCACAAGGTCGAGACTGTCATATTTTACGCCCGTACCTGCATCGTAGGTCATATCGGTCACGGTAAAGCCCTCGGGGGTATTGTAATCGAAGGAGATGAGTGCGTGGTTGACAAGGTAGAAGCAGAAATAATCTTTGTTACCCATTTCGTCGGTAAGCAGGATTTTCCACTCTCCGCTTTCGGAGAAAGTCGAAGATTCGTAGTCCTCTATTTCGACTCCGTTGTGGTAAACCGCTAAATAAGACACGGAATCTCCGTTCAAAGGTGCAAAATTGATGCGATTTGCGTTAGAAACTTCGCCGTTTACGAGTTTTTCGTCCTTTGTCTCGGTGTAGAAGACATATTCCACGATGCTGTCACGCTTGACCGTGTAGTTGCGGACGTTGCCTGCGAGGTCGGTGACCGTAAAGGTATACAGACCGTCCGTGAGGTATTTCGTTCCGCTCGTGTATGCTCCGTACGAAACTCCGCCGATGAAAATTTCCGCAGTGTAGGAGGAATCGAAGGTGACGGAAACCGGATCTTTCGTGACATCGTCCCGAACCGTCATACCGTCCGTGTGAATTTCGACCTCGGCACGCATGAGCGTACATTTGAAGGTATATTCGAAACCGTATTCGTCAAGGTATGTGACGGTATATTCGATTTTGCCGGTATCCGATTCGGTCGGGAACGTGAGGGAAAGCGGAATATCCTTGCTCTCGCCGTTGATCGTAAAGCGATATTCGGATGCGGTGGTGAAGAAAGTTACGGTTTTGTTGCTCCAAATGCCCTTTTCCAAAGTTTCCCTGTCAAGAGTATAAACGGTTTCCGCCGAACTTCTCGTCACTCTCGACACCGTGAGAGGCGATTGCGATTGATAGTGAACTTCTTTTATCAGACTGTTGCCGTAAATATCACGGAATGTCACGGTATAGGTACCGTCGCCGTCATCGCCGATTCTGTAATCGGTGTTCAGAGCAGTCGGCGTTTCGGAAACGGAATCGTAAATGAGGACTTTTTCCCCGTCCTTTTCGACCGTAATCGAGGCGACTTTTTGCGTAACACTTGCATCAACCGCAATAACGTCGTGTATTTCGAAGAATACTTTTTGATTGGTGTAGCCCTCGTCAAATCGCAGGGCTTTTTCGTTGAAACCGCCCATCCCGATGTCACGGCAATCGTAGGTTTTCCTGACGATATGGGCAGGTATCGTTACGCTGTTGCCGTAAATGTCAGTCACCGTGATTGCATATTCGCCGTCCCCGTAAACCGTGACGGTTGTCACACCGTCCGCCGTTTCGAGTTTTGTCGGGGTTGCCGTGACGCCGTCTTTTGTCAATGTTACGGTCACTTCGTCGTAAACCGTGAGCGATATACTCTCATTGGAATAAAGGTCGCCCGTATAACTCGGCGAATAGGTTTTCCCCTCACCGTCCGCATATTCGACTCGGCGAACAACGGTAATGCCGTTACGATAAAAGACTTTTACCTGCGAAAGATTGCCGTATCTGTTGCAGACCTCGACGAGATAGAATCCCATTTTGTCGCAGGTATAAGAGCAACCGGCGTCAAAATACCGGATGTCCGCATTGTCAAAGTTGTCGGTTTCCGAGTGATAAATGCGGTAGGTATTGCCTGCATCGGGAGCAATCAGCGTGAAACCGGAGTTGACGTAGAGCGTTTCCGACAGTGTGTCGGTTTTGTCGCCGTAGGTGTAATTTGCGTAGGAGATTTCGTCCGAAAGTGCAATCACTGCATATTTGACATCGGTGCTTTCGTCCGACTGCACACGCAGAGAGAGTGAAACTTTTTTGACGTCGGTTTCGCTCCGCTCGGCAAGGGCTATTTCAACCGTGACACTGCCGTCTTTGCGATATGCCGAAATTGTTCCCCAGACATAAGAATTGATGACAACCGGCTTTTCGGTGAGTTGTTCCGCCAAAACGGTGTCTGTTTCGAGTGCGATAATCTCGCCGGTTGTTTCGTCCTTGGCGACGGTGTAAGAAACGCTTACAAGGTTGCTGCCGTCGGTTGTGAGTTTGTAATATTCGCCGTCGACGAGGAAGACGAAACTGCCCGCTCCCGTGAGGGTTGCCGTGGCTTTTTCGTTTTCGTAAACCGTTCTGTCACCGCCGAGTGCGGAATCGGAAAGGCTGTGATCGCCGATTTTGATTGTGGTGTTGTCACTGTTGCCGATAGAAAATGCGAAGGTCGAGGTATTGCCGAGCATATCGGTTGCCGTTACGGTGTAGTCCCCTTCACGGCTGAGATAAATTTTGGAAACGTACCCCTCCGAGCCTTTTTCATACTCGGTTATCTCACCGTTGTGCGTATAGGACCATTTGTAAATACCGGAAATGTCATCCACACCGATACAAACAAGGCTTCCGCTGACAATCTCACCCGAACGGACCGTTTCGGTCGTGACGCCGTATTGACTGTATGCGACACTTGGCGGATTGATGCGTTTACCGATGTTTTCGGCTTTCAGGAAAGATTTCAGATAATCCGCAAAGTCTTCGTCACTGTCGCCGTAGCGGTAAAGCGGACGGTTGGTCGTTGCCGATATGGTCGGTGCGGAGGTGTCCGATTTGCCGGTGTAGGTCACGTAAACGTCCGGAAAATCCGAGTAATAAATCTTGACCTGCCAGTTGTCGGTTTCGTTGATTTCAACGTAGTTGTTGGTACGGCTTGACGATTTCGTGTACGTGCCGGAGAGAAATTCGAATTCGTAGTCTTCGCCCAACGGATAATAGAACCGCACTTTTCCCTGACTCGTGATGAGATAACTCGACGAGCCGAGTTTCGTTTCGGTCATACCGATTTGTATCGTATCGGATTCCGTATAGGTGGCATATTCGCCATTTTTGAGATATTGCCACGTGACCTGCGGAACTTCACGGACGAGCGTGGTTTCCTCGTCATAGACGTTACCGAACAAGTCTTCGACATAGAAACGGTATGTACCGCCCTCGTAATAGGTGATTTTACTGTTTTTGAGTGACGAAACACTGTCGGTTTGCAGGACGTTGTCGAGGTAAATTTCAAAGCGGTAAATATCGTCCGCCGAATAGGTGCAGGTAAAACGCACGTAACGGTTCTTTTCGTTGACATAACTGCACGAGGTGGAAAGGTCCGCCGTACTGATGCGGATTGGCAAAGAGTAGCCGTTTCCGCTCCTGTCGTAAATTTGGAGGATATATCTGCCCTCGTTCAGGGTTGCTTGGCTGAGTTCACTGCCGAAATATGCCCCTTTATACGTACCGCCGGACGTGAAGATTGCGACATAAGCAAAGGAATCGTCGTCTTTAAGGGACTCGAATGCAAAGGACTTGACATTGAGCGTAATTCCCCTCTTTGCATATTCCGAATCGATTTCCATTGTCTGCGATGTGCCGTCATTGCTGTTATCGTACGTGACCGTGAGCGACGGGGACGAGTTGTCGATGTAGACCGAATAACTGCGAATGCCTTCCGCATCCCGTTCGACAATATCATAGATGCCCGTACCGGTGATGACGTCTTTGAGATAGTAAGAACCGGCGATGACGTCCAACGCTTCGTAATGCGTGCCGTCATGCTTTTTGTAACTGATGAGGGTATAATCCGATGCGGTGAGGCACTGCGTAGCAATGGGATATTCACTGCCGTCCACATAGGTATAATTCGGTGCGTAGATTTCGCCGTCTCCGGCAAATTGGAGTGCCGATGTGTAGGATTTTCCCGACTTGGTCTGATTGACCGTGATCGTGTTCGGAAGAATTCTGTCACCGTCAATTGTCGGAATGCCGTGCGAATCGAGTCCGCTTTCGCTCGTGAGGTAAACGTAACTGCCCTTGTCGACAATTTTGTTCGTTACGGTGTTGATTGCCGAACGGAGATTGGAAGATAAGGCATTGACGTTGATTTCATCGGTTTTGACGGAACTGTAATAGTAGTAGTTCCAACTTCTCGATTCGCTTGACTGATCCCACGAGGAAGATTTATAGCCTATCCAAGTCTGACCGACCTCCGCCGTTACGGTTTCGCCCGATGCTTTCCGCAGGGTTTCGGTGTAGCGATTATTGAGGGCTTCCGCAATCGACGCTTTGTCGATATAAAGAACGGTCAGATCCTGCTCCTCCATAAAGTAGTAATAATCGAAAGCTCTGTCACGGGAGGAGAATACCAGCGATTTTTTCGTACCGTTGTAGTTTTCGCCGGTCACGACGGTGTTGTTGTCCGACATCCAATAGTATTTGACGTCTTCGACAACATATATTTTATTGACGAGGAGTTTGTCGGTTGTCGTGGCTTTGTAACCTGCGACATTGTCGGCTTTGCCTGCAAGGTAGAAGGTAAAAGTCTGCGATTTTTTGGAGTCGCCTTCGAGTTGAACCGTAAAGTAACCGCCTTCCTCGACGATATACTTCATTTGCAGATTCACCCGATCGCCCGCCGTTCCCGATGTTGTGGTTTTGGTCATTTCGAAATACGCCGTGGCATTTGCCGTGACATCTTCATTTCCGCGGAACAGCGTAAAGAGATTCAGGTCGGATGTGGAATCGGTCAGGTTGAAGGTTACGGAAAAATCTTCGGCGTAATAACTGTTGCGGTAGGAATTTTCGCTCCCGTTCACCGTCGTTTTGCCGTCCACCTCAATGACGTCGGAAACCTCGTAGACTTTTGCGTTCGAGTCAATGTTCATATTGACGGAACAGCGGTCAAATGTATCGAACAGATAGGAATCTTTCAGGGCGTAAACCGCTTGGTTCCCTGCCGTGTCGTATGTGGTAAAACGGAAATAGAACCGTTTGCTCTCGCTTGCCGTGAGTCCGAGCAGGTCACCGGTTACCGTAACCGTACCGGTGGATGTGTTTTGCGTATCGTCATAGGCGAATGCCGAAATTTCCCCTGCCGAATGGCTCTCGGAATTGTATATTTTCAGTTGCTTCCAATCGCTCTCCCCGACAAGGCGATAGGACATAATAAGTTCGGCAAGGTCGGTCGGGTTGCCCTGCACGGTTACCGCAAGTTCTCTTGACTCCGTAGCACCGTTGGCGTTTCCGAAAGCAATTTCCGTAATTGTGACGGGAGAATTGTCGAATTTGAGTGCGGTTTTCGTGTGTCCGATTTCCGATTCAATGCCGTAAGCGGAAACCGCCTTGTAATAGAGGTAATAATTGCCGTCCATCAGTTCGCCCGTGACCGTAAATGCGGTGGGACTGAGGGTTTCGCAGGAATCGTAAGTTGTCGGAACGTAGGTATCGGCATTGCCGGCGACATCTTCTTCCTTTACCCATGTATAGTAAAGTTTGCCGGTTTTGTCCATATTCGACGTTGTGAGATTGACGGTATGTGACTGTGCGACTTCGGTTTCGCTACCGACGACTTTTGAAGAAACGGATGGTTTCCGCAAATCGACGTTTACGGTATATTCCGCTCCCGCAAAAGTGGAAAGGTCTGCCGTGTTGTTGTTCAACTTGAAATTGTAAGCGTAGTCGGCAATATTTTCGCAGGACTTGCTGAATGTGATACCGGATTCCTCATAACTGCGGAATTTAACGGTTTCGATTTTCTTGTTTGCGTAGCCCGCCTGATTTTGATAATTTTCAAGATTGCACTCAAAATACAGCGTGTCGCTCCCCTCACCGCCGGCATAAACGAATTCCAACGGCATCAGGGTATTATTATTTGCATAACCCGTAATAATCAACCCACTCTTGTCGGTATCGGTCGGCAGGTGAACCGGCTCGGAGAAACGGATTGAGAATCGCATGACTTTATCGTCTGTCGAGGAAATTTCACCAAACGACGTCGCAATGATTTTCGGCGAATTTTCGTCATAAAGTTCGCTGTCGAGTTGAAGCAGATCAAAATTCATTTTCCATGTCGAATCTCTCGATATGCTCATAAAAAATGAATCGGAATTGTTTTTGTAAACTTTTCCCGTAACCGACGGGAACTTGTAATTTCTGTTTCCGTAATAGGTGCTTGCGTGATTGTACATCGGATCGTCGGTATTGATAACCGTGTATCCGGTGTGCGTGC
>CAVGAA010000010.1:0-7189 GCA_963627065.1 bacterium | reverse complement strand
GTGAATAGTGATAATCGGAATTGTTATTATCGGCATATTTGGTTTCACCGAAAAGAATCGGCGAGCCGTCACTGTCCGGATCGTAATATTCCGAGTAAAAAACCTCGTTACCGTCAAGATCGGTAATACTGAACTTTGCAGGTGTTTCGGATGTACACCAACTGCTTTCGCTCAATACGGCACTACCGCCGTAATAGACGTCCGCCCAATCGGTTTTCAGATATTTGGCGACATATTCGGTATTGATAAATCTGCCAAAATAAGTCTTGTAACTGTAATTGGAATCGTCATCGACCGAAATGCTGATGTACCCTGACGGCGACTGCCACATATAGGTTGCATTTTTGCCGAACCACATTCTCGAAAACGTTTTGCCGTAGAGATAATCGGTAAAATAGAGTCCGGTCTTTCCGCTTTTTCCTTCATATTCGTAGTCGTATTCGGTCTGCACGCGACAGTCAAAACTCTTTTTTCCGTTCTCCGCATCGTCGGCGGAATTTTTGATGACATAGTCGCATCCGCTGTCGGTGGTAATATCGGTTAAGAGAATTTCAAACACTCTCGTTTTGCCGTAACTTTCGCCCGACAGAACAAGGTTTGAGGCATCGTTCCTATAGGTCTGCACACTGAAATAGGCTTCGCTCGATGTGGTTGTTCCGTCCGATACGAGGTGATATTCCTGCACAGTCGTTTCGTAGTCGGATTTGGAAGACAAGGCACTCTTATCACGGGTACGGACGGTAAATTTGATGCCGTCCCCCTTTTTGGAGATGCTCACGCCGACCGTAATTTTTCCGGAACCGTCAGGAATCAGGTTGCCGTCACCGTCTTTTTCGTTGTTCGAGAAGAAAACGATTTCCATTTTCCCGGTCGAAGTTGTAGAACTGCCCTCGGCACTTGCAAAAAGTCCCGAAAATGCGGTGTTACCGAGAATCGGAGTCAGGCAGAAGAACACCGACAGCGTGAATGCCAATATTCTTGTCAGTATTTTTTTCATAGGCTATCCCCCCTCACGCATTGCCTTCGAGTTTTGCGAAAATTTCATCATCCGTCAGTTCCGGATGCTCGGATTTGAATTTCAAAATTCTTTCAATCAAACCGTTTGACATGGCATTTTTTCCGTCGGTGTCGTCATTCGGCTCTGCGTTGTCTTTCGCCGTTTCGGGACTTTCCGCCATAGGTTCAACCGCTTCCGCCGATGTTTCGGGAAGAAGTCCTTCCCCCTCGTCCAGCAGTTCCGCCAGTGCCGAATCGAGTGATTCTCCGGTCGGTTCGAATGCGGTAAAGTCGACCGATTCTGCATTTTCGTCTGCGATTTGCTCCGCAGTTTCGGTAATTTCGGCAGGTTCGGATTTTTCTTCGGTTACTCCGCCATTTGCATCTGCATCGGCATTATCGGCTCTTTCTTCGCCCTTTTCGTCTTCGAGAATCTTACGGTTGCGTTCTTCCACATCGTAATAGACTTCGTTTTCGTCAAAATAGCGTTCCTGCAAAAAGTCGGTGTTCATTGCTCCGGTCTTGTAAAGCGGAACTTTGAAACTCGGCGTAAAATAGGTTTTGACCGGATAATTCCCGAATGTCACGATAATGGAATGCCCGATGTCCGAGCCGTGATTGAGACGTTGCAATTCGGACGGGTAAATGAGCGGTCTTACCTGCGTTTGTGTGGAAACGTTGACCGCTTTGTCGAGGTCCGTTCCACTGGTCGAGCGTGTCACAACGGTGACGTTACCGCAAAGTTCCGAAAATTCCTTGCAGGTCGTCATATCGTTCGATCCGATAAACATCTTGATTCCGCAGTTGCCTTTGATGATGTCCGCAACCTTGTCGCCGTAGACGTTGTTCAACTGCGAATAACTCTGCACAATCATATTGAACCAGATTTTACGGCTACGCCCGACGGTAATCATTTTGTCGAAATTTTCAATCTTCGGCATATTTCCGAATTCGTCGAGAATGTAATAAACGTTTCTCGGCAGGGAAAGTTCCGGTCTTGCGGTCGCAACTTTAATCAACTGCTTGTAAAGGTTCATAATGAAGATGCCTGCGAGGTTGTGACGAGTCGTTTTTTCGTCCGGAATTTTGAGGAACAGAGCAGTCGGTGCGTTTGCGAGGCTTTCGGGCGAAAAGTCGGACGAGGACGTCAAGGCACAGATACCGGCATCGTTGAACAATGTCAATTTTTCATAAACGATCGACATATACGATGCTCTGGTCGATTCCGCCGCATCACAGACCTGCTTGGAAAGCGAATAGGCTTTGGAGAGCGGATCACGACCTGCAAAATAGCGACGCAATTGCAGATAATCATTGCTCGAATTCTGCAATATCTTCGTAACATTGAAGAAATTGTACTTTTCTTTCGTCATGCCGAGACTCTTGTCTTCGCTGTCTTCAAGCATGGCAAGCATTGTAGCAAGCACAATGCTTCTCGCACCTTTTTCCCACATCGGATCACGGTCGTTTTCAATCGGCACGAGGACCGACACGAGGTCGTTCAAATCTTCGTAAACTTCGTCATAGGTCTTGCGTTTGAAAACTTTGATTGCCGTAACGAGTTCGTCATATTCGGCATAGGCTTTGCCCTCGAATTCGTACCATTCGTCTTTTCCGGCAAATGCGTCTTTCGGCGAACCGAGAGGCATATCTTCCGGCAGTGCGTCACGGTGAATGTAGGCGTTGTTGTGTGCCTCCGCATATTTTTGATAGTTGTCCCAAATGGCATCAAGCGGATTCCAACGGAAAGACGAATAGGTATCACGAAGGTCAATCACCTTGACATCGTAACCACGCTCGGCGAGATAACCGGAATGAAGCGAGAACAATTCCCCTTTCGGATCGGTCATCACCATGGAAGAACCGGCTTTGGTGGATGCCAGAATCTGAATCATCGGGCTGACGAATGTCGTTGTTTTACCCGAACCTGTTGCACCGATGATAATCGAGTGGCAAGGAGAATTGAAGGACACCGTTTCGTCCGTCCCCTTTTTGTTGAGCGATGCCATAACCGGCACACCGTCTTTTGCGACCTCGCCGAGTTTGGTGAATTGATAGGTTCTGAAGTTCTTCTCTTTTTCCTCTTTGGTCATCCAGCGTGAATTTTCAAGGTTCGCTTCGATGCTGTTTAGGTTGCCTTTTCCGATAAGTCCCGTTGTCCTTGCAAAACGCAAAATATTGCGGTCGAAAACACCGCAATATAGAGATACGACCGCTATGAAAAAGCCCAGACTCAATCCGTAGAAGAGAAAGTCTACGCCGATAACGGATTGCAGGCATTCCACCCATGCAATCCTATCCATTTTCCAACCGCTGATGATAAGCGAATAGAAAATAAATGCGAGAAAAGACGAAATTAAGAGCGATACCGACAGGAAAAACAGCCACTCCTGTGCTTTTCCGCTACAAAATTTGTTTGAGAAAAAGACATTGGCAAAAAGCATCAGATAAACGAACACGAAAATTTCGTATTTCAGATACTCCTGCAATGTGATCGGGAATCCCGATACCACCAGCACAACAATGTTGGAGAGGACGAGATTGACCAGTGTAATAATTCCGATTGAACTGAGTTTCTTTTTCATAATCTGCCTCCCGTCCTTACGAAATCGTGAAGAGCATACATATCGGTGCAAAAGATTTGTAATTGCCGTTCTGCTCGGTAGCGACAACAAGAATGTAATATTCCCCTTTTTCGGTCACGCCTGTGACATTTTTACCCGTGGCATCCTTGATGTTGTTGTATTGATTGTTTTCATCCTGCTCCGGTTGACTGTCGAAATAGAGAATTTCGGTTTTCAGTTTTCCGTCGACGTCATTTTGAAGTCCCGTGACCACGACAGATTTCTCATTGCCGTCATACGTGAACAAGTCCTGCTCCAGAGTGACCTGCGAAACATCGTAATCGGCTTTGTTGATGACGAGCGTCGCTGTTCTCGTTTCGGTCGCCGTGTAGTTCTGTTTGTTGCAGAAAATGCGAATCGTGCAAGAGTATGTGCCGTAGTCGGTCACGGCATCGGCGATACGTTCGTCATCGGTCATCACTAACGAATCGTTGATTTCAAAGCCACGCAAAAGCACGGTCAGGTCATCCGTGAGTTTGGCATAAGTTGGATTTTCGCCGTCAAAAAGCGTATTGAGCGGATAACTTTGCCCGTTGTAAGTGATTGTGAGCGTTTGCGGTTTGCCGTTATAGGTGACTTCACACCCGTCAAAGTGGACACCGCTGAGGTCATACGGGGCTTTTTCGATATTGAGAACGGCGGTCATGGTCGGGAGCGTTTCGTAATTGGAATCATTCGACGTGAAAATCGCTTCATATTGATAGATTCCTGCATCCGTAACCGTGACGGTATCGGGCAGAGCAACATAATTTTCGGTTGTGTCGTCATATTTGGAAATTTTATAGGAAACCGTAACACCGGCGGGGCAATTTACAACCGACAATGTATGCTCCGAGCCGTCATAAGTCAAGGTTTCGTCCGAAAAAGTCAGGTCGGTTGTGTCATATTTTTTCGGACTGATTGTCAATTTCGCCGTCATATCGGAAATCGGCTTATAATTCTGGTCGCTTGACACAAAACGAGCCGTGACGGTGTACTCCCCTGCGTTTGTTTGGCGGTTATTGCTATCGGGGTAAGACACGGTGACACCGGTCGGGAGCGTGCCTGCGATCTCTGCCGTGTGCGATTTGCCGTCATATTCGACCGTCATATCGGGGAATCTAACAGCGGACAGATCGTACTCAGCCTGCTCGATTTTAACTTTTGCGTGCAGTTTTTCGGTGACGTAGTTGTCCCTTGACACAATGGCGGTCACATCGTACGTACCGGCATTTACAAAGGTATTGCCGTTCGGATAATAGACGGTCGTGCCTGCGGGATAGTTGGGAAAGACTTCCGCCGTGACCTCCTCACCGGTATAAACTGTCGAAATATCATCGAATTGCAGATCGGTGAATTCATAGAGGCAAACGTTCAAATGCAGTTCGCAGGTAAGTCCCTCATAGTTGACGGTCAAGGTCTGCTCGCCGGACTTGAAAAATTTGAGGTTGTCTTCCGCCGAGAGCATTTCTTTCGTCAAAGCGACCTGCTCTTTGTCTCCGGAATCGTACATAACCTCGACGGTATAGTCGGAATATTCGAACTCGCCGACTCGAATTTCATTTTTTCCAGAAACCGTTATCGAGGCAACGCCGTCTGCACGGCACGACGAGAAGAACAGTGCCGACAGAACAAGCACCGAAAGCATAACGATATGTAGAATCAATCGATTTTGGCGAATCATTCGGACACCTCCCAAAATTCGAAATAAATGCCGATAAAAGGATTTGAAATATTTCCACACCAATCCATCTTATAATTATAATACAAAAAAGGTAAAAATGCAATAGTTTTTGATAAAATTTATAAATTGTTAATGCTTTTAACGGGTTCTTTCGAAAATTTTCCAATCATCTCTCACGCAAGTCCCGATTTCATGTCTTTTTTTCCTGAAGGTATTGACATCGGCATTGATTTGTGATATACTTTTTACAGCTCGTTGAATATTTATAAATGCTTCATTCCTTTTCGAAAATTTAACAATATGGCTGGAGGAAATAAAAATGTTAAGTGAAAGTTGCGATAGCAAATCCAAAATTTTGGAAAGTTTTATCACCAACGCAGATATGCTTGAAGAACGCAATGCCAACGGAATCGAAAAATACCGCAAAGGCAATTTTACCCTGCGTTTTCCGTCCCTGCGTGTGGGGCAAAGCGTAAAAATCAAGCAACAAAAACACTCGTTTTTGTTCGGAACAACTGCATTCATGCTCGGCAGTTTTGAAACGCCCGAAAAAGAGCCGATTTACAAAGAACATTTTGCCCGCATTTTCAATCAGGCGGTCGTACCGCTCTACTGGTCCGATCTCGAACCGCAAGAGGGCAAATTGCGTTTTTGTAAAGACAGTGCGTTTATCTATCGCCGACCTCCCGTAGACACCGTACTCGAATTTTGCAAGGAATACGGTTTAGAACCGAAAGGTCACTGCCTCACTTGGCACATTTCCCTGCCGGAATGGCTGAAAAAGTACACGCCGGAAGAAAAAAAGCAAATTCTCGAACGCCGTTTTTCCGAAATTTCCACCGCTTATGCAGCTAAAATTCCGTCGTTCGATATTGTAAACGAATCGGCAAGCAACTATCGCTACGGTGCAAAAGCCCTTTTTGAAAATTACGACGAATACGGTATGCGACTCGGTACAAAATATTTTAAGAACAACCGTAAAATTTTGAACGAAACCAACGAGGCGATTTGGCGTGATTATGCATCCGAAGGCAAATATATGGCTTTCAATATGCAACTCAAAGAGTTTGTCGCACGCGGAGTTCCGATCGACGAAATCGGACTGCAATATCACATCTTCACAACAACCGAGGAAATGGAGCAAAAGTCGGTACGCAGGGCATACCTCAATGTCGAATCCATGATAGAAATTCTTGATATTTTCGGCAGTTACGGTTACCCGATGCACATTTCCGAAATTACCATCCCGGGCTCGGGTGGAAAAGCAGAAAATGAGGAAATTCAGGCGTATCTCGTGGAAAAACTCTACAAAACTTGGTTCGCCACGCCGAATATGAAGAGTATTGTTTGGTGGAATCTCGTAGACGGCTATGCAGCTTATGCACCACTCGGTTCTAATGAAGGCGAAAACCGTTGCGGAGGCGGACTTCTTCGCTTTGATTTGAGCGAAAAGCCGGCATATAAGGTGCTCGACAGGCTTATAAACCACGAATGGAAAACGGAACTTTCTGCGATAACCGACGACGCAAACGAAGTAAAATTCAGAGGCTTTTTCGGCGAATATCAAGTGGAAGCAGATGGAAAGGTCTACACGGTAACGCTTGATAAAAACGGTGCGACGGTAAGACTCGATTAATTGGTAAAAATGTGGCATCGCATTTCGCACAGCTCAAAAAGCAAGTACAAAAAAGCAAGTTAAAGGCAACAAAAATCCGTAGTTTTTACCTTCTAAGGTGAAAATCCTACGGATTTTTTTCAATTTTATATGTATTTAACATTTGAAGAAATAAAAGGACAAAAAAGCAAAAACACCCGAAAAATCAGGTGCTTCATTCATGAACATACTATTTTTCTGTCCATAGAAAATCGAACAAAGGGAAAGAGGAAGAGTGAAGCGAAACTCGAA
>CAVGAA010000009.1:0-55356 GCA_963627065.1 bacterium | reverse complement strand
GCGTTTTCGGTGGTTTCTGCGTTTTCGGTTGTGTCGGTTTCATCGGTTTCTTCCGCTCCCTCGACAGTTGTTTCCGTAAAAGCGACGGCGGCAAGGGCGATACTGCATATCACCGATGTGAATGTGAAAATAATCGTGAAAATCAATGCGACGATTTGTCCTGCTCTCATTTTTGTTTCCTCCTAAATTGATATAAATATGAATTGATTTGAATTGATATGATGTGGAACGAAATTGTCCGATTTGCTCAATATGCGACGTCTATTGCAATGCTCGATTCCCTCACGGCGTGCATATGCTTTTTGATGACTCCGCAATGGTAGGGATCGTTTTGGTAGCGGTCGAGTGCCTCACGGTCTTGCAGGGTGACTTCGAGAATGACGTCATAACTCCTTTCGCTGTGGAGAAAATCAACACCGGCGAAAAGGTCGAGGACCTCCGGCACTTTTCCCTTCATCGTCAGGAGCAAATCCCTTGCCTCCTCCGCTTTTTCCTTTGTGCAGTCTTTCAGTTTGAAACAGACAACATGTTTAATCATTGTATTTTCCTCCTGTATGGGGCTAACTGCGACAGTCCCACTCTTGTGAATATCTTACCACAAAATCGGCGGTTTGTCAAGTCTTATCGGATAATTTCGGGCGATTTTGCCGTCAGAACGGTCAAAAAGGACCATTCCCTACTCGATTTTTCGTCGGAAGACGTATTTTGCTCTTGACTTTTCCCCCGTTTCGGTGTATAATTAGAGTGTTATTTTTATGATAAGCGGATTGAATGTATGATTTGTTTAACTGTCAGTGATTTGTCCCTGTCTTTCGGCACGGATGTTCTGCTCGACAAAGTGTCATTTGCTCTAGACGAGAGCGACCGTCTCGGCATTATCGGCGTCAACGGTTGCGGAAAATCGACACTTTTGCGACTCATCAACGGCGACACGGAAGCGACGGACGGCAATATTTATTTTTCAAAAGGGAAAACCGTGGGGCTGTTACGCCAAGACGGTGCTTTTGACGTCGGCGACGACAATTTGACGGTCACGGAGCGGATGTATCAGGCGTTTCCGCAGTTTTTGCGTATGGAAAAACGCTTGGCGGAGTTGGAGGCTTGCGGACTGCAAAGCGGGGACGAGTCGGCTATCGGGGAATATTCCGACCTGCACGATCGGTATGTGCGTGACGGCGGTCTGGAGTTCCGTTCCCGTTGCGTGTCGGTTTTAACCCGTCTGGGCTTTGACGAAAATGCAAGACGGCAGACGGTCGGAACACTTTCGGGCGGTCAGCGGACACGTCTGGCTCTTGCGGTGGAACTGTCGAGAGAACCGGACATTCTCATGCTCGATGAGCCGACAAATCACCTCGATATTGCGACTTTGTCGTGGTTGGAAAGTTACCTTTCGAATTACAAAAAATGCTTTATCGTCATTTCGCACGACCGCTATTTCCTCGACCGTGTGACGAATAAAACACTGTCTATCGAGCATCACCGTGCAACGCTCTACAACGGCGGTTACACGCAAAGTATGGAGCAAAGACGGCTCGACCGTGAGATTGCGGAACGGCATTGGAAAAACCAACAGAAAGAGATTGCAAGGCAGGAAGCCTATATTGCACAGCAACGTGCGTGGAATCGGGAACGGAATATCGTTGCGGCGGAAAGTCGGCAAAAGCAACTGGACAAAATGGTAAAACTCGAACGCCCGAAAACCGATCCCCGTTCGGTGCAAATGACCTTTCGGGAATCGACCGCATCCGGCAACGACGTCCTCGACATCCGCAATCTTTCCATGGGGTTTGTCGGTCGTCCCCTTTTCAGTAATATTTCCTTTTCGGTCAAACGTGGCGAACGAGTCCTTATCATCGGTCCGAACGGTTGCGGAAAATCGACACTCGTCAAACTGTTGTTGGGGCAGTTGCCCCCGCTCTCCGGCGTAATTGAAACGGGTTATCACGTTGAGGTCGGCTATTACGATCAGGAAAACCAACATCTGACACCGAGCAACACGGTGCTTGACGAACTTTGGAATGCCTACCCGACCAAAACCGAAACCGAAATCCGTAATGCGTTGGCACGCTTTCTTTTCACGGGCGAGGACGTTTTCAAGCAGGTGTCGGTGTTATCCGGCGGTGAACGTGCAAGGTTGACGCTCTGCAAATTGATGCTCTCGAAAATGAACCTGCTCATTCTCGACGAACCGACAAACCACCTCGATATGGACTCCCGTGAGGCTCTCGAATCTGCACTCTCGGCTTTTGACGGCACGATTGTGACCGTGTCGCACGACCGCTATCTGATTGAAAAACTGGCAACGAGAATTATCGAACTCTGCCCCGAAAAGTATTTTCAGGGGGACCTTCTCGATTTTCATATTGATTCGGTCGGTCACGGCTATACCGAATTCGAGGAATACAAGACGGCACGCATTGCGGAACGGCAGGGACAGACTGCGAACGCCGTCGAGCAAACCGCTCCCTCCACGCAAAAGGAGCAGTACCTCAAAAACAAGCAACAAGCCGCCGAAGAACGCAAAAAAAAGACGCATCTCGAACGTCTGAAAAAGGAATGTGCGGATTTAGAGGCGGAACTTTCCGCAATCGAGGCAGAACTTTACGGCTCGGCATCGACCGATTACGTCCGTGTCGCCGAGCTGGACAAGCGAAAGCAGGAGGCGGAAGACCGTCTGCTTGCGATTTATGAGGAACTCGGGTGATATTCGAGTGATTTTGTCAGGCGTAAGACAGACAAAAGTTGTGATTTCGATAATTTTGTCAGGCTTAAAGCAGACAATTTTCGGATTTTTGCAATTTTGTCAGGCTTAAAGCCGACAAAAAGTATGTTTTTCGTAATTTTGTCGGGCTAAAAACCGACAGTTTTCGGATTTTCGGATTTTTGTCAGGCTTGAAGCAGACAAAAATCCGATTTCTGCTTACATTCCCCCGATTTTTTGCACTGCGTCCTGCGGAGTGGCAAGGAGATAATCCGCTCCGGCGGTTGTAAGTTCTTCCCTCGTGCCGAAGCCCCACAGAACACCTGCGGACTCGATACCGCATTTCTTTGCTCCGCATACATCATCCCGTCTGTCGCCTATCATCAGGACGTCGGACGGGTTTTTGATTGCAAGTTTTTCCATGGCGTAGGCGACAACCTCGTCTTTTTCCCCTCTCGTGCCGTCCAGTTCCGGTCCGGATATGAGTGTGAAAAGGTCGGAAAGTGCAAAATGCTCCAAAATTCTCGTTGCCATAACGGTCGGTTTGCAGGTCGCCAGCACGAGTGTGTGCGACTCGTGCAGTTTTTCGAGCATCTCTTTCACGCCGTCATAAAGCCTGCATTCGAAAATGCCCTTGACGGAATAATATTCCCGATAGGCGTTGACGGTCTGCATTGCCGTTTCCGCATCGAGGTTGTAATCGCTCGAAAAGGTTCTTGCAAGGGGTGGACCGATATAGTGAAGCAGTTCGGAGCGTTTTTGCGGTTTGAAGCCCATTTTCCGAATTGCATATTCAACGGCGTTGAAAATGCCGTCTTCGGAGTTTATCACCGTTCCGTCCAAATCAAAAAACAGATATTTTTTCATTTGTACCCTTTCTCAAAGAAAATTGACCGAAATTGCGTAATTATTTTTATTTATCCTCTTGCAAGAGAGGATTGTTTTGTGGTATAATTATATGGATAGTAGCATTTTGACCTACCACTTCTATATTATACCCGATTTTTGCGAAATTTTCAAGGGGTTGGAGAAAAAATCCGATGGATATGAATTTTACCATTCCGGTCAACGAGGCATTTGAGGCATCGGCAAGCGATCCCGCACTCGGATGTCCGTTCTGTGCTTTGGCGAGAAAACTCGAAAACGATGAACTCGAACTCATTCTGGGTGCGTCGCTCATGGAACCCGACATTCGTATTCAGACGAACCGTGAGGGCTTTTGCCGTACGCATTATGACCTGATGTTCACACGGCGGAACCGACTCGGCATGGCTCTGACGCTTGAAAGTCATCTGGCGGAACTCACAAAAGATCTGCGTGACACCGGTTTGGGCGGAGGACTCGGAAACAAGCCACGCCGGCGGATTGAGGCTTTGGAGGGTGACTGTTACGTCTGCCGTCGCATCAAAGGAAACTTTGAAAAAATGGTCGACACGGCGGTATGGTTGTGGCACTCCGACGAAGATTTTCCGCAAAAGTTGAAGTCGCAACCCTATTTTTGCCTTCCGCACTACCGGATGTTTCTGGAGGCGGGGCAGAAAAAACTCGGCAAAAAATATTTACCTCCGTTTGCGGGTGCTGTTGAAAAAGTGGTCAGCGATTATATGGCAACGCTCGGCGAGGACGTCAGTCTGTTCTGCAAAAAGTTCGATTACCGCTACGAAAACGAGCCTTGGGGCAATGCGAAAGATGCGGTCGAGCGGGCTATCAAATTTCTGCGTTCGGACATTCACAACAAGTAAAATGCTTTGCGAATAAGAAGGTTTCAAATGGGAAAATATCAAATCGATTTACTGCAACTGCACAAATATTTCATTTCCAAGCACCTGCACGAGGGCGACACGGTGGTCGATTACACCATGGGCAACGGGCATGACACCGAATATCTCTCGAAATCGGTCGGTCCGACCGGTCACGTTTATGCGTTCGACATTCAACCGCAAGCTTTGGAGTCGACAAGGCAACACCTCATCGACACGGGCTGTCCCGAAAATTACACCTTGATTCTGGATTCGCACGCCAATGTGAAAAATTACGTCAAAGAGCCGGTCAAGGCAGGGATGTTCAATCTCGGTTGGCTCCCCGGGGGTGACAAGTCAATCACAACACTGCGGGAAAGCACCATGCCGGCAATTCAGTCCGCAATTGAACTTATGGATGTCGATGCAATTCTCAATGTTGCGGTTTACCCCGGTCACGCCGAGGGGGATGCCGAGGGAAAAATGCTGGAAGAATATTTTGCGACTTTGAGCCGTCACCGTGTTTGTTGCACGAAGGTTGCCATTCTCAATTCGCCGACTTCCCCCTATTTCTTTGTACTGGAAACAAAGTCATGAAAAAGCGGATTTATCGGGTACGGTTGCGTCTTGTTGCGTTGCTCCTGCTCCTCTCGCTCCTGCCGTCCTGCATCAAGGCGGAATCGGGTGAACACTATTTATACAAGTCGACCGTTTACAATTACAAAACAGCCGTGAACGAGGAAACTCTCACGACCGGTCTGTCATCGGTTTATCTCTACCTTGCGAACAAGGATAATCCTGTTTCGGAAGATTACAACCCCGGGGAGTTGGTCACGCTCACGACAGAATATGCGTTCCGCTCCATGCAACTGGAGAGCAGGACCGCCTCGGCACTTACGGAAATGATGGAAGAAATGTGGGCAGACGGTGTGAGCGACGCAAAAGTGACAAGCGGGTACAGAACTTACGCTTACCAGAGCAGTCTGTTTGAAAAGTATGTTCAGCAGGAAATGGCAAAAGGCTTATCGAGGGCGGATGCCGAAAAAGAGGTTGCGACCTACTCCGCTCCTGCCGGTTACAGTGAGCATCAGACGGGTTTTGTGGTCGATTTCATGGGGTTGACGGCAAGCGATCTTGACGAATCTTTCGAAAATACGGATGCATTCGTTTGGTTATCGCAAAACTGCTATCGGTTCGGATTCATTCTGCGTTACCCGAAATCTGCCGAAAAAATTGCCGTTACGGGTTACGATTACGAGCCTTGGCACTACCGTTTTGTCGGGCGTGAGGCGGCGACCGAGATTATGCTCCGCGGAATTACGCTCGAAGAATTCTTACAGTTGAAATTTGCCGATTAGTCGGTGAAAATATAAAATAAAACATTACATACCAACATAAAGGAGTTAAATGTTAAACTATGTACCGTATCGGAATTGACCTTGGCGGAACAAACATTGCCGCAGGGCTTATCAACGAAAAATTTGAGATTCTCGCAAAGGATTCGACGCCGACGCTCACCGAACGTGAGAGTATTGAAATTGTAAAGGACATTGCAAAAATGGCTTTGTCGGTTTGCGAAAAAGCCGGTGTCAAGCCGGAGGAGGTAGCATCGCTCGGTATTGCGTCCCCGGGGATTGTGGATGACGAAACCGGTCGCATCATTTACGCAAACAACCTGCATTTCCGTGATTACCCGATTCTGCCCGAACTTCGCAAGTTCCTCCCGATTTCCGAACTGCACATTGAAAACGATGCGAACGCCGCCGCATGGGGCGAGGCAATTGCCGGTGCGGCAAAGGGCAGTCAGTCCTCGGTAATGATTACGCTCGGCACGGGTGTCGGTGGCGGAATTATCGATCACGGCAAGGTTTACAAGGGCTTCAACTCTGCCGCCGGTGAACTCGGTCACATTGTGATTCATGTAGACGGCAGACCTTGCACCTGCGGTCGCCGTGGTTGTTGGGAGGCTTACTCCTCGGCTACGGGTTTGATTCGTATGACCGAAGAAAAAATTGCGGAGTGCGAAAAAACCGGTCGGAAGACTGCCATGACGGATTTGGTTCAGGCAAAAGGCAAAGTCACCGGCAGGACCGCTTTTGACGGTCGCCGTATGGGTGACGTCCCTGCTTGCGAGGTTGTGGACGAATATGTCAAGTATTTGGCAAGCGGGATTACAAGCATGATCAACATTTTCCAGCCCGAAGTACTTTCGATCGGTGGCGGTATTTCGAACGAGGGGCAGTATCTGCTTGATTTGGTTGTTCCGCTCGTACGTTCCCAGCAGTATGGGACAACGCTTGTCCCGACCACCGATATTCGTATTGCCACTCTGAAAAACGATGCCGGCATTGTCGGTTCTGCGGTACTGGGAATGTGAGGGAGAGAGAAAGACCTTGGGACTCTGTCCCAAACCCTGCTTAAACCCTTCTTGGAAGAAAGGGTTTAAGAATCCGAAGAACTTTTCAATATGGGGCATTCGGCGTTTTTTCGTCGAGTGCCTCTTTTCTTATCGGATATGCCCCATATTGAAAAGTTTTGGTTTTTAAGGCTCTCCCCAAAAGGTTCAAAGCAAGGTTGGGCGGTGTTCCAAATCTCTCCCCTCGCCCCACGTTCCGAGATGCGGAAACGGATATGGAAAGAGCGTAGCCGTAAAAAGCTACGCTGATTTTATGTAAAAAAAGTTAGAAAGTATCGGGAAATTCCTGAACCTTTGTTCGGAGAGTCTGAACTTAAATGGGCGGTTTTCGGTTTTTACAAACTTGTTTCATTCTGCTATTCCGCCCATTCTTCCGCCGTACAAAGAGAAAGTCACGCAATTTTGTATAGTGCAAACAAAGCACAACGCACGGAAAGGCACTACGGCGGAGAGAGTTCAGACATACAAAAAGAATTATCAAAAAAGCCGACCGAAAAACATCTCTGACTTTTGTTCGGAGAGTCTGAACTTAAATGGGCGGTTTTCGGTTTTTACAAACTTGTTTCATTCTGCTATTCCGCCCATTCTTCCGCCGTACAAAGAGAAAGTCACGCAATTTTGTATAGTGCAAACAAAGCACAACGCACGGAAAGGCACTACGGCGGAGAGAGTTCAGACATACAAAAAGAATTATCAAAAAAGCCGACCGAAAAAATTCGGTCGGCTTTTTTGGTGACCCATCGGAGAGTCGAACTCCGGACACCATGATTAAAAGTCATGTGCTCTGCCATCTGAGCTAATGGGTCATTTTCGCTGTCACCATAATATTATATCACACCTTCTTTTATTTGTCAATAGCAATTTTCAAAAAAATCGGCAAAAGGTGAAAAAAATTTTGGGGCAGCAAAAATAATTGTCTTTGTCAGGATCGATTTTCAAACGCCGACAAGTCCGGTTCTCCGTAAAGGTCGGTATAATCCTTTCCGAAATAGCAGGCAAAGGACGAGATATACCGAAATCCTTTTTCGGAATAATAGGTGATGTCGTCACGGATAAGTTCGTTGTTCGGCACAAATTCCTTCGGCGGTTTTCTGTATTTGGAATACAGGGAGTTATCGAACCAATATTCCAGAATTTTGGCATCTTCAAGTGGGAAGACTGTCAGCAAATCGTCAAGTTCTTTTCCGATTGCCTGCTCACAAACGGGGAGTGTCAGGCTCTTTTCGTAGGGTGCATATTCGAGAAAAATATCTTTTGCCGGCTTGACTGTTTTCGGCGGTTCGATGCACAGAAAATAAGCGAGGTATGCGAGTTTTGCTTTCGGATCGTACTGTTTCAACCCTTCCAGAATGCGGTTCATCACGAGCAATTGCTGATCCGACGGCGACATCTTTCTGCACTTTTCGCAATGGCAACTGCCGTATTTGGAGTCATCCAGCCAAAAATAGTAGTTATGCGAAGAACGGTAGAGTTGCTTTGCAAGATTCACGGCATTTCGGACGACCAAGTCCAGCATTTCTTCGGAGGACGGGCAAAAATTTTCTTTCGGAGTGCGTTGACCGTTTTCGTCCTCGCAATAATATTCGGGGTGTTCGTCGAACAGATCTCTCGGTGCCAGAAAACTGCCTGCGTGCAGTTCATATTCGATTTCAAGACCTTTTTCCGTTGCATGATCCAAAAGTGAACGGAATTCTTTTGTTTGCAGTTTTGCAAGCAGGTCAATCAAAGAATCTCTTGCATTTTTCCCGCCGACCGGATGAAGTCCGATAACATTCACGCCGAGTTTTACGGCACGGTCAATCCATTCCGCACTCAATTCTTCCGGATGTACAATCAGTTGTGTTTTCATGTGATTGCCCTCGATTTCAGGTTATTCGGTATCGGTGTTTATTATAACACAGAGAAGCGGAAAAGTCAATCGGCATTCTGCACAAAATTGGGGGGTGCTTTTTGTTGATAATGCCGAATTGCGTTTTGGCATTGTCGCTATTTTGTCCTGTTCTCTTGACATTTTTCTTCAAATATGTTATACTATAAGGTATCATTCAGGTTTTATGAAATTATGAAATTCAAAGGGACGAAAACGGGACTATCAAATGGACAAAGATTATTTATGCGGGGATTGGGGCAGTGTGACCGACTGGACACAGTTGCGGGTAACGGTCGCCCTCTCCGACCTTGACGAACTGACCGCCGTTATGAGTATGGTATCGAACAACCTGCAAATTGAAGATTACAGCGACATCGATCTCAAAACCTGCTACGGCGATCTCATTGACGAAAGCATTCTGAATGCCGACAAGACGGTAGCGTCTGTGTCGGTTTATCTGCCTGCCGAAAAGAACGTTGCCGAAACGGTTGCGTTTTTACGTGCGAGGTTTGACGCCTGCGGTCTTGTGCCGAAAAAAATTGAAACGGTCGGTGTGAAAGAGGAAGACTGGGCGAATTCTTGGAAGCAGTATTACAAACCGATTCACATCGGCAAAAAAATTGTTGTTGTACCGGAGTGGGAACATTACGAACCGGCAAACGGTGAAATTGTTGTGACAATGGATCCCGGGATGGCTTTCGGCACGGGAACGCACGAAACGACACGGCTTGTGATGAGTTTACTCGAAGAACAGATGCCCCGTGACAAAGCCGGTATTGCAAACGGCGTACTCGATGTCGGTACGGGGAGCGGGATTCTCTCAATCTGTGCCGTAAAACTCAATCCTCACGCCGTTTGCGAGGCTTACGACATCGATCCCATGGCGGTGCGTGTCGCCAAAGAGAACATTCACAAAAACGGGTTGGACAAAAACATTTCCTGCCGTGAAGCCGACCTCCTGCGAGGCGTTGCGGAGCATCCGAGGCGGATCATCTGTGCCAATCTCGTGGCGGACATTATCATTCGCCTGATTCCGACTTTGCATCCATACACCGACAAAAACACCGTTCTTTTGGCATCCGGCATTATCGTGGAACGGCGTTCGGACGTGGAAAACTGCCTTGCGGAATACGGCTACGAGGTTTTCTCATCGGAAGAAGAAAACGGCTGGTGTGCTTTGGCAATTCGGGAAAAATAACGGACGGAGGCGTGCGAAATGGAAGAAATTCGAGTAATTGAAATCAAGCAGAATATTTTCAGAGAAAACGAGGTCACGGCGGACAAACTGCGGGCGGAACTGCGTGCGAAGGGCGTTTTTCTCCTCAACCTGATGTCGTCCCCGGGGAGCGGAAAGACGACAACGCTGATAAATCTCATTAACCGCATCAAAGACAAAATCAAAATTGCGGTTATGGAAGCCGACATCGATTCGGACGTGGATGCACGGAAAATCAAGACCGCAACCGGTATCGACACGCTCCAACTGCATACGGGCGGAATGTGTCACCTCGATGCCGAGATGACCAAACAAGGTTTGGACGAATTGAATCTTGACGGCGTGGACTTGGTGATTCTCGAAAACGTCGGCAATCTGGTCTGCCCTGCCGAATTCGACACGGGTGCATTTCTGAACGTCAACATTCTCTCCGTTCCGGAGGGGGACGACAAACCGCTCAAATACCCCCTGATGTACGAGGTCTGCGACGTTGTGATCGTCAACAAAATCGATGTTGCCCCCTATTTCGATTTCAATCTTGATGCCTGCAAGACTTACATTCACGGGCGGAACAAAGAAGCTGTCATCTTTCCCATCAGTGCGAAAAACGGCGAAGGCGTCGATGCTCTCGCCGATTGGTTAATCAATTATATCAACACTTATAAAAAGGAGAACCGTCATGCCTGAAATGAGCAAAAAAGTCGTTCCCCCGAGCATGGGAGACGCAAACCCCAGCGAAAAAATTCTGAAATTGGGACAGAAAATTACGGATGTCGTTCCGCACAAGATAAGCGGTTTGAAATCGACCGATCCGGAATATTGGGGACTTGCCGATGTCATCAGTGAGGAAATGGCAACCGTCGCCCTCACGATGAAAGTCCGCACGCCTTACACCTTCCCCGAACTCTGCAAAATGAACAACATTGCGAAAGAGGAGGAAGAAAAGTTCCAGACGCTCCTTGACGAGATGAGTTACATCGGTCTTTTGGAGTACGATTACGGCTACCACTACGACCACAACGGGCGTACCGCTCCGCTCGGCGACAGACGGTATATTCTGCCTCTCTTTGTCCCGGGTTCTGCGGAACTGCTCAATATGGAGGAGCATCCCGAAGACCATATCAATCACCGTATAGCGGAGCATCCCGAAATTGCCTCTTTCTTTGAGCGGATGACCTTTGTCCCTCTGGCGGGCTTAACACAGATGATCCCCATGGGCGGTGCGGGTGTCGGTATGCACGTCATTCCGGTCGAAAAAGCGATTGAAATGGAAAATACCTCGGTCGATCTGGAGCATCTCTCCTATTGGCTGAAAAAATACGAGGGACATATCGGTGTCGGTCAATGTTCCTGCCGGATTTCCCGTCAGGCTCTCGGCGAGGGTTGCGGTGACGACGAGCAGGCTTGGTGTATCGGTGTGGGCGATTTTGCCGACTACTGCCGTGAAACGGGCAAAGGTCACGATATTACCTATGACGAGGCAATGGCAATCCTCAAAAAAGCGGAGCAAAACGGCTTTGTCCACCAGATTACGAACATTGACGGCGAAAACAAAATTTTCGGTATCTGCAACTGCAACGTCAATATCTGCAACGCTCTCCGCACGTCACAACTTTTCAACACGCCGAACCTTTCCCGCTCGGCTTACACGGCAGAGGTCGATCCGAAAAACTGCGTTGCCTGCGGTAGATGTGTCGAGGTTTGCCCCGCCGGTGCGGTGAAACTCGGTCAGAAACTCTGCACGAAGGACGGACCGGTCAAATATCCGCAGTTCCCGCTCCCCGACAAATTCCGTTGGCCGAAAGAGATGTGGAACGAGAACTACCGTGACGACAACCGCATCAACTGTTACGATACGGGTACAGCCCCCTGTAAAACCGCCTGCCCCGCTCACGTTGCCGTTCAGGGCTATCTGAAAATGGCATCGCAGGGCAGATACCGTGATGCTCTGGCACTCATCAAAAAGGAAAACCCCTTCCCTGCCATTTGCGGACGTGTCTGCAACAAGCGGTGCGAAACAGCCTGCACGAGAGGTACTGTCGACAAGCCGGTCGCCATTGATGCCGTAAAGAAATTTATCGCCGAGCAAGACCTCAACGCCGAAACGAGATATGTTCCCGATGTCGTGATGCCCGTGTCGCCTATGGCACTGCGGAAAATTGACCGTTATGAAGAAAAAATTGCCATTATCGGTGCAGGTCCTGCCGGACTTTCCTGTGCTTATTATCTGGCGGTGAGGGGTTACAAGCCGACCGTCTTTGAGAAAAATCACCGTGCCGGCGGTATGATGACCTACGGAATTCCCTCTTACAAACTCGAAAAGGACGTTGTCGATGCCGAAATCGATGTTTTGCGTGAACTCGGCGTGGACATTCGTTGCGATGTGGAAGTCGGCAAGGACGTGACAATCGAAGGTCTGCGGAAAGAGGGTTACAAAGCCTTTTATCTTGCAATCGGTTGTCAGGGAGCGAGATTGCCGAATATCCCGAACGAAACTGCAAAAGGCACGACAACTGCGGTTGAATTCCTGCATAATGCGACCGAAAATCAAAGCACGATTCTTTCGGGCAATGTCGTTGTGGTCGGCGGAGGAAACGTTGCCGTTGACTGTGCGAGAACCGCTCACAGATTCCGTGCGGACAATGTGAAAATGTTCTGTCTCGAATCGAGAGAAAGTATGCCGGCATCCAAAGAGGAAGTTGCAGAAACACTCGAAGAAAATATCGAAATCTGCAACGGCTGGGGACCGAAAGAAATTCTCACCGATGCGGACGGTCACGTGAGCGAAATCGTTTTCAAGAAATGCCTGCGGACCGTCGATCCCGAAACGAAGATGTTCTCCCCCGTTTACGATGAGAACGAAACGATGTCTGTCAAAGCAGACCATATCATTTTTGCAATCGGACAGAGTGTCGCATGGGGCAATCTGCTTGACGGTTGCAATGTCACGTTGGGACGTGGCGGTCGTCCGGTTGCCGATAAATTAACCTACCAGACGAGCGAAAAAGACATTTTCGTCGGCGGTGATCTCTACACCGGTCCTGCATTTGTCATCGATGCCATTGCACAGGGGCATGAGGCTGCGGAGTCGCTCCATCGGTTCGTCAAAGTCAACACATCACTCACAATCGGCAGAAACAGACGGCAGTTTATCGCTCTCGACAAAGACAATCTCGCAATTGACAGTTACGACCACGCCGGCAGACAGGAAGCAGGTATGGACGAGCAGATAAACGTCGGCGAAAGTTTCCGTGATGCACACCTGACTCTGACCGAAGAACAGGTCAAGACCGAAACGGCACGTTGCCTCTCCTGCGGTGCATCGGTGGTCGATACGAACCGTTGCTTGGGTTGCGGAGTCTGCACGACACGATGCGAATTCGATGCCATTCATCTGCACCGTACGCATCCCGAGGCTACGCACATGATCAAAGCCGAAGACAAGGTCAAAGAATTGCTCCCGTATATGCTCAAACGGGCTTTGAAAATCCTCTTTGCAAAGAAGACGAAAGAGGAAAAAGAGGCTTACGCAAGAGAAAAGGCAAAAGGTGCGGAACGCTTGAAGCAGGCAGAGCAGGAAAACGGTCAACATGCATGAATTAGGAGTCGTTTTCCATGTCATCAAAAGTCTGAACGGCATTGCAAAAGAGCAGAATATCGATAAAATTTGCAGAGTTACCCTGCAAATCGGCGAGGTTTCCACCGCAATCCCCTCTCAGATTGAGGATTGCTGGAACTGGGCGGTCAGGAAAGAAACGGTTCTCCGTGACTGCCCCCTCGTCATCGAGCGAATTCCCGCCGTCACGAAATGCAATGCCTGCGGAAAGACTTACGAAACGGTCAGATACGGAAAAATCTGTCCGCACTGCGAAAGTCCCGACACGTATCTCCTGCAAGGAAACGAGTTTATCATCAAGGACATTGCCGTGAGCGAGCAGACATAGCAATCACGATTATATTTGAAAAGGCTACGAAGTTTTTCGGCTTCGTAGCCTGCTTTTTTGCTTTGCTTATTTGGCATCGAACCAAGTATCCCCTTCGCCGAGTTCCACCGTGAGCGGAACGGGAAGTTTTGCGACGTTTTCCATTTCGTCTTTCAGGATTTCTTTCGCTCGTTCGGCACAACTGCGGTGCGACTCGATGAGCAGTTCGTCATGCACTTGCAGGATAAGTCTTGCATCGAGGTTTTCTTCTTTTAAGCGGTTGTGTACCCGAATCATTGCCAGTTTGATGAGGTCTGCGGCAGTTCCCTGAATGGGGCTGTTCATGGCGACACGTTCGCCGAATTTCTGCAAAACCTTATTCTTTCCGGAAAGTTCCGCAATATACCTTCTTCTGCCGAAAAGCGTGGTCACGTAACCGGTTTCGTAGGCATCCGCAATCGTTTTTTTGAGGTAGACCTCAATTTTCGGAAACTGTCCGAAATAACGTTCGATGAATTCTTTTGCCTCTTGTCTGCTCACGCCGATGTCGTCCGCAAGTGAGAACGCACCGATGCCGTACATAATGCCGAAATTGACGGCTTTTGCACGCTTTCGCATTTCGGGTGTGACCGATTCCTGCGGAACACCGAAGACCGCCGATGCGGTGGACGTGTGAATGTCCGCTCCCTCACGGAAAGCACGGCAAAGGTTTTCATCGCCCGAGATTGCCGCCAGCAGTCGCAATTCAATCTGCGAATAGTCGGCATCGAGGAGGACGTAATCGGCATTTTTTGCCAAGAAATAGCGACGCATTTCCCGCCCGAGTTCGGTCCTGACCGGAATATTTTGCAGATTCGGTTCGGTCGAGGACAGCCTGCCGGTTGCCGTTCCGGTCTGCTTGAAGGTGGTATGCACTCTGCCGTCGCCGTCCGCCACTTTGAGCAGTCCGTCCGCATAGGTGCTTTTGAGTTTTGCCAGTTGGCGATAGTCGAGAACCGCATCGACAATGGGGTGATACGGTCTTAATTTTTCCAGAATGTCGGCATTGGTCGAATAGCCTGTTTTCGTCTTTTTTCCGTGCGGTAATTTCAGCGTTTCGAAAAGAATATCCCCCAACTGTTTCGGCGAATTGATATTGAACGTTTCGCCCGCAAGCATATAAATCTGCCCTTCGAGTCCTTTTGCCAGTTCGCCGAGTTTCTGACCGTATTCGGCAATGCCCCCTCTGTCAATACGGAAGCCGACCGTTTCCATATCCGCCAAGACTTCGGCAAGCGGTCCTTCGATGTCACGGAGAAGATTTTTCTGTCCGCCTGCATCGAGATTTGCCGACAGTGCCTGCCACAGCGGTAAAAAGGTTGCGATTTGCGGTTGACCGCTCACGAGGACCGTTCCGAGATAATCCTGCACGAGCATAGGGAGTGAATAGTCGCCTTTGGAGGAATTTGCAAGGTAGCCTGCGAGCATCAGGTCGCAGACATTCAATTTTTTCAAGCCTTCAAAGGACGGATTTTTATAGAGCGATTTGCTGTCGTAGCAGACAATTTCTTTTCCCACGAGAACCGGCAACAGTTTTCCGAATGCATCGGTTGTATATCGGATTTTCTCGCCGTCCGACACATAAAAACCGCTTTCGTCGCCGTCGATTGCAACCGTTTTGCAGTCTGCAATTTCCCGTGCGATTTCCTCGATGCTTTCCGTAACTGCTGTTGTAATTTTTTCCCCGTCTGCCGTATCGGTTGTATCGGCTTTATCGGCTGTTACCGATATGGTCGGCGTATCGATTTTGTCAAGTCCGAATCGCCTGATGTATGCGGAAAATTCCAATTTTATGAACAGTTTGCGGAGTTCGGGGCGGTTCAATTCATTGGCGGTTAAGTCTTCAACCGTCACGCCGAGCGGAACGGTCCTGCAAATGCGAGCCAATGTCTGCGAGAGATAGGCACTTTCCTTTCCTTCCGCCAGTTTTTTGAGGACGGACGGCGATTCTTTTGCGGTCGGCAGTGCCTCATAGACGGCATCGAGACTTCCGTAGGTCGCTATGAGTTTGAGGGCGGTTTTTTCCCCGATTCCCGCAACGCCCTTGATGTTGTCGGAGGAGTCGCCCATGAGCGATTTGACATCGACGAACTGCTCCGGATTCACACCGTATTTGCCGAAAAATGCTCCTCTGTCGGTGTCTACCGTTTCGCTGTTGGTCGCAAGCAGGACGTGCGTGGTGTCGCCGATGAGTTGCAGGGCATCACGGTCGCCCGTCATAAGATAGCAGGGAATGTCTTTTTCTTCGCAGAGTTTTGAAACCGTGCCGAGAATATCGTCCGCCTCGTAGCCCTCTTTTTCGAGAATGTGAAAGCCCATATCGGAGAGCATTTCTTTTGCAACGGGAAATTGCAGTGCCAGTTCTTCCGGCATCGGTCGGCGACCTGCTTTATATTCCGCATATAATTTGTGACGGAATGTCGGGGCTTTGAGGTCGAAAGCGACAACCTTTCCGTCCGCTTTCGTTGCATCGACCTGCCTTTGCACCATCGTGACAAGTCCGTAAAGTGCATTGGTCGGAAAGCCGTCCTTTGTCGTGAGCGGTCTGACACCGTAAAACGCACGGTTAAGAATGCTGTTTCCGTCAATGACCAACATTTTTTTCATTTGCATGACCTCCGATGACCTATTTATCGCATTTATTATACCATTTTTCGCCCGTTTTGTCAATGCAAATCGCAAAACCTCTTGACAGAAAGTCATAAATATGCTATAATGATTTCATAAAATCATTCAGAAAGGATTCGCTCCATGTCATCTTTCAAAGAGTTTCTCTCCAACTTAACCGAAACGGATCTTACAAATGTTTCGGACGCCATTGTGATTGCAATGGCATTTGTCGTAGCCTTGCTCATCGTCGCATCGATTTTTGCCGTCATCATCTCGATTTACCTTGCAATTTCCTATGTCAAATACAATCGCACGCAAAACAGTTGCGGAAAAACCGGCGAGGAGGTCGCAAGATCGATCCTCGATGCCAACGGTCTCGGTCACATCAAAGTGTCGAAAAACGGTTCGTTCCTTTTCGGAAACAGTTACAGTCACTATTTCAAAAAAGTGCGTCTGCGTCGCCTGATTTGGAAGAAAACCAGTGTGACCTCGCTTGCAATGGCGTCGCAAAAATCCTCCCTTGCAGTCCTCGACAAAGAGGGCGATCCCGATATGAAAGCACGCATCCGCATGACACCGTTCATTTATTTCGGTCCGCTTGCTTTTATTCCGCTGATTCTGATAGGGCTTGCCATTGATATATTCATCCTGAAAGTCGTGACCGGTATCGGCATTATCGTTTGCACCGCTCTGGGATTTGCTATTTACCTTGCGTCTTTCCTGCTCTCAATCAAGGAATTGAAAACCGAGAAAAAAGCACAACAGCGTGCTTTGGCACTCTTGCGTGAGGACGGTCTTGCCACCGATGAGGAACTGGAAATGTGCGAGCAGTTGTTCCGCCTTTACAACATTGAGTACATCAACAATATGATTGTTGCCCTTTTGGAGTTGATTTACAGAATTCTCCAAATCGTTGCAAATGTGCAGAATATTTCGTCCTCTTCAAAAGATTGAACAGGTCGAACAATTCAAAAATATACGGCAGTCGCCCCGAAAAGTGACTGCCGTTTTCTTTTATTCTGCTTTTTCTGTTTTTTCTGTTTTCTCTGTCAATGCTTTTTCCTGCAACAGGCAACGGTAAACGAGGACCGATCGGTAAGCGAGATACCCTGCCAGAATTGCCAATGCAAGCGGAAACACAGTTGCAAGCAGGGGTGTGTTGACTGCGTTGCGGAGGGTGATTTCTTTTCCGTTCACAACTGCCGTGACCACGGGCGTGCCGTCGAATTCTTCGGTCGCTTCCGTCCCGATTGCGAGATTGTAATCGGCACGTGCGGTGAGAGTAAACTGCTCGGTCTGCTCCAAAATGATGCCGTTATCGCCGGTCACTGTGATTTTTTCGACTGTTATTGTCTTATCCGACGTATTGCGGAGAAGCCCCCTCGCCTCAATCTGCCACACTCTGTTGTCTGCATTGAGCGGTGCGGATGTGACGGAAATTTCTTCACGGACGGTCAAGCCGTCTTTTTGCGGTATGAGCGACAGAACCGTGAGGAAAAGGCTGAACAGCGACAGTCCCGCAAAGAGAATTGCCAACACCAAGCGAAGAATCATTCTTTTTTTGAGATCGGTTTGACTCATAACGTGTCCCCTTTCCGCTCGACTTTTTCGCCTCTTGCGATGACGGTACGCAGTTCGAGATTATCGTCAACGAGAATCAGGTCGGCACGTTTGCCTTTTTCGATACTGCCGACCAGATTGTCAATCTTTGTCGCTTTTGCGGGGTTCAGGGTTGCACAGCGGACGGCATCTGCGAGCGATGCACCGGTCATCTGCATGAGATTTTTCACGCCTTGCCACAGATTCAGGGTACTGCCTGCCAATGCTCCCGTCAAGGTTTCGGCTCTGCCGTTCCGCACGATGACTTTTTCGCCCGCTATCGCATATTCGCCGTCGGGGCATCCGGTTGCCTCCATGGAATCGGTGATGAGAATGAGACGGTCTTTGCCCTTGATTTTATAGGTCAGGCGGACCATATCGGGGCAAATGTGCAGTCCGTCCACAATGAGTTCGGTCCACAGGTCTTCATAAAGTGCCACGGCGACCGCTCCGCCTTCTCTGTGGTGCAGGGGTGGCATGGCGTTGTAAAGGTGCGTAAAGCAATCCACGCCGTTTCGGACGGCTTTTTTCGTTTCCTCTGCGGTTGCGTTCGTGTGACCGATAGAGAGCGTTGCACCGAAATCTTTTGCACATTTTGCAAAAGAGCCGTCACGGTCCAATTCGAATGCGGAGGTGATGTGAAGCGGAACTTTAACGGCTTGCATACAGTCGGACAGATCTTTCGGATCGAGCGGAACGAGCAGATCCGGATTGTGAGCCCCACGTTTTGCGGGGTTGAGATAACGCCCCTCGAAGTGAATGCCGTCAAAGCCGACCGCCTGAATATCACGGATTGCACGAAGCCATTCGTCTTTTGTTGCCGATGCGAGCGTGGCAAAAACCGTTGTCACGCCGTGTTCGAGATAGGACTGTTTCATTTTTCGCATTCCGTCCGCATTTGCCGTTGCAAAATCGTAGCCGGCACGCCCGTGCGTGTGCATATCGACAAGTCCCGGGAGGACCGTCAAGCCGGTTGCGTCTATTTCTCGGATGTCGCCGTTCGGTTCGATCTTCTCCCCGACCGACAGAATGGTATCGTTTTCGAGCAGAATCGGGCAGTCCTGCATAAATTTATCCCCGACCGATACCCGACCGTGACAAATGAGCGTTTTCATATCAGATTCCTCACTTTCGTTTTGTGACCGATTATATTATACCGCAAAAGTGCGAAAATGTCAATAGAGATTGAAACATCAATTGCGAAAGGAAATAAAAAGGGACTGTGCAAAATGCGACAGCCCCTTGCTATGGACTTATTTGACTGTGATGTCGATAATCATCGGCATATGGTCGGAGGTGTAGAGTGTATACGGGCTGATGAGAGCGTAAAAGGCATTGACGGTCGTATTGCCCGTGACAAATGCGTGGTCAATGGACTTGGAATGGTCGCCGTCCGCGATCGCGGGAATGCTTGAATAGTAATTCCAATCCGTATCGTAGGACGAATAACTGTGGTATGCTCTCGTGTTGTTCCTGTTGACCGCTACGCTCTGGGCACAGTAGAAACCTGCATCGGTGAGAATTTTAACGGCGGTGGAAGACTCGTTGCAGTTGAGGTCGCCTCCGAAAATGAGGGGCAGATTCTTGTACGCACTGTTTGCCTGAATGGTGTTCTTGATAAGGTCGACAATTTCGTTTGCGTTGCTCTCTCTTGCCGCAACGGCATCGATTCCGGTCTGGTCATACATAAAGTGCGTGGTCATAGCAACAAAGCACTTGCCCGTTTCCTTGATTTTGAAAACTGCCCACGTCACACCTTTGGATTTTCCGTCATTCGGACCTGCGTAGCAGAGGTAGCCGGATTCGACCACTTCGAGTTTATCGGCTTTGTAGAAAAGCGGAGTGTAATTGTTGCCTGCCGATGTAACCGAAACTTCTGTATAGCCGATTTCCTTTACAAGCGGGAAGAAATTCGTGTGGTAGTTCGGCGAGCCTTCCTGAATGCCGAAGACGTCCGGTGAATAAGCCTTGATGAGTTCGGTTTGCAGTTTCTGTCTTTGCAGGATCGGTCCGCTCTGACCGTAACCGTAAACGTTGTAGAACATTATACGGATGTTGCCGTATTTGGTTTCCGAGAGAATCGTGCCGTCCGAGGTCTTGCCGACCGGCGTTTTGACGGTATTGAAGCCCTCTTTCAGTTCGGCACTGCGACCGGTTTTGAACAAATCTCCCGTGATGTACTCGGTAAGAGCCTCATAGCCGACGGCGTTTTCTGCGTAAAAGACAAGTTTTCCGTTCGCATAGGACACCTGATAGGAATTGCCGGTTGCGGTCGCATTTGTTCTTGCGGTGTTTCCTACGAGAATTTCTTTTGCGGTTTCGGTCGTATCATCGCCTATTTCGTATTTATAGCCGTATTGGCTGTACAGATAGTAACGCAGGCGGTTTGCAAGCATTGTTTCGTTGACATTTGCGTCTTTCGGAATGACAATGCGATATTCGCTGTCCATTTCGTTTTTCCCCAAAAAGATTGATTGAATTCCGTATGTTCTTGACGATTCATACAGATTTGCGGACGTGAAAACCATACTGTTGTCCTTCACATCCAGTTTGTTGATAACGTTGTTGCGGAAGTATTTCACGGCATTCAGAACGCCGTCCGTACTTCCGCCGTAAAGCAGAATTTTGTTTCCGGACCAGTCGACGCAATAGTCATACGTCCGCATGGCGGGGAGATTCCGGCTTTCTTCAAAGCAGGTATTGCCGACCAGAATTCCCGCTTTTTTCATATCGGCGGAGGTGGCGGTCGTATCTGCCAAAACTTTCAGAGTTGCACCGGTTTTCTTTGCGATTGCATTGCTGATTTCGTTCAGCGTTGTTTTCAGTGCGGTTTCGGATATGAACAGTTCTTTCTCCACCCAAACGGTCATTTCTGCCGTTCCGTTTGTCACAATGGGGAGTTTTTTGTCCTTTTCGGTTGTCACCGCTTCGGTTTTTGCTTCGGTTTTCTGCGTGCCGGTGGTGTCGGCAGGTGTCTTTTCGCCCTTGTCGCAGGACGTGAGGAGTGTTGCGAAGAGAAGGAGAATTGCCAAAACAATGGCAAATTTCGGGTGTTTCATAGGTATCCTTTCAAATGGGCAAGGGATTGCCGGAAAACCGGCAATCCCACTTTGCAATTTCGATATAATGATTACGAGAACAGTTCACTGAGCGACTTGCTGTCATCGTCGCCTGCAGGGTTGTTCTTGACTTCCAGAGTGGATGTTCTGATAATATCTTCCGCATCCATGAGCAGAATCATGGCTTCGGGGGAATTGTATGTTTTTTTCATATTTTTTCCTTTCTTCATCCTGCATTCAGGACGATGTCAACGATTTTCGGCAGGTGGTCGGAGGTGATCAGGGCACGGAACTCGGTGACGGTGAAATAATTTCTCACGGTAAGACCGTATGCGAAGATATGGTCAATCCCCTTTCCCTCGGCAGGAACGTTTCCGTACTTGTATGTATCGGTTTCGCTGTCGTAGGAGGCGTATGTTCCGTAGTACCCGATGTTGTCCTTTTTGTCGGTTGCCAAGTCGTATACGGGGGTGAGCGATGCACGCAAAACATTGCACGGATCGGACGTGTCATAGCAGTTGAGGTCTCCGCCGAAGATCACCGGAAGATCTGCATATTCCGCTTTGGATGCCTTGACCTCTGCGATTTTCGCAAGAACTTTCTTTGCGTTATCGACACGGACTGCGTTCGCCTGCTCGGGGGTGAGTCTGGAAGAATCGCTCCACATAAAGTGTGCATTGACCGCCAAGAGTTTTGCTCCGGTTGCCTTTTCTTCGAAGATTGCCCACGTCATCGATTTGGTGTTGGAATTGTTGCCGTAAAGATCGACGCCGTCAACCGTCACGGTTTCGGGGTACATCTCCCCTCCCGATTCGATAAGCGTTACTCTGTCGGACTTGTAGAAAATCGATTCGCAGTTCTTTCCGCAAGCGTAAATGACATTCCCCTCGGAATCGACCGGCACTTCGCTGTAGCCGTAACTTTCGATTTCGGTTTTTGCGTTCGCACGGTGGTTCTTGTCGAACTCCTGCACGCAGACGATGTCGGGATTGCAGTCCGCTATGAGATTCGCCTGCACTTTGTATCTGTCCGGAATGGTGTTCATGAGATTGTATCCGAACACATTGTAATACATGACACGCATAGTTTGTTTAGCCTCGTTCCCCGTTATGAAAAATTTCCGTCAGCCGTGATTTTGATTTGTGCAGTCTTATCGATTGCCCATGCGGTCATACCTTTTGCCTGCGTACGGGATGTGACGTCAAAGGTGTAAGCCTGACCGTCCGTAAGTCCCTTGATTGTGAAGCAGATGAAGTACTTTCCGCCGAGATCGGTTGCGTTGACCGTCTTGCCGTTAGCCGTAATCGAGGTGTAAACCGACCAGCAGTCAACCTCTGCGGTCTTGCCGACCATTGCGGTGTCCGGACCTGCTACGTAGGTAAAGACGAATCCTGCTTTGTCGAACTTGGTGTAATCGTCGATAACCGCTGCAAAACGGAGATCATATTTGCCGTCCTTGACTGCGGATTTCTGGAAGCCGACCGTGCGGGGCGTTGCGGAGGTGGAGAGAACAACGTCGGGATAAAGCGTATAGTCTGCCCAACCGTTACCGATCGAGGTAGCAATTTCGGAATCGGCATAGCCGAAGCCGTATGTGGGTGCAGTGGCGTTGTTTCTGGCTTCGTAACCGATCGAAATCACCGGTTGTTCGCCGTTTGCAATTTCCTTTTTCACATAGTCCGGCAATTTGATTCTTCCTTCGAGAACATAATCGCTGACATCGGTCTTCGCCTCATCGCTGTAATTGATAATGACTTTATAATCCGTGCCTTTCGTTCCGAGTCCGTTGGACGCACCACGACCGCCGTCTGCCGAGCCGGAATTGATATAATACTGGAACTGTCCGCCGTGATAGGTCGCATTATTGTTGAGATACAAATTCATATACTCGTTATCGGTGATATCGTATATGCTTGTATGCTTGTTATAAAAGTCGATATAAAGACGAGCCAGATCTTTCCCATCCAATGCAGTCTTCTCTGCCGGCAAAGTTGCACTCAAGTAGAAATAGAGATAGTCACCGTCGTTTGCATAATAAACATTGAAACTTGCATCCGCACCGGCAGTGATGAGTTTGGTGTTGCTTTCGACTTTGCTGTAAGACTTGTAAATATCGGAATCGAATGTACCGTCAATTACGGGTGTACCGTAACCGGAGGTTCTTGTGCCTGCCGTGAGCGTTTCACCGGTTTGCAGAGTTCTTCCCTTGTTGTAAAGCGTAATATCCGTTACGTTTTTAGTTGAATCCGCAATAGAGAGAACCACGTCGGCTGCAATCGAGTAATCTCCATAACCTATCGTAGATCTACCGATCGGTGCAATTTCCGAATCTCCGTAGTACGAAACAAATTTGGGTTCTGTACCCTTATTTCTAACTTCATAGTTGATAGAAATAACGGGTTGTTCGCTTCTTGCAATCGAGGATTTGACGTAATCCGGAAGTTTGATTCTTCCTTCAACGGAGTAATCGGTTACATATGTGCCGGTGGAATCTTTGTTGGAAGAGAATGTATAATCCGTGCCATAAGTACCAACGCCGTTGGATGCACCGCGAGAACGTGTCCCACCGGTCGGATTATTGATAAGATACTCAAATTGTCCGCCGTTGTAGGTCGTATTATCTTTGAAATACGCTGTCATATAGTCATTACCGTCGGTATTGTATACCTTGATGTGATTGTTGTAAAAGTCAATATACAGTCTCGCACTGTCATTGTTATCCAGAGCCGTTCTGCCGTCCGGCAAATCAACATTCATATAAAAGTAGAGATAATCACCGTCATTTGCATAATATACCGTAAATGGAGCGGTTCCGGTATATGTTGTATTGGAAAGATGATAATTGCTTTCAACTTTGCTGTAAGCCTTATAAACTTCGATATCCAGCACACCGTCGATTGTCGGTGTACCATAGCCGGAAGCCTTTGAGCCTGCACCCAAAAATACGGAATCCGACAGAACAGAATTGTCACGGTATTTGGTCAAGTCGATGACATTTTTTGTCGAATCTTCAATTGAGAGCAGGACATCCGGAGCGATCGTGTAATCGCCCCAGCCGTTTTCAACAGCGGATAGAGCAGCCTTACTGACATCGCCGTAAGACGTATAATATTTGTCGGTGTTATTGTTGCGAATTTCGTATCCGATACTGATAATCGGTTGCTTGCCACCCGCAATAGCAGTCTTTACGTAGTCGGGAAGAGTAAATCTGCCTTCAATCGTATAGCCGACTACTTTTGAATCATCATTGGTTTTTGCAACGAATTTATAATCCGTTCCCATTGTTCCGAGTTTGTTTTCCGCTCCACGTCCGCCGGAAACCTTTCCGGCTCCATAGAATTGGAACTGTCCGCCGTTGTAAAGTTTGGTATTATATTCCAAGTAACTTTTCATATAGGCGTTGTTCGTCTTGTTGTAGACCTGATGCTGATTGTAAAAATCGACATAGAATCTTGCAATGTCGTCATCGGATAATGCATCTCTTGCCTCGAGGGTAACTGTCAGATAAAAATACACATAGTCTCCGTCGTTTGCATAGTAAACATTAAATGAAGATGACTTCGGATAGTAAGAGGTTGAAGCATTAAAGTTGCTTTGAACCTTACTGTAAGACTGATAAATATCGGTGTCAAGTGTTCCGTCAATTGCAGGAGTCCCCCAACCGGAAACTCTTGCAGCGGGGGAAAATCTTGTTGAATCGGTCATGACATTTGCCGTTTGTGTCGTTTCGGTTGCCGAAATGGACGACATTACGGTCGGCAAGAGAAATGCGATAATGAGGAGTAGTGCCAGAAATGTGCGTTTTTTCATTGTTTCTTCCTCCTGAAAAAAATAGTTTTTTATACCCCACTACCCCACGGAGGTTTTCCATGGGGTAGAACGGTGTTCGGGTAATCTTAAACTGTCATTTTGTGAAAAGGTCAAAAGGATTTTTTCTTTCTTCTGATGAGAGAGACGAGGGCGACTGCGGTTGTCACGAGGAGCATTGCAGTGAGAATTTCACTGCCGAGTGCGGATTTGCATCCCTTATCCTTCGGCTTGCTCTCGGTGCTGTCTGCCGGTTTCTGCGTGTCGGCGGGTTTTGCGGTTGTCGCAGATTCGTCTTCACCCTTGCCTGCATCGGTTTCGGGTTCGGTTTCAGCCTCTTTTCCGGTGTTCTCGGCAACTTTTGCAAGAATTGCGTCCTTGTTGGTTGCCCAGTCGGTCATGCACTGATTGAGGTAGGTTTCAATCGTCGGCATAACGAGTTTCATACCGGAGAGATTGAGGTGGCTGATGTCGCTTGCCGTCATGCAGTACTGTGCACGGAAAGTTTCGCTCGTCATATCGACGCCCGACACTGCGGGATCGTATGCCTTGAAGCAGTAGACGCCCCACTTTTCGCAAACCTTTTCGGTTGCCTGTGCGTAGTCGAGGTAGGTCAATGTACTTTCCTTATTGGTGTTCGGGAAGTTCCAGACCGTTAAGTAAACGAGTGCCGCATCCGCATATTTCTTGCGAAGTCCTTTGAAGAGGATATTGAGCGAACCCATAAAGGTGTTGCTGTCCTCATCGTCGATCGTTCCGATCGGAACGTTGTTGTTGTAATCGTTGCGACCGCCGTCCAGAATGACGAGATTCGGCTTGTTGTTGGTCATGGACTTATAGCCCTTATACATCGGGATGTTGGTCGTTTCGGTGTAGTTGTAACCCGAAACACGCTTGCCGTTCTCGGCGTAGTTGGAGTAGGTCCAGCCGTACTTGGTAGAGAGCATGGATGCCCAGATGTAGTTGGAATTCAGTCCGTTGCCTTTGAGGTAACTGTCGCCGTAAGCGTTGACGGTGATGTTTTTCAGAGAATCGTAGTATGCGGTGGTTTTGCTCTCTTCGATCCAGTTCGGCAGATTTTCTGCTTCGGGATCATCGATTTTGGAAATTGTCATGGGAATTGTACCTGCGTTCCACCCAAATCCTGCCTCATTGGCAAGACCTGCATTGCTCGAAGATGCTTTGCGTTCGAGAACCGAAATCTTCATGTCGAACGTGCCTTTGACTCTGGCGGTGCTGACCGATTCCGGAATGGGAATCTTCACTTCCTGCGTGGCAATACCGTTTTCGCTCTTGCGGACATAGGCGGTTTTGTCAAAGAATGCATTGCCTGCCGAATATGCTCCGTTCTTGTTCTTGACTCGGATATCGTCGGCATTGATACCGCCACGGAATTCCACGAAAAGTTTGTCATCGGTAGCCGAAACTTCGTCCCCGCCGAACGAAAGGATGAAATATGTCCATATCCAGTCGGTATTGACGGTTTCGAAATACAGATAAATATATTCTTTATCGGATGCAATCCAGAGTTTGGAGGGATTTGCGACCGTTTCTTCGGTAACTGCCGAGCCGTCATAGTTGCGGTTGAGGAGCAGGAACGGGAATGCGTTCCAGCCTTCGCTGTCGTCCTTCACGCCGTCAAGGGTAACGGTCTTACCGGTGACGTCTGCGACCTCTGCAACCGTAAAACCGAAATCGGTCACGTTGCTCTCGGATGCATTGGAGAGGACAACGTCGGGAGCGACGGTGTAGTCAGCCCATGCATATTTCAGAACATCCATTGTTTTGCCTTGTGCGGTGAGTTGTTCCTCATCGCCGTAGCCGATTTTATATTTCGGAGCAAGGTTGCTTCTGATTTCATAGCCGACACCGATGATCGGCTGTTTGTTGTTTGCGATTGAGTCCTTGATGTAAGTCGGCAGTTTGATTCTGCCTTCGAGGTTGTAATCGCTGACGTCCTTCCCTGCGGTGTCGCTGTAATGGACAACCACTTTGAAATCGCCGTTTGCTTCGCTTCCTGCGGCGGTTTTACCGTCGTTTCCGCAACGGCTGACCGAAACGGTCTTGCTATTGATCTTATACTGGAACTGACCGCCGTTATATTCGGTTACACTTGTACCGAGATAGGTATTCTGATACTCGTTGCTCTCTTTACCGTAAATCTGCGTGTGTTGGTTGTAAAAGTCAATGTAAAGACGGACAAGGTCCTCATCGTCCAATGCCGATTTGCTTTCCGGCAGGACGGTGTTGATCCAGAAATAGAAATACTCTCCGTCGTTTGCATAGTATGCGGTGAAGGATGCGTACTCCATGGAGGCGTTCAATTTGTAATCGCTGGAAATTTTGCTGTAAGTTTTGTAAACTTCGGTGTCGAGTTCGCCGTCAATGGTCGGTGTACCGTAGGATGCGACTCTCGTTCCGGAGGTCGGTTTCTCACCGCTTTGCAGTTCCCGACAGGTTGTCCCGTCTGCCGATACGAAAACCGTGCAGGTTGCGAGAATCATGAGAAGGGCTAATGCCACGGACAGAATTCGTTTCATCTTTTTTCCTCCAATATCGTTTATCAATGTTGAAATTGTTTTATCGATTGCTTATTCTTCCGCAACTGCTCTCATTGCGGCAATGAATTCCACAAGTTTTGCCTCGGTTGTCGGCATATCACTGCTGATGTAGTTGCTCCAAGGCTTGTTGCTTGCGAGGTAAGCACCGGGTTTGTCAACCCATTTGTTGAGGGACTCGGAATACATTCTGCCGATGTCGAACCATGCACTGTCACGAATGAGTTCAAGCATTTTCATCATCTGCGAAGAGGTACTCTTTCTGTACTGCATAACCGTTTCAAAGACAACCGGCGTGACGGCTCTGTAACCTTCGCTTGCCCATGCCTCCATAACGGCGGAAATCATGGAACGGCGGGATTTGTCTGCGGCTCTCTGAATGCCGAACATGGAAATCGGCTGACGGCCTGCACAGATGTAGTTCTCCTGCTCGGAGTTGTATTTCGGCATCGGTACGCAACCGTACTCGAAACTGATTTCGGAGAAACTCATTGCGGCACGTCCGGACTGCGTGATGAGGAACATAATATTGCCGTTTACGAAAGGCGTGACGATGTTTGCGTTGCCTGTTGCGACAAAGCAGTTGTCAAGCGATACCCAGTCCTGCAACTGTTCCATAATGGAAATACCCAGTTCGCCTTTGAGATTGGGATCGACAATTCGCTCACCGGTATCGTCCTTGACGATATATTCGATTCCGCATCCGTGCAGGAATGCCGGCCAGTCGAAGTCCTGTCCTGCCAGCGGGAGCAAGTCGTCCTTGTCCTTCTGAACGTTGTTGTTGAGATCCTGATAGTAGTTCTCGGTCATCGTCATCATATTTTCGAGTGTCCACTCGTTATTTTCGACCATATCGTAGGGAGATTCGAGTTCCAATGCACGAATGGTGTTCGCATTGAAGTAGACACAGTAAATCATTTGCACAAGGCTCGGTGCGATGTCGCCGGTTGTGAAATAGAATGCACCGTCGATTTCGATCTTGTCCTGAATGGTCTGGTTCCACCACGGAGCGTCAAAGTCGAAATAACTGTTCTCGACAGCCGCCAAGTCGGCGAGCAAGCCGTTGATGGCACAGGTTGCCATGGTACGGGTGTGAGCCGTGAGAATATCGAACGGCTCGTCCGTGTTTGCGGCATTTTCGGCTCTCTGACGGAAGGTGTTGATATTTCCGACGTCGCCGTATTCCTTGATATAGTCAAGCACGACGTTCAGTCTTTGTTCGACGTAGGCGTTTCTCGCCCAGACTGCACTGTCAATGACGGATGCCTCTTTTTCGTCGTCTGCGACGTAAAACTCGGTTACTTCACTGTTCCAGTAAAGAATTTTAATCGATTCCATGTTGTAATCGAGTGTCGGCAGGGAATCTTTGAGATAACCGTTGACGTCGTACTCGCCGTCATCTCCCACGGTTGTTTCTTTCTCCGCCGACTTCGTGTCGGTTTCGGTTGTCACCTGACCGGACTTTTTGCATCCGACAAAAGCCGTGGCAAAAAGCATCAGAGACAGCATGCAGAGAAGAATGCGAAACAAGGTTGTTTTTTTCATACTTTCTCTCCTGAAAAAATATATTTTTTAACCGCTTGTGCGGATAAAATCAACGCAAAAAGCCACGCATGGCAGGTTTTACCCATTTGCGTGGCATAAAAATTCAGCGTGGCGTGACGAAAAATACGCACAGGAGAGCGTAAAAGTGATAACTATGTCTGTCTGTCTGTCTGTCTGTCTGTCTGTCTGTCTGTCAAGGCATTGTACACGATTTTGCCCTCCTTGTCAAGCGTTTTTTGAAAATTTTTCGTACTTTTCTTCCGCCGATGCGGACAAAAAATGCGACACGTACTCCTCGCCCTTTATTATTGTATCACAAAAGATTGTTTTTTGCAATCGTATTTTGTCGCATTTTATATGTGATTTTGTTACCTTGTCTTTGTACAACTTGACGAAAAGCCGATATTTTTGCAAAAATCCGAGCGGTAAAATCTTCTTTTTTTCGGACATTTGTAGCCATTTTGATGCATATTCGGGACACTTTACGCCAAATCGTTCTTTTGGTGATTTTAGACAAACCGAGTGTAAAGATTTTGTATCGAATGACCTTTGCCGAATGTAAAATTATATATGTATGGCAATTTTGTGCGATTTTCGGCGACGACCTGCGATTTTGGCACGAAGGTGGCTTTTATGCCAACTTATATTTTACGGACGGTCCTTTTCCGGTCTTTGTGATTTTATTGCAATCGATCAGGGCATTCAGAGTTTGAATGGTCGGCAGTTTTCCGATACCGAGCATTTTTTCGACGTCTTTTCGGCAAGACTCGCCCCTCTCGGAGAGGTAGGACAACACTTTTTTCTCTTTTTCGGTTTCCTGCCCACTCTGCTCCGATGTCCCCTTTTTCCGCTCTTTGATTTTCGGCAGGACCGTCACGAAAGATGCCGGTGCAGGTGTAAAAGTCGGTTTCGTTTCGCTCCCCTCATAACTTTCGAGAATGCGTTTGATGCCCGTACCGTAACTTTCAATCAGTTCCAAGCGGTAGAAAACATTTGCAAGTCTTGTATTTCTCGATTGCGATACACCGCCCAGAATGTCCTGCATTGTTATGCCTTTGACCAGTCCGCCGAGCGAGATAAATTCCATTCTGTCATCGTAAATATTGATGATGATACTGCCGGAATAATCGTAATCCCGATGCACGACACTGTTGAGCAGTGCCTCTCTGATTGCATACGCAGGGTAGTCGGGGTGATCGATGCGGTGCAAGCCCTCGAAGGTGGAATTGAGATTGTTGCAGAGCGATAAAAACTCGTATGCCTCGTCAATCTGCCGTAGAACCGAACCGCAAAATTCCTTGCGTGTTTTGAATTTGGTTTTTCCCGTCCCCTCATAGACCGCACATTTGATGCTGTGTTCGCATTCGTCCGAGAGCAGGAGTGCCGTGTTGGTATAATAACCGTCCGAATCGACAAGTCCCAAAGTCCGCTTTTGACTTTCGCCGAAGGGCAAACCGGCTTTTGCAAAGCAGGTTTCGGCATAGGAAAAGGTCAGGTCCTGATTGATGCACCTCGATGCGTCAAAGGTAGCACCGTCACTTTCACGGAGCATTTCCCGAATCATTTCATCGGTCGCAGGGACGGATGAAACACCGTGACGGACAAAAACACCGCTCGGTTTTAAGCCCTTTTCGGCAAGGTGGTACGGTCTTTTCACTCCACGCAGGACACTCACACGGACCAAAGTTTTGCCGTTCTCTCTAACCGCTTCGATTGCGGTATAGGCGGTTAAGTCGGGTTTGATGCCGTCACGAATCATATTCCCGACCTGCTCCATTGTTTCGTCCGCATTTGCGACACCGACAGCATTTCCGTATCGGTCGACACCGATGTACAACTCTCCGCCGTCCGAGTTTGCAAAAGCGACAATTTCTTTTTTGAAATCGGCATTTACTTCCTGTTTGAATTCGACATTGTAACTTTCTTCATATTGCATGGCATTGCCTCCCACCGTTCGAAATCGTTTTGAATCGTTTCGTATCGTTTATTATCGTTTGCATAATCGTTTTGAATCGTTTCAATTATAGCACGGTTTGCGAACGATTGCAAGTGTTTTTTGCAATTTTCTCCAGTTTTTTTGCTAAAAAAACGATTCGAAGCGTTTTTGGTGCGTTTCGAATCGTTTACAATCGTTTGGAATCGTTTGGAATCGTTTGGAATCTCTTAAATTTAATTTTTCTTTTTTCCGCCGTCCCGCTTTTCGACATACTCGGTCGGCGTCATACCCTCGATGTGTTTGAATGCGTTATAGAACGCGGAATAATCATTATATCCCAACATTTCGCCGACCTCTTTCGGCGTTCTGCCATCTACAAGATACCCCCTTGCGATAGCCATGCGGTGCACCAGCAGATACCTGCGTACCGATGTTTTGGTATGCTTGCGGAAAAGCACGCTGAGATGCTTGCGGGAAAGCCCCAATTTTTTGGCAATCTCGTCGACCGAAATGAGGTAGCCTTTTTCCGACATAACCTGCTTTGCGACTGCGACGTAAGCCTCACCGCTGTTCTCGGCAGGCTGTATTTTCGATGGAGAATGATGTGCCAGAAGCCGGAGCGTTTCGCCGGTCAAGTAGCCCGTTGCGTTCTCGTTCACCGGTGTCGTGTAGACGACTTTTCGGGTGAATTCCGCCACGGCGTCGTAATAATCGAAGTGAAAAACTTTGTCATCAAAGTCAAAGCCCATGGGAATGAGCATTTTTTGATGTGCAAAACCGCTGATGCCGATCCAGACAAAATGAAACGGATCTTCCGAATCGCTCAAAATGGTGTGTTTTTCGTCCGCCCATGCAACAAAGGCATCGCCCGCCCCGACTTTCTGACCGTTGAAAAAGCCCTTTCCGCTCAACACGAAATGAAAATAAGTGGTTTTATGGTCACAACGTGCGATAAGTTCTTTTTCGGGAGATGCATACTCGTCCCCGATACTTGACACGTAAACGGGGTAGTCTTCGCCGGATTTGACATAGTAATAGACAACATTTTTATAGAATCTGTCATCTCCGGCGTTCAGAAGATCTTCGCCTTTTTCGAAACGCAACCGTTTGGCAACGCCCTCATATTCCCGATAATAGTGCAGAATTCCCATTTGCCGTGCCTCTCATTTGCTTTGTTTGCAGGATACCACTATTATACCGCAAACGGGATGAAAAATCAAGATTATTTTCCGTTTTTCTTTTCGGTTCCGTTCTTCTTCTCGGCTTTGGCACTTTTTTTGACTCTGTGTCGGATTTTTCGCAGATCGTTCAGCATTTTGCAGGTGTCACGGAAAAGCCGGATTTTCGACTCTCTGTGATTGATGATTTTCACGGGCATTTCCGCCACTTTGCATCCCAGTTGCCCTGCCCACATGAGTGCCTCGAAGTCGAATGCGAATCCGTCGGTTTCGCACCTTGAAAAAATCTCTTTTGCCGACTTGTTCGTAAAGGCTTTGCATCCGCATTGCGAATCGGACAGTTTGAATCCGCCGACTATGCACAGCACTTTAATATAGGTTTTGGAGGCGATTTTTCGGATAAAGGTATAGCCCTCGTAGCCGTCTTTGCCGATGTTTCTCGATCCGATGACGATGTCTGCTTTCGTTTTTTCAAATGTTTCGACGGCTTTTGCGATGACATCCGTACCGTATGCCAAGTCTGCATCGGTGAAAAGGACATAGTCCCCTTTTGCTTCGAGCATGGCGGTCCTGACGGCACAGCCCTTGCCTCTGTTTTTCTCATATCCGACCACTCTTGTGTGAGGCAGGGCGAGATTTTCAACAATTTCCTTTGAGTTATCCGTACTGCCGTCATTCGAAAAAAGCAGTTCGTAATCGTCACCGAATGCCTGTGTCAAGGCATTTGTGAGCGTTTTTGCCGTATCGGCGATGATACTGCTTTCATTGTACATGGGGATGCAAACCGATAATTTCATTTTCCGTCAACCTTCCTGTAAAGATATATATCGAAATCGAGTGCCGTTGTAAGTGCGGAAAGTCCCGCAAGTTTTCGGCGGTCATCTTCGCTCGTCCGCCAGTAGTACGGTGTCATGGAAAAGAGTGCGTCAATCGTTTCTTTTCCCTCAACCGTGATTTCGTAAGTGAGATTTTCGTGTGCGATTGCTTGCATTTCCTGCGGCAGATCAAGCCTGCCCGCGTTTGTCCTCGGCGTATCGTAGAGGACTTTTTTCAGTCCCATCAGGTGATTTTCGCCCGCTCCCACGAGTATGAGCAGACCGCCGTTTCTGAGGACTCTTGCAAACTCTTTTTCGGCACACGGGGCGAAAAGATTCGTCACGGCATCGAATGTGTTGTCGGCGGTCGGAACTTCAAACAGACTTCCGACGAAAAAGCCGGCATTTGTCCGCAATGCTTTTGCACATTTCGACGCGTGGTCGATACCGTCACGGGACAAGTCCACTCCCATGACCGTTCGCCCGTTTGCCATACGGTTGGTATAATAGCCCTCACCGCAACCGGCATCCAGAACGTTTTTTGCGTGATGTTCCGAAAGAATTTCGCAGACACGGTCCGACAGTTTTTCGTAATATCCTTTGTCAAGGAAAGCACTTCTCGCTTTTACGGCATTTTTTCCGTCACCGGTCTTGCCGTCCCTTGAAAAGTTGAGATACCCGCTTTTCGAAAAATCGTAACAGTGCGTTTTCACGCCCTCGCAGACAAGGCTTTTGCCGTCCTCCGTCACACGGCATTTTGCACGGCAGACGGGGCATCTCAGCAGTTCCGTTATATCAGGCGTCATAGTTTTCCCCGTTTTCTCCCTCGTTTTCGGCAGGCGGTTCGGATACCGGCAGTTCAAACCAGAAGGTCGAGCCGTGACCGACTTCGCTTTCCACGCCGTATTCGGCATTATGCACATTGAGAATTTCTTTTGCAATGGAAAGCCCCAAGCCCGTGCCGATTTTCGCCATACGGTGTACTTTATCGACTTTGTAATATCTGTCCCAGATGAGCGAAATCTGCTCTTTCGGGATACCTGCTCCCGTGTCGGCAATTTCAATCCGCACTTTGCCGTTTGCAACTTTCTGGCGTACCGTCACGGACAGATCTTCGCCGGTGTAATTGATTGCGTTGTTGACAAGGTTATAGACGACCTGCAAAATCATGCCACGGTCGGCAAAGACCGGAACGTTTTCCTCCGCCTCGACCTTGATGTTATACCCTTTCGATTTGGTGAATGCCTCGTATCTCGCCATAACCTCACGCAAAACGGACGAGAGATTGAAAAATTCCATCACGGGACAACGTACGCCCGATTGAATGCGTGAGAGGTCGAGCAGGTCGTTGACCAGTTCCGAGAGATGCTCGGTTTCGTCGATGATAATCTGAATGTTTTCCGTCGTGTTTTCGCCCGGGATGTCACGCATAGTCTCGCCGTATCCCCGAATGAGCGTGAGCGGTGTCCGCAAATCGTGCGAAATGTTTGCAATCAGTTCTTTTTGCAGTTTGTCGGTTCTTGCCAGTTCCTGCGAGGCATGGGAGAGTGATTCGGCAAGTTCGGTTGCCTCTTTGTACCCTTTTCCGTCACCGAATTCCGCATCGTAATTGCCGGTTGCCAACTGCTTGGCGGCGTTATTCATTTTGACAATCGGTTTGGTGATGTGCTTGGAAATGATGATGGTTAAGACCGATGCCGAAAGGAACATGACAAGACTGAGCCAGAACAGCTGGTGGCGAATGGTACGGACGGTTGCATCGAGGGGAGTTAAGGACGTCGTTGCGAGGATGAGATACCCCGTTCCGTCTTTTTCGCAGGTACTTGCCGACAAAAGGCTGATCATATCGGACCTGACGTTTTCTTCATTGCACGTCCCCGTGAGTTGTTGCCACAGATTTTGCGTGATCTCGAATCCGCCGAATGTGACTTTGGTTAAATAATTGCCGTCATTTTCCTCGGCAGTCCTGTAAATTTCTTCGAGCCGTTCGGGCGGGATTGCCATTTGCATTTTCGATCCCGTACCTGCCGTATAGGACAAAAGTTTTGTCCCCTCTCCGCCGTCGATTTCATAAACCGATACCGAAATGAGTTCTTCGATAGACAGTCCGAATGCCGTATCGTTCAGTGTACCGTCCCCGGCAGATGCGACAAGTTTTTCGCCCGCACGTTCGAGATCGCTGCGGCGGACACGTTCGTAAACCACATTGATGAGGACAACCTCGAACAGCCAGAACAGAAGAAGTATGACCAGAAGAAAGCAAAGGATGGCAGATGTCAGATATCCTCTGAGGGTAACTTTCTTCTCAAAAAGCCGTTTCATTTTCCTTCAAACCGATAGCCGACACCACGCAGGGTGACGATGTAGTCTGCATATCTGCCGAGACTCTTACGGAGCAGTTTGATATGCGTGTCGAGCGTTCTCGCATCGCCGTAAAAGTCATAGCCCCACACCTCGCAGAGCAATTTTTCACGGGTGAGTGCAATGTTGCGGTTGGAAAGCAGATAAAAGAACAGGTCATATTCTTTCGGCGACATATCGATTCTTTCGCCGTCGATATAGACAAGTCTTGCGGTAATATCGGCTTTCAGACCTCCGTTATCGAGTTCGACCACCACATTCGGTTGGTTGGTTGCGGTGGGATCTTTCTTTGCTACCCGTTTCATAATGGCATCGACACGGAGCATGAGTTCTTTCGGTGAGAAAGGCTTGACGACGTAATCGTCGATACCGACCTCAAAACCGTTGATGCGGTCGTACTCCTCGCCCCTTGCCGAGAGCATGATAATCGGCGTCTGGGTGATTTTGCGGATTTCACGGCAAGCGGAAAATCCGTCCAGTTCCGGCATCATGATGTCCATGATAATGATGTCATAGGTGCTTTCCCTGCAAAGCAGAACCGCCTGCATACCGTCCGCCGCCTCGGTGACCTCGTGTCCCTCGAATTCGGCGTATTTTCGGATAAGTCCGCGAATGCGGGCTTCGTCGTCGACGACCAAGATATGATACATAATTCTGTCCTCCTGCTTAAATTTTCAATTTTGGCGAAAAAGAGATAATGGGATTACTTTCAGCCGGAAAAACTGACTCCGGTACCGCCCGTCGTAACATCGGACGGAACGTATTGCGGAATTTCAAAAGTCACGCTCTGTTCCTCGCTACCGCTTGACGAGCGGATATAGGTAATTGTCAGGGCATCGCCGGCTTTGAGTGTTTCGACCGCCATATCATACTCCTTTTCGGTTGTGACGTTTACGCCGTTGACGCTTACAATGCGGTCACGGTTTTTCAGGTCGCAGTATTTGGAACTGATGACGTAAAGTCCCGTTTCGGTGATACCGTATTTCCAGTTGTAAAGACGCAGGTTACTGCTGTTGACCTCGACAAAGGTAATTCCGATGTCCGGCACGCCGATGACGTAACCGTACTGAATGAGGTCTTTTTCGACTTCGTAAGCCGTATCGATCGGAATGGCGAATGCCAAGCCCTCGACACCGGAACTTGCGTATTTGGCGTTGACGATGCCGACCAGTTCCCCTTTGAGATTGAACAGTCCGCCGCCCGAGTTGCCCGAGTTGATTGCCGCATTGGTTTGCAGTAAAGTCATCGTGCCGTTGTCGGTTTCCACCCGCCTTGCCTTGGCACTGATAATGCCGTCCGTGACCGTTCCGCCGAGCGTGCCGAGCGGATTTCCGATTGCAACGACGTGTTCGCCGACCACAAGATTATCGCTGATTCCGTGTACCGCCGATGTGAGCGGTTCGCTCTCCTGCGGTGCGATTTTCAGAACTGCCAAGTCGGTGCTTGTATCATAACCGACTTTTGTCGCAAGGTAGGCACTTTCGCAGTTGTTGACGGTCACCGCAATGGTCGTCATTCCGTCAACCACGTGGTTGCAGGTGAGAATGTACCCCTCCGGAGAGATGATAACTCCGCTCCCCGCACTCGTTCCGCTGTTTGACGACGCATTGATGACGACGACGGCATCCTGCACCATCTGCACGACGGTGGAAATGGAATAGGCATCTTCGCCGGCAGAACCGTAGGTGGAATATTCGCTCTCCGTACGGCTCAATACCGACGTTGCATCGTTCTTATGCACCGACGTCGCATCGGGGGCTTGCACACCGGTTTCCTCTTCGGCTTTTTTGGACGGCGATTTGCTTGCCATAGTCGCTCCCGCAACGCCCGCACCGAACGAAAGAATGATGCAGAGCAAGACCGTTAAAATCGATATACCCGTCCCGTGCGGACGGTTCGGTCTACCGCCGTTTCCCGACGGCTGATAATAGTATGTATATCCGTTCTGCCCCGACTGCTGTGAATCAAAATTGATGCGTTCGGTATTTTTATCTTCATACATAGGCAAAATCTCCTTTGCAGACTTTCGATTTTACAGAAAAAGTATAGTCGCCGAATGTGAAGATTATATGACAAAGACAAAAAAAGTCGCTGAAAACAAAAAATATTTTCTGAATGTGTCAAAAAATGGACAGAATGTGTGTTATAATATAGGGGCAGAGTAAAAAAATCGGCGTATTTTCGGTTTACCCGATACCATTATACCACAAATTTCGGAGGATTGGAAGAGATGATGACATTTTTGTCCGAATATTTTTCGGAACACGGCATTTCGCTGTGGTCACCGATACCGCTCGGCGAGTGCAAAATCGGGCGTGGGTATCTCCTCGAACGGGAGGGACTTTCGAATGTCGGGACGGTCGTGATGCTGGCAATTCCATACGTCACGCCTGCGTGCTTTTCTCCCGACCGCAATCTTTCGGCTTACGCCGTGTCAAAAGATTATCACCTTTTTTTTAAGTCGCTTTTCTCGGATCTGTTGCCCCGTCTGCGTGAGAAATTCCCGAATGAAATTTTTGCGGGTTTTGCCGACCACTCCCCCATTGACGAGCGGGATGCCTCCTGCCGTGCGGGGCTCGGTGTCATAGGAGAAAACGGTATGCTCATTACAAAGCCTTACTCCTCGTATGTGTTTTTGGGTGAAATTATCACATCGGTTATTGTCCCCTGTCAAGCCGGACCTCTCACGCATTGCGAAAAATGCGGTGCCTGTCGGAAATTCTGCCCCTTTCCCGAAATCGGGAATTGCCTCTCGGCTCTGACACAGAAAAAAGGTTCTCTCACCGAAGACGAAGAAAACGCAATTCTGCGATACGGCAGTCTGTGGGGATGCGACATCTGCCAAGAGGTCTGTCCGCATACGAAAAAAGCCGTAAAGGACGGCACGATTTTCAGTCCGATTCCGTTTTTTGCGGAAAATCCCATTCCGAAACTGACGCTTGAAATTTTAGATGCCATGAGCGACGAGGAATTTTCCTCCCGTGCTTACGCATGGCGAAAGCGTGAAACGATACGAAGAAATCTTGAACTGTTCGAAAAGAAAGGAGCAGAAAAATGTTGACACTTGTTTCCTCCCTCGATACCGGTGTAAGAGCGGACTATCTGGAAAATTGCATCCGCAAAGATCTCTCGGAAGGTCGTTCCGCACTCCTCATTGTCCCCGAACAGCAAGGGTATTTGAGCGAAAAGCAGTTTGCGGACATTCCGAACGCAAGATTGCTTGAAATTGTAAACTTTTCCAAACTGGCTGAAAACGTCTTCCGCAAATTCGGCGGACCGAAACCCGTGCAGATTGCCGGAACGACAAAATCGCTCTTAATGTGGGACACCCTGCACGAATTAGCCCCCACGCTCCGCAAATACGGCAACACCGGCAGGCGTGAAACGGCTCTCACGGCAAAACTGCTCGCATCGGTCGCAGAATTCGAAAGCAACGGAATTTCCTCGGACGATCTGGAAGAAGCGAGGAAAAAACTGCCCTGCGACTCTCAACTTGCGGATAAAGTGTCGGATCTCTCGGCGATTTATGCCCTTTACCGTGACAAATGCCACACCTATGCAGGTTTCAGTCCCTCCGAACGTCTGCTCCTGCTTGCCGAAAAATTAGCGACAAACCCCTGCCTGTCCGGCAAAAAAATTTATATCGATTCCTTTATGAGTTTCACCTACCCCGAATATGCGGTTCTGCGTGCCGTGCTTGCGGGAAATGCCGACGTGACCGTTCTTCTTTGCACCGATACGCCACTCTCGAAAAAGCCCTATCTCGCAAGCGTGAAAGAAACGGCGACAAGATTGCTCAAAATCGCCGGTGACGGTTGCAAAACCGTGAATTTGCCGGCTCGTGCCGGCATTCGCCCAGAAATGCTCGAATATCTCACCGACAACGTTTGGAATTTTTCGGTGAGAAAGGAAAGTCTGCCGAGTTTGCCTGCGGACGGTTCGGTTCTGCTTTTCACCGCTTCCAACCGCTATGACGAGTCGGAATGCTGTGCGAAAAATATTCTTTCGCTTGTAAAGGACGGTTACAGATTCGGCGAAATTGCAATTCTTTTGCGAAATCCCGACTCCTATCGGGGCATCCTCGACGCAACGCTCGAAGAACACGGAATTTCCTGCTTTTTCTCGGAACGCACCGATCTGTCTTCCAAACCCCTTTCCCGTCTGTTACTCTATGCCGTCCGTGCCTCGACACACGGGTTTACCCTGCAGGACGTGATGGCATTGGTAAAGACCGGACTTTGCGGAGTCGATTTGCGTGACGTGGCATTTTTTGAAGAATATTGCGACACGTGGCGGATTACCGGCAAACGCTTTTTTGACGATTGCTGGGAAATGAACCCAGACGGTCTGACCGACCGAGAGTCGGAGCGAGGCAAGGAAATTCTCGCATCCGCCAATCGTGTGCGTGAAAAAGTGATAACGCCCCTCCGCAAACTTTCGCAAAATCTTTCGGCATCGCTCAAAACGGTTGACCGTTGCCGTGCCGTCTGGGAGTATCTCACCGACATCGGTATCCGTGAACGGCTTGCCGAGCAGGCAAAAAGCGAATTGGATCTGGGACAGACGAAAGAGGCGGGCGAAACACTGCGTTTATACCGCTATGTAGCGGAGTCTCTCTCCGAACTCGCAACACTCCTGCCCGATGCCACTGCGTCGTCGGACGATTTTCTGTCACTCCTCTCGCTCTTTTTCGCAGATGCCGACCTCGGTTCTGTCCCCAACCGGCAGGATTGCGTTGTCATCGGTTCGTCTGCCACGGCAAGATTCGACCGTGTGCGTGCCGTCTTCGTTTTGGGGGCGGTCGAGGGTGAATTTCCCCGTACGGTTGCGGATGACGGACTGCTCTGCGAGCAGGACAAGGACAGTCTTTCCGATCACTGCGGAATCAATTTCGATGCACGTGCGAAAAAGCAGAATGCGGAAGAACTCTTTTATGTTTGGCGTGCTTACTCCATGCCGAGTGAAAAGCTGTATCTCTCCTGCCCGATAGCCGAAACCGACGGCACGGAACTCACGCAGTCCCTCGCATTCACGAGGGCAAAATATCTCCTGCAAATAGAAAAACCGCAGGAATATGTCGGAAAGATCCGGCAACCCGATTTCGAAAATGCACCGGAACTGAAAGCAAATCCCCTCCCGTCAAACAGTAAAATTTACCTTTCCGCAAGTAAAATTCAGGATTTTGCCCAATGCCCCTACCGCTATTATTCCACTTACATTCTCACCATGCGGAGCAGAAAGGATTCAAGGCTTTCGCCGGCGGACGAAGGGACGTTTCTGCATTTCGTTTTCGAGCAATTTTTGAAAAAATGCCTGCGTGACGGCAAATTATACCTGCCGGAAAAGGCGGAATTGAGGGGCATGACCGACAGCATTGTCGGCGAATATTTCAAAGATAAATGCAAAATTCCGTCCGACCGTATGGACACGAGATTGCTCCACATTTTTGAGCGTTTGCGGTGTCTTGCCGGCATTATGCTCCGTGACATCGTAGGCGAGATAGGAAAGAGTCGGTTCGTACCGTCGAAATTCGAGCAGAAAATCGGCGGAAAGGATGAAAATTCCCTGCCCTCCGTCGAGTTTGACCTGCGTGACGGCGGAAAAGTGGTGTTGGGCGGTAAGGTCGACCGCATCGACGTTTGGGAAGACGGCGGAAAAACCTATATCCGTGTCGTCGATTACAAGTCGAGTGAGCATAAATTTTCGCTCGATGACGTCAAAAGCGGTGAAGACATTCAACTGGTGCTTTACCTCTTTGCGGTGTCGGTTCAGAATCCCGATGCCGTCCCCTGCGGTGCGGAATTCGTCTACCAGAAGAAAAAAGATGACAAAACTTACGTAAAGCGGGACGGCTTTATTCTGGACGAAGAAAATGTGCGTTCGGCTGTCGATACCACCACCTACGCAGGCAACCTGAAGGTGCAAACGCTTGCCGAATTGAAATCTTTGATGAAAGATATGGAAGATGCCGTCTGTTCGATTGCCGAAAATATTCTTTCGGGTAAGGCAGATAAAACGCCGTCCGAAAAAAGTTGTGCTTTCTGTCCCGTTGCCGATTACTGCGACGTGGCTGCGAAATCTTTTGACAAGTGAGGAGAAAACGATGGAAAGAAATTGGACCGATTCGCAAAAAGATGCCATTCGCCTGCGGAACAGACTTTTGGTCGTTTCTGCCGCCGCAGGATCGGGAAAAACAAGCGTCTTAACCGAACATATCATCAGGATGCTCCTCGACAAAGAGCATCCGGCGGAACTTTCACGCCTCCTTGTCGTGACTTTTACCCGCTCCTCCGCATCCGACCTGCGTTCGAAAATCTCGCAGGCTCTCAGCGATGCTTTGGCGGAAAATCCGGAGGACGCACATCTGGAAAAGCAGATTCTGTCGCTGGGGCAGGCAAAGATTTCGACCATTGACTCCTTTTTCGGTGACGAGGTGCGGGCAGGCTTTTCCGCATTGGGACTTTCCCCCGATTTCCGCATTGCGGACGAAAACGAACTCAACGATATTGCCCTGCCTCTTATGGAGGACACGCTCTCGGAACTTTACGGAGAGTACACGGTTTCCAACAGTACAAGTCCCGACAATCCCTTTGCAAGATTGCATGGAAACCGCTTTGCCGATACCATGGATCACCTGCTCTCCAACCGCGGAAACGGCAAAATCGCCCTTAAACTGTGGCAATTTTACCGCAGATTCTCACACTACCCAGAGGGGTTGGAACTGCTGAAAACCTACGCCGACGATCTGCACGGATTCGGGAACGGTGAAGAATCGTTTTTCGATACGAAAATCGGTCGGAGCGTACGGAAACGGTTTTCGGTTTTTCTCGCCGACGCGAAAGCGGGACTTGACTCTTTTGCCGAAAAATTCGGCACTCTGGGCGTTTATGAAACCTACCGCCAAACGCTTGATACCGATACGGAGGCACTGAACAAACTCTCTCACGCCCTTGACGGTTCGTACGAAGATGTGCAGACGGCACTGGACGAATTCAAATTGGAAAAGTTTAACGGAAAGGAAAGCGGTCCGGATGCCGAAACGAAAGCAATTTACAAAGACAATTTCCGTAATGATCTGAAAAAGCAAATCGAAAAATTCAAGGGCAAATTCTTTTCTTGGTCACCCGAGGAGATTGCCACGCAACTTGCCAAGCACGCAGACGAATGCGACCTGCTGTATGTGCTTTTCACCCGTTTCGGTGAAAAACTGAATGCCGAAAAACGCTCTCGGGAATTCCTCTCGTTTGACGATATGCCGACTCTGCTCTTAAAACTCCTCACGGATGCGGACGGAAACAAAACGCCCTACGGGGAGGAACTTTCCGACCGTTATGATGCCGTTTTCATTGACGAATATCAGGACGTCGATCCCATTCAGGACGAAATTTTCAGGCTTATCGGCGGTGACCGTCGCTTTATGGTCGGCGACATCAAGCAGAGCATTTACGGATTCCGTGGGGGCGAGCCGTCCATTTTCGCCTCTTACCGTGAGAAACAGCCCCTCTATGACAAAACAAGCGACGACGGGCAGAGCGGTGTTTGCATCTTTATGTCCGAGAATTTCCGTTGCAGTCAACCCGTCATCGATTATACGAACAAAATCTGCTCGTTTCTCTTTTCGGCATCGCCCGAGAGTGTCGGCTACCGCCCGCAGGACGATCTGGTTCACGGTAAAAAATCCTCCGAAGAGAAAGCCGTAGCCGTGCGGACGGTTCTGTTCGAAACAAAGCCGAAAAAAAGCAAATCCGGCGATGCGGACGGCGAGGATGCCTCGGCGGAAGATGCGGAAAAAGAAAACCGTGAGGCACTCTGGGTTGCAAAGGAAATCGAACGCCTTTTGCGTTCGGAAAAATTGGAAAACGGCGATTCCGTTCAACCGAAAGACATCGCAATTCTCTTTCGCAAATCGAAACCGATGGACGCTTTTGCCAACGCATTGGAGGCCCGTGGCATTCCGTGCATCCGAGCGACATCCGCCAATCTCCTGCTGTCACCCCTTATGACAGACACATTGAATTTTTTGCGTGCGGTCGACAATCCGCAAAGGGATCTTCCCCTCTCGGAATTTCTTATCTCGCAATTGGGCGGATTTACGCTTGCGGAACTCGGCGACATCCGTGCAGTCGATGCGGATAAATGCTCGTTGTACGATTCCATGCAGAAAATGAGCGGTGACGACACCGATCCTTTGGGGGAAAAATGTGCCGATTTTGTCGCAAACCTCGAAAAATTCCGTCGCTTGTCATCCGTGCAACCTGCCGACCGATTCTTGAAACTGCTCTTTTCGGATGCCCCCTTCTCCTATTATGCCGAAACGGCGGAACTGCGTGCTTTGTATGAGGAGGCAAGGAAATGCGTTTCGTTCTCTTGGTACGGTCTGTATGCGTTTCTGAACCACATGGACAGACTTTCGGACAGCCGTGACGGTCTGCCTGCCGGCGGATTCGAACAGACGGAAAATGCCGTTCGCTTAACAACGGTACATAAATCGAAAGGATTGGAATATCCCGTCGTCTTCTTCTCGGATTGCGGTTCGCTTTTTTCAAAGCAGGCTACGGACGCTCCTCTGCTGTTCCACAAGTCTGTCGGCGTTGCCTCCAAACTGTTCAATCCCGAAAACAGCGAAAACGAAATTTCGGTTCTCCACTCTGCGGTGAAAAAAGCCGTGGAGGAAGACGAGCGTGAGGAGGATATCCGCATTGTTTACGTGGCACTCACACGTGCGAAAGAACGGCTTTACGTGACCGGTACACCGCCAAAGGGAGCAAAACTCGACACGTATGCAAAGTCTGCAAAATGCATCGGGAAAGACCGCCGTTCGCAGATTTTGGGTGTTTCGAACCGCCTTGTGTGGTTTTATTCCGCACTCGGCGAAGAAAATATCGAAATAATTCCTTATGCCGAGGAGTTGTCCGATGTGGCGGAAACGCCCCCCGATATACCCGATATGTCGGAAGAACCGCTCAAAGAGATTTCCCAAAAGGGTGACTCGGACGAAAAAGAGGACGAAGATTTCGCCCTCGTATCCTACCCCTATTCCGCATTGCGTGATGTGCCGACCAAAGCACCCGCATCAAGCCTTACCCCCGATTATCTCGACAGAATTTCGCAATTTTCGGACGATTCGCCCGAGAGCATTGCAACCGCTATCGGCATTGTGCGTGACGATGTCACCGATTTTGATTCGCTCCTGCGGAGTCACAAGCCTGCAACCGCTACGGAATTCGGCACTGCGATGCACGCTTTTCTCGAAGCCTGCGATTTCAAAAATCTCCGTGATTGCGGTGTCGACGCCGAGTTGAAACGCCTGACGGAGAGCGGAATCCTCTCGGACGATACGGTGTCGATTTTAGGCAAAAAGCAGTTGGAAAAATTCCGAAACAGTCCCCTCATGACCTGCATTCTGGGGGCTAAAGAAGTGGTTCGGGAGCAGAAATTCGGCATCAATCTGCCCATTGCAAGCCTCACGAAACACCCCGAACGCTTTGCGAATGTCGAAAACGAAACCATTTTTGTGCAGGGTTCGATTGACCTTCTGCTCCTCATGCCGGACGGTTCAATCCGCCTCTACGATTACAAAACCGACCACCTTGGCGAGGACGAATTCCACGATACGGAAAAACTGCGTGCGGACCTGACTGCCCGTCACGCCGACCAACTTGCCTGCTACGCAAAAGCCGTGCGAAAACTGTTCGGCAAACAACCCGATTTCATCGGCATTTACTCTTTCCCGCTCGGGGATGCCATTGCAATCGACATTGACACGAATCTCTTTGCATAAGTAAAAAAAGGGGCTGTCCGAATGCGACAGCCCTTTTTGATTATTTTTGTTCGTTGTTTTCATCCGGTTTCGTTCTCTTTTTCTTTTTCGGTTCACGGTCGGATTCGGGGTAAACGACATTGAAAAGTCCCGTGAATTTGATGTCCGCAAGTCCCAGTCGGTAGGACAGTCCGCAGACTGCCATAGACGGAATCGGCAGGAGAAAATAGACAAACCAATAGGAATTGAGGGCGTTTCCGCCGACGTGGTTTGCAAGCAATCCCGTGAACATTCCTTCGAGGAAAAGTGACGCCGATGCCGAAAAACCTCCGAGTTTTGAGAAGAAAGTCACGTTCTTCAGGACATTGCCGAGCAGGATGAAAATTGCCAGTAGCCAGTTGATTGCATTTGCAAAAAAGGAGAGCCACACGCCGGTAAATGCCTTTTTCGGTTTTCTGCCTGCCATGACGGCGGAACGGTCGGAAAATCCCAACTCCCATGTCATGGTGTAGAGCAAAAAGAGGTAAAATACAATCGCACACGCACTCGTGACGTTCCGCAAAACCGTATTGCCGGCTTTTCCCGATGCGATTGCAAGCACCAAGCCGAATATGGAGGTGGCGAACTGGTTGAGGAACATCTTTACCATTTCGTAGGACCTCGTCCGAAACAATTCTTTCATAAAAAGCCTCTCATTTTTATCGGGATAGTGCTATTATAACCGAAAAACGCATTTTTTTCAAGTACTCGTGAAGATATTTTACATTTTATCTACTAAAATTCCGCAAAATGGTGTATAATATTAGGAGAAGCACCGCCGATTTCGCAGGAAAGGAGTTTTTTCGATGGCACAGTTGATTTCGGTCAAGGAGTTTTCCCCCCTGATTCAGGAATATGTTTCCTATTCGTCCTCGATTTTGGGACGTTCCCCGAAGACCGTCGGAGAATATCTCCTCGATTTGCGGACATTTTTCCGTTTTCTGCTCGCCCGTGACCTCGATATTCCGACCGATTCCGCCGAGTTTCTGCAGATTGACGTCAGTGCGGTCGGTTTGCAACGCCTCTCCGCCGTGACCGAGGAGGACATTTACAAGTTCCTTTTTTACGTCGGTTCGGACAGGAACAATCGCTGGTCCGCACGTTCCCGAAAACTTTCCTCCATTCGTTCGCTTTACAGGTATCTGGTATCGAAACGGCATCTGCTCGATACGAATCCGACCGTTGACATTGACTCTCCCAAAGCACAGAAAACGCTCCCGAAAGTGTTGTCTCTTGAAGAATCGCTCCGTCTGCTCGAAGCCGTACGCAGTGACGTCAACGCCCCTTTTCACGTCCGTGATTATGCGATTTTGACGCTTTTTCTCAATTGCGGAATGCGTGTTTCCGAGTTGGCGGGAATCAATCTCCCCGACCTCGAAGACGATTTGCGTTCGGTGCGTGTGACCGGTAAAGGGAGCAAGGAACGCATTATTTATCTCAACGATGCCTGCCGTTCGGCTCTCACCGATTATCTCAAAATCCGCAAGGGCGATTATTACAAAAACGTGCCTGACAAAGCCCTCTTTCTCAGTCGGTTGAATGTCCGGATCAGCGTGAAAATGTTGCAGGCGATGGTTTACCGCTACTTGAAACGTGCCGGTCTGGAATCCAAACATTATTCGGTTCACAAACTGCGTCACACCGCCGCAACACTCATGTACCAGTCCGGAAACGTGGACGTCCGTGTCCTGAAAGATATTCTGGGACACGAGCAACTCAACACCACGCAGATTTATACCCACGTCAGCAACATCGAAATGGAAGAAGCCATGACGCAAAACCCACTGGCAGAGATCGGGAACGGGAAGGAAAAGAAGGAATGATTATTATGCGGTGACTCTTTTTTCGGCAAAAAAAGAAGTCCCCGCACCCCTAAAAAACTTGGAGCAAGTGATATTTGGAGCAGATTTGTTACGGTCTGCTCCGATTTTTTGTAATACGATTGGTGACAGCGTAGCCGTGAAAAAGCAAAAAATTATCTTCATTATTTAATGTTACTTATAACTTATCCTACAGTCCGTCATATTGCACAAAAATCAGCATCAAACTTTGTTCAAAATTACCGATTGACAAGCAATAAAAAGTATGGTATAATATTCATACAGATTTATAATAATGACCTGCCCTGCAAACAGATTTGCATTTCATTTTGAACAATGTGGAGTTACAATGCTTACGAAATTACAAATAACATTTGAAAAGCCGAATGACGATTTTTCTTTTCACAGCGGTTCTTTATTTCACGGTGCCCTGATGCAGACGGTAGACCGTGATTTTGCAACCGAGATGCACGGCGAGAGCATCCGACCGTACAGTCAGAATGTCACTTACAATGCCGATAAAATCTTTTGGACCGTATGCACGCTAACCGAAAAAGCAAAGGCGGAGATGACGGATCTGTTGCTGGACGACAACTTTCAGTCGCTCTGTTTGGAGCATAAAAACGTTACATTGAAAGTCGCCGATAAAAAAATCATATCGCAGATTACTTATGACGATTTATTCAAAAAAGTGTATTTGGAAAACAATTACCAAAATTACGAAACATACAGATTTTACACTCCGACCGCCTTCAAAAGCGACGGTTGCTACATCAATCTTCCGAATGTTTATTTGATTTTCAACAGCATCCTCACAAAATATGATGCTTTTTCGTCCACAACCGAGTTGCGTGATGAGAAATTGCTGTCGGAAATCTGCAACAGAGTCAACATTTCAAGTTATCAATTACACAGCTCGTCTTTTGGACTCGAAGGGGTAAAAATACCGTCATTTGTCGGCGAATGTACCTTTTCCGTGCATGGCGACGAACGATTGAAAAAACTTGTCAGTATGCTACTCGAATTTTCCGCATATTCGGGCATCGGAATCAAAACGGCACTCGGCATGGGGGCTGTCAAAAAGCAAATCAGGAAGGAGAAATAAATGGAAAAGTTAAACTTAATGATAGGCAGTATGCTTCACGACATCGGAAAAGTCATTTATCGTGGCAGTACGGACGGGCGAAACCACAGTGTAAGCGGATATGACTTCATAAAAGAATCCGCCGAAAATATCAATGCGGAGGTTTTGCGTTGCGTTCGTTATCACCATGCCTCTGAAATGAAAGGTGCAAAACTTAACTGCGATGACTTGGCATACATCACCTATATTGCAGACAACATTGCATCCTTTATCGACCGGCGGAAGAATGACGAAAGCATTGCGGGATTCGTCAAGAACAAGTCCTTTCAAAGCGTTTTTAACATTTTGAACGGCAATAAATCCAAACTGAACGTATCGCCGTGCGTACTCAACTCGGACAGCAAAATCAACTACCCCACCGAAAAAGAAAATGCTTTCGATGAAAAGTTTTACGATGAAGTCAGGGAAGGTTTGCGGACGTGCCTGCACAATTTTGAACCGACCGTCAACTATGTCAATTCGCTACTGTCCACTCTTGAGGGATATTTGAGTTATGTGCCGTCCTCCACAAACACCTCGGAACATTGCGACATTTCGCTCTTTGACCACTTAAAAATCACAACGGCGGTTGCCTGCTGTCTGTACGATTATTTAGCGGAAAACAACATTGGGGATTATTCATCACTTTTTTCCGATTGCGAAAGTTATTATGCGAAAGATTTTATACTGCTGTACAGTCTTGATGTCAGCGGTATACAAAAATTCATTTACACGATCAGTTCGAGCGGTGCATTGAAAGGCTTGCGGGCAAGATCCTTTTACCTTGATATGTTGCTTGAAAACAGTATGGACTGTTTGCTGGAAAGTCTGAATCTGTCCCGCAACAATCTGCTTTATTTAGGTGGCGGTCACTGCTATTTGCTGTTACCGAACACAAATGCGGTCAAGGCGAAATTGAGCGAATTCGAAACGGATTTGAACAATTGGTTCCTAACCAAGTACAAAACCGCACTTTACACGGCAACGGCATACACGCCCTGCTCGCCGAACGATCTGAGAGATCAACCGAACGGTTCGTACGCAAAACTTTTCCGTGAAATTACGCAACAAATCTCGCAAAAGAAGGTTTCACGCTATTCGGCGGAGCAAATTAAAAACCTGAATTCCGGCACGGCAGGTCAGAACGAGCGTGAATGCGTTGTATGCGGAAGCACGGAGAATCTCGATGCCGGCAACAAATGCTCCCTTTGCCGTTCACTCGAAAATATCAGTTCGGCGTTGCTCGATGACGGTGGGGAAAACTTCTTCCTGATTACAAACAAAAAGCCGAATGCCGATTGCGTTGAATTACCGCTCGGGCAGTATCTGACCGTTGCCGATAAGAACGCCGTTTTGGAAAGCATCAAGAGCAACGAAAACTACGTGCGTTGTTACAGCAAGAACAAAATGTATTACGGGTTGAATGTTGCTTCCAAAATGTGGCTCGGCGACTATTCCTCCGCACCGTCCTTCCAAGAATTGGCGAAAAGATGCACGGGTATCAAGCGACTCGGCGTTATCAGGGCGGACATCGATAATTTGGGCGAGGCTTTTGTAAAAGGCTTTGACGCAAACAATGTGTCGATTTCACGCACATCGACATTTTCACGCAATCTGTCACTCTTTTTCAAGTACTACATAAACGGCTTGCTGAAAAACGGCTCTTATCAAATCATAGATGACAAAACCGAAAAAAAGCGAAACGCAACAATCGTTTATTCGGGCGGTGATGACCTCTTTGTCGTAGGTGCATGGGACGACATTCTCTGTTTTGCCGTCGATCTGCACGATGCTTTGGAAAAATTTACGCAAGGAACACTCACAATCTCCGCCGGTATCGGACTGTTTACGGACAGTTTCCCGATCATCACAATGGCAGAGCAAGCCGGTGAACTCGAAGAATGCAGTAAACATTACAAGGACAACCGAAAAAATGCCGTCACGCTGTTTGAGGGAAGCGGAGAGAACACCTATCATTGGAATGATTTGACGGGAAAAGTAATCGGCGAAAAATACAAGTTGATAAAATCCTATTTTTCAGACAATGAAGAAACCGGCAAAGCGATGCTGTATAAAATGTTGGAGTTGATTCGGGGCAAAAACGAATCAAACAAACTGAACATTGCAAAGTTCGCTTATCTGCTTGCAAGACTGAAACCGAAGAACCAAGCGGACCGAGAGAAAAACGAAGCATATCAGGATTTTTCAAAGAAAATGTACGATTGGATTCAACAACCGGAGGACAGACGGCAGTTGATCACCGCAATTTATATCTATATTTACACAATCAGGGAAAAGGAGAACTAATATGGCATACAATGATGATTACAGAAAGCCGAATAGCAATTCCGGCTATCAGGGCAACCGAGGAAATTACGGCGGTAGCGGTAATCAAACCACCGCACAACCCACAAAATTCGAAACGCTTGACAAGGTGACTTATGTCGACAAGGCGGAGAAAATCATGAAAGCACTCGCACAGGACAAAAATGCGATAACAACAAGTCAGATCCGAATTATTCTCGACTTGATCAACGAGATTTATATTCCGGTAAAGACCTCAACGGATCCGGCGGACAAAGGACTCGACATTGATACAAAGAGCAAATTGCAATACACCAAAATGAAAATTGCATACCAAGCCGGCAGAGATAACAAGGTTAAGAAATTTGTAGAAGATTCGCACATTATGGAACATATCGATCAAGTGAAAACCAAAGGTGATATGATTCTGCTTGCCCATTACACGGAAGCATTGGTGGCATATCACAAATACCATATCGGCGGTTAAGAAAAGGAGAATTCAAAATGAACGGCAAATTGATGATTACGGGAACAATTGAAGTTATTACGGGTATGCACATCGGCACGGGCGGAGAATTTTCGGCGATCGGAGCGATTGACTCGCCTGTCGTCAAAGACCGGATTACGCAGGAACCGATTATCCCCGGGAGTACCCTGAAAGGAAAACTGCGTCACGTATTGGTGCAAAGCGAATGCCCGAAGTCCAGAGATGCAACAGGCGACAGCGAAGAAATCCAGCGGATGTTCGGTGCAACAAACGCCGGAAAGGGCGGAAAGGCTTATGTAAGCAGATTTGCATTTTCGGATTGCTACCTTTCCAACAAAGCGGAATTGGACAATCTTGATGTCACACCGACCGAGGTGAAATTCGAAAACGGAATCAACCGAGCGACCGGTGTTGCCAATCCGAGACAGATTGAGCGTGTCATCAGAGGTGCGAAATTCGACTTTGCGGTAACCTATACATCGGAGGACGAATCGCAGATTGTCGAAGATTTCAAACGCTTTGCAAAAGGCTTGAAACTGCTGGAATATGATTACATCGGCGGTGGCGGATCCCGTGGCAACGGCAGAGTGAAATTCCGAGATTTGAGGGCTGAATACGTATTTGACACGGACAAAAACGAAAAAATCGAAAAAGAATGTAACGATGCATTGCAATCTGCAAAGGTGTAAAATTTATGAATTACAAATTGTATAGATTAGCCTTTTCCGCATCCGTGCATTTCGGTTCGGGCAAACTCGAAACAAGCGGTTTTCGGTTTTTGGCGGACAGTTTGTTCAGTGCTTTGTGCATAGAAGCCAAAAAACTGTACGGTGCGGACGGTATCGGACGGTTGTATGAATATGCAGACGGCGGAAAGGTCTTATTCAGTGACCTCATGCCCTATGCGGGGAAAGAGTATTATCTCCCCCGCCCGATGGTCAAGGCAGATAAGGAATTTTCGGTATCATCGGTCGAAAAGAAAAAATACAAAAATACCAATTTTGTAAAATCAAGTGCATATACGGGCTTTCTTTCGGGGACGCTTGACGGCGAGCCGAAATTCGGTGCGGAATATACCTTTACAAAACTGAACAAAAGCAGGAATCCCGAAGTCGATCCCACCCCCTACTTTGTCGGCACATATAAATTCCGTGAAAATTGCGGTTTGTATTTTCTGTTCGGCTTTGCAGAAAAAGAGCAGTTTGACTTTGTCGATACTTTGGTCGAATCTCTCGGCTATACGGGCATCGGCGGAAAAATCACATCGGGGTTCGGCAAGTTTGTTGCCCTGCCGATTGACCTGCCACAAGACATTGCAGTTTTGATAAGCAACGCCGAAAAGGCAAAGTACAAAATTACGCTCTCGACCTGCCTGCCCTCCGACGATGAACTGGACCAAGCCCTTGCGGGAGCCTCTTATGCACTGCAAAAAAGAAGCGGTTTTGTGGCATCGGAAGATTACGCCGTAACCAATGTAAAAAAGCGGGATTTGTATACCTTTTCCGCAGGATCTGCATTTCAAAATACCTTTCGGGGCAAGGTGTACGATGTGTCCGTAAACGGCACGCATCCCGTGTACCGATATGCAAAGCCCTTATTTATAGGGATAGGGTGAAGATATGAAACAGAATTATAAAGTGACACTGACGACTTTATCACCGATTTTTATAGGCAGTGGCAACGATATCGGAAAAAGCGAATATATCTATGACGCTAAAAATTATCGGGCAATCGTTTTTCAGCGTGAAAAATTATTAACCGGTTTGATGCAATTGAAGTTACTCGATAAATATTGCAATGAGGCGTTAAAACCCAACTTTAATTTAAACGATTTCTTTTATCGCAACGGTGTAAAGCCCGAACAGTACAACAACTGGATCAGTCACCGCATTGATTCGTCCGCGGTATTGGACAAGAATCATGCACCTAAAAACATATTGTGTTTTATCAAGGACGCTTACGGTATACCGTACATCCCCGGGAGCAGTCTGAAAGGTGCAATCCGCACGGCAATCCTGAACAGCAAAATAGCAAAGATAGACCTGAACCGTGAAAAGGCGGAACTGTTGCGAACTTCCAATTACAAAAGTAAAAATGACCTTCACAGAAAGGTCGACAGCATCGAGAAAAAAGCATTTTACACACTTGACAGAGAATCGAAAAAACCAAACAATGCCGTGAACGACATCTTTTCCGAGATGTGGATCAGCGACAGCGAACCGATTAAAAATTGCAATATGATTCTTTGCGATAAGATAGACCTTAAAACGGACGACAATGAAAAAACCTTGAATGTCGTGCGTGAATGCTTGCCCCCGAAGACAAAAATCACCTTTACGCTGTCGGTAGATCCCAACCTTTTCCCGATTGAAACTTTGAAAGCCTGCATAGCCGAGCGGTTTGAAAATTACCGCAAGAACTGTTTAGACTATTTTGAAACGGATAGAGTGGACGAATATACGTCGGCAAACAACATCGTAATCGGCGGAGGAGCGGGATTCCAGTCCAAAACCGTAACCTACGAACTGCTCGGAAAAAAGGAAGGGTTAGAATTTACAAGAAGATTTCTGTGTGCGAATTTTCCGAAAGGAAAGCACGAAAGAGACGCAAAAATATCGCCCCACACCCGAAAACTGGCATGGTATGACAAGTATTATGACATGGGCGTGTGTCGCATCGATTTTGAAGAGATAAACTAAAATACATAAGTGTCCGTAATTGCATAGCGTTGCAAACCGATTGTTTGCAGTTTTCGCTTGTAGTTTCTGCCGATGATGTAAATTCGGACGCTGTCTGTGCTGTGATCTATGGACTTGCGGAAAAATTCTTTCACTTCACGCAATTTGTCGGCAGAGAATTCGCATTCAAAGACGGATTCCTGCACTCTCACTCCGATACTTTCACATTTTTGAGCCATTATCTGCAAACGCTTTTTGCCGGCAGGTGTTGTGGTGTCTATATCGTACATCATTAACGCATTGATCATAGTATCTGCACCTCAATCGGTCGGATAGAATCGCACTTTTCATAGATGAACCGTGCGTACTGCAAAGCCCTGAAATACGGCAACAACCCGATAGGCAACTTTTCAATCTCCGAATTGATCCGCACCTCCGTGGCAATGTACTTGTTCCATTCGACAAAAAATTTTTTGAGTCCGTTTTTGGTCAGGTAGATTTTCTCCCCGTGTTCAAAATCCGCAGACGTAATCATTTTTAAGTTGACAAGGCGGAACACAAAGCGGTCGCAGATCAACGCCCTAAATTCCTCCACAATATCGTACGCAAGCGTCGCATTGCCGGATTTGGTTTCGTGCATCACGCCGAAGAAGGGATCAAGCCCTACCGTTTCCAAAGCACTTTTGCACATTTCGGTGACAACGGTGTAGCAGAGCGAAAGCAACGCATTGAAATTATTTTCCGGCGGACGCTTACTGCGTTTTTCGAATTTTAGATCCGCATCGGCGGGCAGAATCATATCGTCAAAGTTGGAATAATAAATTCTGGCGGCAGTACCTTCCACGCCCCGTATTTCGTCATTGCTACCGCAGGCATCGATTTGTGCAATGCACGCATTGAGCAAAAGAACGGAATTGTCGATTTGCGACTCCAAAAAATCGTGATTTTTCAGAAATCTTTTCAAAAAGACCGTGCAACTTTTCAACTTGCTTTTGATAATCACCTTTGCAACGGACAAGCGTTTTCCCTCGTCCAAAAAGGCAGTGTATTGATTGAGCCTGAGTTCGGGGTTGCCCCTTGTTTCGCCGATTGCTCGGAATTTCAGTCTTCCTCCCCTGCTCAGTACCGCAAAGTTGATTTGTCGGTTGCAAAGTTCGGTTATCAGTTGAATGCTCGGTGTGATGTAAGAAAAGGAGATGATGTTTTCCAGACTGATGAGAGGCAGTTGTGCCACCGTTTCGCCCTTTTGCAGGATCAACAAACTTTCCTTTTTCAAGCGGAGTTCGGCGTCTTCCTCGGTTATGAACAGGGAGTGTAACAGTTGTCGCATAACGGTTCCTTTCCGGCTAACCTCCAAAATTTTATATAGAATAACTATCAATAAATAATCGGTTAGCCACTATAATTATACTATAAAATATTGATTTTTTGTTGATTTTTTTGAAAAAAATTTTTATTTTAACCAAATTCAGTAAATATGTAGAAATTCTTACATAAGAATTGTATGAAATTTATGATTTCTATCTATTTATTTACGTACCCCTTATGGGGACGGAAACCGATAAATAGTTTTCGTTATCACTAATGCCGAGAATTTATTTACGTACCCCTTATGGGGACGGAAACTGTAAAGCTTCCGGAAATACTCTCGCTCGCTCCTATTTATTTACGTACCCCTTATGGGGACGGAAACTCGCTAAACTCATAATCAAGAAGTTGTTCTCCAAAATTTATTTACGTACCCCTTATGGGGACGGAAACTCTTTTTCGTAC
>CAVGAA010000008.1:0-55626 GCA_963627065.1 bacterium | reverse complement strand
TTTTCGTCCGAATTGAAATCGGCATCGCAGAACGGGCAACGCCCACTCGTGCCGAACAGTTCGAATTTTTTCCCGCAATTCATGCAGACAACCGTCCGCAAAATCGGCTTTTCTTCCGTTTTTTCCTCCGATTTTCCGGCAGATTCTTCCGCAATTTCTTCCGTCACCGGCTCGTCTTTCTTCCTCTTGAAATAATTCTTCAAGAGGAAAAATGCAAGGAAACCAAGTCCGATATAGACAATCGCCAGTCCCTGCGAGGGGGTGAGATGCCCGAACAGTTTGCCTCTGTCATCGTCACGGAGAAATTCAAGGCAGAAACGGAACACGCCGTATCCCCACAGATAAACCGACATGGTGTATTGAAACTTTTTGCGGAGCAGTAACCAAGTCAACACGCCGAACAAAATGAACAGAAAGACCGCCTCAAACAGTTGCGTGGGGTAAACTTTGTAGGACAGATCGGGGAATTTGACTCCGAAAATCGAGTCGCCCGATGCCTTTCCGTAACAGCATCCGGCAAAGAAACAACCGATACGCCCGAATGCGTGACCGACGGTAATCATACACGGAATGACGGGCATAATGTCAAAAAGGCTACCCGTGACTTTCTTGCGGAAAATCAACCAGATGACAACGTAAACGACCGTACCGCCGATCATTCCGCCGAGAAAAGTAATCCCCTCACCGAAATGGAAACCGCCCTCGGGATTTTCGAGGTAGTTGAAGAAGGATTGAAAGAGCGATGCCGAACCGAAGCCCAAAAGAATTGACACGACACCGTCATAATAGACGAGGTCGACCAGTTTATTCGGCAGTTTCAGCACTTTTGAATAGCGGAACAGAACCAAAAATGCGAACAGAATGCCGACGGCAATCATAATGCCGTACATATGAACGTTCAGAAACAGTGCGTTCGGTAACATAAGCCCCTCCGTGAGGAAATCCGTAATCTGCTCCCATTATAGCACAAAAAAGTCGTTTTGTAAAGAGTATGCGAAAAAATCGCTTTCATTTCGGCAATTTTTTTCGTTTTTTCGCCGTTTTGTCTTGAAAAAATCACACCTTTATGCTATACTATAAGCAAAACAGAGCGTTATGATTTTAATTTTTACGCTCAGCAAAAAGGAGTTTATTCAAATGGGACTTATCAAAGCATTCGTCGGAGCTGTCGGCGGAACGCTGGGTGACCAGTGGAAAGAGTATTTTTATTGTGATTCGCTTGCCGAAGACGTTCTCGTTGCAAAGGGACAAAAGCGGACCTCCCGCCGTTCTTCCAACCGTCACGGTGAGGAAAACATCATTTCGAACGGTTCTGTCATCGCCGTCAACGAGGGGCAGTGCATGGTCATTGTCGCTCAGGGCGAAATTGTGGAATTCTGTGCCGAGGCAGGTGCTTTCACCTACAACACCTCAACCGAACCGAGTCTTTTTACCGGCAATCTCGGCGAATCGATTCTCAATACATTCAAGACGATCGGTCGCCGTTTCACCTTTGGCGGTGACACCGGAAACGACCAAAGAATTTACTATTTCAACACCAAAGAAATTACCGGAAACAAGTACGGCACGGCAAGTCCCGTTCCTTTCCGTGTAGTTGACAAAAACATCGGTCTTGACGTCGATATTTCCATTCGTTGCAATGGTGAATATTCCTATAAAATCACCGATCCGCTCCTCTTTTACAAAAATGTTTCGGGCAATGTCACCGACGTTTACAAGCGTGACAGCATCGACAGTATGCTCAAAACCGAACTTTTGACCGCTCTGCAACCCGCATTCGCAAAAATCTCCGAAAAAGGCGTCCGTTACAGTGCTCTCCCGGGACATACAATCGAAATTGCCGATGCACTCAACGAGGTTCTCTCGAAGAAATGGTGCGAAACACGTGGCATTAAAGTCTGCTCGTTCGGCATCAACTCGGTCACGGCTTCCAAAGAAGACGAGGATATGATCAAGCAGTATCAGAAGAGTGCCGTCATGCGTGATCCCGGGATGGCGGCGGCAGTCCTTACGGGGGCTCAGGCTCAGGCTATGCAGGATGCCGCAAAGAATCAAGGTCAGGGTGCATTTATGGCGTTTGCCGGTATGAATATGGCATCCGCTCAGGGCGGAATCAACGCAGGACAACTTTTCCAGATGCAGGCTCAACAGCAGGCACAGCAAGCACAACAAGCCCAGCAGGTACAACAGGCACAGCAGGCAAATCCGAATGCGTGGACCTGCTCCTGCGGTGCGAAAAACACCGGAAAATTCTGTGCGGAATGCGGTTCTCCGAAACCCGACGATTTCTGGACCTGCACGAAATGCGGTGCAAAGAACAAGGGCAAATTCTGCTCCGAATGCGGTGCAAAACGCCCCTCCGGTGCGAAGGTCTACCGTTGCGACAAGTGCGGTTGGACTCCGGAAGATCCCGCTCATCCGCCGAAATTCTGCCCCGAGTGCGGTGATATTTTCGACGACAGCGACGCAACAAATTGACAGTCGATAACCGATACTCACTGAAAGGATTGTTCTGTTATGGCAGAAGATACCGTACTGGAATATAAATGTCCCTGTTGCGGTGCAGGTTTGAAGTTTGACGGCAAGTCGCAGGAAATGGTTTGTGCCTACTGCGACAACAAATTCACCGTCGAGCAACTCGATGAACTTGCACGTGCGGAAGCGGACGAGGAAAGCACCTCCGAACCCGAATGGCCGGACTACGAAGGCACGGAAAGCGAGGAGGAGCAAACCGCATTCATTTGTCAGTCCTGCGGAGCGGCTCTCGTCGGTGACGAAAACACCATGGCGACCGAATGCCCCTATTGCGGAAACCCCGCTATCATCAAGGAGCGTATCAGCGGTTCGCTCAAACCCGATTATGTCATCCCCTTCCGTCTTGACAAAAAATCGGCGGAGGAAACACTCCGCAAATTCTACAAAGGAAAACTCTTTCTGCCGAGTTCCTTCAAAAAAGAAAACACGATTGAAAAACTGCAGGGCGTTTACGTGCCGTTCTGGCTTTTCGACTGCGATGCGGACGGGACGGTTCATTTCAACGCAACCCGTGTTTCGTCTTGGCGGAGCGGTGACTACCGTTATACCAAGACCAGCCATTTTCTCGTGATTCGTGGCGGTCAGATGGCATTCGAGAAAATCCCCGTCGATGCCACAACGAAAATGCCCGATGAGTATATGGATTCGCTCGAACCTTTTGACTATGGGGAAATGACGGAATTTTCGTCTGCTTACCTTTCGGGATTTTTGGCGGATCGCTATGACGTATCGGCAAAAGATTCCACTCCCCGTGCGACAAACCGTGTCAAGCAGAGTTTGCAGGACACCCTGCGGAGTACTGTTCACGGCTATGCGACGGTAACCGTCAAAAGCACCGATATTCACACATCAAACAGTTCGGTCAAGTACGCAATGCTACCGGTTTACGCTCTCAACACCGTTTACCGTGGCAAACGCTATTTCTTTACGATGAACGGACAGACCGGCAAATTTGTCGGCAAACTGCCCATATCGAGAGGAAAATTATGTGCGTTCGCATTCGCCGTCGGTTTGGGGTTGTTCGCACTGGCACAACTTTTCTTATGGATGGGGGGGCTGTTCGGATGAAAAAGCGTTTTCTCATATTTCCCCTTCTGTTCCTGCTTGCTTTCGCAACGGTTATCCCCTCTTTCGCCACGACTTTTCCGGCGGTATATGTCAGGAACGATGGCAATGCTCTGACCGACAGTGAGCAATCCGCTCTGCAATCGTTTGCGGAGCAAGCAGGCGAAGCCACCGGCATCAGCATCGGCATTCTTTTCGTGTCGGACGATATGTCGCAAGGCGATTTACGCGATTTGGCAGACTATTTCTTCGATAGTTACTGTTATTCCTACACAGATGCCATCATTCTGGCGGTTGACATCTCGTCACGAAACTATTTTATCCGCACGAAAAACCGTATGAATGACAATCTCAAAGACTCGGCTTTTGACAGAATCGAAAATGCAACCGTTTCGGAATTATCCTCAAATGATTGGTACGGTGCGGGTGTTACGTTTGTTCGGGAAATTTCCAATCTTGATGAAAGCGATTTTAGGCAAAAAGGCGAACTCTCCGGCGAATTGCTGTTTGCGGAATTCATTGCTCTGCTCGTCTGCATCGGTCTGGGATTCGGCATTGCTTGGATTTTCGCCCGCAAGATGAACAACGCACGGCAAGGCAGAACCGCCACTAACTATGTGCGTGACGGCAGTTTTTCGCTCGATAAACAAGCCGATCTGTATCTTTACAGCACCGTGACGAAAGTCCGTGTCGAGAGCAATTCGAGCGGTGGCGGTGGGAGTCATCACTCCTCAAGTGGCGGTCGTGGCGGTCACTTTTAAGGGGAGCGATTGAATCTATAATTATGCAGGGGATGCCTTTTTTAGGCAAAAAAGGCATCCCCGAAAAAACCGCTGAAAATAAAACTTCGGAGCAGATTTGTCACGCACTGCTCCGATTTTTTATAATCCGATTGGCACTGCGTAGCCGTAAAAAAGCAAAACCCATTCAATTTTCATTTTTACTTATAACTTATCTTCTGTAACCGTGAATAACTTTGCTCAAATCTGCTCACTTTTGCTCAATTGACAGTAAAAAGGTGATTTTTTGCCGATTTGTGCGGAGTTCTTGACAGATTGCATTCTTTATATTATAATATATCCGTATGCAATTCAGGTTTTCGGTGTTTCCGCAAACCAATTTTAACAAGGAGAGTATGCGATTATGTTTGATATTGCCGTCATCGGTGCCGGTGTCGTCGGCGGAATGATTGCAAGAACGCTTTCGGCTTACGATCTCAAAATCTGTATTGTCGAACGGCGTAACGACGTTGCTACGGGTGCTTCCTGTGCAAACTCGGCTATCGTCCATGCCGGCTTTGATGCACACGAAGGTTCGCTCAAAGCAAAACTCAATGTCAAAGGCTCCGAAATGATGGAGTCTGTCTGCCGTGAACTCGGCGTCAAGTACAAGAAAAACGGTTCGCTCGTCATCGGTTTCAATGACGAGGACAAAGCGGAGATTGAAAATCTCTATCGCCGTGGCGTTGCAAACGGTGTCAAGGACTTGGAGGTCATTGATGCCGAACGTTTGCAGAAACTCGAACCGAACATTTCCAAAAATGCGGTCGGTGCTTTATATGCTCCCACGGGTGCTATCGTCTGCCCTTACGAACTCACCATTGCGGCAGTCGGAAATGCAATGGACAACGGTGCGGAACTTTTCCTCGACAGTGAGGTCACCTCGATTGAAAATGCAGGCGATCACTATGTCCTGACCGCAGGCGACCAAAAAATCGAGGCAAAATACATCATCAATGCGGCAGGCGTTTACTCGGATGCCATTGCAAAAATGGTCGGTGACAACTCCTTTACGGTACATCCTCGCCGTGGCGAATATGTCCTGCTCGACAAAGAGAGCGGTTCGCTCGTCAAGCACACGATTTTCCGTACCCCCTCCAAAATGGGCAAAGGAATTCTCGTTACGCCGACGGTTGACGGCAATCTCTTGACCGGTCCGACATCTGTCGACACGGAGGACAAGGACGACAAGTCCACCACCGCCGATGGTTTGGGGCGTGTGATGAAAGAGGCAAGCGAAAATGTGGACGGCATTCGTTTCAACCAGACCATTACGTCTTTCTGCGGTCTGCGTGCGGTCGGCAGTACGGGCGATTTCATCATCAATATGCCCTGTGAACGGTTCTGCAATGTAGCCGGCATCGAATCCCCCGGGCTTTCCTCCGCTCCCGCAATTGCGGAATATGTTCTGAATCTCTTGTTTGAGTCCGGTCTCAAAGCCGAAAAGAAAGCAAACTACAACCCCATTCGTCCGGCATCGCACGCATTCCGTGAAATGTCGATTGAGGAAAAGAATGAGGTCATTCGCCGTGATCCTGCTTACGGGCGGATCATCTGCCGTTGCGAAACGGTCACCGAGGGCGAAATTCTGACTGCGATTCGCACCAATCCGAAACCCCGTGACCTTGACGGTGTGAAACGTCGCACCAGAGCCCAGATGGGAAGATGTCAAGGCGGTTTCTGCTCGCCCTACATCGTTGAAATGCTTGCAAAAGAGCAAGGCATTCCTTTTGAAGCCGTGACGAAAAACGGCGGAAAATCGGTTGTGAACGTCGGAAGAACCAAGGAGGTCAAGTGATGAAACAGGTAGATCTTGTCATTGTCGGCGGTGGTCCTGCCGGCATGAGTGCGGCTGTGTCCGCTTATGAGAACGGTGTCAAAGACATCCTCATTCTGGAACGTGATACGCACCTCGGCGGTATCCTGCAACAGTGCATTCACAACGGGTTCGGTCTGCACCGTTTCGGTGAGGAACTGACCGGTCCGGAATATGCATGGCGTTACGAAAAACTCGTGCGTGAGCATAACATTCCCTTCCTGCTCGGCACAATGGTGCTTGACATCACGCCCGATAAAATCATTATGGCGACAAACTCCGACATGGGTGTCTTTCAGATTCAGGCAAAGGCTATCATTCTCGCCATGGGTTGCCGTGAGCGTTCCAAAGGAGCATTGAATATCGCAGGCACTCGTCCGTCCGGTATTTACAGTGCGGGAACTGCTCAGAAATATGTCAATATGAAGGGTTATATGCCCGGGAAAAACGTTGTCATTCTCGGTTCGGGCGACATCGGTCTGATTATGGCAAGACGTATGACGCTCGAAGGTGCAAAGGTTCATGCCGTTTGCGAGTTGATGCCCTATTCGGGCGGTCTGGCACGGAACATTGAACAGTGTCTGCACGATTTCGACATTCCGCTCAAACTTTCGCACACGGTCGTTGAAATTCACGGTCGTGAACGTTTGGAGGGTGTCACGATTGCAAAGGTCGATGAACGTCGCCGTCCGATTCCCGAAACACGTGAATATATTCCCTGCGACACGCTTTTGCTGTCGGTCGGCTTGATTCCGGAAAATGAACTTTCCAAGACTGCCGGTGTGCCTCTTGACCGTGTCACGAACGGTGCGTCGGTTGACCAAGACAGACAGACCGCAATCAAGGGTATTTACGCCTGCGGTAACGTTCTGCACGTACACGATCTGGTCGACTTCGTTTCGGAAGAAGCCGAAATTGCCGGCAAGAGTGCCGCCGCTTACATTCACGGCGAAGATGTCGAGGCTCTCGACATTCCCCTCCACACCGACGGAAAAATCCGCTACACCGTTCCGCAACGCATTACCGCAAAGAAGGACGTCACCGTGTTCTTCCGTGTTGCCGACGTCTTCCGCAATGTGACAATCAAGGTCAAGGACGGCGACAAGGTCATTTTCAGCAAGAAGAAGCCGAAAGTTGCCCCCGGGGAAATGGAAAGCATTACCCTGCATCCCGACACCTTTGCGGATGCGAAATCGCTTGAATTCGAGTTGGAGGTGCAGTAAAATGACGAGAAATTTAACTTGTATCGTTTGCCCCCGTGGCTGTCAGTTATCGGTCGAACTTGCAGAGGACGGTTCGATTCAGAACGTAACCGGCTTCACCTGCCCCCGCGGCAAACAGTATGCGATTGATGAATGCACACATCCCATGCGTACCGTGACGTCTTCCGTCCGTACCTCAAACGGCGGTGTCATTCCGGTCAAGACCAATCACACCATTCCGAAAGAGTTGATGTTCGACTGCATGAAAGAAATCAACCGTGCCGTCGTCACCCTCCCTGCCCATATCGGTGATGTTGTCATTCACAACGTCCTGAACACCGGTGCCGACGTCGTCGTAACCGCTAACCAAGAGTAAGAAAACGGATGATTATTCTTTGCGGGGGCATTTTTGTAAAATAGCCCCCTGCACCCCTAAAAAACTTTGAGCAAGGTGTTATTAGAGCGTACTTTTCACAGAGTACGCTCATTTGTTTGTTATACGGTAAGTGACTGCGTAGCCGTGAAAACCTAACTTATCATATAGAAAAGGACACCCGATAAAAAATTCTATCGGATGCCCCAAATGCGAAAGTTCTTCGGATTCTTAAGCCCCTTCTTTCAAGAAGGGTTTAAGCAGGGTTTGGGACAGAGTCCCGAGGTCTTCCCTCTTATTGTCAGAACGTAAACTCCCCGAAGTCGAGTTTGGGAAGATTCGTTGCGTCCCCTTGCGTAATGCCGGATGCCGTCAGGACATCTTCGGATTCAAAAATGATTACGGTCAATTCGGGTTGCGTGTATGTTTTCATACTCATTCCCCCTTATTCGACGACCGTTCCGTCTGCTCCGAAGGTCACGGAAACGCTGTAACCGAAGGACACGACTCCCTCGGCAACCACATACGGTTGCAGAGTGAATGTGATATTTCCTTTATCGGTCGGAATATTATCGATGACAAATGCGACGAAATAGTTGCCCTCGTTCGGTGTTACGGCTGCACTGTCCGCTATGAGCGAGGTGTAGTAACTGTACAGTTCCATATCGTAGGTTTCGGAGGTCTTGACAGTGTCGCCGTCCTGATAGGATGCAGTCACCTTAAAGCCTGCTTTATCGTAATCCTTGCCGATAATCTGTGCGGAGAAACGGACGGAGTTCTTTGTGCCGGTTGAGAACTGGTAAGCGACCGAACCGATCTTCTTTGCGGTTGCGGTTGCGGTGAAATCGGCAATTGCGGTATCGATTGCGGTTGTATAGGGTGCAATCTCCTCTGCGGTTTTCTGTGCAGAGGTGTCCTCTACGACACACAACACTCCGCTTGCGGTTTTTCTGGTATTATAATAACGACATTGGTTACTTCCGTTGTAACAGTACTCATCCACATCGACCGAGTAAGAATTGAGAACTTCAATCGAGCCGACGCTGCCACCATTCTTAATCCAATAAGAACCGAGCAATCCGCCAATGCGGTGTTTGGTGTACGTTTCCGGAATTCCGTTTGCCCCCTTCTTCAAAGCGTGGAGGTTATAGCAGTTTTCAATTTTGTTTGTCGTGGCATGAATGCTGTTTGCACCGCCGAGGATACCGCCCCAGTAAAGGGCGTTCCCAAGTTCATTTGAACCTGCCGTAATGACGAATTCACCGGAGTTGTAGCAATTGCGGATAATCATATTGCCGGAGAATGACTTATCAACCTGACCGCTTGTATACGGCGAAATGAAACCGACAATACCGCCGACTGCGTTTTCGGCTTTATTTACATACTGAGCAAGATTGTAAGCCAATGTGCCTTTGTTGACACAGTACTCCACAAGCGTATTATAACCTGCACTGCCGACGATACCGCCGGTCATTGCCCAGTTACCGGGGACAGAAACGGTTGCATTGTTGACACAGTAGCGGACAGTTGTTCCGTACGCCATACCGACAATACCGCCTGCACGGGACGCCTGATCGTAAGTGGTCAGTTTAGATACATCCGTCACAGAAGAGGGATAAGACACCGATACTGCACAGTTGGATTTGACAACGCAGTTTTCGACGGTGTTCAGATTTTCCGCCTTTCCGCTGTCGTCTGCGGTTGCAACCGCACGTCCGACAATAGCACCGGTAACGCCGTGACCGAACACGGTGACATTGTCAAGCACGATGTTTTTAATCGTTGCACCGTAAATCATACCGAACAAACCGTGTCCCCAGTTCACGTTCAAGTCGTGTGTCGCGTTCTGGCTTTCAATTTTACCGTTGCGGATGGAAAAACCCTGTCCGTCATAAGTTCCGCCGAATGCCGCCATTCTTTTGGCATTTGCGAAATAGTAGCCGATCGATTTGAAACTCTTTCCGTTCAGGTCGATATCGTTTGTTTGCAGGAAATAAACGTCCTTGAATGCGACACAGTAGTTTCCTGCAGTTACGGCTTCGTCGTTGTCGCCGACTCCGTCACCGTGTGGAATCTGCTTTTGAATCCACAAAAGGTTTTCAGCGGTTGCGACAAGGTACGGATCGGTCAGTGTACCGCTCCCTTCGGGCTGTGTGGCGGTTGTGCCGTCCCAGCCTTCTGCCATTGTAAAGAACGGAAATGCAACGCAAAGGGACAGCAACATACCGAATGTCAGGAGGAACGAAAGAATGCGATTTTGGGTTTTCATTTTGTTTTCTCTCTTTCTCGGATTTTATTCCGTTTTATATTTTTGAGGTCACATTCGCCTCAATTGAACAGTTGGTCGAAGTCGAGGGTTTCGAGATTCTGCGAATTGCCCGCTCCGAATGTCTTGACATCCGACAGATTGAAATCTGCAAAATGCGGTGCGTGGTCGCTTGCCGTCAGTGCCAGACCGTAATTCACGACATCGTAAGTTTTCACTGTCGGTTCTGCTCCGAAATACATCATGTGGTCGATTGCATTTGCGGACTTTCCGCTGAGTGCGGTTTGCAGACCGTACATATCGTAGGTGGAATTGTACTCGAATGCCGTATAATACGGACTGTACTGCGTGCAGGTCTCGGCAATCGAACGAATGTTTTTGAGTCCGCCGTCGGTGAGCGTCGTGTACGGATCGCTCCCCTGCTTTGCGTTGAAGTCACCGCCCGAAATAACGGTGATTTTGCCGTATTTTTCTTTAATGGACTCCACAACACTCACGACTGTACCTGCATCTGCGACACGGTAGGTATTGCCGAGAGTTGCATTGTCCCCTGCGTTGGTGTTCGCCGCAAAGTGCGAGTTCGTGACCGCAAAAATCTTGCCGTCGCTCTTGCGTTTCAGAACTACCCAAGTCGTTCCCTTGTCACCGGAGCGTGCCTGCGAATAGCCGGATTCCACCGCTTCGAACATCGTTTTGGAGTAGAAAATCGGGTTGCCGATTCCCTGACCGCCGTCACAAACCTCGATATAATTTTCCGAGAGCCACGTCATAAGTGCCTGACCGCCGGAACGGTATGCGGTAGAACATTCTTCCAAACAGAGAATATCGGGTGCATAGGTTTTATAAATCGACAGAGCAACCGACGGACGAATGGAGATCGGGTTACTGCCGTCCGCATTGATGTAGCCCCAGACATTGTGGTACATAATCCGCAAATCGGCAGTTTTTTCTACATTGGTTTCCACGCTCTCGTTCAATTCCCAAGCATCTCCGGTTTTGAGTTCGATTGTGGATTGGAGATTGCTCATTACGGTATCGGTCAGCAGGTTGTATGCCGAAATGAAGCCGAAGCCGGAGGACCAAAGAATCTGCATATCCTTTTCGCCGACCGTGACGGTTGCCTTACCCGTCGGCAGTTCCGCCGTTGTCCTTGCGGTCTTGCCCACACGGATTTCATATTCGGGAGTCCCGTCCGAGTCTTTTACGATTTGCAGGTTGTAACCCGTGTAGATCGCAACATGACGCAAAATGAGTTTTGCCAGATAATCTTCAAGAAGAGTGCAATTATCCGGAATGACTATTTTGTAGGAATTCAGCGAAATGCCGTTGATCGTAAAGGAGCGGATGTTGTATTTGCCCGCCTGCGTGAAATTGTTCTTTTCACGGAAGATAAATGTTCCGTCTGTTACGCCGGACTTCAGTCCGGATGCTTTTTTGAGAATCTTTTCGACAAAATAATCTTCGGCTTTTACGGTTCCGTTGTCGTTGTAACCGCAGATAACCAGTTTTTTGCCTGCCAGACGAACGGTATATTCGCCGGCAACGAGAGATGCCGATATTTCTTGGCTTTCCTCGCGGTTTGTTGCTCCGACAAGAATTTCTTTTTCTGCCGGAGTTGCACCGCTTGCAAGATAATCGTCGACAACCTGCAAAGTCGCACCGGTATACTCCTTGAACATTTTAGCCAAAGAGCGTGCAGCCATCACAACCTCGGTCGAGGCATTCTCCGGATAGACAATGACATAGTCGCTTTGACCTTCCTTGACAATACGGATCGGTTTGACGGTTGTTTCGGTATCCGTTTGTTTGGTTTCGGTTGTTTTTTCAGCCGTTTCAACCGGCGTTGGCTTATTTCCCGAACACCCGACAAATAGAAGGGCAATGAGGCAAAGCAGGGACAGTAAAATTTTCCGTTTTTTCATCGGTTTTCCCTCCTGTTATTGATAAACTTCCAAAAGGTTTTGCAACTGCGATTTTGCAGAAGTCGTGATGGATGCAATGATAGAGGACACACTGCCGTTTTTCATAACCTCGTTGGCGATTTTCGTGAACGGATTAAATGTGGAACTGCTCTCACACACGAACGCAAAGTCCATATAAAGCAGATCCCTTGCGGTATCGATCATCGTTGCATCGTCCGGACTGTCCGCAATCTTCCGTTTCAATGTGTTCTCGTAAAATGCCGTTACAATGGTTTCGTTGCTGTAACGGTTCATCACTTCCAGAATGACCGCAGACATTTCTCTGTTCCTTGCGGACTTCGGAATTGAGAAGACGGATGCACCGTAACTTGCACCGACATACTCCGATTCGGCATCGTATTTCGGCATTAAGAGAATGCCGTACTCAAAACTATCGTCCATTGTGTTCTTGATCTGCTTTCCGCAATAAAGTGCCGTTGCGTAGAAAAGCGATTTTCCGCCGACAAACTTTGTAACTTTGTCGCCGAAGTTACGTGCAGTCGTGTCAACATAATATACGGCGGGATCGTGAACATATTCCGTAAATGCATCGCAGATATTGACGTTTCTCTGCGTGTTCAGCGTAATTGCAATTGCACCGTTATCCTGCGAAACGGTTACAAGTTTGAGTCCTGCGGAAAAAAGTCCGCAACGAACCGAGTGCTTGTCATAGATTGCACCGTAAAGATCGTCGCTTTCGTCCTCGTTGTCAACGCCCTGTGCAACGTCTCTTATCACCTCGTAAGCCTTTTCGAGCGTCCATTCTCCGTCGTTGACAAGTCCGTAGAGATCCAATTCATTCGCCGCGGCAATGCCTTTGTTGAAGAACATCACTTCAATGTTTTCAAGAACTTCCAGTGCCGCATCGCCGACACAACTGTAAGAAATGCCGTTAATGGTAACGTTGTCATTCCAACCGGCATAGTACCAGTCACTGTCCAGATTGAGTTCGGACATCGTTTGCAGGTCGACAAAGTAGCCTTTCTGCTCCAATGCCCACCAATAGTCCCAGCACATCAGGTCGATCTCATCGGAACCGGATTCCAGAATGGTAGACCATTCCGTGCCTTTATTACCTGCAATCTGAACATTCTTGAAGACGATGCCGTATTTCTCCTCGATCCGTGCATTGCGTTGGAAGGTTGCATACTCGACCGTGTCACTCGTAGTTGCATCGTCGCAAAACAGATAGTGATACCGGTTTGCACGAGTGCCGAGCCGGAACTCGGTGGGTGAACCGTCTTCCTCATAGTTGGCAATCGGCTCGGGTATTTCGCCGTCGTCGTCAATGAAGTCGTCAATGAAGTCGTCATCTTCGGTTGTCGTTTGGGCTTCTTTGGTTGCCGTGCCCGTTGTGTCTGCCGGCTTTTTCGTTCCGCAGGCGGTCAGCACGAGGAGGAGCAGTGCCAAAAGGCAACAAAGAACCCCGATTTTTTTCGTACTCTTCATTTTTTTACCTTTCTGCTATGTATTTTTACTCTGCATATTTTGACTTTTGCAGAGGAATAGCCTTATAAAATGTGCAAATGCACAAAAAAGCAGAAGACCGCAAGCCGTTTTATGGCTTTGTGCAGTCTTCTGCCTTAAATATATATGTTGTTTTGTTCAGATTGCGTGACGAAAAATCGCCCTTTTGTGCAGTTACAAGGACGCAAAGAGATGTCTGTCTGTCTGTCTGTCTGTCTGTCTGTCAAAACATTTTAGCATCTTTGCATCCTCCTTGTCAAGCGTTTTTTTGTAAATTTTTGCGGGGATTTGCAAATATTTTTGAGAGCATCTCGAATTGCTTTTCCGACGACTACCGTTACCTGCTGTCTGCTATCTGCTATATATTATACACCTTTTTTTGAGATTTGTCAAGGTCTGTGACGGACAAATTTTATTCAAAATTACATACCAAAAACAGACAAAGTTTTTCACCTATCGGCAATTTGCACAAAATCGAGAGTGCGTTTTTGTGCAGATTGAACAAACGGAGGAGTTTTGCAAACATCCGGAAAACAGTGCTTTTTAAGTCGGTTTTGATGAATAGTGAATAAGTTTGATTTTTCACGGCTATGCAGTGCCAACCGTATCTCAATAAATGAGCGTATTTTGCCTGAAATCTGCTAATAATTTAATTTTCAGCGGTTTTTTCGGGGGGGTGCGGGGGTAGCCTTTTTTGCCTAAAAAAGGTACCCCAGCATAATTTAAGGCTCTTCAATCAGCATCTTGCCAAGTTGGTTCATAACGGTTTGTTTGTGTTCGGGGAGGGAATGGACGTAGCGGTTGAGTGTCACGGCGGAATTTTTGTGACCTAAAATTTCGGAGAGTGTTTTGACATCCATTCCGGACTCGACCGCACGAGTCGCAAAGGTGTGGCGGAGTGCGTGAAAATTTTTATGTTCCACGCCGATTTGTTGCAGGAGCAGGGCAAAACTGCGTTGATAGGATCTGACTGTCGGCAATCGACCGCCAGACGAGATGACATATTCGCAGGAGAGAGCCTTTTTCAGTTGTTTCAACCTCGGCAGAAGTTGTTTCGGAACGGGAATGCACCGCTTTGACGACTCGGTCTTCGGTTCATCCGTGATGCGACACGAGCCACACCCGTTCATACCGTCATGGCAGGTCTTGCGGACCGTCAAAAAGCCGTTTTGCAGATCGACGTCCTCCCATGTCAGAGCGAGCAGTTCGCCGATTCGGAGTCCCGTGTAAAGACAGAGCAGAACGCCGAACATTTTGCCACGCTTGTCGCTTTGCACCGCCTGCTCGATTTTTCTCTGCTCACGCAAGGTAAAACAATTGACCTTTCCCGCCTTGATTTTCGGTCGCTTGATGCCCTCCGCCACATTCTTTTCGGCATAGCCGAGCAGGACCGCCGTCCGCAGGGAACTTTGCAGGACGGTGATGACGGTGTTGACCGAACTGGGTGCCAGCCCCTTTTTCGTTGCCTTGTTTTCGCTCCGCAAAAGCTCCGTGACGTGCATTTGAATGTCGAGGGTGGTAATGTCCCCGATTTCCTTTTCGCCGATTTCGTCGGTGATTTTTTTGTTCACGATGCGTTCGTAACTTTCCACCGTTTTGGCTTTTGCACTCGGCTTGACGTAGTTTTCCAACCACAGATTCAAAAATGCTTTGAATTTCATTTTTCGTTTCCTTTCCATACGTTAAAAAGATTCAAGATTTCATAATTATAGCATTTTACGGTGAAAAGGAATATAAAAAAGAACCGTGCTCGTTTTGTAAGTACGGTTTTGCGTGGCGATTATGTTTTTCAGTTTTTCTTCCCTAATTTTCTTTCTCTTTATCAAGCAGTTCGATCATATTTTTGGCGGAGTCTTCCTCGGCGGATTTGGTCTTCTTGCCGTAGCCCCTGACCGTTTTTCCGAACGCCTGACATTCAACCGTGAATCTGTGCGAATTGTTCGGCATCGGTTTGTCCTCGACCGTCCGATAGACCGGCACTGCTCCGTTCTGCTTTTGTGTCCGCTCCTGCAATTCGTTCTTGTAACTGAGGCGTATGTTTTTCTTCTCCGGCAGTGGCATGGTTGCAATATCGAGCATCTCACGCACAACCGGACCGACGGTTGCAAAATCGCAGTCCGAATCGATATAAATTGCTCCGATAATGCTCTCGAACAGATCTTCCAGAACCGAGTTTTCGTTTTGCACGCCCGATACGATGTCCCCTTTCCCCGCAACGAGGTATTGCGAGAGGTTGAGTTTTCGCATCCGCTCCGCCAAATGCACTTTGTTGACCAATCCGTTTTTCAAGGCACTGAGTTGCCCTTCGTCGAACTTTGTGAGCAATCCGCTCTCGCCGATTTCCATATACTTTTCACGAAACCACGTGAGGACCGTTAAGGACAGTACGCTGTCGCCGATGAGTTCCAAAACCTCGTTATCGGTGCTTCCGTTATGCTCGTTGCGGTAGGAAGACCTTGTAAACGCCTGACGGAGCAGGGTGGGATTTTTGAATCGGTAGCCCAATTTTTCTTCAATTCTGTTTTGTACGGTTTTGTCGTCCGGCATTTCTCGCTCCTTGCGGTAGGTTTCTTTTTATTGCATTGTAGCACAGTTATGCGGTTTTGTCAAGTCAAAAGTACATTTTTTCGCAAAAAATGTTTTTCAAACTGTAAATTATCGTCAAACGCCCTTGCAAAATGCGGTTGTTTGTGCTAAAATATAAGCATAGTATCGTTTCTGTGAGGTTTTTTCATGAAAATCAAGCGTTTGTCGGTTGTTCTGCTTTTGCTTTTCTCGTTTGCTCTCTGCTCCTGTGCGAATGTCATTTCATTTCCGGAGCGTGCGGTCGATCCGAATGTGCCGATTTACGGCGAAACCGAAAAAGAAGAAGAAACAACCGTCACTCCGTCCGATGTCGACTCTTTGCTCGGCATTTGGTACAATGAAGAGTATGCGACTGTTTTCAAATTCGACGATGGCGGAGTCTTAACGGCTTGGGGCTTGGCGACCGGTTACGATTACGAGTACAGCAATATGGCAGTCGGCACTTACACCTATGACGGTGTGACGTTGTCCTTGTCTTTGCAGGACGAAACGATGACAAAACTTTGCTCGGTTTCAGACGGTACGATGACGCTCGAGGGCGGTGTTGTTCTCTATCTCCGTTCGGACGAGCCTGCGGAGCATCCCTCCTACGATTATCCGGATTTTGAAGAATTGGCAAAAAGCGTAACCGCTCCCTTTACTGCGGACGATCTTTCGGGCAAGACCGTAACGGTCGAAAATCTGACACTCTCAGCCTCAGTGCAAATGAAAATGACCTATTTCTCCACGCACACCCCCGAAACTCTGACAAGCGGGACTGCTGTTCTCGGCGATTATGTAAACATTGATTATGTCGGCAAGTTGGACGGTGTCGCTTTTGACGGCGGAACTGCATCCGGCAGTAATGTTTTTGTCGCTCCCGACACGGGTTACATTGACGGGTTCTGCGAGGGTATTGCGGGGCATAAGGTCGGTGAAACGTTTGACGTCACGGTGACTTTCCCCGAAAATTATTCCGCCACCGATTTAGCCGGCAAAGAGGTTGTCTTTACGATGACACTCAATGCAATTTACGACACAACGCTGACGGACGAAACGGTATCCGCCGACGAGTCGACCGAATACGCCACGGTTGACGAGTGGATGACCGCAATTAAGAAAGATTTGGTCACGGAGGACATTCTCTCCTATTTCCCGATCCTTGACAGTCTCGTCGACACGACATCGGCTTATCTCTACTTCTATCAGAACGGTTTGGATTATTACCATTATTACGCTTACTACTACAACGTGTCGTATGAAGATTTTCTCGCCCGTTATGTAGGCATTACCGAGAACGAATTGGTTGCCGATTGCAAAGACACCGCACGGCAATATCTCCTCACCGCCTGCATAGTAAACGTTTTGAATGCCGAACCCGATGACGAGTGGCTCGACGGTTTCACATCCGATTACATCTCCCGCTACACATCTCAGGGCTACACGGAGGATGCCGTCAAAGAGTCTATTGCATCCGGTGACGGTTACCGCCAGTTCCGTGCCTATATGCTCTCCTCCCTCGCTTGCGAGCGTTTGTATGAACTGAACGTGTTTGCGGGGTAAGATCTCAGGACTCCGTCCCGAACCCTGCTTAAACTTTTCTCGGAAGAAAGCCACATGTTTTACCCACAAGCAAGTCCGTTAAAAAAACACTTTAATATGTTTGAATGTTTGAAAATCAGAAAGGACGGTATTGAAAATGAAAAAATTATTGATTCTGTGTTTGGTTATTTCCGTGCTTGCGTGTTTGCTTGCATCCTGCACGCCTGAGCAGGAAAAGAACCACAAAATCGAGCGGAACGGCTCGGCGGAAACGGTAACCTTTGTTCCGATGACGAACGAGGGTGATGTCAAAGAGAACGCCACCCGACCGGCTGATACCGGTATTATCGACGGCGGAGCCGACACCGACACCCGCTGGGGCGAACTGCATCCGGTAAATTAAGAGCAGTACAAAAGAAAGAGCCTCCGATTTTTTGTCGGAGGTCTTTTTGTATGATGTTTTTTGTTTGTTCCGGCTGAAAACTTTATTTTTGATTTTGTTTTCTCCACTCGGAGGGAGTCATTCCGCAATATTCTTCAAATACTCTGCGGAAATGCCGTGTTCCCGAAAAATGCAGGATTGCGGAGATTCTGTCTACCGTCATATCCGTTTCGGCGAGCATTTTCTTCCCCATCTCCGTCCGTTGCAAGAGAATATATTTTGCGGGGGAAATGCCGAGATTTTTTGCAAACATTCGGGTAAGCGTTCGCTCGCTGATAAAGAAGCTGTGACAGATTGATGCCGGCGACAGAGATTCATATCGCAGGTTGTTCGCAATATACCCCAAAATCTGTTGGAAGTTGACCTTTTCGCTTTTTTTATCCCGTTCGAAAATGTCATTCATCCGCCCGATAACACCCATAATCAGTTGCATCAGTCTGGCGTTGTCTTCCTTCGGATCTGCGACGTCATAGCTTTTCATAATTTCGTGAATTTCGTCCATTATTTCTTCACTGTCGAGTTCGGCGACATATACCTTATCAACCATATTGTAGGTATACATTAACCCGTTTGCAAAGCGACCGGTGAAATTCAACCATTTTTTCTCATAAGGATCGTCCGGATCGGCATACCATCTGGCAGGTGCGGGGCAGTTCATAAGATAGGTATCCCCTGCCTTGACCTCGTACTTTTTGCCCCCTACCTCGATATATCCTTTTCCGCTGACAACATATTCAAGAACGAACAGATGGGATGCGACACCGCCTTTCGAAGAAATGCAGAAATAGTCCCGTGACGGATGCGTGATACCTGCCATAAGCGGACAGAAGGGAGAATTAACGCCACGTATATCAAGGGAGGAATAAAAGAAATCTTCCGACAGAGAGTTGATATTTTCTTTTGCCTGCTTGTATAAAATAGCATTTTTTTTGATTTTTTTGATCGTTTCCTGACTGTATTTCTGCTCCATATCACACCTCGACTGCGGAAAAATCTGTACCGACTACTATTTTATCATAAAATTTCTGTTTTCGCAAGAGAAAATCAAATTTTTTTCGCAAAATCTCTTGCAAAATGAAGAAAAATATGGTATAATACTCCCGTTACGCTCCGGAGTACCGTGCGTAACAGATTTTAGGGTGGTCCGCTGCACGCTCGCATGAACATCCGGTATTTTATAGGAGGACTCAAATGAATCTCATTGAGGCTTTTACAAACGAGCAATTGAAGAAGGAAGTCCCTGCTGTTCGTGTCGGTGACACCGTGCGTGTTTACAACAAGATCAAAGAGGGCAACCGCGAGAGAATCCAGCTGTTCGAAGGCACCGTTATCGGCAAGCACGGCGGTGGAATCTCCGAAACCTTCACCGTCCGCAGAGTTTCCTACGGTGTCGGCGTCGAAAAGACGTTCCCGATTCACTCTCCCAACGTTGAGAAAGTGGAAACCGTCCGTGTCGGTAAAATCAGACGTGCAAAGCTCTACTACCTGCGTGGCAGAGTCGGAAAAGCGTCCAAGGTCAAGGAGCAGATTTAATCTGCCCGACCGAAGAAAGAGAACGCAAGGTTTTATGCCCTGCGTTCTTTTTTGTTTTTTCTTTCTGTTGCCATTTGCCGTTTCCGGTCGCTTTTAATTGCTCTCCCCTGCCGATTTTGCTCCTGCCACGGCGAGTTTGTCGCAACGCTCGTTATAGGGGTGTCCTGCGTGACCTTTTACCCAGATATAGTGCATTTTGTGGACATTTGTCAAGTGCAGGAGTCTTTCCCACAGATCGACATTGAGTGCCGGTGATTTGTCCGCTTTCCGCCAGCCACGCTTTTGCCAACCCTCCGCCCAACCGAGTGTGAGAGCATCTATCACATATTTCGAATCGGATGTCAGGGTGACCTCGCACGGTTCTTTGAGGGCTTCGAGTGCCATTATCACGGCGGTGAGTTCCATACGGTTGTTTGTTGTTTCCTTTTCCCCACCGCTCAATTCCTTTTCATGCCCGCCGTAAACAAGCACCGCTCCCCAACCGCCCGCACCCGGGTTTCCGCTGCAAGCACCGTCGGTATAAATTTCCACTTTCTTCATCTGTGTACCTCATGTTTCGCTTTCAACGCATATAGTTTACCATATTTTTTGCATTTTTTCAAGCCTCCCGACTGTTTTTTCCGAAAAAGACTTGAAAAATTCGGCGTTTTCGGTTATAATGTAATATGGGTATTTGTAGATACCCACTACAATGATTTTTTGTGAGATTGATTTTTCACAATTAAGGAGATTGCCTCATGAGCAATTCGAAAGATTCGAATCCGGTAAAAAAGATTTCCACGCAGGAAGATGTGAAGGTCGGGCAGAAAGAGAAACCGAAAAAACGCCGTCGGCGTTTCGGTGACCGTTCGGACGGTTACAAAATTCGTACAGTGAACCCTATGACACGTCTGATGCCCTATATCATGCCTCACCGTTCGGATGCCTGCAACTTTTTTGCGGACACGATCGATATGGCAAAAACCGATGCGTTCTGTCGGGAAAAAGTCAAATCAGGAATGAAAAACTTCTCATTCCTGCACGTTCTCATCGCCTCCTACCTGCGTGCCATTTCGCAACGCCCTGCCCTGAACCGTTTTGTCAGCGGTCAGAAAATTTATCACCGCAACGGCATTCAGATCGTTATGGTGATAAAAAAGCAGATGACGCTCGATTCCCCCGACACCGTTATCAAGGTCGATTTCGAACCGGACGATACGGTTGACGAGGTTTACGAAAAGTTTAACCGTGCAGTTTCGGCGGTACAGAATGCACCGGACAATCACAACGATTTCGACAAACTCAATAAGACAATGTCGCTCATCCCCGGATTTCTCCTGCGTATGGCAATCGGATTTTTGCGTTTTCTCGATTACATCGGTCTTATGCCGAAAAAAATTCTGCAACTTTCCCCTTTCCACGGAACGATGATCGTCACGTCTATGGGTTCGCTCGGCATTCGCCCGATTTATCACCACATTTACGATTTCGGAAACCTGCCCGTCTTCTTCTCTTACGGCGGACGGCATACCGAAGTATCCTGCGATGCCTACGGCAATGTTTCGACGCACAAATACATTGAATTGAAAATCGTGACCGATGAGCGTATCTGCGACGGCTTTTACTATGCATCGGCATTCAAAATCATCAAACGTCATGCAGAAAATCCCGAATTGCTTGAAGTCAAGCCGGAAACTGTCTGTGACGATATTCCGTGAGGTCCTGATATGAGCAAAATACAATGGAAGGGCGGAACGCTCCTTTCCCCTGCCCCTGCGGTACTTGTCACCTGTGCCGACGGCGACAAACAAAACGTTTTTACGGTCGCTTGGACGGGCATTGTCAACTCCGATCCGCCGATGACCTACGTTTCGGTCCGACCGTCACGCTATTCCCACGAACTCATTGCAAACAGCGGTGCATTCGTCATCAATCTTACAACAGCACCGATGGCACGGGTTACCGACTCCTGCGGTGTTTACACAGGTCGGAAAGTCAACAAATTCGAAAAATTTCATCTCGCGACAGAAGATGCGAATATCGTGCGATGTCCCCTGCTCTCGGACAGTCCCGTTTCTTTGGAATGCCGTGTTACGCAACGCATTCCGCTCGGTTCTCACGAAATGTTTTTAGCCGAAATCGTTGCGGTTGACGTCGATGAAAACCTGCTCGATAAAAACGGAAAACTGCATCTCGAACGTGCCGACCTGCTCGCTTATTCGCACGGCGAATATTTCTCGCTCGGAAAGCGGCTCGGTGGATTCGGCTTTTCGGTCAAAAAACATTGATAAGTTAAAAATGAAAGGCTCAGAAAATGATTTTATATAATTCCCTGTCACGGACAAGAGAAGAATTTATTCCGAATGAGGCAGGAAAAGTCAAACTCTACACCTGCGGACCGACCGTCTATCACTTTGCCCATATCGGCAACCTCCGCACGTATATTATGGAAGATATTTTGGACCGCTACCTGCGTTTTTCGGGGTATGAGGTCAAACGGGTGATGAATATCACCGACGTCGGACACCTGACATCCGATGCGGATACAGGCGAAGACAAGATGCTCAAAGGGGCAAAGCGGGAGCATAAAACGGTCATGGAGATTGCAAAATACTACACCGACTGTTTCTTTGATGATTGCAAAAAACTGAACATTCGCACACCCGACGTGGTCCAACCCGCAACCGGTTGTATCGCCGATTTTATCAAGGTCATTTCGTCTTTGATTGAAAAAGGCTATGCTTATGAGGCGGGCGGAAACATTTATTTCGATACGTCCAAACTCAAACAGTACTACGTCTTCCACAATTTCGAAGAAGAAGATCTGGCGGTCGGCGTACGTGAGGGCGTCGAGGAGGACGGCAACAAGCGGAACAAAGCCGATTTCGTCCTCTGGTTCACCAAGTCCAAATTCGATTCGCAGGAACTCAAATGGGACAGCCCTTGGGGTGTCGGTTACCCCGGGTGGCATATCGAATGCTCCTGCATCAGTATGAAATATCTCGGTGAATATCTTGACATTCACTGCGGAGGAATCGACAACGCATTCCCCCACCACACCAACGAAATCGCACAGAGCGAGGCATATCTCGGTCATAAGTGGTGCAATTATTGGTTTCACGTTCTGCACCTCAATACGACATCCGGCAAGATGAGCAAGTCAAAGGGCGAATTCTTAACTCTTTCGCTCCTCGCAGAAAAAGGCTATGATCCCATGATCTACCGCTTCTTCTGCCTGCAATCGCATTACCGCAAATCGCTGGTCTTCTCCTACGAAAATATGGACAATGCCAAAACCGCATACAACAAGTTGATTGCGAAAATCGCAACGCTTGCAAAGGACGGTGAGGTCGACAAAACCGCTTTCGATGCGGAAAAAAACAAATTCGTATCGGCACTCGACAACGATCTCAACACCTCTTTGGCGGTCACAGCCGTTTATGACGTTCTCAAAGCAAAGACAAACGATGCGACAAAACGTGCATTGCTCGCCGAATATGACAAGGTTCTCTGCCTGAATCTCTTGGAGAATGCCGAAAAAGTAAAATCGCAGGTTGCAGAACCCGCAAAACCCGATATTCCTGCGGAATTGGCAGAGAAAATTGAAGGGCTAATTGAGGCAAGACGGCAGGCAAAAGCCGAAAAGAACTATGCCGAGGCTGACCGCATCCGTGCGGAACTGACCGCTATGGGGGTGACGCTCATTGACACCAAAGCCGGCACAACCTACACCGTAAACGCATAAAACCGAAATGCTTGCAAAAATCAAGTCGCTCTGCAAAACTTACCGAGAGCAAATTCTCTACCTGCTTTTCGGGGGACTGACAACCGTAGTCGACTGGGGCGTTTCCTTTGCCGGTTACAAAATTTTCGCAGAGCAAATGGAATATCGCCTGACCGTTCATGCCGTCAATGTCACGGCATGGGTGTGTGCGGTTCTGTTCGCATTTTTCACGAACCGAATTCTCGTTTTCCGCAGTCGCCGACACGGTTTCCTGCCGGTTTTGGCGGAACTCGGTGCATTTGCGGGCGGTCGGGTGGTCACGCTCCTCGTGCAGGAGGCGATTATCGAACTGTTTGTCGGCGTACTGGGACTGAATGCGTATCTGTTCAAAATTGTCACGGCTGTCATCGTTGTGATTGGCAACTATTTCATCAGCAAACTGTTGGTGTTCCGCCAAAAGAAAAGCGGTGACAACACGAAAAAAGCCGATGAAAACGGCGTCAACGAGATTGAAAAAAGTCGTGAAAACTCGGGTGAAAGCGATGTCAACTCGGATACGGATGCTAACTCCGGTAATGGAAGCCGTTAATTTATACAATTTTGTTTCAATTATAACAATATTTTTAGTTATTCATACGATTATAATTAAATCGTAAGATTTCTATTGACAATCACTTGACTGTATGATATAATATAGATACAACATAATATTGCAAAAAAGGAGAAACATTATGCCAGCCATTTTAATCGCCGTTTTCATCGTTTTTCTTGTTGCCCTGCTTTTCGCATCGGGCTATCTCAAAGCACCGCCGGACACCGCCTACATCATCACGGGACCGAATAAGAGAAGAATTCTCATCGGTAAAGCCGGATGGCGTATGCCCTTCTTCACCCGTGTGGACAAACTTTCCCTGCGAGTCATGCAGGTTGACGTCAAAACCTCCGAGGCAGTGCCGACCAACGAATTTATCAACGTCACGGTCGACGGTGTCGCAAACATCAAAATTTCGTCCGATCCCGCTCTGCTCGAACGGGCATCCGAATCGCTCCTCAATATGCACCAAAATGAACTGATTGCCCTTGTCACGCAGGTTCTCGAAGGTAATATGCGTGAAATCGTCGGTTCGGTCGGTTTGAAAGAAATGGTGCAGGACCGTCAGGGCGTTGCAAAGAAAATCACCGAAAACGTCGTCCCCGATATGCAAAAACTCGGTATTGAAGTGGTCAACTTCAACATTCAGAACTTCCGTGATGCAGCCGGAACGATTGAAAATATGGGTATCGACAATGTGGAACAAATCCGCAAGAATGCCCAAATCGCAAAGGCAAATGCACAGAGAGACATTTCCATTGCAACCGCAAACGCTCAGCAGGAGGCAAACGCCGTCCGTGTCGAGGCAGAAAAGAAGGTCGCCGAACAGAATGCCGAACTGGCTGTTCAGCAGGCAGATATGACCGTCCGCTCCGAAACGAAACGTGCGGAAGCCGATGCCGCATATTCGATTCAGCAGGAAAACCAGAGAAAGACGATCGAGGTCACAAAGGTCAGTGCGGACATCGCAAAGAAAGAAAAAGAGGCAGAACTTGCCGAAAAGGAAATTGCCCTGCGTGAACGCCAACTCGATGCCGAAATCCGCAAAAAAGCCGATGCAATGAAATATCAGGCAGAAAAAGAGGCAGAGGCGGAACTCGTCAAACGTCAAAGAGAAGCCGAGGCAGACCGTTACCGTGCGGTGCAGGATGCGGAGGCACGCAAAGCCGAGGCGGAGGCACAACGTTATGCAATGGAGCAGGAAGCCGCAGGTATCCGTGCCAAAGGGCTTGCCGAGGCAGAAGCCATTGAACGCAAAGCCGAAGCTCAAAAGAAAATGGGCGAAGCATCCGTACTTGAAATGTACCTGCAAGCCCTGCCCGAAGTGGTCAAGAACGTTGCAAGTCCTCTCGAAAAGACCGATAAAATTGTGATGTACGGCGACGGAAACAGCACCCGTCTAGTCCGTGACATTATGAACTCGACCAATCAGGTTGTAGACGGGATGAAAGAGGCAACCGGTATCGATCTCGCAGGAATGCTCAAAAAAATCACCGACAAAAAAGACAATTCGGACAGCACAGACAACACATAATTTCTCCCCTACCCGATGCCGACAGTTTCGGGTAGGGTATCTCACTATCAACGGAAAATAAAAAATTCATTCAGGTAATCAAATGGCAACGCTTGCAGTCAACCAAACCAACCGGCAGGAAGAATTCAGACAAAACAGCGAAATCCGTGGGGGCGAACTCATACGCTATTACGGAAACGCAACCGACATTGTAATTCCCGACGATGTGACAATCATCGCACGTGGGGCTTTTCGTGCGTGCAAAAAACTGATAAACGTGACGGTCGGTCGCAATGTGACATCCATTCGTGACGACGCTTTTGCGGACTGCTCGGGGTTGAAACAGATTGCATTTCCCGCAGGATTGCGGGAGATCGGCGAACGGGCGTTTCAGAAATGCACGTCACTCAGCAATGTTTCCCTGCCAAAGACCGTTTACAACATCGGAAATGCCTCGTTTGAGCAATGCTCAAACCTGAAAAAAGTGATATTGCCGGCGACACTTGCCCATTTGGGTGCATTCTCGTTTGCCGACTGTCTGTCACTCGAAGAAATCACGTTTCCCGAAACGCTGGACTCGATCCACCGCAGTACTTTTTTCCGTTGTATGTCCCTGCGTAAAATCGATCTGCCCGAAGGACTCGGCACGATAGGTTCGAATGCTTTCGCCCTTTGCGAAAATCTCGCCGAGGTCAATCTGCCGAAAAGTTTGACTTATATCGGCACGGGTGCATTCTGCGGATGCGGAAGTCTCACGGCAATCACAATTCCCCCGCAGGTACGTTTTCTCGGTAACGAATTATTCGCCGGATGCAAAAATTTGACATCCGTGACACCGCCGTCAAGGCTTTCCCGTATCGGCAACCACACCTTTACGGCTTGCGAAAAATTAGAGGAATTTCCACTACCGCAAGGATTGAAAAACATCGGCGAAAGTGCGTTTTACGGATGCCGTATGTTAAAAAACGCCAATCTGCCCGACTCGATTGAAACGCTCGGAACATCTGCATTCGCATATTGCGACGGGCTTGAAAACGTAAAAATTTCCGCAAAATTGACCGCAATTTCTGACGAGGCATTTTTGTCCTGCAAAAAATTGACATTTGTCTCCTTGACGGATACAGTCAAAGAGATCGGTGCAAAAGCCTTCTCCGGCTGTGAAACTTTGGCAGTTGTTATACTCCCGAAAGGGCTTGAAAAAATCGGAGACAACGCATTCAAAGGAACGAATTTGGGTGAGGTCAGTCTGCCGGACGGCTTGAAATCGGTCGGTAAAGATGCATTCGCTAACTGCCCAAATCTGCAAACGGTTATTCTTCCGACACGCAGTTGCAGTATCGGCAAGCACGCTTTCGGCGGTTGCGATACGTTAAAACTGGTCATTCTGCCCGATCGGTTGCTCTTTGCCGAACAAAAAATTGAGAGTTGGTCGCTCGGGAACGCCGAGATCATTCTGCACCATTCGGACCTGCACGTCACAAACTTGCTGGCGGAATATGCGGACAGCGAAACAACGCCCGAACGCCGTCAGGATTTGAAAGTTCTCATCGAAGCGGAAATCCGAAAACTTCGCCACAAGCGGAAAAACAACGGCATCATTTTGCCGAGCGGTCAATTGAAAAAAGCCGAAAGTGCGGACAAAAAATCAGTGGACGGCACTCCCGATACAGTCGGTCAAATTCCTGCCGATGCAGAGAATTCAAACATTGATGCCGATACGGCAGTTTCCGATACTGCGACAATTTCGGATGTTCCGACCGATAGAAACGCTGATGCAGATGCAATTGTCCAGACAACTCAGACTATTCCTGTCGAAAGCGATACTGTCTCCGAAAGTGCCGAAAATACCGAAAATTCCAACGGCACAACCGAAAGTAATCAATAATACGATTTAGTTTTATTCTAATATTCCGATAAAAATGCGACCGAAAATCCGTTTGGACTTTCGGTCGTTTTCTGTTGTTCAATTTCGCTCAACAGTCTTATCTTGATTGCCTTTACTCAATTGTCATTTGTAAATGTTTACGGAAATCTGTGATTAAAGATTAAAATCTGTAAATATCGCCCGTTTTTGCGGAGGTGTAAATCCCCTCCAAGATTCTCGTCACGCAGAATGCCTGTTCAGGCATTGTAATGGGATCTGTATCGTTGCGAACGGCTTCGATCCACAAACGTTCCTCACGTTCCGCAGCACTCTCGCCTTTTGCTCCGTCGTTGAATGCGACACCGCCGACTTTGAAATCGGGTGTTGTGACATACTGTCTGCCGTGATTGACGCCGTTGATTCGAACTCCGCCGATCATATCCGCACCTGCTTTCGTTCCGCAGAGGGTTGTAGTCGCCTCTCTGACATCCAGCGAGTTCAATGCCCACGAGGATTCGAGGACGATTGTCGCACCGTTTTCCATTACGATGAAACCGAATGCGGAGTCCTCAACCGTGAACTTTGCTGGATCCCAGTTCCCCCACATATTGCCCTGATCGGTGTCGTTGTTGAGTTTGTGGTAGGTCGTTCCGACGCAATATTTCGGCTTGTAGTTGTTCATCATCCACAGCGTGAGGTCAAGGGCGTGCGTGCCGATGTCAATCAGCGGTCCGCCTCCCTGCTCATATTCGTTGAGGAAAACGCCCCATGTCGGAACCGCACGGCGACGGATTGCGGTTGCCTTTGCGTAATAAATCTCGCCGAGTGTGCCGTCCTCTGCCGTCTGTTTGAGGAAAATGGAATCGTCACGGAAACGGCTCTGATAGCCGATAGAAAGTTTCTTGCCGGTTCTTTTTGCGGCATCGAGCATTTTCTGAGCCTCGGCGGAATTGATTGCCATCGGCTTTTCACACATGACGTGCTTGCCTGCTTCGAGGGCATCTACCGTGATGAAGCTGTGGGCACGGTTCGGCGTGCAGACGTGGACAACGTCAATGCTCGGATCTTTGAGCAGTTCTTTGTAGTCGGTGTAGACTTTTGCATCGGGCGTTCCGAAATCTTTTGCGGCTTTTTCGGCACGCTCCGGAACGATGTCGCAGAATGCGACCATTGCGGTATCTTTGACTTTTTTCAGAGCCGGCATATGCTTGCCGTTTGCGATGCCTCCGCATCCGATGATGCCGATTTTTATGAGTTTTGCCATTGTTTTGCCCTCTCAATCTCTATTTTTAATATTAAGATTTGTTCTAATTATCGCTTATTCAATTTATCGGGTATTTATGTTTAATTTTATTTAATGACGTACGGCTCTTCGTCCGTGATGAAACGAACGTGCGGACAAGTGATGTATTCACGGTAGGTCGGTGCAACGTAACGGACGGCGTTCTTGATAATGGTCTGAATCTCCGGTACGTAGAAGGTCGGGAAGGATTCATGCCCAGGTTGCAGATAGAAGATTTTGCCGTTTCCTCTCTCCCAGAGACATCCCGAGCGGAAGACTTCACCGCCGGTGTAAGTGCCGATGAGCAGGAGTTTATCCGGCGTCGGAATGACGAACGGCTCGCCATAAGTTTCCTCATGTTCCAATGTAAAGGTGCGGTCGATTCCTCTTGTAATGGGGTGGGACGGTTCAATTACCCACAGACGTTCCGAGTCACCGGATTCACGCCATGTGAGGTTGCAGGATGTGCCGAGCAGGTAACGGAAAGGTCTGGAATGGTGTGCGGAGTGCAGGAAAATCATGCCCATACCCGAAAGGACTGCATCTTTAACCATTTTGGCAATTTCATCCGGTACAAGATGATGTTTCATGTGTCCCCACCAGATCATAACATCGGTTCTGTCGAGTCTTTCTTTGGTGATTCCGCAGTTCTCATCGTCAAGCGTAGCGGTCTCGACCTCGATGTCGTCGCAACGCAGAAAATCGGCGATTGCGTTGTGAATGCCGTTCGGATAAATTTTTTTGACTTTTTCATCCGTCCGCTCATGGCAATATTCGTTCCAAACAAGTACCCGTATCATTATTTTTCCTCCGAAAAAAATATTTTTTCACCCTTTCGGGATTTTTTTAAGAAAAGTATAGCATAAATCGCAAAAATATGCTATAATATTTTTATCGGATAATATCAATTTTTTTCAGGTGGTGATTTTATGGCATACGATGAGGGGCGAGTCATGAAAGACGGCGAGGTCCTGCCGATTGAGTGCATCCGGATGCGTCTGAAGCAACCGTCCAATCCGAATCGCATGATGCATTATCACGATTATACCGAACTTTTATTCGGGCTTAACGGCACGGCACAGGTTTATATCGGCAACCGCACCTTGCAACTGCAACCGGAAACGCTCGTGGTAATTCAATCGGGCGATGCACACGATGTGCGTTTTCTCAATGCCCCGTGCGAATATATCGTTGTCAAATTTTTACCCGAAATGCTCATTTCCGCCGAGCAGACCGGTGCGGAGTTCGGCTATGCGTTGTCTCTTATGGAGCAATCGCAGGACAGGCAGTCTTTCTTTTCCGCAGACGAATTGGACCGGACCGAGATTCCGTCGGTTCTCCGCCGTATGATGTCCGAATGGGAGGATAAAAAATTCGGCTATGAGTTGAGTTTGCGTGCGGACGTGACGAGAATTATTCTGTTTCTTCTTCGGCATTGGGAGGAAAAGTCACCGCTCTGCGATCTCTCCACGCAGGCAGGCGACCGACGACTGGCACAGACGGCACTTTCCTATATTCGCGAGAATTATGCAGAGGTCTGCGAGCGTGACGTGGCGGACGTCTGCGGAATCAGTCCCATCGGCGTATCACGGCTTTTTGCCCGTGTCCTGAAATGTTCTTTTCCCGATTATGTTTGCAGTGTCCGCCTCAGGGAAGCCGAAAAACTGCTCCTCACAACCGATATGAGCGTGACCGATATTGCAATGCAGGTCGGATTTTCGACATCCGCATACTTTATCGCGAAATTCCGAGAGAAGAAAGGCACAACGCCCTACAAATACCGGAAAATCGGAGTTCCGCACTGAAACCGCAGACAAAGCAAATAAACACATCACGCAAAAAGCAAAGAGCCGTACGAACTGCACGGCTCTTTTTGTCGCATATACAAGTTTTTTAACCGATAAAGTCTTCTTTGAGCAGATTGATGTAGAATCCGCCGACCACCGATCTTGCACGGAACACCATAGTTCTGGCATCTTTTGCATCGTACCAGTCGGTAAGCGGTACACGGTCGATCGTTTCGGAAGACATACGGAAGATCGCACGGTACATTCTGTCGCAAAAGTCCTTGTCGTCGGTCATAACGGTCGTCCACGCAAGCCAGTCGAGTTTGGTATAATCGGCACGATTGTCGAGCGGTGTTCCGTAACGGCACATTTTTTCGAGGTAAACCTGCTGTTCCTCACGGCTGACGCTTTCGTCAAACAGTCCCAGTTCCAAGAGTCTGTCCCAGATGATGTTGTATTTCAGACTCCATGTGGTCTTGTCATCAAAGGTCAGTGCGTAGCCGACACCGTCCGTGCGTTTTGCATCTTTCACCCAGTCATTTGCCATTTTCTTTGCGGTATCGGAATATTTTTTGATACCGAGCAGTTTGCCGTATGCCCCCAGAGCCGTGATTGCTTTCAGGCTGAGGTTGCAGTTGTGTGCCAAGTGACCGGCGAAATCATCGGTGCAGAGCTGATTTGCGGGGTTGTAGCCATATTCGAGCAGGTAATCCGCCCACTTGTCGAGCAGGTCACGGTTTTCCTCGACAAAAGTTTTGTTGCCTTCGGCTCTTGCAACGGCACAGACCACCAAGAGGGCGTTTCCGCACTCCTCAACCGGCATTTGTCCGTCCTCGTTGACAACGCCGTCCACAATACCGTATCTTTGACCGATGCAGAGCGGATACCGACCGCAGTCGTGCGGTGCGTAGGGAATATTCTTCCAGATGTCTGTCCTTGCGTAGTCAAAAATCGGTCTCATCATACCCTTGACCAGTTCGGGATTGAGGCAGAGGAAAAGCGGAATGGACGGATATGTGACATCAAGCGTTGCGATACAGCCGTTGCTGAAATTCTCTTTGGAGAGGAAGAGAATTTTGCCGTCATCGGTCACAACCAATTTGTGAGCGGCAACTGCCTGACGGTAAGCCAACGCTCCGATCGAGGCATATTCCTTGCCGACTTTTTCCATTCTTGCGGTAAAGGTTCTGTCGAATTCGGCACAGTCTGCACGGAGTTGTTCCGCCTCCGCAACTGCCTTTTCGAGCATCTTGTCGAAACCGCCGTAAACTTTCATGCAGTACGCATCGAGTTGCTTGTCAAAATATTGGATCGAATGGACATCGTCATAAGCGAAAACGAAGACGTCGGACAGTTTTTCGGACATTGCCGAAACCAGTGGCATCACACGGTAAGAAATTGTTTCGGGTTCGACTTCACGGTGAATTCTTTCCCATTCGTGTTTGCTGACACACTTGCGGAAAAAGGCACGGCGTGCGTTCAAAGTCGTGACGGTTGCGTTCGGATGCACCAAATGGAGATAACCCCAGCGAATACGGACATCGTCACCCGATTCGCAAAGTACGTTCTGCTCGCCCGAACCGATCCATGCGTGTCCTTCCTCCGCATGATGCACGAAAGATTGCCCCTTTTCGTCACCGCAAAGATCGCAGGAGGCATCCATATAGATCTCGAATTGATGTCCTTCTTCGGACGGCACAATCTTGTAAAAAACATAGGAAACCGGTCTTGACAGCACTTCCGGACGGTCGCAAAGGAGCGGGGTGAGGAAGGTTACGGTGAGGTCGCAGAGCGGATGTGCAAAGGTGTACACGGTCGAGGTCGGTGTGACGGTGACGGAGGTCTGTTTGAGCGTTTCGCCCTCTGCAAACCAACTTTCAAAGGGTTCTGCCAAGCCCATAAAGCGATAGGGCTTGCCATCAATAATCAAAGCACCGCACATAGACTGTCTGCGTCCCGTCCAGTGCCTGATATGGTCGCTTGCGAGGTTATCGGAAAAACTCCAAATACTGAAAAACGGATCCGTTGTCAAAAGCGGATATGCGGACGGACGAAAATCATTCATGATTTATTTTTCCTTTCAATCCGGCATTGCCGGTTTGCTGATGTTTCATTCCCATTCAGGATGACACCTATATTATACCACAGATTTCACGCATTTGCAATGGTTTTTACAAGCATTTATATGAGTATTTCACGCATTTCGGTTTATTTCTCATTTCAATACGGGCAGATGCAAAGAAACCGCCGGTTTCCCGACGGTCTCTTTCCTTGCGGCCGCCTTGCGTTGACCGCTTGTATTTTAAGGATTGCCGGAATTGTCACTGTCCGATTTGCTATCGGCATTTTGCTCCGGTCTGTATGCAAACGGATCATCCGACAGAACCTGATTTTCTTCGGCTCTTTTTGCCTCCTCAGCCCGTTTTGCAATCTCTTTTGCATTTTCGTTATCTTTGCGACTGTCCTCGGCTTTTTTAGCGAGAATGGCATCGAGTTCTTCCTCGGTTGCACCGTCCTGCATTGCAACGGCAAACTGGTCGCCGTCCATACTCTCGTGTTTGAGCAGGTACTGTGCCACGAAATGCAGTCTGTCGATATGGTCTTCGAGAATCTTTTTGGCTTCCTGATATGCTCCGTCGACGATTGCGTGAATTTCCTCGTCGATAGCGGCTGCGGTTTCTTCGGAATAATCTTTTCCGGTGCTGAAATCACGTCCCAAGAAGACCTCGTCACTCGAATGTTCCGAACCGTAAAGGACCGGACCTAACCGACTGCTCATACCGTATCTCGTCACCATATTGCGTGCGGTCTGGGTTGCTTTCTGAATATCATTCGATGCACCGGTTGTGATGTCATCCATAATGAGTTCTTCTGCAATGCGTCCGCCCAAGCAGATTTTGATGTCATCGAGCATTTCGCCTCGGCTCGAAACGGTCTGATCTTCGAGAGGCACACGGATTGTAACGCCTGCGGCTCTGCCTGCCGGCACAATGGTGATGTGTTTGACAGGATCGGAATGCTTGCAATAATAGGTGACAACGGCGTGACCTGCCTCGTGATAAGCGACCATTTTGTTGTCTTTTTCATTGCGTACGTGCGATTTTTTCTGCGGTCCCAACAGAACTTTCATATAGGATTCTTCCAGATCGTCCATACCGATGAGCGACTTGCCCCGTTTTGCCGCATGGAGTGCCGCTTCGTTGAGCAGGTTTGCAAGATCTGCACCGGTAAATCCGACAGTCGACTGTGCAATCTTGTGGAAATCCACGCCGGCTTCGAGCGGTTTGTTTCTTGCGTGTACTTGGAGAATTGCCTCTCTGCCCTTGATGTCGGGGTAATTGACGGTCACTTGTCTGTCAAAACGTCCCGGGCGGAGGAGTGCCGGATCGAGGATGTCGGGGCGGTTGGTCGCCGCCATTACGATAATGCCGTCATGTGAACCGAAACCGTCCATTTCGACGAGCAACTGGTTCAAGGTCTGTTCTCTTTCATCGTGACCGCCTCCGAGACCTGCTCCGCGGTGGCGACCGACCGCATCGATTTCGTCAATGAAGATGATTGCGGCAGGCGATTTTCTTGCGGTGTCAAAAAGATCACGCACACGGGATGCACCGACACCAACGTACATTTCGACAAAATCCGAGCCGGAAATCGAATAGAAAGGCACGCCAGCTTCGCCTGCAACCGCTTTTGCGAGCAATGTTTTACCCGTGCCGGGAGGGCCTACGAGCAGAACGCCGTGCGGAATTTTTGCACCGAGTTTCGTATATTTCTGCGGATCTTTGAGAAATTCGACAACCTCGACAAGTTCTTCTTTTTCCTCATCCGCACCGGCAACGTCACGGAACAAAACCCGCTCGCCGTCTCGGGCTTGCGTTTTGACCTTTGCACGTCCGAAGGAATTGAATTTTCCTCCGCCTTTTCCGCTGAGTTGGTTGGCGGAAATGATCCACAGCACAATCATAAAGACCACGATGAGAATCATGGGCAGGAAACTGAGCCATGCGGGCGTTTCGGTAGCGGGTGTCAGGTCATAGGACTCAATTTTGCCCGTTCTGACAAGTTCTTCGACCTCCGCCGACAGTCCCTTGTAGAAGAAATTGAGGGTTTTGTCGTCAAATTTATAGGTCAGTTGGTGCGAATCCGCAAAGACGATAACCAATTGATTTTTCGCCGACAGCGTAATACTGACGATTTTTTCAGCGTCGGTTGCATCGTCTTTCCCTGCATTGTCAATGGCTTTGATGACGTCGGCATAAGTCGCTTTTTTTGCGGTTGTTCCCCTTGACGTAATGGCACTGACAGCCAAAACCAAAAGCAGAATGACCACCGCATAACAAATCAGCTGACGGATGATACTGCGTTGCTTCATGAATACCTCACTTTATTTTTCATATACCGACGGTTTTAAGACACCGACATACGGCAGATTGCGATATTTTTCGTCGTAATCCAGTCCGTAGCCGACCACAAACACATCCGGCACGATTTTTCCCACATAATCGGCGTTAAAGTTCACCTGTCTGCGTTCCGGTTTGTCGAGCAGAGTGCAACATTTGACACTGTGAGCCCCACGGTTTGCAAGGAGTCCCGACAGTTTTTTGAGCGTTCTTCCGCTGTCGACAATGTCCTCGATAATGATCACGTCCGCATCCTTTACATCCCGTTTGAGATCGAGATGCACCTGAATGAATCCAGACGTTTCCGTTCCGCCGCCGTAAGAAGAAACTTTCATGAATTCCAGACAAACGTGTCTCGGAATCCGTCTGACAAGGTCCGCCGCAAACATCACCGAACCTTTGAGAACCGCTACCATCACGAGTTCTCTGCCGGAATCGCCGTATTCCTCGGTAATTTGCTTTGCGAGTCTGTCGCAAATGGCATCCAGTTCTTCTTTTTCGATTAAAACGCTTTCAATGTCCTGCTTGATTTCGTACATAATCTCCTCCGTCAGTCAATTGTAATTTCGATTTCCCATACCTTGCCGGTCGGCTGTTTTTCCTCTTTGTAAAACGGCAACCAGACAATATTTCCGTCCCCGTCGCAAAGAACGGGCAGTTTGCTTCGGAATGCGGTCGGAATGCACCGCCCATGCAGGAGTTCCGAGCATTTTTGCATCGTTCTCCCTACCCGAATTCGGTCGCCCGATTCCGACGGTTTCCAACAGTACCGCATTATTATAGCAGATTTTTCGTCTGCAATGATATAGTGTTTTGTTGATAATTTGTGAATTTTTTTCGGTTCGTTTGAATTTTCAGTCTGCTTTGAAGAAACAGTCAGTTTGCCGTCACAAAGTGAAAAAGTTTCTTCGCAAAGCGGTTTTCGCTCACGGAGTCCCTCGCCTCGCAAAAGCGGTAAGATCCGCAGGCGACCGCCTAAAACCACAGCCGTTCTGTCATGTGGCAGAGGAATGCAACCGCCCCTACCCGACAAAATGAGATCGGTCAGAGCCGTGAGGTGTACGGCTTCGGCATTTTCCGTAAAATTTGCAAGCACCCTCGACCGAATTGCCGGATGCAAATCTTTCATACCGTCAAGCGAGAGAATCTCTCCCCTGCGGTGTTCTTCTGTCCAACCGTTTGCAACTCCCGTTAAATAATCTTCGTCAAGTTGCAACCGAGCCGTGGCGTTTGCGATATTTTTCACGGCGTTCGGCACGCTTTTTTCGAGTGTCGGCAGAATTTCGAGTCGCAACAGATTTCTCGTACAACAAGGTTCGAGGTTGGTACTGTCGGTCACGAACGATAGATTTCTGTCACGGCAGTATGCGAGAATTTCGTCTTTCGAAAACGGCAACAGCGGTCTTGTGACATACCCCTGCCCGATTTTTCGGAGTTGTTTGATACCGCAAAGCCCCGCAAGCCCCGTTCCCCTTGCCAATCGGAACAGTACCGTTTCGGCATTGTCGCCTGCATGGTGTGCCACGGCAAGCAAAGGGATATTTCTCTCCTGCATCACGGTGTCGAAAATCCGGTATCGCTCGTTTCTTGCGACCTCTTCAAGGCTTTCGCCCCGCCCGTCGGCAATTGTCGGAACATCGATGCGGTAAGTGATAATCTCCACACCGATTTTTTTTGCAAAATCTTCACAGAATTCCGCATCTCGGTCGGCTTCCGTACCTCGTATGCCGTGATGCACGTGAACGGCAAGAATTGCAAAGCCGTCACGCAGGGAAAAGGCTTTTAAGAGATGCAAAAGTGCCACCGAGTCCGCTCCGCCTGAAAAACCGACCAGAACGGGGGTTTCTTTCGGAAGCCCTGCAATTTCCCACGGCATTTTTGCGGTTGTGAGAGAATTTTTCACTTTTTCGCTTCTTCGTCATCCTCGATGGTGAGGAACTTGGTATATTGCGGATTCCAACCCATTTTCACGGTACCGGTTGCACCGTGACGGTTCTTTGCGATGATAACCTCCGCCACGCTTGTGGTTTGGTTGTTATTTTCTTCGTCGTTTTTGTAATATTCACTTCTGTAAAGGAACAAAACGGTATCGGCATCCTGCTCGATAGCACCCGAATCACGCAGGTCGGAAAGCATCGGCTTTTTGTCGGTTCTCGATTCCGGTCCACGGGACAACTGGGCACAGCAAATCACGGGGACCATCAATTCTTTTGCCATAATTTTGAGCGATCGGGAAATTTCGGAAACCTCCTGCACACGATTGTCGTTGTGGCGGTCGCCCTGCATAAGTCCCAGATAGTCGATGACAACCATTCCGAGATTTTTCACCCGTCTGAGTTTCGCTTTCATGGCGGTAACCGTCATGCCCGATGTATCGTCAATGAGAATGTCACAAGAGGACAACTGCCCCGATGCCACCGCAAGATGTTCCCAATCTTCCGCCGTGAGTTCACCGGTTCTGAGCGAATAACTGTTGACAAGTCCTTCGCTTGACAGAATTCTCGACACCAACTGTTCCGCCGACATTTCGAGCGAGAAAATACAAACCGTTTTGTGCGTCTGTTTCGCAACGTTTGTCGCAATATTCAGAGCAAACGACGTTTTTCCCATACCCGGGCGAGCCCCGACCAGAACCAAATCGCTTTTTCCCATACCTGCCAAAACTCTGTCGAGTTTGGAAAAGCCGGTTTTTGTGCCTTGCGTTGCCTCCGCATTGACACGGAGGTCCTGCAAATGCCCGTATACGTCCTGCAAAATTTCACGGATGTGCCGGAAATTCTGTGTATCCCTGCCCTCTGCGATTTTGAAAATCAGATTCTCCGCATGGTCGAGAACCGATGTGACCGCTTCCTGCTCGGAATAGGCACTTTCGGAAATTTCTTCTGCTGCGGAAATGAGTTGCCTCAGAACACTCTTTTCCTTGACGATTCTTGCGTAATCCTTGACGTTGAGGGCATCCGGAACGGCTTCGGTCAGTGTCCTGATATAGTCTTCCCCGCCCGCTTTGTCGTAAACACCACGTGTAACGAGCATATCGATGAGCGTTACGACGTCGATTTCACGGTTGGCAAGGAACAGTTCCTGCATGGCAAGATAAATCTGCCGATGCTCCTCAAGATAGAAATCGTCCCCGTTCATCAGAGGTGCGACGGTATTCAGTGCATCCGGATCGATTAAAATCGCACCCAAGAGTGACTGTTCCGCCGGCATGGAAAAGGGCAACCGTCTTTCAATCAGTTCGTCTGCCACGTGCTTAACCTTCCGTTACGACAAGCGTCAACGTTCCCGTGACTTCGGGATACAACTTGACTTCCAGTGCGTATTTTCCGTATGCTTTGATGGGATCTTTGACGGTGATTTTCCGCTTGTCGAGGACGATTCCATGCTCTTTTTCGAGGTGTTCGGAGATGTCCTTTGCGGTCACCGAACCGTAAAGTCTGCCGTCCGCACCGCAGGATGCTTTGACGGTGACGACAACCGTATTCAGTTTTTCGGCAAGTTCTTTTGCCTCTTTCTTTTCGGTTTCCAGTTTATACAGTCTTGCGTTTTCTTTCATTTTCGCATCGTTGACTGCCTGAGCATCGGCAGGTTTTGCCAGTTTTCTCGGAATGAGAAAATTCTTTCCGTAGCCGTCCGATACTTCAATGACGTCATTCTTTTTTCCCTGTCCTTTGACGTCTGCCAATAAAATTACTTTCATGGTATTTAACCTCCGTATTACGAATTCTTTGCTCCGTAATCGTGATCGAGATAATCGTCAATCACGCTTTTGAGTTGTTGCGACGCCGCTTCGAGCGAAGTATGCGTCAGTTTTGTCCCTGCCATATCGTAGTGTCCGCCTCCGCCGAGCCTCTGCATAATCAGTTGGACATTGATTTTGTCACGGGAGCGTGCCGAAATGGTCACGGTATTTTCCGCATGAAGCAGGGCGAAAGATGCTTCGATGCCGTTGATTGTCATGAGTTTGTCCGCCGCTTTCGCAATGGCGACAGTGTCTTCCTCGGTTGCGGGGTGGTCGATGCTCTGCCACGTCAGGGCTATTTTTTCCCGATAGGTTCTCGTCCTGCTGTCGATGTCGCACGCCGTGAAAAGGCTTGTCATGGACTCGGTGAAGAATCGTCTTGCAACATTGGTATGAGCCCCTCGCTCATAGAGATAATGCACGGCGGAGAAGGTCTGCATTTCCGCTCCCTGCGTAAAGTTTTTGGTATCGAGCATCAAGCCCGTGAGCATCAGGGTTGCTTCCTCTTTCAGAAGGGCATCGTGGTAAGGACTGAGTTCCAGCATTTCGCTGACCAGTTCACTTGCCGCCGCAACTCCCGGGCGAATGTAGGTCATAAGCGGTTTGAATTCATACTGTTGATCCGGTCTGCGGTGGTGGTCGATGATAACGACATTCTGCACGCATTTGAGCAGTTTCGGGCATTCGGTATTGAAAACGTTGCTCACGTCGCTCATAATGAGGAGCGTATCGTTCCGCACGGCATCGAGTGCCGTGTCACCGCTGATGAACATGGCGTGATATTCGGGCAGATGAGCCAAAAGATCGTAGCAGTTGCGGAAATTCTGGTGATTGCGGTCGACAACGACACGAATGCGTGACGTATCTCCGCCTCTGGCACAAATGGCAAGTCTCGCAAGTCCCACGCAGGAACCGATGGAATCGTAATCGGGGGCTCTGTGTCCCATAATGAGAACGTTTCCTGCTTGGCGGATGAGTTCGCAGAGGTATTGCGAATTGACTCTCGATGTATTTGTGGTCGAACCGGTCATGGTATTGACACGACCGCCGTACGGAGTAACGCTCTCACCGTCATTGACGGCAACCTGATCTCCGCCTTTTTGCAGAGCGATGTCAAGTGCATCGGATGCGGCACGTTCCTTGTCCTCGAAACTGCCGAGTACCGCTCCCACGCCCATAGAAATGGTCACGGGGTAACTGCTGTCGCCGAGTTTGGTGTTTCTCACCCTTTCGAGAATGCGGAATTTGTTCTCAATGCATTCATCCAGTCCCGCACGGGTGAAAACGGTAATATACTTATTTCTGTCATACTCACGGATCATACCGTGCAGTTCTTCTACCCAATCTTTCAGAACGCTCTCGATTTTGGCAACTGCGGTCTGGTAACTAACTCTGACATACTGTGCCAGTTCCTGCAGACTGTCAATGACAATATAGGCGACAACCGGTTCGTTGTCGTGCATCTGTTTTTTGAGTGCCGTCATTTCGGTAATATCGTTGAAGACGACAAAGTAATAATTCTTGCCTCTCGACCGCATGATGAAACAGTGCAGATCGTAATTTTTGCCGTCGATTTCAACCGTCATCGGCTTGGTATTGTCAATCGGTACGCCGTCCTCGTTATAGGTTACGTCCTTGACCTGCTCGCCCGACTGTGCATAGCCGATAATTTCGCTCATCGGCACGGAGCAGAACTTGGAGAGCGGTACATTGCAGATCGGAGATTTATACCCCAAAATTTCCTGCAAGGCATTGGAAACGATTTTGACCGTCCCCTCGCCGTTTACGATTGCATAGGGAATGTCGACGATATAGCGGAACATATCGCTGATTTCGGTCGCCATAAGGTCGGAGGTGTCGTTTGCCGTTCGAATCCTGTTATATCTGGAAAGATAAGCCCCCATAACGATGCCGACGGCTACAAGATGCACGCCGAGCAGTGCCAGTGCATAATAAAGTAAATGTTCGTGGGGAATCAGATGCAAACGGTCACCGGACAGAAACGTAAAGAGTGCCAAAAGAAGCAGGAGAACTGCTCCCAAGACCGCACAGACAACCAAAGGAGCCCGCAGATCTGTCCGAAAGGATGAAAATTTCTTTTTTAACATCATCAGTTGTCCCTTTCCTGAAATTTGCAGAACGAATTGCAGAGTAAATACGGCGTTCCCGACTTTGCCGATTTTGCCGAATTATTCAAAACGGTTTCGGTCGGACAGACGGGCAATGGCAGACCGTACGGTCGCATAAGCCCCGAAAGCCGAAAGAACATAAAATACGGAGGAAGATGCACAGCAAATCAATGCCGAAAATGCGACAATCGGAATCCAGCGGACCTGAGGCGGTGCAACTTTGAGAAAATGCAGGAAATTATACACGCAGACCACCGAGAATCCTGCCGTCAGAATCAGGCAAAGGTTGTCCATTACGAGAAAGACGGTCGCCGTCGAAGAACCTGCGAAAAGCGGAACGACAAAGCAAATAAGCCACAGAACGGCGGACAGTACACTCATCACGAAGAATTCGTTTTCCGGCACGATACGGGAACGCAGACCGTTAGCCTCGTACCCTTCGAGCAGGAGCAACTGCCCGATATATGCCGACACCAATGCCAGAACCGCCACAATTGCCGGCAGTAAATTGAATGTGGAATTCAGATCGGATTCCAGTGTTGCATCGCTCAACAGTTTTCTGTAATATTCGAGTGATGCCGTGATCTGCTCGTTATCGGCAAAAGCCCCGTTTGCGTAACTTTTTTCGAGCATTGCAAGCAATTCGTCACGCATTTCTTTCCGTTCGGCAAGCAGACTTGTTTTCCATGTTGCAAGCAGATTTTCGAAAGATTCGAGTGACAAACCCTGCTCGGATACCGCAAGTCCCAAGCAAAAAAGCAAAAGAACGGAAAAGAGCAGTCCTGCTCCGGCGTAGCAGATGCCCACGGTTCTGCCGACACCGTGTTTTGTCGCATAAGAAAGGAGCGTCACGGCAGGCAAGAGCGATAAGGCACTCAACAGATACAGCCAATTCCGTGTGAAAATCAAGGTCACACCGACCGCAACGAGCGAAACCGACAATGTCCAATATGGCTTTTTCATTGCCGTCATAAAGTAAGTACCGGAGAAAATACCGACGGCAAATGCGGTCACGAGAACTCCTGAGAAAATGTACGATCCTGAGAAAAGCAAGACGGCAAACGATGCGACAACCGTCAAAGTCACTCCGACACGGAATCGACGGAACATTACGATGCACCCCGCCAGCATTGCAAACCACAGACCGACACTCACCCAAGGTTTGATAAAGGAGAGCGGAACGGCGACCGATGCAATGCAGAACAGCAATGCAGAAAGAACCAAAGAAAGCGTTGTTGCAGTTCCCTGCGTTTCTTCGGTTTCCGATATTTCCTCGCTTGGTCTGTTATTCGGCGTTTCGTTCATGCGGATTCCTCTCGGGCAAAAGTTACCATTTTAAGATATTCCTAATAAGTATACCACATTTTTTGCGATTTGTAAAGTCTCAAAATCACTTTTTTCGTCGGACGGGAGAAAAAATCGCATTTTTCTTTCATTTGTGCGGTTTTGTTCACGGAAAAATCACTTTAATATATATTGTATAAAATCGCACGGCAGAGCATAAAAAGCCTGATTTTCTTCAAATTGCCCAATGGAGCATAAAAATCCGGCATTTCTCTTGTCAAAATCGCAGAATATACATTTTTTTGAATAAACACTTGACATTTTCGCCTTTTTGGTGTATAATTATGCATATCAAATGAATATGGCGTATAAAAACGCAAAAATCATGCATTTTTGTTCGGAGGAACAGGATTATGGAAAAGAAAAATATCAAAAAAGTCGTTCTCGCTTATTCCGGCGGACTTGATACCTCTATCATCATTCCGTGGCTCAAAGAGAATTACAACAATCCCGAAGTCATTGCCGTGTCCGCAAATGTCGGTCAGGCAGACGAGTTGGAAGGCTTGGAAGAAAAGGCACTGAAAACCGGTGCATCCAAACTTTATATTGAAGACATCACCGAAGAATTCCTGACCGATTATGTCTTCCCGTGCGTGCAGGCAGGGGCTCTTTACGAAAATTATATGCTCGGCACTGCCTTCGCCCGTCCTCCGATTGCGAAAAGAGTTGTGGAGATTGCAAAAGCCGAAGGTGCGGATGCCATTTGCCACGGTTGCACCGGTAAGGGCAACGACCAAGTACGTTTTGAAATGGCTATCAAGGCATTAGCCCCCGATATGACAATCATCGCTCCTTGGAGAGAGTGGAGCATCAAGTCCCGTGAGGAAGAAATCGATTATGCGGAAGCTCACAACGTTCCGTTGAAAATCAACCGTGAAACCAACTATTCCAAAGACAAAAACATCTGGCACCTTTCGCACGAAGGCTTGGATTTGGAAGATCCCGCAAACGAACCGCAATATAATAAGAAAGGTTTCTTGGAACTCGGCGTATCTCCCGAACAAGCCCCCGACGTTCCGACCTACGTCACGATCCATTTTGAGCAAGGTGTTCCGACATCCGTCAACGGTAAGAAGATGAACGCAACCGAACTGGTTACGGAACTCAACAAACTCGGCGGTGCAAACGGCATCGGACTGCTCGACATTGTGGAAAACCGTCTGGTCGGTATGAAATGCCGCGGCGTTTACGAAACCCCCGGCGGAGCAATCCTCTACAAGGCTCACGAAATTCTCGAAACAATCTGCCTTGACAAGGAAACCTCGCATTATAAAGCACTGGTCGCACAAAAACTTGCGGAAATCGTTTACAACGCACAGTGGTTCACACCTCTGACCGATGCAATTCTCGCATTCGTCAAGACAACGCAGAAGACCGTGACCGGTGACGTCAAAGTCAAACTTTACAAAGGCAACATCATCAATGCGGGCGTCACATCCCCCTATTCCCTCTACGATCCGGAAATTGCAACCTTCGATGAAGATCACGTCTACAATCAGGCAGACGCAACCGGATTTATCAACCTTTACGGACTTTCCACAAAGGTTTATGCAAAAATGAAAGCAAAGAACGGACTGCAATAATCCGTTTCATCAAAGGCGGTAAAAAATGGCAAAAATGTGGGCAGGAAGAACGGACGGCGAAACCGCCGGTATAGCGGACGACTTCAATTCTTCCATTCGGTTTGACAGTCGGATGTTCCGTCAGGACATCAAGGGCAGTATGGCTCATGCGACCATGCTCGGTGCGACGGGAATTCTCTCAAATGAAGATGTCGATATTCTCCTGAAAGGTTTGGAGGGCATTCTCTCGGATCTCGAAAGCGGAAAACTCACCTTCCGCCCAGACTGCGAAGACATTCATATGTTTGTCGAGGAGGTTCTAACCGAGCGTGTCGGCGACGTCGGAAAAAAACTCCATACCGCAAGGAGCAGAAACGACCAAGTCGCACTTGACCTGCGTTTGTATCTGCTTGACGAAATCGATTCTGTCACGGTTGCACTCAAAAAACTGATTGCGACCGTGACCGACAAAGCCGACACCTACCGTGACACGATTCTCCCGGGATATACGCATTTGCAGAGGGCTCAACCGGTGACGTTCGGGCATCATTTGATGGCATACGCCATGATGTTCCGTCGGGATGTCGGACGGCTTTCTGATTGCCGGAAACGCACCTGCGTTTCCCCGATCGGTTCGTGTGCTTTGGCAGGAACGACCTATCCCACCGACCGGCATCTGGAAGCGGATCTGCTCGGCTTTCCGTCTATTGCGGAAAACAGTATGGACGGCGTGTCCGACCGTGATTTCTGCGTGGAACTGCTGAGTACCCTTTCCATTCTCATGATGCACCTTTCGAGGTTCTCGGAAGAAGTTGTTCTGTGGAGCAGTTGGGAATTCAAATTCGTGGAACTTTCGGATGCGTTCACGACCGGTTCGTCCATTATGCCACAAAAGAAAAATCCCGATATGGCGGAACTCGTAAGAGGCAAAACCGGTCGGGTTTACGGCGATCTTATGGGAACGCTCACTATGCTCAAAGGTCTTCCCCTCGCCTACAACAAGGATATGCAGGAAGACAAAGAGAGCGTTTTCGATGCCTGCGGCACGGTCAAATCCTGCCTTGCCGTTTTTGACGGAATGATTTCGGGAATGAAAGCCCTGCCCGAAAATATGTTGCGTTCGGCAAAAAAAGGCTTTATCAACGCAACCGACGTTGCGGACTATCTTACAAAAAAAGGCGAACCCTTCCGCAGTGCCTACAAAATTTCGGGGCAACTCGTCGCCTATTGCATCTCACAAGGAAAAGTCTTGGAGGAGATTGACCTCGACACCTATCGGCAGTACAGTCCCTTGTTTGACAGTGACATTTATTCCGCCATTGACCTGCGGACCTGCGTGGAAAAACGCATCAGCGAGGGCGGTACTTCGGTGACATCGGTCGAAAAACAGATTGCGGACATACGGGAGTTTTTGAAATCATGAAAAAAATTTTTATTGACGGAAGTGCCGGCACGACCGGTCTGCGAATCTCCGAACGGCTCAAAAACCGCTCGGATATTCGTCTTATTACCCTGAGTGAGAGTGAACGCAAAGATGCATTCGCACGTGCCTCGGCTCTCAATGCGTCGGACATTTCAATTCTGTGCCTGCCGGACTCCGCCGCACGGGAGGCGGTATCTCTGGTGGAAAATCCCGATATGGTGATTTTGGATGCATCGACCGCACACCGCACAACCGCCGGTTGGGCTTACGGCTTTCCCGAACTGTCGCAGGCACATGAAAAGGCAATTCGCACATCCAAACGGATAGCAGTCCCCGGGTGTCACGCAAGCGGTTTTATCGCACTCACCTACCCTTTGGTGCAGGCAGGCATTCTCCCAAAAGAAACACTTCTTTCCTGCTTTTCCCTCACCGGTTACAGCGGAGGAGGCAAAAAAATGATTGCGGAATATGAGGCGGAGCAAGTCCCCCTCACCTATCACGCACCTCGCCAATACGGCTTGACGCAAATTCACAAGCACCTGCCGGAAATGGCAATGCAGAGCGGACTCCCCGTTCCCGTTTTCTGTCCCGTCGTCGGTGATTTTTACAGCGGAATGCAGGTCACAGTGCCTCTTTTTGCAGGGCAGTGCAAATCCGGCACAACGCTCGCCGACATCAAAGAAATATACAAAAATACCTACACAGGTCCTGTCGTCACTTATGCGGAGCATCTCGACGAGAGCGGTTTCCTTTCGGCATCGGCTCTTTCGGGGAAAGATTCCATGCTCATCGGAGCGGACGGCAATGATGAAAGAATGGTTCTGCTGGCACTTTACGATAATCTCGGCAAGGGTGCATCGGGTGCGGCATTACAGTGTTTGAATATGGTTTTAGGCGTTGATCCCACAGAGGGACTTTGCCTGTAAGGAGCAAATATGGAAATCATCAAAGGCGGTGTCTGTGCCGCAAAAGGCTTTTATGCAAACGGCATTCACTGCGGAATCCGCAAGAACAAAACAAAGAAAGATTTATCTCTCATTTACAGCGAAAAGCGTGCAAACGCATCGGCGGTTTACACAACAAACCTCGTAAAAGGTGCTCCCCTGCTCGTGACGAAATCGCACCTCTCGGACGGCTACGCTCAGGCGGTCATCTGCAACAGCGGAAACGCAAATACCTGCAACGCAAACGGCGTGGAAATTGCCGAACAGATGTGCGACCTGCTCGCAAAAGAAATGAAAATCTCCCCTTGCGACATTGTCGTGGCATCGACCGGTGTCATCGGGCAACCGCTTGACATCGAACCGATAGCAAAAGGCATTCCGACATTGGTCGCCACCTGCGGAAAAGATTCCGTGTCCGCCGCCGAGGGCATTATGACGACCGATACCAAACTCAAAGAAATTGCCGTTTCCTTTACCGTAGGCGGAAAAGAGTGCAAAATCGGCGGGATTGCGAAAGGCTCGGGTATGATTCACCCGAATATGGCGACCATGCTGGTCTTTATCACGACCGACTGTGCAATCTCCTCCGAAATGCTGAACAAAGCACTGAAAAGCGATATTGCCGACACCTTCAATATGGTGAGTGTCGACGGCGACACCTCCACGAACGATATGGTCACGGTTCTGGCGAACGGTATGGCTGAAAATGCCGAAATCACGGCGGACGGCGAAGATTTTTCGACCTTTATGAAGGCTCTCAATACGGTGACGGTTTATCTCTGTCGGAGAATTGCCGGTGACGGCGAGGGTGCGACAAAACTGCTCGAATGCCGTGTGAACGGTGCAAAAGACCTGAAAACCGCAAAAACCGTTGCGAAAAGCGTGATTTGCTCGTCCCTCACGAAAGCGGCAATGTTCGGTGCGGATGCAAACTGGGGACGTGTCCTCTGTGCCATAGGGTACAGCGGTGCGGATGTCGATGTGAACAAAATTGATGTCGCATTCCGTTCAATTGCCGGCACGGTTGCGGTCTGCCGGAGCGGTGCGGGCATTCCCTTTTCCGAAGAAGATGCTAAAAAAATTCTCACGGAAAGCGAAATTGAAATTTTAATCAGCCTGAATGACGGTGCATTTTCTTCGACCGCATGGGGCTGTGACCTGACATACGATTACGTCAAAATCAACGGCGATTACAGAACCTGACAAAAACTGACAAAACCTGACAAAACCTGACAGAAAACTTGATTGAGAGGTTTCGATTCAAATGGATATTTCAAATGCCGAACGGGCAAAAGTTTTGGTACACGCACTCCCCTACATTCAGGAGTACACCGGCAAAGTGGTTGTCGTCAAGTACGGCGGAAACGCAATGATCAACGAAAAACTGAAAGACTCGGTCATGCGTGACATTGTCCTTCTGTCCCTCATCGGCGTGCGTGTCGTTCTCGTACACGGGGGCGGTCCGGAAATTACAGATATGCTCAAAAAAATCGGAAAAGAGAGTGTTTTCGTGGACGGTCTGCGTGTCACCGACAAGGAAACCGCCGACGTGGTGCAAATGGTTCTGGCAGGCAAAATCAACAAAAGCCTTGTCGCCCTCATTGAAAACCGCGGAGGCAAAGCAATCGGACTTTCCGGTATGGACGGTCACATGATCGAGGCAAAGCCGAAAGATGAACGGCTCGGCTATGTCGGAGAGATTACGAAAGTGAATGTCGCCCCGATTCTCGACGTGATTGACAAAGGATACATTCCGGTCGTGTCCACGGTCGGTTGCGACTCGGAGGGCAATGTTTACAACATCAACGCCGACACCGCCGCCGCACGGATTGCAGGCGAACTCGGAGCGGAAAGTCTCATTTCCATGACCGATATTGCCGGCATTTTACGGGACAAAAACGATCCCTCGACCTTGATTCCGGTCATCCGTGTTGCCGATGCCCCCGAACTGATTGCAAACGGCACGATAGGTGGAGGTATGATTCCGAAGGTCGAATGTTGCATTTCCGCTATTCGTTACGGGGTTCGCCGTGTCTTTATCATTGACGGACGGATTCCGCACGCCATTCTCATTGAAATGCTGACCAACGAAGGTATCGGCACGATGTTCACCGAAACCGTTCCCGACGGAAACGCCGAGGAGAAAGGAGTCTGACATGGATATTCAATCGCTCGACAAAACCTATATTGCAAACACTTATAACCGCTTTCCCGTCGTTCTCACGCACGGGAAAGGTTCTCTTATATATGACGAAAACGGCAAGGAATATATCGATATGTCCACGGGAATTGCCGTCAATACCTTCGGTCAGGGGGACGAGGAATGGCAGTCCGCCGTCATAGGACAACTGAACACGCTCCAACACACCTCCAACCTTTATTACAGCAAACCGTGTGCCGAACTGGCATCACTGCTCTGCGAAAAAACCGATATGAAAAAGGTCTTTTTTTCAAACTCCGGTGCGGAAGCGAACGAATGTGCCATTAAAGTCGCACGCAAGTACGCTCAAGAGAAAAAAGGACGGGAATATTACCACATCATCACGCTCAAAAACAGTTTTCACGGCAGAACGCTCACAACTTTGGCGGCGACCGGTCAGGACGTTTTTCACAAAGATTTTACACCGCTCACCGAGGGATTTCACCACATTTCGGCAGGTGACGTCAAGGATTTGTGCCGTCTGCTCGATGCTTTTCCGACAGCCGGCATTATGATAGAGGTCGTGCAGGGCGAGGGCGGTGTTCTGCCCCTCGACCGTGATTTTGTCAAGGCGGTTTACGATATTTGCCAAGCCCGTGATATTCTGCTCATCTGTGATGAGGTGCAGATTGGAAACGGCAGGAGCGGTATGCTCTACGGCTATATGAATTATGGCATCAGGCCCGACATTTTCACAACTGCAAAAGGCTTGGCGGGCGGTCTGCCTCTGGGTGCTACGGTACTCGGCGAAAAAGTGCAGAATGTCCTCACGGCAGGCTCTCACGGCTCGACTTTCGGCGGAAATCCCGTCTGCTGTGCGGGGGCTGTTTCGATTCTCTCACGGTTGAATGAAGATGTCCTCGCAGGCGTGCGTGAGCGTTCCGCTTACATTGTAAAAGAACTGACGGGTGCGGACGGCATCCAATCGGTCACGGGGCTGGGGTTGATGTTGGGACTTGAAACGGTACGCCCCGTCTCCGACGTGATTGCGGACTGTATGAAAAACGGTGTTCTCGTCATCAGTGCGAAAAGCAAAGTTCGTTTGCTGCCGGCTCTCAACATTCCGATGTCACAACTCGAAAAAGCCGTCAAAATCATCAAACTTGCCTGTGCAGGCAAAGAGGAGGCAATATGAATTTCAAAGGCAAAGATTTTCTCAAAATTTCGGATTTTACGCCGGAGGAACTCGGTGCTTTGCTGGATCTCTCGGCAGACCTGAAAGAAAAAAAGAAAAAAGGCGTACCGCACCGCTATTGCGAAGGAAAAAATCTGGCTCTCATTTTCGAGAAGACCAGTACACGCACACGCTGTGCGTTTGAAGTTGCATCGAGAGATCTCGGCATGGGTGTCACCTATCTCGATCCGTCAGGCTCTCAGATTGGCAAAAAAGAGAGCATCGCCGACACCGCACGTGTATTGGCAGGTATGTTTGACGGCATCGAATACCGTGGCTACGGGCAGAAAATTGTGGAAGATCTGGCAAAATATTCCTCCGTTCCGGTCTTCAACGGTTTGACGGACGAATCGCACCCCACGCAGATTCTGGCTGATTTTCTCACGGTAAAAGAACATTTCGGCACATTGAAAGGTATCAACTTTACCTATATGGGCGATGCAAGATTCAATATGGGCAACTCACTTATGGTCGGTTGTGCCAAAATGGGAATGCATTTTACGGTCGGTGCACCGAAGGAATATTTCCCGAGTCCCGAACTTATCGCCGAGTGCGAAAAAATCGCAAAGGTGACCGGTGCGACACTGAAATTCTGCGAAAATCCTCTTGAAGCGGTAAAAAATGCCCAAGTCGTTTACACGGACGTCTGGGTTTCCATGGGCGAGAGCGACAAGGTCTGGGCAGAGCGGATCAAAGCCCTTTCCCCTTACCAAGTCAACGGGACTTTGATGGCAAACGCCGACAAAAATGCAATTTTCATGCACTGTCTGCCGGCTTATCACGATAAAAATACATTGATCGGAAAAGAAAAGTGCGAACAGTTCGGCAGAGATGCCATGGAAGTCGATAACGATGTCTTCGAAGGACCGCAATCGGTCGTTTTCGAGGAAGCGGAAAACCGTATGCACACGATCAAAGCCGTCCTCTCCGCATTTATGGGAGGCGTACTCGGATGACAAAAAAACGCTATCTCGTCTTTTCGGACGGTGACGTGGCAGAAGGTTATGCTTTCGGTGCGGACACATCATCGGTCGGCGAGGCGGTCTTCACCACCGGTATGGGCGGATACATCGAAACACTGACCGATCCCAGTTACGCGGGGCAAATCATTCTCCAAACCTTTCCGCTCATCGGCAATTACGGTATCATTCCCGCCGATTTTGAGGGCAAAAGCGTGGCACGTGGGTATGTCGTACGGGAAATTTGCGAGCATCCTTCCAATTTTCGCTGTACAGGTACGGTCGATGCCTACCTGAAAAAAGTCGGTATTGCCGGTATTTACGGTGTCGACACGAGAGCGATTACCAAAAAAATCCGTGAGTGCGGAGTTATGAACGCCATGATTTCCGACACGCCGGACGTCGATCTGTCGCAAATCAAAAATTACCGTGTGACGAATGTTCTGGACGAAGTATCCTGCAAAAAGCCTTACACGGTGTCCCCCGCAGATTCGAAAAGCACAATTGTTCTGCTTGATTACGGATGCAAGAAAAGCATTGTCGACGAACTGGCGAAACGCGGTGCGACGGTGCATATTCTCCCCCACAACGCAACGGCGAAAGAGGTGCTTTCCTACCGTCCCGACGGTGTAATGCTTTCCAACGGTCCGGGGGATCCCTCCGAAAACATTGCAGAAATTGCGACCTTGAAAAATCTTATCGGCAGTGTTCCGATCTTCGGCATTTGCCTCGGGCATCAATTGCTGGCACTCGCCATGGGGGGCAGAACCGAAAAACTCAAATACGGTCACAGAGGTGTCAATCAACCGGTCACCGACCTCGTCACGAAACGCACCTATATGACAAGTCAGAACCACGGTTATGCGGTGGTGTCGGAAAGTCTTGACGGCATCGGGCAGGTTCGCTTTGTCAATGCCAATGACGGCACTTGCGAAGGTGTCGATTACAAGGACAAAAAAGCGTTTTCGGTGCAGTTTCACCCCGAGGCACACGCAGGACCGCTCGACACATCCTATCTCTTTGACCGTTTTATCGCTATGACGGAGGAAAGATAAATGCCTCTTTGCAAAGATATTCAAAAAGTACTCGTGATAGGTTCAGGACCTATCGTCATCGGTCAGGCGGCGGAATTCGACTATGCAGGTGCTCAGGCTTGCCGTGTTCTGCACGATGCCGGCGTGAATGTCGTTCTGGTCAATTCCAACCCTGCCACCATTATGACCGACAAGGCTTTGGCGGACGAAATTTACTTAGAACCCCTCAATGTCGAAACGCTCAAACGGATTATCAGAAAAGAAAAACCCGACAGCCTTCTTGCAGGGCTCGGCGGACAAACGGGCTTGACGCTTGCAATGCAACTTTCCCGTGACGGATTCTTAAAAGAAAACGGTGTTCGCCTGCTCGGCACGGATGCGGATGCAATTTCCCGTGCGGAAGACCGTGAATTGTTCAAGGAAACCATGCAAAAAATCGGGCAACCGACCGTGCCGTCCGATATTGCAACGACCGTCGCCTCTGCTTTGGCTGTCGCCGAGAAAATCGGCTACCCCGTAATCGTCCGTCCTGCATTCACTCTGGGCGGTGCGGGCGGTGGTGTCGCCTACACACCGGAGGAACTCAAAGCCGTTGCAAAAGGCGGTCTGGATGCCTCCCCCATTACGCAGATTCTGGTCGAACGCTATATTTACGGTTGGAAAGAGATCGAATTCGAAACCATGCGTGACTCGGTCGGCAATCTCATTGCGGTTTGCAGTATGGAAAACGTCGATCCCGTCGGCGTGCATACCGGTGACAGCATTGTAGTAGCCCCCGCCCTCACTCTTGCGGACCGTGAATTGCAAATGCTCCGTTCCGCATCGCTTGAAATCATTTCCTCGCTCGGCATTGTCGGCGGATGCAACTGTCAGTTTGCACTGAATCCCGATTCATTCGAATATGCCGTGATAGAGGTCAACCCACGGGTGTCACGTTCTTCGGCACTGGCAAGCAAAGCGACCGGCTACCCGATTGCAAAAATCACAACGAAAATCGCACTCGGCTATACTCTGGATGAAATCAAAAACGACATCACCGGCAAGACGTGTGCCTGCTTTGAGCCTGCACTCGACTATGTTGTGGTCAAGTTTCCGAAGTGGCCGTTCGACAAATTTGCCGGCATTTCCCGCAAGTTGGGGACGCAGATGAAAGCGACCGGTGAGGTTATGGCAATCGGAAATAACTTCGAGTCGGCACTGCTCAAAGCCGTGCGTGGTGCGGAAATTTCGCTCGACACGCTCAACGCAAAACCGCTTGACGGAAGACCTGTCGCCGACAGACTCCGTGATATGGACGATCACCGCATTTTCACGGTTTTCGAGGCTCTCAAATCGGGCATGACACCCGAAGAAATTCACGGCATTACGAAAATTGACCTGTTTTTCCTCTACAAACTGCAAAATCTTGCGAATTTCGAAACCGAACTGGCGGACGGCATCACCGAAGAACGCTATATCCGTGCGAAAACATACGGCTACACCGACTCGGCAATCGAGAAAATCGGCGGTATGAAATGCCCTCTGCATCTCTCGGCATCCTACAAAATGGTTGACACCTGCGGTGCGGAATTCTCCGCCGAAACGCCTTATTTTTACTCGACATACGACAAAGAGTGCGAATCAAGACTGCATCGCCGTTCGGGAAAACCGTGTATTATGGTGTTGGGTTCAGGACCTATCCGCATCGGGCAGGGCATCGAATTCGACTACTCCTCAGTGCATTGTGTCTGGACACTCAAAAAACTCGGCTATGACGTTGTCATTGTCAACAACAACCCCGAAACCGTTTCGACCGATTACGATACGGCGGACCGCCTTTATTTCGAACCGCTCTGTGCGGAAGACGTAATGAACATCATCGAGGTGGAAAAGCCCGTCGGCGTTGTGGTTGCGTTCGGCGGACAGACTGCCATTCGCTTAACCGGTTATCTCGACCGCCACGGCGTAAAAATTCTCGGAACATCGGCGGAGGGCATTGACATTGCGGAGGACCGTGAACGGTTCGATGCTCTGCTCGAAAAATACGCAATCAAACGCCCGAAAGGTTTCGGCGTTCTCACCGAAAAAGAAGCCGAAGAATCCGCCGAAAAGCTCGGTTATCCGGTTCTGCTCCGTCCCTCTTACGTGATAGGCGGTCAGAACATGACTATTGTACACGATGTCGGGCATTTACGCCGTTATATGGAAAAAATTCTCGCCGGCGGTATCGAAAATCCGGTCCTCGTCGACAAGTATATGATGGGTTCGGAACTCGAAGTGGATGTCATATCGGACGGCAAAGATGTCCTCATCCCCGGGGTTATGCAACACATTGAGCGTGCGGGTGTACACAGCGGTGACTCGATTGCCGTTTATCCGCCTTACAACATCGGCGACAAAATGATGCAACGCATCATCGAATGTTCCGAGCAACTGGCACTTTCGCTCGGCACGAAAGGACTTGTCAACATCCAGTATCTCATCTGGCAGAATGAGCTTTACGTCATTGAGGTCAATCCCCGTGCATCGAGAACCGTACCTTACATCAGCAAGGTGACCGGTGTGCCGATGGTCGATCTGGCAACACGCGTGATGACCGGAACGGCGGTTGCAGACTTGGGCTACGGTGTCGGGCTTTACAAAACGCCCCCCTATTCGGCGGTCAAAGTTCCCGTTTTCTCCTTTGAAAAATTGACCGATGCGAATTCCTATTTAGGACCGGAAATGAAATCGACCGGTGAGGTTCTCGGCATCGGCAGGACATTGAGCGAGGCACTTTTCAAAGGATTGACATCGGCGGGGTTATCCCCGAGGACACCGAACCCCGACCGCAGCACCGGCGTACTTGTGAGTGTGGAGGAGCATGACCGCACGGAGGTATTGACACTTGCCGAAAAACTCGATTCGCTCGGTATGTGCATTTACGCGACACCCGACACGGCAAAAGCCGTTGAAACGCTCGGAATCGATGTGAAAGTCATCCCCTCGATTGACGAAAAAGACGGTGTCTTCTCCCTGCTCGACAGCGGAAAAATCGCTTACATTGTCTACACCGGTGCGGCGTACGACTCGACGGTCGACTTGTATGTCAAACTCCACCGCCACGCCATGCAGTCGGGAGTCCCATGCTTTACGTCGCTTGACACGGCAAATGCCCTTTGCGACATCATTTCGGCAGGTTACAACTGCGGTAACACCGAGTTGGTCGACATCAACAATATGCGAAAAGAGCGGACCTCCCTGCATTTTGCGAAAATGGAGGCAACCGGTGACGATTACATCTTCATTGAGAACTTTGACGGCTCGGTCACCTGCCCCGAATCGCTCAGCATTACGCTTTGCAATCGGCATTACGGAATCGGCGGTTACGGTTTGATTCTTCTCGAAAAGAGTGCCGTTGCGGACTGCCGTATGCGGGTTTACAATCGGGATGGGAGTCTCGGTCAGGTTGCCGGAAACAGTTTGCGGAACGTCGGAAAATACCTGCGTGACAACGGTTTTGTCGGCGGTGACGTCGTGACGGTCGAAACCGACAAGGGCATTCGGACATTAAAACTTTATCTCAAAGACGGGCTTGTAACGTCGGTCAGTGCCGATATGGGAAAGGCATCGCTCGTTCCGTCCTCCCTCCCTTGCACGTACAAAGGTGATCGTGCCGTCAATGTACCGATCGAAATTTCGGGCAGAGAGTACAAAGTCACCTGCGTTTCTATGGGGAATCCGCATTGCGTGGTCTTCTGTGACCGCATCGATACCCTGCCACTCACGGAACTCGGACCTGCTTTCGAACACGCAAAAGAGTTTCCACAACGTGTCAACACCGAATTCGTGCGTGTGGTCAATCCCGTGACGTTGAAAATGCGAGTCTGGGAGCGTGGAAACGGTGAAACATTCGCTTGCGGTAGCGGTGCTTGTGCGGCGGTTGTTTCGGCTGTCGAAAACGGATTCTGTCAAAAAGGACAGGACATCACCGTAAAAGTCAAAGGCGGTGACCTCACCGTCTGCTACACCGATGCGGGCGTTACGCTCACCGGCGATGCCAAGCTCATCTTCACCGGCGAGGTGAGATATTGAGGAAGATTAATTATAATTATGCAGGGGGTGCTTTCTTAGGCAAAAAAGGCACACCCTGCACCCCCCGAAAAAGGATGGGACTATTATTTTTCGCGGGAAACATTTTTTGTAAAAATTGTTTCCGGTGCGTAGCACCTTCACCCTCTCCAAAAAAACTTGGAGCATATAATATTTGGAGCAGTTTTTTCACGAACTGCTCCTATTTTTTGGGATACGATTGGCAACTACGTAGCCGTGAGAAATTAGCAATTAGCAATGAGCAATAAAAAAGAAAAAGCACTTGACAAAATCTGCCAAGTGTAGTATAATAGGAAATGCGAATGTACTTTTTAGTACTGAAACCTTGGATGCTTTGTGCGGTTCGATCCCTCTGTT
>CAVGAA010000007.1:0-63884 GCA_963627065.1 bacterium | reverse complement strand
TATGCAGGGGGTGCTTTTTTAGGCAAAAAAGGCACCCCCTGCACCCCCGAAAAAAGGATTGGACTATTATTTTCGCGGGGACTCTTTTTTCGGCAAAAAAGAGTCCCCGCACCCCAGAAAAAACCTACTGCAAGTAAAATTATCAGCAGATTTCGGACAAAGTACGCTCATTTGTTAAGATACCGAGCGTGTCAGCGTAGCCGTAAAAAAGAGCAAAAACCTATTCACTGTTCACTATTACTTATAACTTACCCTGCCCATAGCCCAAAAAGAAAACGGGCGACCGCAATGCGGTAACCCGTTCTCTCTGTTATCGAGACAGTCACGTCGGAATGTTCCGAGCGAGAATTATTTAATCTCGACTGTTGCACCGGCTTCGGTGAGAGCAGCCTTGACTTTCTCAGCCTCGTCCTTGGAAACGCCCTCTTTGATTGCTTTCGGAGCACCCTCAACAAGGTCCTTAGCGTCTTTCAGACCAAGACCGGTGATTTCACGGACAGCCTTGATGACGTTCAGCTTGTTAGCACCGAAGTTTGCGAGGATAACGTCAAACTCGGTCTTCTCTTCAGCGGCAGGAGCGGCAGCACCGCCTGCAGCGGCAACAACGCCTACGGGAGCAGCAGCGGATACGCCGAACTCCTCTTCAACTGCTTTCACGAGATCGGAAAGCTCAAGAATGGTAAGGGATTTAATCTCTTCCAGAATATTGGTAATCTTTTCGGATGCCATTTCAATATACCTCCAAATAATTTGAGTAGTTTGAATATAATAATTATGAAGCGTTTGCAAATTGCATTGCTTCGGGTTTACGAGGCATTAAGCCTCTGCAGCCTCTGCGGGTGCATTTTCGCCGTTCTTGTCGACCACTGCCTGAATGGCATAAGCGAACTTGTAGAGCGGAGAACGGATAGAACCGAGCAGTTTTGCGATAAGGGTTTCTTTGGACGGAATCTCTGCCAGAGCATCGACCGTTTTTGCATCGATGACTGCACCGTCGACATAACCTGCCAGAATGCTGAAACTTTCGACTTTATCAGCGTACTTTTTCAGAATTTTAGCGGGAGCAACCGGATCTTTTGCACTGATTGCGATAGCGGTCATACCGTTCAGGTGTTCTTTGAGAGCACCGTAGCCGACTTCATCGCAAGCCTTGCCGGTCAATGTATTCTTGGAAACCACATATTTGACGCCGGCTTCACGCAGTTCTTTACGCATTGCGGTGTCAACGTCAACCGTGATACCCTGATAGTTCACGATAACGCCTGCTGCCGAATCCTTGATCTGCGAAGCGAGATCGGCGACGATCTGTTGCTTTTTCTCCAGAATGGAATTGCTGGGCATTACTTTTTACCTCCTATGAGCGTTTGAACCCCGATAAGGGTGAGACAAAAAAATCTCTCTCCGGCATTTTGACACGAAGAAAGACTGAATAGAATATTCAAAATCTCTCCTCGGCAGGAAAACGAATCATACGATTGTTTTTACCGGAAACCTGCTGTCTTCGGATAACGGCATAAAGTATACCACAAAAAAATCGGTTTGTCAAGTCTTTTTATGAAAAAATATGAAAAAATCGAAAAAACGCTCCAAAAAGGAAGGCAAAAGAAGACGGCAACGAAAAAACAACAGAAAAAGCAGTCCTTTTGAGACTGCTTTTGGCATAGTATTAGAATAAGAACTGTTTTTATTCTCAAATTATTCGTCTTCGGGTTCTTCTTTATGATTTTTGAGAATCAATTTTGCCGATTCGACCAGTTTTTCCTGCAACCATTTCGGTTCTTCGACTCTGAAATCGCTTCCGAGAGAAATCAATGCCCCGATGAAACGCTCGACACTGTGAAATTCGCAAAGATAACTGTGCGTACCTGCTTTGGCTGTGATATACGAACCCAACTCCACGGCGGACAGTCTGTCCGGAAGTGTCACCGTAGCGGTATAGGGAATCTGCATCTGAATGATCGCCTCGGTTGCTCCGTATTCGCTCTCGTCCCTGACCGTCGCAATCTCCGGAATATAGGAATCGTCGTTGTCGGAGGTAATAAGCACCGGCAGGCTGAACGGTTGGGTGTAATAAAAGCCCAATTTTGCCGGATCGTACGCAATCGGAGCACCGAATTTCTTTTTCAGATTGTCAATGTCCCGTTGAGCCTGCCTGTGCGAGATATGAAACCGTTCGGCAATCCGCTGTGCATTCGGGTAACTGTTGGTCGAAAGTTTTCTGTGAAGCCACTGAATTCTCGTGGAAATCGCCGTCATTCTTTTAATCCTCCGTCATAAGAGGCAAAAGAGCGAGTCTGATTGCCGATGAAACGAAGCAACCGTCAACCGCATAGGACACGGCACTGTACTCGGCGAGATTGATTTTGCCGGTTAAGCACGCACCGGAAATCGCAATTGCACACATTCCGCCGAATGCAACCGCCCACGAGAGCAGAACGATATAGAATTTCGGCATCGGCTTTCCGGTATGGAAACGCAATTCACCGGTGTAAAGGATCATCGTAAAGAGCAAACCGACCAAAGACAACACTTTCATCGACGCATTCATTTCGACCGATGCATCGAAATAAAGGACTGCACAGAGCAGAATGTGGCAGATAATCGGAGCAAATCCGAGCCAGATGAGCAGTTTTTTGACCGATTCCTGCTCCGGATCGCAGAAGGACACCGCAAGGGTGTAGGCGACCGAAATGAGAGCAAAGACGAGAACGGCGATTTTCAGACCGAACTGCGAATCCGAAAAGTTATTTTTCACCAAGCCGAGTACAATGAAAAATCCGCAGAACAGATAACCGGTCGCCGAAACGAACGAGGCACGACCGAAAGGCAGTGAACTTGACGGAATTTTTCCTTTCGGCATCAGAATGCCCCAGACGACACCGAGAATTGCCGAAATTCCGGCAAAAATGCAGGCAACCGACGGCAGAATCGCCCCACGTTTGAAATAATTTGCAACCGGTGCATCATACTGCGTCTGAAACGCAACCGTCATGCAGACAAGGGCTACGAGAGCAGGCACGAGAATGAACCAAGGCATAAAGCGACGGCAGGCGAGCGGAACTTTGCGTTTTGACTGTTCTTCCATAATCAAAAATTCCTTCCTTATTATATAGTGATCGGTACGGAGCGAAAAAGACTTGAAAAGCCGTATTTCCCCCACTATCATTATACAACATAAATGTGAACTTCTTGTTACAAAAAGCAAAAAAGACAAGATTTTTTGCGAAACGCACAAAATTTTCCCGTCCGACAGCAAAAAGAAGCCGTAAAAAGCGGAAAAACAGAAAAAAATACGCTTGAAAATGCCCGATTTTACCGAAAAACGCCAGATTTTGTGCAAATGATACAAAGAAAGGCGAAAAATAACCGAAAATTTCTCTGTCAAACAGAAAAATAACTCTTGCAATTTTCGGGAAAGTATGATATAATATCAAGGCTTGATATGCGATGAAACGAAAGGTTGCCTCGAAGGGACGCCGGAGAGGGGAATTTTCGTGGAGTATGTCCGTGTAAAACGGGCGAGAGGGTTTCCGAATATACGCAAGGTATGAACGCATACCGGCTTCGGTGTTACTTTTTCTCCGGAATTTGTTCCGAACAGATGCTGATGTTTGGGCAAACTCCGTATTTTCAGAGGAACGAAGAAACACACGGGGCAGTGTAGGAAGAATTGCCCACCTTGAAAAAATCGCAGACCGTGTCAAACTCTTACATTTATTGTACCCAACGGTAAATGACGGCACGGCAAGTGAAATCTACACAGGAGGCAAACAAAATGGCAATCAAAGAGAAAATCAGAGTCAGACTCAAGAGCTATGACCACGTTCTTGTCGATACTGCGGCGAAGAAAATCGTCGAAGTCGCTACGAGAAACGGTGCCACGGTTTCCGGTCCGATTCCGCTGCCTACGGAAAAGGAGATCGTAACGATTCTCCGTGCAGTCCACAAATACAAGGACAGCCGTGAGCAGTTCGAATATCGCACCCACAAGAGACTGATCGACATTATCAAACCGTCGCAGAAAGTCGTTGACGCTCTCATGAACGTCGAACTTCCCGCAGGTGTCGAAATCGAAGTAAAACTGTAATCAAGCACTTTGATTTTACACCGAACAAAGACAACAGCCGAGGTTCGAAATAAGAGTTCGGATTGTTCGGTAACTTTGTAAGTCATGTTGGCACGCAAATGTCAACCAATAATTTACAGGAGGAAAATCCAAAATGAAAAAGGGAATGATCGGTAAAAAAATCGGCATGACACAGGTTTTCGATGAAAAAGGAAACGTCATTCCGGTCACCGTTATCGAAGTAGGCCCGTGCGTAGTCGCACAAAAGAAGACAGTAGAGAAGGACGGATACAATGCCCTGCAACTCGGTTTCATGGATGTGAAGAAAAAGCACCTGACCAAAGCCGAAGAGGGACATTTCACGAAAGCAAACGTTCCGATGAAGAAGCATCTCAAAGAGTTCCGGCTCGATGATTGCTCCGCAGAGGTCGGCTCGGTCTTGACCGTCGATACCTTCGCCACCGGCGATAAGGTCGACATTACAGGTATGACCAAAGGTCGCGGATTCAGCGGTGCAGTCAAGCGTTGGAATCATCACACCCTCTGCTCCACGCACGGTGTCGGCCCGATTCATCGTCAGGTCGGTTCTATGGGTGCTAACTCAACCCCGTCCCGTGTTTACAAAAACAAGAAGATGGCAGGACAGTACGGTAACGAACAGGTCACCGTTCAGAATCTGCTTGTCGTCAAGATTGACAGCGAAAAGAATCTCGTAGCCGTGAAAGGTGCCGTCCCCGGTGCCAAAGACGGTATCGTGTTCATTCGTGATTCTGTGAAAGCATAAGCGGAAGGAGGATAACAACAATGCCAGTCGTAAAAATCGTAAATATGTCCGGCAAGGAAGTCGGTGAAATCACACTCAGCGACAAACTGTTCGGTGTTGATGTCAACGGTGCTGTTCTCCATGCCGCAGTCAGAACCTATCTGACCAACCAAAGACAAGGCACACAGTCGACCTTAACCCGCACGGAAGTTTCCGGTGGCGGAAGAAAGCCTTGGAGACAGAAGGGAACAGGCAGAGCACGTCAGGGTTCAACCCGTTCTCCTCAATGGACGCACGGCGGTGTCGCACTCGGTCCGAAGCCGAGAGATTACCGCATCGATCTCAACAAGAAAACCCGCCGGCTCGCACTCTTCAGTGCTCTGTCCGATAAGGTTGCAAACGGAGATCTCGTAATTCTCGACAAGCTCGCAATCGAGGCTGAAAAGCCGTCGACCAAAGCAATGGTCGGAATGTTCAAGACGCTCGGCTTCGAGAAGACCTACACAAAGACGTACAAAACCGTTGCAATCGAAAACGGTGCTCCGGTTTACGGAACTGCAGAGAAGACCGCAGTCAAAGCTCAGTCTGCTCTCGTAGTACTCGACAACGTCGACAAGAAGGTCATCAAGAGCTGTGACAACATCCCGCAGGTCAAAACAACGCAGTGGAACACGCTCAACGTCTATGACGTCCTGAACGCAGAGAAACTGGTTATGACCGTTGATGCGGTGAAGAAATTCGAGGAGGTGTACGCATCATGAAATCGGCACACGATATTATCATCAGACCGGTGATCACCGAAGCTGCCATGGATATGTTGCACGCCAAGAAGTATGTCTTCGAGGTCGCATCCGATGCAAATAAAGCAGAGATCGCCAAAGCGGTGGAGGAAGTGTTCGCGGCAAGCAAGGTCAAAGTTGCGGCAGTCCGTACCATCAACATGAAGAAAAAGCCTAAGAGACTCGGTGCTCATTCCGGTTATACGTCGGAATGGAAAAAGGCAATCGTCACATTGACGCCTGATTCCGGTGAGATCGAGTTCTTCGAAGGTTTGAACTAAGTAGGAGGGAATCGAAATGCCTACAATTAAGTACAAACCCACAACTCCCGGCAGAAGAAATATGACCGTTCCTTCTTTCGAGGAGATTACAAAATTCTCTCCCGAGAAAAGCCTGATTGCCATCAAGAAGAAGCACGCAGGCCGTAACAGCTACGGACGCATCACCGTTCGTCACAGAGGTGGCGGAAACAAGGTTAAGTACCGTATCATCGACTTCAAGCGTCAGAACGAAAACGCAAATACCGTTCTCGGCATCGAATACGATCCGAACCGTACCGCTTACATCGCTCTGCTTCAGGATACCGAAGGCAACAAGAGCTACATCATCGCTCCCGAAGGTCTGAAAACCGGCGACGTTATCTACTCCGGCAAGGATGCAGACATCAAACCCGGCAACACCCTTCCGATTGCAAACATTCCGGTCGGTACTATCATCAATAACATTGAAGTTTACCCCGGCAAAGGAGCTCAGCTCGTCCGTTCGGCAGGTGCTATGGCACAGCTCATTTCCAAGGAAGCCAACGGAATGGCTCAAATCCGTCTGCCTTCCGGCGAAGTCCGTTTCATCCGTCTGGATTGCAAAGCAACCATCGGTCAGATCGGCAACGTCGAGCATGATACCGTCAAAGTCGGTAAAGCAGGTAAGACACGTCATAAGGGCATCCGCCCGACCGTCCGCGGTTCTGTCATGAACCCCTGCGATCACCCGCACGGTGGTGGTGAAGGTAAGTCTCCTATCGGTCATCCCGGACCGGTTACCCCTTGGGGCAAGCCTGCTCTCGGTTATAAGACCAGAAATAAGAAGGCTCGCACCAACAAGTTCATCGTGAAACGCAGAAATGCTAAATAAGGAGGGAATATAACATGAGCAGAAGTTTGAAAAAAGCACCTTATGTTGAGGAAAAACTTTACAACCGCATTTGTGCCATGAACGCAAACGGCGAGAAGAAAGTTCTCAAAACTTGGTCTCGTTCGTCCACTATATTCCCGGAATTTGTCGGTCACACCATTGCGGTTCACGACGGCAAGAAGCACATTCCGGTGTATATCACGGAAGATATGGTCGGTCACAAACTCGGCGAGTTCGCACCGACACGTACGTTCAAGGGCCATGCAGGCTCCAAGACGTCCAACAACGGTAACTGATTACAGAGGGAGGTTTATTCTTAAATGGAAGCAAAAGCTTATCTGAAATATGCAAGAATTTCCCCTCGTAAAGTGCAGATCGTTCTCGATCTGATTCGCGGTAAAAATGTTGCCGTAGCAATGGGAATTCTGAAAAACACGCCGAAAGCGGCATCCGAGTTGCTCATCAAACTGCTTAACAGTGCAGTTGCCAATGCGGAAAACAACTTCCACATGGATGCAGAAAAACTGTATGTCTCGGAATGCTTCGTCTGCCCCGGACCGACACTCAAACGCATTATGCCGAGAGCTAAGGGAAGTGCGGACAGAATCTTAAAGCGTACAAGCCACGTCACACTGGCTGTCAAGGAAAGAGACTGAGAGAGGAGGAAACAACAGAATGGGTCAGAAGGTTAATCCCCACGGTCTTAGAGTGGGCGTAATCAAAAACTGGGATTCAAGATGGTTTGCAAAAGACGAAGTCTTCGGTGATACCCTTGTTTCCGACTACAATGTCAGAAAATATCTGAAGACAACCCTTTACGATGCAGGTATTTCCAAGATTGAAATCGAGAGAGACGGACACAGAGTCCGCGTCTTCGTGAACTGTGCAAAACCCGGTATGGTTATCGGCAAAGGCGGTACGGAAATCGAGAAATACCGTCAGAAACTGGAAAAGATGGTCGGTATGCCGGTCGCTTTGAATGTTGTCGAAATCCGTCAGCCGGATCTCGATGCACAACTCGTCGCAGAGAATATCGCAAAGCAACTTGAAGGACGTGTCGCATTCCGCCGTGCCATGAAAATGGCTATCCGGAACACCATGAGACTCGGTGCAAAGGGTATTAAAATCAACTGCGGAGGCCGTCTCGGCGGTGCAGAAATCGCACGTAGCGAACATTATCATGAGGGTACAATTCCGCTTCAAACCCTCAGAGCCGACATCGAGTACGGCTTTGCGGAAGCAGATACCACATACGGCAAAATCGGTATCAAAGTCTGGATCTACAAGGGCGAAATCCTCAACGAGGTCAACCGTCCCGGTAACAACCAAAGACGTGATAACCGTGACAACCGCCGTGACGGTCGCGGAGACCGTCGTGACAATCGTCGTGGTGGCGATCGTCGTGACAACAGAGCTCCCCGCCAGAACGGTGACCGCCGTAACGGAACTCCGAGAGATGGAGGTGCTAAGTAATTATGTTAATGCCGAAAAGAGTCAAATTCCGCCGTGTTCAGCGTGGAAGATTGAAGGGCAAGGCTTCGAGAGGCACAACGCTCAGCAACGGTTCTTACGGACTGGTTGCACTCGAACCTTCGTGGATTACAAGCAATCAAATCGAGGCGGCACGTATCGCAATGACACGTTACATCAAGCGTGGCGGTCAGGTCTGGATCAAGATTTTCCCCGACAAGCCGATTACCGAAAAGCCGGCTGAAACCCGTATGGGTTCCGGTAAAGGTTCTCCGGAGTACTGGGTTGCAGTCGTCAAACCGGGCAGAGTCCTGTTCGAAATGGACGGCGTAACCGAGGACATTGCGAAGGAAGCAATGCGTCTTGCAGGCCACAAGCTCCCGATTAAAACCAAGTTCGTTTCCAAGGAAACCGAAGCAAAGGAGGGCTAATCATGAAAGCAGCAGAACTCAGAAAGATGTCGGCTGAGGAACTCGAAGCAAAGTTGAAAGAACTCAAAACCGAGTTGTTCAATCTTCGTTTCCAGCACGCCATCAACCAACTTGACAACCCTCACAAAATCACCGAGGTAAAGCATGATATTGCCCGTGTGATGACGGTTCTTCGTGAAATGAAGAAAGAGGAGGCATAAGTCATGGCAGAAGAAAGAGCATTGAGAAAAACCAGAGTCGGATTGGTTGTCAGCGATAAAATGGACAAAACCGTTGTGGTCGCAATCGAAGACAACGTCAAGCATCCGCTGTATGGTAAAATCGTGAAGCGTACCCTGAAACTGCACGCACAGGACGACAAGAACGAGTGCGGAGTCGGCGACAAGGTAAAGCTCATGGAGACAAGACCGCTTTCCAAAACAAAGAGATGGCGTGTTGTCGAAATCATCGAGAAGGCGAAATAATCGTCTTCCGATGATACAGTTCACTCATTCGAATAGTAAATACGTCGTAGCGTATTGAATCAGTAGGAGGAAAATCAAGTGATTCAGCAGCAGTCTTTAATGAAAGTTGCCGACAACACCGGTGCAAAGGAACTGATGTGTATCAGAGTCCTCGGCGGTACCGCCAGAAGATATGCAAATATCGGTGACGTGGTGGTATGTGCCGTCAAAAAGGCTACCCCCGGCGGAGTGGTCAAAAAAGGCGAGGTTGTGAAAGCAGTCGTCGTCAGAACGGTGCACGGCATCAAGAGAGCAGATGGCTCTTATATCAAATTCGATGAAAATGCGGCAGTCATTATCCGTGAAGATAAGACTCCCCGCGGAACCCGTATCTTTGGGCCGGTGGCAAGAGAGCTTCGTGAGAAAGAATATCTCAAAATTCTCTCGCTCGCTCCCGAAGTACTCTGATGGAGGTAATTGCAATGGCAAATCTGCACATTAAAAAAGGCGATACCGTTGTGGTTCTCTCCGGAGACGACAAGGGTGTTCAGGGCGAAGTCATCGCAACTTCTCCCGAAGAAGGCAAAGTCATTGTGAAGGGTGTCAACATCATTCACAAGCACGTCAAACCTCGCCGTGAAGGCGAAACAGGCGGAATCGTCGACGCAGAGGGTGCTATTTACGCATCCAACGTGGCTCTCGTTTGCCCCAAGTGTGGCAAGCCCGCAAGAGTCGGTGCAAAATTCGACGGGAACGGCAAGAAAATCCGCGTTGCCGCACATAAAGAGTGCGACTATCCGGAAATCAAATAAGGAGGGATACGGAAATGGCAAGATTGAAAGACCTTTATAAAGCAGACATCGCACCCGCCCTCTTTAAGAAGTTCAATTACAAGAGCGTGATGCAGATCCCGAAACTCGACAAGATCGTTATCAACGTCGGCGTCGGCGATGCAAAGGACAACTCCAAGGCTTTGGATGCAGTCCTGCGTGACCTTGCAATTATCTCCGGTCAGAAGGCAGTTGCAACCCATGCAAAGAAGTCGGTTGCAAACTTCAAAGTCCGTGAGGGCATGAAAATCGGTGCAAAAGTTACCCTTCGTGGCGACAGAATGTACGAATTTATGGACAGACTGTTCAACTTCGCACTGCCGAAGGTTCGTGACTTCAAGGGCATCAACCCCAATGCATTCGACGGCAGAGGAAACTACGCTCTCGGTTTGAAAGAGCAGTTGATTTTCCCCGAAATCGAGTACGATAAGGTTGAGAAAATCCGCGGTATGGACATCTGCTTTGTCACAACCGCACAGACAGACGACGAAGCCCGTGAGTTGCTGACAATGTTCGGTGCTCCGTTCGCTAAATAATAAGGAGGTACAAAAATGGCTAAGAAATCCATGATTCTGAAGCAACAGAAGGAACAGAAATATTCCACCAGAGAATATAACCGTTGCAAAATCTGCGGACGTCCTCATGCGTATCTCCGTAAATACGGCATCTGCCGTATCTGCTTCCGTAATCTTGCTTACAGAGGCGAGATTCCGGGCGTAAAGAAGGCTTCGTGGTAATCGGACGAAAGTCCAAACCAACCCCCACCTATCGGTAGGAAATCAAACCGGTCCGGAGTTTTCGGGCAGTCCGATTTAACCGCCGATATGCCACCGAAGAATCGGTAGCAAGAAATATAATAACTTGCATCAGGAGGAAAAATCAATGCAAATGTCAGATGTAATTGCCGATATGCTCACCAGAATCCGCAACGCAAACAATGCGAAGCACCCCACGGTTGACATTCCGGCATCCAACATGAAAAAGGCAATCGCCGAAATTCTCGTAGCCGAAGGCTATATCAAGTCCTACAACGTCATTGACGACGGCAAGCAGGGAACCATTCGTGTCACCCTGAAATACCTGCCCGGCAAACAGAAGGTTATCCGCGGTATCCGCCGTGTATCCAAACCCGGTCTGCGTATCTACGCAGGTTGCGAGGATATGCCCAGCGTGATGAACGGACTCGGCATTGCAATCGTATCCACATCCAAGGGAATCATGACGGGCAAAAAGGCTCGTTCGCTGGGAATCGGCGGCGAAGTCTTGGCGTTCGTATGGTAATCGGAACGGGAGGTAATTGAAATGTCAAGAATCGGAAGAATGCCCGTAGAAATTCCCGCAGGCGTAACAATGACGGTTGCCGAAGGCAATGTCGTTACGGTTAAAGGAAAACTCGGAACATTAACGGAAACGTTCCACCCCCGTATGACCATCACGGTCGAAGGAAATCAGGCACTCGTTGCCCGTCCTACGGATGAAAAAGAAGACCGCAGTCTGCACGGACTGACAAGAGCTTTGCTTCATAATATGGTCGTCGGCGTAACCGAAGGCTATTCGAAGAAACTCGAAATCGTCGGTGTCGGTTACAAAGTGGTCAAGCAAGGCAAAACCATTCAACTTTATCTGGGACACTCCCTGATGCCCAACGGTCAACCGCAGGCTAAGTTCTGCATTTCCGAAGAGAACGGCATCACGTTCGATGTTCCGGATGCAAACACCATCATTGTCAAGGGTGTTGACAAGCAGTTGGTCGGACAGACCGCAGCAGTCATCCGCGGTAAGCGTCCGCCGGAACCCTACCACGGCAAGGGTGTTAAATACGCCGATGAGCATATCCGCCGTAAGGCAGGTAAGACCAGCAAGGGCAAATAATTGAAAGGAGTGAAGTGAGATGGTATCAAGAAAAGATGCAAACAAGGCTCGTCTGAAAAGACATAAGAGAGTCAGAGCAAAGATTTCCGGCACCGCAGAACGTCCCCGTTTGGCAGTGTACCGTTCGAATGCGAACATCAGTGCACAGATTATCGATGACGTAAAGGGTGTGACACTCGTCAGTGCTTCCACTTTCGGAGGACAGTTTGAAGGAAACGGCGGAAACAAAGAAGCGGCTCGCAAAATCGGTAAGATGATTGCGGAAAAGGCTGTAGCGGCAGGTATCACCGAAGTCGTATTCGACAGAGGCGGTTACCTTTATCACGGACGTGTATCGGAACTGGCAGAAGGTGCTCGTGAAGGCGGGCTGAAATTCTGATCGGGACAACCGGTTTATACACTGTTCAACAAACATTTGTTTATTGAATATTTTGGAGGAAAAAAATGGCTGACAAATTTAATCCCGCTGAGCATGAGCTGAAAGAATCGCTCATCGCACTCAACCGTGTTTCGAAGACGGTCAAAGGCGGTCGTATCGCCCGTTTCGCCGCACTGATGGTAGTCGGTGACGGTGCAGGACACGTCGGAGTCGGACTCGGCAAAGCAGCAGAAGTTCCGGAAGCAATCCGCAAAGGAATTGAAGACGCAAAGAAAAATATGGTAACGGTTTCCCTGAAAGGAACATCGATTCCTCATCAGGTTACCGGCGTATTCGGAGCAGGTAAAGTTCTTCTGAAACCTGCCGCACCCGGTACCGGTATCATCGCAGGCGGTAAGGTCCGTATGGTCCTCGAAGCTGCCGGCATTAAGAACATTCGTGCAAAGTGCCTGCGTTCCAACAACCCGACCAACGTTGTGAAAGCAACTATGGAAGGCTTGAAGGAGCTTCGCACGGTTGAGGAAGTCGCAAAGATCCGTGACATCCCGACTGAGCAGGTCAAGGGTTGAGCAGGAGGTACAGATCATGAAAAAAGTGACACTGACAAAGAGCCTCATCGGTGCAAAGCCGAATCAGAAGGCAACTGCACAATCCCTCGGACTTTCCAAAATCGGTGACAGCATTGTCCACGCAGACGATGCGGTTCTCGCCGGCAAAGTGAGAGTCCTCGCACATCTCGTAACGGTTGAAACCGTTGAAAACGCTTAAAGGAGGGAAACGCAGATGAAACTTTATGAACTCACTCCCGCAGAAGGTTCCACCCGTGACGCATGGCGTAAAGGCAGAGGAACCGGTTCCGGTAACGGAAAAACGGCAGGTAAGGGACACAAAGGTCAGAACGCACGCTCCGGCGGCGGTGTACGGCCCGGTTTCGAAGGCGGACAGTTCCCGATTTACAGACAGCATCCGAAGAGAGGCTTCAAGAATCACTTTGCAACCAACTATGCAATCGTGAACGTTGCAGACCTTGAAAAGTTTGCTGACGGAGCAGAAATCGATCTCGACGTTTTGATGGCAGCGAAAGTTGTCCGCAAACCGCTCGACGGTCTGAAAGTTCTGGGTACCGGAGAACTGACGAAAAAACTGACAGTTAAAGCGGCAGTCTTCTCGGCAGCTGCCAAAGCAAAGATCGAGGCAGCAGGCGGTAAGGCAGAGGAGGTATAATTATGAATCAGATGTTCCAGACCTTCAAGAACGCTTGGAAGATCGCTGATATTCGTAAGAAACTCCTTTTCACCCTTTTCATTGTGCTGGTCTATCGTATCGGTGCAAATCTCTATGTCCCCTTCGTGAATGTCGACCAAATCGTGCTTCTTCAGGCACAGCAGGGCTTCGCATCCACCGGCATTTTCCAACTTGTGAATATGTTCTCCGGCGGTGCGTTTGAACAGGCAACTCTGTTTGCTCTGTCCGTCTCCCCGTACATTACGGCTTCAATCGTCATGCAGTTGCTGACCATTGCAATCCCGTATCTTGAAAACCTCTCCAAAGAGGGCGAGGAAGGCAAGAAGAAAATCAATGCCTATACCCGTGTCGTGACGGCAATTCTCGCCGTTGTGACCGCTTACGGCTACGTAACCATGCTCAACTCTTACGGCTGTCTTGCAGTTTCAAAGTCCGACAACAAAGGACTTTACTACTTCCAGTATGTCGTAATGGTGGCTTGCTTCTGTGCAGGTGCATCCATTATCATGTGGATGGCAGAGCGGATCAACGATAAGGGTATCGGCAACGGTATCTCCATCATCCTCTTTGCAAACATCATCTCCCGCGGAAGCACAATGATCAGTTCTCTCTTGGCTCTGATCAAAGATCCCGATACGACAAATTACCTGACCGGCGGGAAACTGGTTCTCGGAATTGTCGGAATCGTTGCCTTCATTGTGATTTCCGTTGCGGTGGTCGGACTGATTGTCTGGTTCACCAACTCGGAAGAAAGAATCCGCATCCAGTATGCAAAGAAGGTCGTCGGACGCAAAATGTACGGCGGTCAGACCAGCAACCTGCCTCTGAAAATGAATATGGCAGGCGTTATGCCGATCATCTTTGCAAGCTCGATCGTGTCGATTCTTCCCACAATCGCAAACTTCTTCAGCGAATCGAACGGTTTCCGTAAATTCGTTGACAACTACCTCGGAACAAATACCCCGATGTACATCCTTCTGTATCTCGTCTTCCTGTTCCTGTTCTCCTACTTCTACATTATGATTTCCTTCAATCCCGTGGAAGTTGCGAATAACATTCAGAACAACGGCGGATCGATCAAAGGATACCGTCCCGGCTCGGCGACTGCGAACTACATCAAGCGTCACCTGAACCGCATCACGACAATCGGTGCAGTGTTCCTCTCCGTCATTGCCTGCGTTCCGATGATTGTCGGTGTCTTCGTGACCAACACGGCTGTTTCCACACTGCTCACATTCGGCGGATCCTCTCTGCTGATTTTGGTCGGTGTCGCACTTGAAACCGTCCGTAGCGTGGAAGCACAGATGAAACTCCGGAACTACAAGGGCTTCCTTGATTGATAATCGAGAAAGGATTACCGTTTTATGAATATGATTTTACTTGGAGCACCCGGTGCGGGCAAGGGTACCCAATCCGCAAAAATCTCCGAAAAATATCACATTCCGGCAATCGCAACCGGAGATATTCTCCGCAGTGCGATGAAAAACGAAACCGAGTTGGGAAAAGCCGCAAAATCCTATGTGGAAGCCGGCAAACTTGTTCCCGATGAGGTCGTAATCGGCATCATCAAGGAATACCTCTCGACCGATGCCTGCAAAAACGGTTTCATTCTGGACGGTTTTCCCCGTTCCATTCCGCAGGCGAAAGCCTTGGATGAAATGGGCGTTCGGATTGACGTCGTACTGAACATCGAAGTCGAGGACGAAAAAATTGTTGCACGTATGAGCGGACGCAGAGTCTGCTCGTGCGGAGCATCCTATCATGTCGCATACAATCCTCCCAAAACAGAAGGGGTTTGTGACAAATGCGGAAACGCTCTGTATGTCAGAGCCGACGATTCCGCAGAAACCGTAAAGAACAGACTTGCAACCTTCCACGCACAGACCGAGCCTCTCAAAGAGTACTACTCGAAAAAGGGTAACCTCGTGACCGTGCACGGACAGGAAGAGGTTGCGGATACAACCGCACTCGTCTTCAAAGCGTTGCGTCCGTTCGAGGCAAACAAATGATCCACCTGAAGAATTCGTCGGAAATTTCCGCTATGAAAGATGCGGGACGTATCACCGGAGAAGCACTGCTTGTCGCACGTGATATGGTTCGCCCGGGAATTACCACTTACGAAATCAATCAGGCAATCGAACGTTATATTCGGGGATGCGGTGCCGAACCGACATTCCTCGGGTATGGCGGATTCCCCGCAAGTGCCTGCATCAGTATCAACGATGAGGTCATCCACGGAATTCCCTCCAAAAAGAGAGTTCTGAAGGACGGCGACATTGTCAAAATCGATACCGGTGCGACCTATCACGGCTATGTCGGCGACTCGGCAAGAACCATTGCGGTCGGCGAGGTGAGCGAAAAGGCAAAAAAACTGATTTCGGTCACACGGGACAGTTTCTTTGCAGGCGTGGAGCAGGTCAGAATAGGCAACAGACTCGGTGACGTCGGTCACGCAATCGATGCTTTGGTCGTACAAAACGGTTTCAGCACGGTTCGCAGATACGTCGGTCACGGAATCGGTACGGATATGCACGAATCTCCCGATGTCCCGAACTACGGAACGGCGGGCAGAGGATTGCGACTCTGTGCGGGCATGACAATCGCCATAGAACCTATGGTAAACGTCGGAACGTTTGAAGTACGTGAAATGCCGGACGGCTGGACGGTGAAAACCGCAGACGGAAAACTCTCGGCACACTACGAAAACACGATTGCACTGACGAGTGAGGGTGTCAGCATTCTCACACTGGTGGAAAAAGATTTTTAACGGTGTCACAAATCACAAATCGGGATAGGAGGGATTATTCTGGCACAGAAGGATGATGTCATCGAGTTCGAAGGTGTCGTAGTGGAAGCATTGCCGAATGCTTGTTTCCGTGTGAAACTTCCGAACGGACATATGGTGACTGCACACATCTCAGGAAAGCTGAGAATGAATTACATTAAGATCGTGCCGGGTGACCGTGTAACCATTGAAGTGTCGGTTTACGACCTGACAAAGGGACGCATCACTTGGCGTACGAAATGAGCCGGAACGGATAGCCGTTATCGGACAATTACGAAAGCAAGAAAGGTACGGTAGGGACAATGAAAGTAAAACCATCCGTCAAGAAGATCTGCGAAAAATGCAAGATCATCAAGAGAAAAGGCAAGATCATGGTCATCTGCGAAAACCCGAAGCACAAGCAGAGACAGGGTTGATGAACCGTGACCGAAAAATCAACAGAAAGGTGATAAAAGAGAATGGCTCGTATAGCTGGTGTTGATATTCCCAACAACAAACGTGTTGAAATTGCTCTGACCTATATTTACGGGATCGGACGCAAGAGTGCAAACGATATCCTCGCAAAGACCGGAATCAATCCGGACACCCGTGCGAAGGATCTGACCGAAGACGAAGTTGCAAAACTCCGTGACGAGATTGAAAACTCCTACACCGTAGAAGGCGACCTTCGCCGTGATGTTGCTCTGAACATCAAGAGAATGGTGGAGATTAACTGCTACAGAGGAATCCGTCACAGAAAAGGTTTGCCGGTCAGAGGTCAAAGAACCAAAACCAACGCAAGAACTCGCAAGGGACCTGCAAAGACCATTGCGAACAAGAAGAAGTAAAAGGAGCGGTAACAAAAATGGCTAAAGTTGTAGCAGCAAAAAAAGTTGTTAAAAAACGCCGTGAGAGAAAGAACATTGAAAAAGGTTCTGTTCACATTCAGTCGACGTTCAACAACACAATCGTCACCATTTCGGATGCTGAAGGCAATGCAATTTCTTGGGCATCGGCAGGTGAACTCGGATTCAAAGGTTCGAGAAAATCCACTCCGTTCGCCGCACAGTCCGCTTCCGAAGCCGCAGCAAAGATCGCAATCGATCACGGTCTGAAAACGGTTGAGGTTTTTGTCAAAGGACCGGGTGCAGGACGTGAATCTGCAATTCGTGCTTTGGAAACCGTGGGACTTCAGATTACGCTCATCAAGGACGTAACGCCGATTCCGCACAACGGTTGCAGACCGCCTAAACGCAGACGTGTTTAATTCGTGGAGGTAGATTTATTATGGCAAGATATACAGGACCTGTATGCAGACTGTGCCGTAGAGAAGGCACAAAGCTCTTCCTCAAGGGCGATCGTTGTGCAACCGGCAAGTGTGCACTCGACAGAAGAAGTGCGGCTCCGGGACAGCACGGTGCGGCTAACAAGAAGGTAAGAGAGTACGGTATGCAGCTTCGTGAGAAGCAGAAGACCAGAAGATATTACGGTGTGCTTGAAAAGCAGTTCGTGAACTACTTTGAAGAGGCAGATCGCAAGGAAGGTATGACCGGTGAAAACCTGATCTGCCTGCTTGAAAGACGTCTTGACAATGTTGTTTACAGAATGGGATTTGCATCTTCTCACAAAGAAGCACGTCAGCTCGTTCTGCACGGACATTTCACCGTCAACGGCAAGAAAGTCAACATTCCGTCTTTGATTGTCAAGGCAGGCGATGTTGTGGAAGTCAAAGAGAGCAGTCGTTCGTCCGAGAAATTCAAGGCACTGGCTGAATCTGCGGCTACGCATCATGCACCGAAGTGGCTCGAAGTCAAAGCAGATGCATTCAATGCAAAGGTTGTTGCACTTCCTGCAAGAGAGGACGTCGACTTCGACTTCAACGAACAGCTGATCGTCGAACTCTATTCCAAGTAATCCATCCCGAACCGATTCGGGTAGGTTACCGAATCAGCTGAGAAACAACGATTGATTGATTAAAAAGGAGGATTATTTGGAATGATTGAGATTGAAAAGCCTAATATTTCGGCACAGGATGTTGACGATGATCCCCGACACGGTCTGTTTTTCGCAGATCCGTTGGAAAGAGGTTACGGAGATACGCTCGGAAACGCTTTGCGTAGAGTTTTGATCAGCTCGATTCCGGGAGTTGCCGTAACGAACATTAAAATCGACGGAGTTCTGCAAGAATTTTCCACCATTCCCGGCGTTACCGAGGATGTCACCGAAATCGTGCTGAATGTCAAGGGAATCTTGGCAAAACTGCACACCACCGCCCCCAAAACGGTTATCATTGACGTAACCGGTGAGAGAGACGTAACGGCAGGCGACATCAAACAGGACTCGGATATCGAAATTCTCAACCCCGAACATCACATTGCAACGGTTGCGGAGAACGAGCGGTTCTACATGGAACTGACTTTTGCTCACGGTCGCGGATATGTGTCGCAGGAGAGAAACAAGCAACTGCATTTGCAGGCATTGGGTGCATCGGCAGTAGCGGCACCGATCGGCACGATTTATGTCGATTCGAACTACACACCGGTCTACAAAGTCAAATATACCGTTGACAATACCCGTGTCGGCAGCAGCATTACCGATTACGATAAATTGACGCTGGAAGTCCTGACCAACGGAACAATCTCCGCAAGAGAAGCAGTTTCGCTGGCAGCCAAGATTCTCAACGAGCATCTCAACTTGTTTGTGGATTTGTCAGATGAAGCAAAGAAGACAGAGGTTATGGTCGAAAGAGAAGAGACCGTCAAGGAGAAGATCCTTGAGATGACCATTGAGGAACTTGAATTGTCCGTTCGTAGCTTCAATTGCTTGAAGCGTGCGGGCATTGATAATGTGGAAGAACTGATTGCCCGTTCCGAGGAGGATATGATCAAAGTCCGTAACCTCGGTAAGAAATCTTTGGACGAAGTCATCAATAAGATTCACTCGTTGGGACTTGAACTTCGCAAAGAAGAGGAATAATCAGAAACGAAAGGGGAAAAGCCACCTGAAAGTTGCTTTTTCCCGTCACAACAAACACTTTTTGTATACAGCAGAAGGAGGGAATAAAAATGCCCGGAACAAGAAAACTCGGCAGACCGACCGCACACAGAATTGCTATGTTGCGTGGAATGGTCACCTTACTGCTTGAGAACGGACAGATCGAGACCACGCTCGCAAGAGCCAAGGAAGTCCGGTCCATGGCAGAAAAAATGATTACACTCGGCAAGAAGAACACGCTCGCAAGCCGTCGTGCCGCACTTGCATATATCACCAAGGAGAGCGTTGTAACAAAACTCTTTACCGAAATCGCACCGTCTTATGCCGACAGAAACGGCGGTTACACCCGCGTTCTCAAACTCGGCAACCGCAGAGGTGACGCAGCCGAAATGGCAATCGTCACGCTCGTAAAAGACGGCAAAGCAGAGACCGTCGCCCCTGCAAAAGCAGATGTGAAAGCAGAGGCAAAGGCTGACGAAAAGGCAGAAGCACCGGTAGCAGAAAAGACCGAAGCTCCCGCAAAGAAGACAACCGCTAAAAAGACGACTGCTAAGAAAGCAGAGGGCGAGGCAACCGCAAAGAAGACGACTGCCAAGAAGACCACTGCAAAGAAAGCAGAAGGCGACACCGCCGAAAAGAAGCCGACCACCAGAAAGTCGACCGCTAAAAAGACGGCAGAACCCAAAGCAGAAGAACCGAAAGCAGAATAATTCAAAACGAATTGTATTTGCAATCGGTAAAAAAAGACCGTCCCGATTTTTCGGGGCGGTTTTTGTATCGGGCGTTTTTTGTAAAACAGCCTGCTTTTGCAGGATTTTTAAGCCTTTTTTGAAATTGCTATTGACTTTTTGCCGTTTGACTGGTATAATAATAGTGGAGTACTTTTCGAAATACTCCGAAAGCCTGAAAGAATCTGTTTGAGGTGCGAAATGAACGAAACCGAGCAGGATTTACGAAAATTACGGGAGAAGATTGCCTACCACGCAAAGCGGTATTATGTCGACGACGATCCCGAAATCTCGGATTTTGAATATGACCGGATGTATGCGGAACTCCTGCGAATCGAGGAGGAGCATCCGGAATGGGACGATCCGTCCTCACCCTCACACCGTGTCGGCGGAAAACCGCTCGAAAAGTTCGAAAAAGTCGAGCATACGGTGCAGATGAATTCGCTCTCGGACGTATTTTCGTTCGAAGAATTGCAGGCATTTCTCGATAAAGTCGCCGAAACCATACCGAACGCACCCTATTCGGTAGAGCCGAAAATCGACGGTCTGTCGGTGTCCTTGCGGTATGAAAACGGCATTTTCGTGCAGGGGGCGACAAGAGGGGACGGCTTTGTCGGTGAGGACGTCACGCAAAACCTCAAAACCGTATTCCGCATTCCTCTGACATTGCCCGAGCCGTTGAACCTTGTCGTGCGTGGCGAGGTCTATATGCCGAGGGCAAAATTCGAAAAACTCAATCTGTCGAGAGAAGACGAGGGACTCTCCCTTTTCGCCAATCCACGCAATGCGGCGGCAGGATCGCTCAGGCAACTGGATTCGGGCATTACAGCCTCCCGTGGACTTGATATATTCGTTTTCAATTTTCAGGAGGGCAATCTGTGGCAGGACGGTCACGCCCCCGTGTCGCATACCGAAACGCTCGACAGACTCGAAACGCTCGGCTTTCATACCCTTGAATCCCGCGTTTTAGCGACAAAACCCGAAGAAATTTTCGCACACATCCGCAAACTCGGCGAACTTCGCAGCAGTCTTGCATACGATATTGACGGCGTTGTCATCAAACTGGACAGACTTGCCGATCGCAGACGTATGGGCGAGGGGACGAACACGCCGAAATGGGCAGTCGCATATAAGTTTCCGCCGGAGCAGAAAGAAACCAAACTCGAAGATATTGAAATTACGGTCGGCAGAACCGGTGTCTTGACTCCGACCGCCGTCCTCACACCCGTCCGCTTGGCAGGCACAACCGTCGGCAGAGCAACGCTCCACAACATTCAACTCATAAGGGAACGTGACATCCGCATCGGCGACATCGTCACGGTGCAGAAAGCAGGGGACATCATACCCGAAGTGGTGAAGTCCCACCCCGAATTGCGTGCAGGCGGTGAAAAGATTTTCAATATGCCCGAAAAATGCCCGTCCTGCGGAGAACCGGTCTTCTATGACGAGGACGAGGGAGCGTCAACCCGTTGCACGAACAGCAAATGTCCGGCACAACTCTCACGCGGGATTGAGCATTTCGCGTCGAAAGATGCCATGAATATCGACGGACTCGGTCCGCAGTTGGTCGAATCGCTCCTCAAAAATCACCTCATCGAAGATTCCGCCGACCTTTACAGACTGACCTTTGAAGAACTGACCGGAATGGAACGCATGGGTGCGAAATCGGCAAACAATCTCTTAACGGCGATTGAAAATTCCAAGAATGCAGGTCTGGAACGCCTCATTTACGCACTCGGTATCCGCAATGTCGGCGAGGTTGCGGGCGAAGAACTTGCGGTGCATTTCGGCACGCTCGAAAACTGCATGAACGCAACCAAAGAAGAACTGCTCTCGCTCGAAGACTTCGGCGAGGTCACTGCCGATTGCGTGTTGAATTTCTTTACGCATCCGCAGAACCGTGAACTTTGCGAACGTCTGATAAACGCAGGACTCCTGACAACACCGGTCGGTCTTCCGAAAGACAATTTCTTTGAGGGCTTGACCTTTGTATTGACCGGAACGCTCCCCACGATGACACGGGACGAGGCGAGTGAAAAAATCAAGTCCGCAGGCGGAAAAACGGCAGGTTCGGTTTCCTCGAAAACTTCCTATGTCGTGGCAGGGGAGAGTGCCGGCAGTAAACTCACGAAAGCACAGAATCTCGGCGTGAAAATCATTGACGAGGCAACGTTGCTTGAAATGATTGCAAACCGCTTGGCAGAACCCAAACAATAAAACTTACCCGAAAGGAACACAACATGAAACCTACATTGGTCGTACTTGCGGCAGGACTCGGTAGCCGATTCGGCGGAAATAAGCAAATTTCCTGCGTCGGACCGCATGACGAATGCTTAATGGAATATTCGGTTTATGATGCCATGCAAGCCGGCTTTGACCGTGTCGTGATGATTCTCAAAGAAGAAATGATTGACGTGGTACGGGAAAAGTTCGGCAAAAAGTTGGAAAGAGTTTGCCGTGTGGACTACGCCGTGCAGGATTTTTCGTCCATTCCGTCTTTCTATCCGATACCGACCGAGCGGACCAAGCCTTTCGGCACGGTTCACGCACTCCTCTGTGCCGAGCCTTATCTCGATGCCCCCTTTGCAACGATCAATGCGGACGATTATTACGGTCGGGATGCGTATAAAATCTTGGCAAGGCTTCTCTGCGGACTGAAAGATGACAGCGAGGCGGTTATGGTTCCTTACATCCTCGGCAACACCATGAGCGAAAACGGCGGTGTCACGAGAGGCATTTGCAGTATCGATAACGGTCGGCTTTTGTCGGTCGACGAAACGAAGAATATCCACTACGGCACGGGACGGTGCATTGAGGCAGACGGCACAAAACTTTCGCCCGACGAGCGTGTTTCCATGAACATCTGGGGCTTTCATCCGTCGGCGGTCGGGAAAATCAAGCGGTATTTCGCCGATTTTCTGAAAGCATTACCGCAGGGCGAACTGAAATCCGAGTGTCTGTTGCCGGTGATGATCAACGATTTTCTGGCAGGTGACAATTTTACCGTCAAAGCGGAGGAATCGCATGACCGCTGGTTCGGTCTGACCTATCGGGAAGATATGGGGGACGTTGCAAAAGAACTGAACGCCCTTTGCGAAAACGGATTTTATCCGTCCGATCTGTTTTAATTCGGAGGAAAGAGAAAAAATGAAAAAGATTTACTTACCAATCCTGTCGCTTACTCTTGTTGCACTGTGCCTTTGCTCCTGCTCCGACAGGTCACTCAAAGGAGATGTCGAAGGCAATAAGATAGCGAGAAACGGCGAGGTCGTAACGATTGAACATAAAGAAGACGACACGAAAAGCGGTTCTTCCGAAGAACTTTCGATTTATGACGAAAAACGCATCGCAAACGCTTCCAAATGGGACGGCAATCTGCAATCGGTGACAAAGGAAGACGAAATATACGATTTTCCTGCCGGAATCGGTACGAAAAATGAGCCGTATCTTTTGAAGAGTGCCGAAGATGTGGCACACCTTGCCGCAAATGTCCGTTATGTTGTGGAGAACGGTTGGCAGAAAGAGACTCCGACCTGCTACGAGGGAAAATATTTCCGTCTGGAATGTGATATCGATATGCAGGGGAAAGGCTGGTACGGCATTGGCGGAGGAACGGCAACCTATAACGACGATGCCATGTTCTGCGGAATTTTTGACGGAAACGGACACGCCATTTACAATTTTGCAATGGCGGATGAGCCGATGAAAGGATTTTTCTCTTACATCGGGCGGGGTGCGGTAATCAAAAACCTGTACATCGCATCGGGTAACATTGAGGTCAGCAACACCGAACCGTTCGGCGTTCTGGTCGGAGCGGTCCGCTACGGTGCAACGATTGAAAACTGCTCGGTCTATGTCAATTTCGTAACGGCGAGAGCGATAACGCCGACTGCGGGCTTGGTGGGTGTTGTGGAAACAAGCGAAGATAACAGAGATTTATCCGGTATGTTCCGCGACCTCGATGTAACCGGCTGTACGCACAACGGCGGAGAGTATATTATTCAAAAGGTCGCAAAAATAAATATTGCGTCAAACTGAAATTCATTTTCAAAACGGCTTGCAATTACGCAGGTTTTGTGGTATAATGAATGGGAACGTTCTGTGGGGAGGAATGTCGAATGGAAAAGAAGGTAAATCTGAAAAACAGCAATCTTTGGCGTGCTTTGCCCGTAATTTTGTGGGTGGCACTTGTAATCTTTGCCGTAGGTGCAATTCTGCTTCTGGCGATTGCCGTACCGCATGCCGATGCGACATATAAACGGGTGCTGTCGGTTATCTGTGCAATTTTAATGCTTCTTCTGGCAATTCTGATTTTTGCATATCAATGGTTGTCGAGAGATTCCTATCCGAACTTTTTTCTCTACGACCGCAAAAAGAAAAAGAATATTCCGGTCGACAAATTGACCTTTACGATGGTGTCGGCTCGTATCGGTACGGTTTTCGAGCAGTTGACGCCGAATTCCGAGGAGCTGTGGACGAGCGATATTCTCCTGCACGAGAATGACAAATTCGGCTACAAGAGTGCGTACAAACCTCTGGTGGTTTACAAGATGCTTTACGATCTTGCCACGTTGAGTGCCGACTCGGGCTATTGGAAATTCTATGACAAGATGCCGAAAGAAAATTTCGAGGCAATGTGCGTGGCTCTCAAACGTGCCGGCGACGGAAAACTTGCGGAAACGTTGACGGTGCTGAACGGTATGCATGACAATGCAAAAATGAAATCTTTCCTGCAACAGAATCTGCCTTATCTGCGGAAACGCATGGTTCAATATTGCCAGAAGAATATCGAATATTTTTATTGATTGATTGAGGGGAACGGGGCTGTCGCAGTTAGATACAGCCCCCATTCTTTTGGAGGAAAAAATATTGGAAAATAAAAATCGGTGGACGGAGCGTATATTTTTCTGCGTATCGGCGTGCCTGTTGCTGTTCTTTCTCTTTGCCGAGATGTACCCGAAAATTGTGGTCGATTTAAGACCGTATCCGCTCTGGTTTCGGTCCTGTCTGTTGGTATCGGTTTGTATGACGGCTTATCTCGGCGGACTGTTCCGCACCCGCAGGACCGGTGACGAAAAACTGTTGCCGTATCTGCACGGAATTTTCTTTGTGCTGTATATGTATCTGATTCTGTCCCTGACGCTTTTTGACGAAACGTTACGGCTCGATTCCGACAAATTGCAGTCTGCGGAAAAAGCCGGTATGACTGTGCGGGAGTACTATCTCACGCATTTTGTCAATTACAAGCCTTTTGCAAGTATCCTGCTTTACATACGGGGATTTTTGCACGGACCGATCAATTTCGGTTATTTCCTGCTCAACCTTTTGGGCAATCTCTGTGCCTTTATGCCGATGTCCTTTTTTCTCCCGCATTTATGGAAACGGGAGCAGAAATGGTATGTATTTCTCTTGACGATGCTGTTGGTCGTCCTCACGGTTGAGGGCTTGCAATTACTGTTTATGATCGGTTCTTGCGATATTGACGATGTAATTCTCAATGTCGGCGGTGCCGTCGCCTTCTGGTGGATTTTGAAAATTCCTCCCGTTTCCCGTTTCAGTACCCGATTTTGGTCAGGGAGATTTACAGAGTGAGGGGAAGACCTTGAGGCTCTGCCTCAAACTCCGCACAGGGCTTTCTTGGATGAAAGCCATATGAACCCAAAGAACTTTCGCAATTCGGGCATCCGTGATAAAATATAAATGAGTGCCACTGACCGAAAATTGATGCCCGAGTTGCGAAAGTTCAGGCTCGCAGTGCTTCGCCCAAAAGGGCTATACGGGATTGAGGTATAGTCCCGAGTTTTTCTCCTCGCTTTGCAATTTCATTGACAAAAGTCAGACGGGGTATTTTCGGAGGTATCGGAATGAGATATGACAAGCAAACGGATAGAATCAGGCTTCCCGTGTGGGAGCTTTGTTTGCTTGCCAACCGATACGGCGATCTGGATCTGCGATACGGTGCGAAGGGCATCGGGCTTCGGCGTGCGGAGGAGGGCAAAGAGGCACATATTTTGCTCGAACGCCGTCGGAAAGAGGACGGTTGCGAGGTTGAAGTGCCTATGGAGGAAGAAACCGCTTTCGGCAGGTTCAAACTTCTCATTTGCGGTCGGGCGGACTGCATCAAGGTTTGTTTCGGTGAAATTCCCTTTGTGGAAGAAATCAAGACCGTTTCCGGTTCTCTTTCGGGTGATGCGACAAAAATACACGAGTCGCAGGGCATCCTCTACGCTTGGATGCTTGCGAAAAAATACTCGGTCGGCAGTGTTGAGGTTCGCTTGACGAAATACAGAGCGTCCGACGGTATGCTCATGACGAAATCGAAAATTTTCGCCTTCTCGGAGTTGGAAAGATATGTCCGCCTGCTGTTGTCGGGCGTTGCTTGGCGGTTCACTTACATTGTCGAGCACGGTGTTGTCGGCTTATTCTCCGCAGGTCGATGCAGGTTTCCTTACGACAGTCTCAGGGAGGGGCAGATGACGCTCCTTGAAGAATGCTATCGGGACATCAAGCACGGCAAAAGGCTTTTTGCGGAAGCACCGACGGGTATCGGTAAGACGATTTCGACATTATTTCCCGCCGTGCGGAATTTAGGCGAGGAGAACTGCGACAAAATTTTCTACTTGACCGCCAAGGCAAGCACACGGCGAGAGGCTTTCCGTGCAATGAAGGACATTTACAATGCCGGCGGTCATTTGCGGACGATCGTCTTGACGTCACGGGAACAGATCTGCCCCAATTCCTCGGCACACGAGGACAAACGTGGCATTACGTCCCACTGCAATCCGACGCTCTGCCCTATGGCGGAAAAGTTTTATACTATGGTTTCGGTGGCACTTGACGAATGTCTGCAAAAGAACGGTTTCAACCGCACTTATATTGAAAAAATCGCAAAAAAATACAATCTCTGTCCCTATGAATTGCAATTGGAACTTTCGGAGTTCTGCGATGTTGTCATTTGCGATTACAATTACGTTTTCGATCCCGTAGTCTGTTTACGGCGTTATTTCGGGGACGAAAACAAGGAAAAATATGTTTTTCTCGTGGACGAGGCACACAACCTTGCCGACCGTGCGAGGGGAATGTACTCGGCAAGTCTTTCTCTGGTCGAATTGGAAACGGCTTGGAAACAACTCACGGCAGGGCAGAAAACGGACGAAAAGCCGGAGGGCAGAGAGGCACTTGCTCGCTTGATTGAAACGGTCAGGGGCTATCGGAATCTTTGCCGTGAATATCAATTCACCGATGAAAACGATGTCAGACACGGCTATTATCGCTCACGGAGTGAACCCGAAAATCTCTTACCGCTTGTGGAGGATTGCAAAACTTTTCTCTCAAAAGCGGTCGGTGACTGTGACGATCCGGACGTGACGAATCTGTACGTTTCTGTCAAAAAATATCTTCTCATAGCCGAAAAATACGGTCCGGAATATCTGACGTTTTTGGAGCGGAACGGTCGGAACGTGACGGTAAGTCTCATTTGTCTCGATCCGTCAAAGGCACTCGGTGAGGTGTTGGACCGTGCAAAATCTGCCGTTTTCTTCTCGGCGACTTTAACACCACCCGAGTATTTTGCGAATATTTTGGGCGGAGGACGGTCTGCGGTGTCAATTTCTCTGCCGTCCCCGTTTCCCCGTGAGAATTTCTGTATAACCGCCGTCACCGGTTTCAGTACGAGGTACGAAGACCGTGAGAAAAATGCCAAAAAAGTTTCCGCCTGCATTGCGGGTATGGTATCGGGCAGGCGTGGCAATTACATTGTTTTCTTTCCGTCCTACGAATATCTCGAAAAAGTGTTGTCTGTCTTCCGTGAAAAGTACCCGTCCGTAACGGTAATCGAGCAGACAAGGCAGATGGGGCAGAAGGGGAAAGAAGAATTTTTATCGGAATTCCTCGACGACGGAAAACTGCGAGTCGGTTTCTGTGTGCTTGGCGGTTCGTTCTCGGAGGGCGTCGATCTCCCCGGCGGAAAACTCATCGGCGTTATGGTGATCGGTGTGGGACTCCCGGGACTGTCGGACGAAAAGAATATTTTAGCCGAATATTACGACGAGAACGGCGAGGCGGGTTACGATTACGCTTACACCTACCCCGGGATGAACCGTGTCTTGCAGGCGGTGGGGCGTGTGATTCGTCGTGAGGACGACCGCGGTGTTGCGGTTCTGGTCGATGACAGATGGGGCGAAGACCGCTTCAAAATGCTCTTTCCGGAGCATTGGCAGAACATCAAATATGCAGGAAATCCGAAAGAGATTGCAAATATCGTTGCAAATTTTTGGTCAAGTACCGAAAAAAAGCAAGAAAATGAAATTTAACGGCATCAATTTTGCAAAAATCTATTGCTTTTTTCATCCGAATGTGCTATAATATACGGGTATTATCGGGGGCAACCCTGCGGAAAGGCAATTGAATCGAATGGAATATGCAAAAATGTCACGGCAAGAGCAGTTGTCGCTGTTGTCGGACTTGAAAAAAGAATATGCGGACTATCAGGCAAAAGGCTTGGAATTGGACCTGTCACGCGGAAAACCGGGGGCAGTGCAGTTGGATCTTCTGCAAGGAATGCTCGACTGTATCAGTTCTTCCTCCGACTGTCGCACGGAAAACGGCTTTGACTGCCGGAACTACGGTGTGCTTGACGGCATTCCCGAGGCAAAACGGATGTTTGCCGAACTTCTGGACATTCCCGAGCAAGACTTGTTTATCGGCGGAAACTCCTCGCTGAACCTGATGTACGATGCAACCGCAAGAGCCATGCTCTACGGCGTTTGCGACAGTGACCGTCCTTGGTGTCGGGAAGAAAAAATCTATTTCCTCTGCCCCTCCCCGGGATATGACAGACATTTCGGCGTTTGCGAATCGCTCGGAATCGGTATGATTCCGGTAGCCATGACACCGACAGGACCGGATATGGACGAGGTCGAAAGACTGGTTGCCTCCGATCCGATGATAAAAGGCATCTGGTGCTGTCCGAAATATTCCAACCCCGACGGCATCACCTATTCGGACGCAACGGTTGAACGGTTTGCATCTATGAAGACCGCCGCAAAGGATTTCCGAATTTTCTGGGACAACGCCTATGCGGTACACGATCTTTACCCCGACCGTCAGGACAAACTCGCCGACATCTTCAAAGCCTGCGAAAAGTACGGTCACGAAAACAGAGTTTTCTATTTCGCGTCGACCTCCAAAATCTCCTTCCCCGGTTCGGGCGTTGCAATTATGGCGGCATCGCAGGAAAACCTCCGTCAGATTATGCCTATCATCGGGGCTCAGACAATCGGGTTCGATAAGATCAACCAACTCCGCCACGTTCGCTATTTCGGCAATGCGGAGAACATTCGCCACCATATGATGAAACTGGCAGATCTCATTCGTCCGAAGTTCGAAATCGTTCTCGATAACCTTGACCACGATCTGGGCGAAACCGGTATTGCACACTGGTCGCATCCGCTCGGCGGATATTTCATCAGTCTTTACGTGATGAACGGTTGTGCAAAGAGAACCTATGCACTTTGTGCGGAGGCAGGTGTGAAACTGACCAAAGTCGGAGCGACCTACCCGTACGGAAAAGATCCGGACGACAGCAACATCCGTATCGCACCGACCTACCCCGACGAAAAGAACCTTCGTATGGCAGTGAAAGTTTTAACGGTCTGTGCAAGAATTGCGGCACTCGAAAAATTAACGCAAAACTGACGCAAATTGACATATACCGACACAAAAAGCAGGTTTTACGATTTTAATTATAACGACTATATGGAGAGAACCCGAAAAGTTCTCTCCTTTTTCGAAACGGAGCAAAACAGAGCGAAAATGACACAAAGAGAAAGCAATCCGTACCCTTACAGCGACAGCAACAAACGCTATCAGACCTACGAATATTTTACAAGGCAAAAATTCGGTTGCCGTGCGGTCAAACTGCCCGTAGATGCAGGCTTTACCTGCCCGAATATCGACGGCAAATGCTCGTATGGCGGTTGTATTTACTGCTCGTCACGTGGGAGCGGTGATTTTGCCCCCGATGCCTCTCTGCCGATTGCGGAACAAATTGAAAAGCAGAAAGCACTTTACGCAAAAAAGTGGAAAAATTCGGTCTATATTGCCTATTTTCAGGCAAGGACCAACACTTACGCACCGCTCGAAGTCTTAAAAGACAAATATGAAGAAGCACTGAAACAAGAGGGGATTGTCGGTTTGAATATCGCAACCCGTGCCGACTGTCTGCCGGATGACGTAGTGGAATATCTCGCAGAACTTGCGGACCGCACCGAGTTGACCGTCGAGCTGGGACTGCAATCCTCGTCCGACGAAACCGCCAAAAAAATCAACCGCGGGCATACGTTCGAAACATTCCTTGACGGTTACAGGAGATTGAAACTCGCAAATCCGAAAATCGCTATCTGCGTACATCTCATTTTCGGTCTTCCGGACGAAGACGACAACCGGATGTTGCAGTCTGTAAAAGATGTGGCAAACCTCCGACCGGATCAGGTCAAACTGCATCTTCTGCACGTCCTGAAAGGGACGAAACTTGCGGAACTGTGGCAAAACGGGCAGTATATACCGCTCGGGGAAGAACACTATATTCGCCTGCTTGCCGATGCATTGGAACTTCTGCCGAGCCGAACCGTGATAGGCAGACTGACCGGTGACGGAGCGAGAGACGAACTCTTGGCACCGCTATGGACACTCCGCAAAACGGCGGTTATAAACGACCTCGACAAACTGATGTACCGTGAAAATCGCTGGCAGGGGAAGAAATTCGAAGAATAAAAACGCAACCGCTCACCGAGAAAATTATGAAAATCTAAAATCAACTTTAGATTTTCGTCAAAATCGCTTGACAAACGGCAAAAAATATGATAAAATAAAGTAAACTTTAGATTATCCTAAAAAATGAGGTCTAAAATGGCTTATATTGTACGGGAAGCGGAACGAAAATTCCGAAAAATGAACACGTTTTTCAAGGTGATTCTGGTAACGGGGGCAAGGCAGGTCGGTAAAACCACCATGCTCAAACACCTTGCCGAGGGAACGGGACGAACCTATGTAACGCTCGACAACTCCGCCGTCAGAGAATTGGCACGGAGCGATCCGAAACTCTTTTTTCAGACTTACAAACCGCCGATTTTGATTGATGAGGTGCAGAAAGCTCCCGAACTGTTCGAGGAAATCAAATATATCTGCGACGCAAGCGACGAAACGGGGCTTGTTTGGCTGACCGGTTCGGAGCAGTACGGCATGATGAAAAAAGTGCGTGAAACGCTTGCCGGACGAATCGGAATCCTGCAGTTGTACGGTTTGTCGGAACGTGAAAAAAACGGTGTCCTTTTCGATGACGAGAACGATTTTTCCTATGCAGTTTTCGAAAAGCGGCAGAAACTGATGCCGAAAAACGATATTCTTTCGACTTTCCGCTCAATTTGGGCAGGGGGAATGCCACGCATTCAGCAGGCGGACGGCGAACTCCGTGAAGATTATTTTGCATCTTATATCGATACCTATCTCATGCGTGACGTGGCGGAATCGGGTGGCATTACGGATGCGGTCAAATTTCGAAAATTCCTCGCCGGTTGTGCATCTCTCGTGTCCGAGCAGGTCAACTATGCGACACTTTCTGAGTCCGCAGGCATCTCCGAGCCGACTGCAAAAGAATGGTTGAATCTCTTGGAGGGACTTCACATCGTTTACCTTCTCCGACCGTACGCGAATAATGCTCTGAAAAGGCTTTCCAAAACGCCGAAACTTTATTTTTGCGATACCGGTCTTTGTGCGTATCTCTCTATGTGGCTTACACCGGATGTTTTGATGATGGGGGCGGTGAGTGGTCATTATTACGAAAATTATGTCGTAATGGAACTGGTCAAGTCCTATGCTTACGGCAAGAACCGTGCAAATCTTTCCTATTATCGGGATTCCAACGCCAAAGAAATTGACTTGTTTGTCGAAGAAAACAACCGGATTCATCCGCTTGAAATCAAAAAATCCGCATCGCCGGACAGACGGGAAATCAAAAAATTTTCGGTGCTTGACAAAGCAATGCTCCAAAGGGGGAAAGGCGGAATCGTATGTATGTGCGAAGAACCCACCCCGATTGACGAAGACAACTGCTTTATTCCGAGCAATCTGATGTGAGGTGATAAAATGAAACCGACCGTAGACGTGGTGGCGGCACTCATCCTGAAAGGCGGGAGATTCCTTGCCTGCCAAAGACCGGCGACAAAGGCGAGGGGACTCCTCTGGGAGTTTGTCGGCGGAAAAGTCGAACAAGGGGAAACAAAAGAAGAAGCACTCATGCGTGAATGTATGGAAGAACTGGCACTGCCGGTCAAACCGTACAACATTTATGCCGAATTGACACATGAATATCCCGACCTCACCGTGCATCTGACACTCTTTGAGGCAACCTGCGAGGGCGAACCGACAAAGCTCGAACACAACGACATCCGCTGGATAACGCCTTTTGAAATCGGGAATTACGAATTCTGCCCCGCCGATAAAGAAATCTTGGAGCGGTTGCAGTTCGAATATGCAAAAAAGACAATTCCCGTCGGTCGTTGGAAACATTACAAAGGCAACGAATATACCGTCATCGGCATTGCAAAGCATTCCGAAACGCTTTTGCCTATGGTTGTTTACCGTGCCTGCTACGGGGACGGGACTCTTTGGGTAAGACCTGCCGAGATGTGGAACGAAACGGTGGAAAAAGACGGAAAAACCTATCGGCGATTTACATTCATCGGCGAAAATTGAAAAAATGCTCGGTTGGCAGGGCGAAAAGGGCTTTTCTTGCGGTGAAGACTTGACATTTTCGTCAAAATGTGGTAAAATTATAAAAATATACCTATCTATACTTTTTCAAAGATACTCTCAAAGGAGCAATTATGGAAACGTTATCGGACGATAAAAAGGAAATGCGTGAAATTTTGCGTCAGGTGTACACGATTTTGACCGAAAAAGGCTATAATCCGATAGGTCAGATCGTCGGGTATCTGCTCTCGGAAGATCCGACTTATATCACCAACTGTCAGGGAGCAAGAGCCCTCATTCGCAAAATCGACCGTGACGAACTCATGGGCGAAATGGTGAAAACCTATCTCGAATTGAGCGGAAAATGCGAGTAATCGACCTTGGGGACTCGGGGCAAATCGCACGTAGGACCGTTCTCTGCCTCGGAAATTTTGACGGCGTTCACAAAGGGCATCAAAAACTCATTTCAGATGCAAAAAGAATGCGTGACGAGCGATTTCCGGATGCGGAATTCGGAGTTTTCTGCTTTCACGGTCTGTCATCCGACCATCTGTCGGCGAATCCCCCGAAACATCTGACAACCGACCGAGAAAAACTTGCGTATTTTGCGGAATGCGGTGCGGAACTCGTCATTATGGCGGATTTTCCGTCCGTCAGGGACACCGAACCGAAAGCCTTCGTGTGCGAAATCCTGCAAAATAAATGCCGAGCCGTCGCCGTTGCCTGCGGATTCAACCACCGATTCGGAAAAGGCGGTCGGGGCGATGCGGATATGCTCAAAGCCTTTTACGGCGAAAATCTCTTTGTCTGTCCTGCAGTGGAGATTGACGGCAGTCCCGTCAGTTCCACGAGAATCCGCTCGCTCGTTGCAAACGGGGACGTATCGGAAGCTGCGAGGTTGATGGGGCATCCTTACCGATTGCACGCCACCGTCACGCACGGAGCGGAAATCGGCAGAAAAATCGGTTTTCCGACCGTCAATCAATCTTTTGAACGTCTGTCCGTCCTGCCGAAAAATGCGGTTTACTATACAACCTGCGAAATTGACGGAAAAACCTATGCAGGTCTGACCGATGTCGGCACAAGACCGACTGTCGGAGGCGTACACGAGGTGCGGTGCGAAACGAACCTGCTCGACTATCACGGCGACCTGTACGGGCGTGAAATCACGGTGTCATTTCTCCGGTTTATCAGGGACGAGCGGAAATTCGACAGCATCGAAAACCTGCAAAAACAGATCGAAAAAGATCGGGAAATCATTCGAAATTCAGCAAACAGCGATACAAATAACAGCAAATAACAGCAAATAACAGCAAATAACAAGTCCGAGAGGGGTGTGCCGATGCGAAAAAAGTTGTGTTTTCTCTTGGCATTCCTCTGCATATTTTCGGCATTTCCCGTCAAAACAGCGGGAGCGGTCGCCGAAATGCCCTCCGTATCGGGTGCCGATGCCGTTTATATGCTCCATATCGAGAGCGGTCGGGTAGTCTGCAAAAAGAATGAAGACGAACGTCTGCCTGCGGGAGCGTGCGTAAAAATGCTCTCCGGTCTTGTCGCCTGCGAACGCCTGAAAAATTTTCTGTCCGACAAAGTGACAATCGGAAATGAAATGATCGCATCGTCAAGCGGAAAAAAGTACGGAATTGCAGGGGGCGACAGTTATTCGTGGCGTGAGATGCTCCTTCTGGCACTGACCGGCAGTTACAACGATGCCTATGACGTCATTGCGTACAGCGTCGGAAACGGCGAAAAAGTCGGGCAGGCGAATTATGTCAACCTGCTCAACGAACGGGCAAAGGAAATCGGAGCGACGTCGACTTATATCGGCGATGCATCGGGCGTGGCGGACAACTCCTATACGACCGCAGGGGACTTGGCTCTCATTGCTCAGGTCGCCATACAAAACAGTCTGTATATGGGCTTTGTCGGTATGAAAAGCGGAGAACTCGACGACGGCGAGATCGTCCGTAGCCGGAATTCTCTTATCACGGGTGCATCCTTCGGCAGTGCCGAATGCTTGGGACTTTGCGTGGGAGAAACCAATCACGCAGGCACAACGCTCGTAACCGTCGCAAAAAAAGGAAACGATACCTATCTGCTCATTCTGCTCGGCACGAAAGATGCAAGCGGAAATGCGAGCGAAACGGCGACAAACAATCTGGCAGTGAAACTCGTCAAGTGGGCATACGCCAACTACACGAATCTTGAAATCGTTTCACCCGATACCGAAATCTGCACGATTCCCGTAACCGTGTCCGACACGGTGGATGAGGTCGCCGCGGTGGCATCCGAATCGATGTTTGCCTATCTGCCGAGCGGAGCGGAGGTCGGGCGTGAAATCACGCTCAGCATTCGGTTAAGCGTCGAGGAACTCGAAGCACCGGTCACGGAAGGCACGCAGGTCGGTTTTGTCGTGGCAATCTATGAGGGGAACATCATCGGGAGCGTGCCGTTGGTCACGGCGGAAAGTGCGGAACGCAGTGGTTTTATGAGCCGTCTGCTTTCCATCAAAAATCTGACGAAAAACCGCAAAACGAGAGCCGGCATTGTCTTCTTTCTGCTCACCATGACGGTATGGATCGGCGGAGAACTGATTTACCGCAACCGCCGGAAAAACAAATGGAAAAATTACTACCGTTCGAAATCGAAATGGAAATAAGTCTTGAAACCGCTTGGAGGAAATGAAAATGTTTTTTGAAAAATTGGGACAGTACGACAGCGAAGTCTGGTCGGCGTGCGAAAGAGAATTACACCGTCAGCAACAAAACATCGAATTGATTGCATCCGAAAATATCGTGTCCGAGGCGGTTCTGCTTGCGGCAGGCTCGGTCCTGACGAACAAATATGCGGAAGGTTATCCCTCCAAACGCTATTACGGCGGTTGTCAATATGTGGACGAGGTCGAAAATATCGCCCGTGAGAGAGCCTGCAAACTGTTCGGGGCGGAACACGCCAACGTGCAACCGCACAGCGGAGCGAATGCAAATCTCGCAACCTTTTTCGCACTTCTCAACACGGGGGATACGGTTCTTTCGATGAGTCTCGCTCACGGCGGACATCTCTCGCACGGTTCGCCCGTCAACATTTCGGGTAAATATTTCAAAATTGTTTCTTACGAACTCGATCCCGAAACCGAGCGGATCAATTACGATAAAGTTCTGGAACTTGCAAAAGAATGCAAACCGAAACTCATTCTGGCAGGTGCGAGTGCGTATCCGAGAATCATCGATTTCGCAAAATTCCGTGAGATTGCCGATGAGGTCGGAGCATACCTTATGGTCGATATGGCACACATTGCGGGGCTTGTTGCGACAGGTTTGCACCCGAGTCCCATTCCCTATGCGGATGTCGTCACCACGACAACGCACAAAACCCTGAGAGGTCCTCGGGGCGGTATGATTCTCTGCCGTGAACAGTATGCAAAGCAGATTGACAAAGCCGTTTTCCCCGGGACGCAGGGCGGACCGCTTATGCACATCATCGCCGCCAAAGCGGTGGCATTCGGCGAGGCTCTCACGGATGAATTCAAAGCATACCAGCAAAATATCGTTACCAATGCAAAGGTCCTATCCGAAGAACTCATAAAGCGTGGTTTCAGACTCGTGTCCGGCGGTACGGACAACCACCTGATGCTCATTGACCTGCGTGACACCGGCGTGAGCGGAAAAGAACTCGAAGCAAGGCTCGATGCCGTGCATATCACCGCAAACAAAAACGCCGTACCGAACGATCCGGCAAGCCCGTTTGTCACAAGCGGTTTGCGTGTCGGGACGCCTGCCGTAACGTCAAGAGGCTTCGGCAGGGAAGAAATGGTCAAAATTGCAGGCTATATCGATGCGGTTCTGCACGATTTTGAGGGAAAGAAAGAGGAAATTACGCAGGACGTGATGAATCTTTGCGAAAAATTCCCGATTTACAATCACTGAACGGAAGAAGGGGACGACGTGGCACAGTTATCGGACATTGAAATTGCACAGGCGTGCGAAACGAAACCGATTGCGGAAATCGCAAAATCTGCCGGAATCGATGAAAAATACATCGAGCCGTACGGACGGAACAAAGCAAAAATCGATCTGTCCTACTTGGCGGAACATCAAAAAAGCGGAAAACTGATTTTAGTCACCGCCATTACGCCCACCCCTGCCGGTGAGGGCAAAACCACCACGACGATAGGATTGGCGGATGCTCTGCGACAAATCGGAAAAAAATCGGTTGTCGCACTTCGTGAACCGTCACTGGGACCGGTCTTCGGCATCAAAGGCGGAGCGGCAGGCGGTGGTTATGCACAGGTTGTCCCGATGGAAGACATCAACCTGCATTTTACGGGCGACTTTCACGCAATCGGAACGGCAAACAATCTGTTGGCGGCAATGATAGACAACCACATTCAGCAGGGCAACGCACTCGGCATCGATCCGAGAAAAATCACATGGCGTCGATGCGTGGATATGAATGACCGTCAACTGCGGAATATTGTGGACGGGCTTGGCGGAAAAGCCAACGGAACGCCGAGAGAAGACGGTTTCGACATCACGGTCGCATCCGAAATTATGGCGGTTCTCTGTCTTGCAACATCAATTTCGGACTTAAAAAATCGTCTCGGGCGAATCGTTATCGGGTATACATACGGTGACGAACCGGTGACGGCACACGATCTGCACGCCGAGGGGGCTATGACGGCACTCCTCCGTGACGCGCTCAAACCGAACTTGGTTCAGACTCTGGAGGGGACACCCGCATTCGTTCACGGCGGACCGTTTGCGAACATCGCACACGGTTGCAACTCGGTTCTTGCAACGAAAACCGCAATGGCGACCGGCGATTATACCATCACGGAGGCAGGCTTCGGAGCGGATCTGGGAGCGGAAAAATTCCTTGACATCAAATGCCGTATGGCAGGACTCAAACCCGATGCGGTCGTCATCGTTGCCACCGTAAGAGCCTTGAAAATGCACGGCGGTGTGCCGAAAAACGAACTTTCAGGCGAGAATCTCACAGCCCTGCGGGCAGGACTGCCCAATCTGTTGCGACACGTGTCGAATATCCGTGATACGTTCGGACTGCCCTGCGTAGTCGCCGTCAACGAATTCCCGACCGACACCGAAAAAGAGATCGACTGCATCAAAACCGAGTGCGAAAAGCAGGGCGTCAAAGCGGTTCTTTCAACGGTCTGGGCGAATGGCGGAAAAGGCGGTATCGAACTTGCAAACGAGGTTGTGAAACTTTGCGGAGAAAAGAATAATTTCCGCTTTGCTTATGCGGACAATGCCTCAATCAAAGAAAAAATCGAAGCGGTTGTGAAAAAAGTCTACCGTGGGGACGGCGTAAATTATCTGCCGTCGGCGGAAAAGCAGTTGGCAAAACTCGAAGATATGGGCTTTTCGAACGTACCGGTCTGCATTGCGAAAACGCAGTACAGTTTCTCGGACGATCCCACAAAACTCGGTGCACCCGAGAACTTCAAAATCACCGTCAAAAACGTTAAAATCAGTGCGGGAGCAGGCTTTGCGGTCGTCTTGACCGGAGACATTATGACTATGCCGGGACTCCCGAAATCTCCGGCTGCGGAACGCATCGACGTGGACGAAAACGGAAAAATCAGCGGTCTGTTTTGACCGAAAAAGAGGACAAATACATGAAAAATCTGTCAAGAAATTTAACTATGCTCTGCGACTTTTACGAACTCACCATGGGAAACGGCTATTTCGTGAAAGGAATGCAGGACAAAATCGTCTACTTTGACGTTTTTTACCGCAACAATCCGGACGGCGGTGGCTTTGCCGTGGTCGCAGGACTCGAACAGGTTGTGGAGTATATTCAAAACCTGCATTTCACCGATGAGGACATCGATTACCTCCGGAGCAAAAACTGCTTTGACGAAAATTTCCTCGAATTCCTCCGCAATTTTCACTTTGAGGGGGACATCTGGGCAATTCCCGAAGGGACTGTCGTATTCCCGAACGAACCGCTCCTTACCGTGCGTGGCAGAGCGGTCGAGGCACAGTTTGTCGAAACCTATATCCTTATGATGCTCAATCACCAATCCCTGATAGCAACCAAAGCGGCAAGACTTGCAAGAGCGGCAAAGGGGAGAGGTATCAGCGAATTCGGTTCTCGCAGAGCTCAAGGGGCGGATGCGGCAATTTTAGGTGCAAGAGCGGCTTATATCGGCGGTTGCAACGCAACGGCTTGCACCGTGACCGATCAGGCATACGGCGTACCTGCCACGGGTACAATGGCACATTCATGGGTGCAGATGTTCGACTCCGAATATGAGGCATTCAAGGCTTATTGCGAGGTCTACCCGACCAATGCGACACTGCTGGTCGATACTTACAACGTTTTGGAATCCGGTGTTCCGAACGCAATCAAAGTCTTTGACGAAATGCTCAAACCGCAGGGCATTACGAAATGCGGAATCCGCATCGACTCGGGCGACATTACGTACCTCACGCAGAGGGCGAGAAAAATGCTTGACGATGCCGGCTGGACCGATTGCAAAATCATCGTTTCCAACTCGATGGACGAATATATCATTCGGGAACTCATCCGGCAGGGAGCGGAAATTGACGGTTTCGGTGTCGGCGAACGCCTGATCACCTCCAAGAGCGATCCGGTCTTCGGCGGAGTTTACAAACTCTGTGCGGTTGAGGACGGCGACGGAAACATCATTCCGAAAATCAAAATCAGCGAAAATGTCGGAAAAATCACGACACCGCACTTCAAAAAAGTCTACCGTCTGAGAGGACGAGTCACCGGAAAAGCCGAGGCGGACCTCATTTGCGTGTATGACGAAACAATCGATGACAGCAAACCGCTTGAAATTTTCGATCCGGAATATACATGGAAACGCAAGACCTTGACCGATTTCGAGGCAATCGAACTGCTCGTGCCGATTTTCAAACACGGCGAATTGGTTTACGATCTGCCGTCCCTTGACGACATCAGAGCCCATTGCAAAGCCGAAATCGCAGGGATTTGGGACGAGGTCAGACGGTTCAACAATCCGCACAACTATTACGTCGACCTCTCGCAAAAACTTTGGGACGTCAAGAGCGAAATGCTCAAAGCGAAAGGCTCTTGGAGACCGAAGAAAGAAAATTAAACAATCGCATTGCAAGCGGAGTCCGTCTGTTCGGCGGATTCCGCTGTTTTTTTGAAGGAAAGGAGTAACTTTTTTCGCAAACCCTCTTGGAATATTTGTAGATTTATGATATAATATAAATATCCATACCTATTTATCGGGAAGCAGGAGGTCGGAGCAGATGTTTGCTGATTTTTGGAATCACATCGATGATTTTTTTCGGAACAGAGTCGTCGGTCCGCTGAAAAATATAGGGGTGCTTGATGTCATTGACATTTTGATTCTGTCGGTATTTTTGTTTTTGCTGTACCTTTACGGGCGGAAAAGACGTGCGGGGCGGGTGCTGGTCGGTCTGGCGGTCGTGGTTGTGGCAGGCGTTGTCGCATCACTCACCGAATTCACGGCACTGAAATATATCGTCAAACTTTTTGCCTCCGCATTCGCATTCTGTTTCGTCCTGATTTTTCAACCGGAAATCCGGACCGGTTTGGAGAAAATCGGCAATTCGAGAGTCGCCGCACCTTTCAGTGACAGCATCCCACGCCGTTGGTATCCGCTGGCACAGGATGTGACCAAAGAAACGGTCGATGCCGTTTGCAGAATGTCCAACACCTGCACGGGTGCGTTGATTGTCTTTGAAGGGCTTACCAAACTCGGCAACTACACCGAGAGCGGAAAATTCGTCGATGCGAAAGTGACGTCACCTCTCCTCCAAAACATTTTTTACGACAAAGCACCGCTTCATGACGGAGCGGTTATCATCAGAGGCTTGCGGATTTATGCCGCCGGTTGTGTCCTGCCGTCCACATCAAGCGATATGGATTTCGGCAATATGGGAACAAGACACCGTGCGGCAGTCGGCGTGACCGAGGTCAGCGATGCTCTCGTCATTGTCGTGTCCGAGCAGACCGGTATCGTGTCGGTGGCTCAGGGCGGTAAACTCGTGCGTGGCGTCGATCGCAAAACACTGACCGATATTTTAATGACCTATCTTGCCGGCAGTCGCTATCTGCGTACCAAACGCAAAGAACAGGAAAAGGAAAAGCGGGAAGCCTTTGAACAGTTGGTGAAAGGCGAAAAAGAGAATCGGGATGATGAGGAGGACGCATTATGAAAAAGAAAGAAATCATTGCACGCATGACAATGCAGAAAAGCGATAATACGCCGTTCCTCAAAAAATACCATATCATTCCGGCAATCGTCTGCATTTTAATCGCCATTGCAATCTGGCTGTTTGCCGTCAATATGACAAACCGTGATATGCCGGATTTGTTCTCGGTTGACAACGAAGTTGCGACGGAGGAAGTTTCCCCGTAATGAAAGAGCAGGAACGCTATTCCTATCTGCTGGACGGCATCGGTGTGAAACTCGGCGAGGGGAAAGAAAGACCTTTGCAGATTGCGGAAAACCTGATGAAGCGTGTGAGCGTTCCGCTCCCGTCGCTTCATTTTCGGCTTTATCGGCGTGCGGTCGATGCAAGAAAGCGGAATGACATCAAACTCGTCTGGACGGTTCTTGTCGAATCGGAAACGGTCATTCCGACAAAACTTTGCGAAAAAGTCGGTTTGAAACCGCAGGAGAGCGAAACGGAACAAGTGCAATTCGGGACTGAACCGATGATTGCCCCTCCGCTTGTGGTCGGCATGGGACCGGCAGGACTTTTCACCGCATTGCATCTGGCACAAAACGGATACAGACCGACCGTCATCGACAGAGGCGACAAGGTCGCGGACCGTGTCAGGAAAGTCGAGAGGTTCAAAAAATACGGCATTCTCGACAGTGAATCGAACATTCAGTTCGGTGCAGGAGGAGCGGGGACATTCTCGGACGGCAAACTCGTCACACGCATTCACGACAGCCGTTGCAGGTCTGTCTTGGAAACCTTTTACCGCTTCGGAGCATCGGAAGAAATTTTAACGCTTGCGAAACCGCATATCGGCACGGACATTCTGCGGACAGTTGTCGACAACATCTTAAACGAAATCGAAAGGCTCGGCGGACGGGTACTTTACAATTGCCGAGCGGAAAAAATCACGGAAAATGCGGACGGTACGGTCACGGTCGATACCGCTTGCGGAAAAATCAACGCATCGGCGGTCGTTCTGGCAATCGGTCACAGTGCCAAAGATATTTACGGGCAATTGATTGAAAAAGGCTTTGCGGTTGAGGCAAAACCGATGTCGGTCGGTGTGCGGATTGAGCATCTTCAAAGCGATATAGACCGTGCATTGTACGGCGAATTTGCAGGGCATCCCGAACTCGGTCACGCCGAATATGCACTCTCCGACACGAAACGGGAGCGTGGCGTTTACACCTTCTGTATGTGTCCCGGGGGCGAGGTCGTTCCGGCATCGTCGGACGAGGGGCAACTCGTGACAAACGGCATGAGCAATTCAAAGCGTGACGGCAAAAACGCAAACTCCGCCGTGCTGGTGTCGGTCGGAACGAACGATTACGAAAAAATTGACGGTTCAACCGCACTCGGTGCCATTGGCTATCAAACGGCAATCGAAAAGAAAGCCTTTTCCGCAGGCGGAGGCGATTGGTACGCCCCCATGATGACGGTCGGTGACTTTCTCGGCGGTAAGGTCGGCAGTGATGCGAGCGATATCATCCCGACTTATCGGGACGGCTTGGTCCGTCCGTCGGATTTCGGGGACGTTTTCCCGAATGCAATCAACGAATCCCTGCGGTACGCTCTGCATCAATTCGGCAAAAAAATCGAGGGCTTTGACAAACCGTCGGCAATTTTAACCGGAGCGGAAACAAGAACATCCGCACCCGTCCGCATTTTAAGGGACAAAGATCTGCTCTCGGCATTGGGACACGCCAACATTTACCCGTGCGGAGAAGGTGCAGGCTATGCAGGCGGAATTACCAGTTCCGCAGTGGACGGAATCAAGGTAGCGGAAAAAATTATGGAGCGGTTCAAACCGTTTGACAGATAAGAGGACTGAATGGAAAGCATCGGAAATGTGGTAAAAATCGAGGGCGATATTGCCGTGGTGGAAGTCATGCGGACCTCCGCCTGTGAGGGATGCCACAAAAGTGCGGAGGGCGGTTGCTCGGTCTGTACGCTCATGGGCGGTGACAGAAATCGGGCAGTGCAAACAAGAGCCGGAAATCCGCTGTCGGCAGAGGTCGGCGACCGTGTGAAAATCGAAAGTCCTGCCGGACGTGTTCTGCTGTGGGCGGGAGCGGTCTTTATCCTGCCCCTCATTATGGTGGCGGTGGGCTTCGGCATTGCCGTGGCATTTACGGACGAGATTCTGTGGCGGACGGCAGGAGCGGTGGCAGGCTTTGTCCTCTCGTTTATCGGTCTTCGCATTCTCTCGGGGATTCTCAAAAATCGGACACCCGATGCAAGTATAACGGAAATTATTCAAAAAGCAAATCAAGCAGTAAATTGAGCGATAAAACTCGGAAAGGAGGAACACGATGACCGGCAGTGCAAACGAAAAAAGACAAAAGAAATGGACACTTCGCTATCCGTCGGACGACAAGCACGCCGATGCGGAAGTCGCCGAACTGGCAAGGACATTGGGATGTTCCTCCGTTTCGGCAAAACTGTTGTGGGTAAGAGGACTGAAAACGGCGGACGAGGCAAACCGCTTTCTCCGTCTGGAAGAAGAAAATCTGCACGATGCCTTTCTTATGAAAGATATGGAAAAGGCAGTCGCACGCATCGAAAAAGCCCTTGATAATCACGAAAGAATTACCATTTACGGCGACTATGACGTGGACGGCGTAACCTCGACGTCACTGCTGTATCTTTATCTGAAAAGCAGGGGAGCGGACGTTTTCTATTACATTCCGAGCCGTCTGCACGAAGGGTACGGCATATCGAAAAGTGCCGTTGACAAACTGGCGGAAAACGGCACGCAACTTATGATTACGGTCGATACCGGCATTACGGCAATCGAGGAAACCGCCTACGCAAAAGAAAAAGGCATTGAAACGGTCGTGACCGACCATCACACCTGCCGTGAAATTCTGCCGGACGTTTGTGCATCGGTCAATCCGCACAGACCGGACGACGTTTACCCGTTCAAAAATCTTGCCGGTGTCGGCGTGGCCTTCAAACTGGTGTCGGCAATGGAATTGACAAAAGCACGCAGAAACGGCGAGAGCGAAATCGACACGATACGCAATCTCTGCTTGGAATATGCCGACTTGGTTGCCGTGGGAACAATTGCGGACGTGATGCCGATTGTGGACGAAAACCGCCTGATTGTCGCTTACGGTCTGTCACGCGTCAACAAAGAACCGAGATTGGGCTTGCGTGCGTTGGCGGATGCATCATCCGGCAAAAAAGGCTATAAGAAAATCAGTGCCGATTTTATCGGCTTCCGGATCGCTCCACGCATGAATGCCGCAGGGCGAATGAACGATGCAACGGTTGCAGTCAGACTACTGCTTGCCGAAGACGAGGATGAGGCAAACGCAATTGCGGAAGAACTCTGTCTGTTGAATGCCGAACGGCAAAAGGAGCAGGCTCGCATCGGCGAATCGGCAAAAAGCAAAATTGCGGAACTCCCGACAGACGAGGCACAGCGGGTACTGGTTCTTGACGGCGAGGACTGGCATCAGGGCATTATCGGAATCGCCGCCTCCGAAATTACCGAAACTTACGGCTTGCCGACCATTCTCGTCACCTATGACGGAAACCCCGACAATGACGGTTCAAGTACGGATGTCGGAAAAGGTTCGGGGCGGAGCATCAAAGGATTGAATCTTGTCGACGCTCTCTCGGCTTGCTCGGATCTGCTTTTGCGGTTCGGCGGTCACGAACTGGCGGCAGGACTCAGTTTACGGCGTGGCGATATACCCGAATTCCGTCGCAGACTCAACGAATATGCGAAAGAAAATCTTTCGGACGACGATCTCTGCATCGGTATTGAAGCGGATTGCGAAGTCGAAATGTCCGATCTCACAGAAGAACTTGTGTCGGAAATGAATCTGCTCGAACCGTTCGGCACGGCAAACCCTGCCCCCGTTTTCCTTATGAGAGGGGCAAAACTCACAAAACTGTCACCCGTCGGTGACGGAAAACATCTGCGTCTGACGGTCAAAAAAGGCAAAGATTTTATGCCTGCGGTCTGGTTCAGCCGAAAGTTGTCGGATCTCGATTTCGATACGTCCGAACCGGTCGATATTCTTTTCCGCCTGACGATAAACGATTACGGCAGAACGCCGACACTTCAGATGCAGTTGTCGGATGCAAAGGCAACCGATGACGAATCGGACGAACTGAAACACGAAAAGAAACGTTATGCCGAAATAAACGGGGGCGGAACGTTTTCCGCATCCGAAGATTTTCTGCCGACCAGAGAGAGTTTTACGGCTGTCTGGCGGTATCTCAAACAAGCGACGCTCCTCGATTCCGACGGTTTTTCGGTACGGAAACTCCTCGAAGGGGTGAACCGCCGAGGGGACGAACACTTCGGATACTGCAAACTGATGTTTGCCCTGCGGATTTTCGCAGAATTGGGACTCTGCCGTGTAACCGAGCCGATCCCCGACCGTCTGGTTTTACATCTTTGCGAAACGAACGGCAAAAAAGACCTTGAAAGTTCATCACTGCTCGCCCTTTTGCGGTCGAGGGTGAGAGAGGCTGATTTATGAGTAATGCAGTAGTACATACCGACATCACACGCTTGCTGGAAATCCTGCGTGCGACCGGTAAAAAATACGATACGGTAAAAATACAGTCGGCATTCGAATATGCAAGTGAAATGCACAACGGGCAGACGAGGGCAAGCGGAGAAGCCTATATCTCGCACCCCGTCGCCGTTGCGGAAATCGTTGCGGGACTCGAACTCGATACCGATTCCATTTGTGCGGCACTCCTGCACGACACGGTCGAGGACTGCTCGGACAAGACAAACCTGCGTGAAATCGAGAAAAAATTCGGTTCTGACGTCGCCATGCTCGTGGACGGTCTGACAAAAATCGTCACCTTGCAGGTCGAGGACAAGGAAGAAGCACACATCGAAAACCTGCGGAAAATGCTCCTTGCCATGTCAAAGGACGTCAGAGTTATTTTTATCAAACTCTGCGACAGACTGCACAATATGCGGACATTGGACGCAAAACCCGAATCGAAACGCAGACTCACGGCTCTCGAAACCATGCACGTCTACGCACCGTTGGCACACAGACTCGGTATGCAGAGAATCAAGCAGGAACTGGAAAATCTCAGTCTGCAATACCTCGATCCCATAGGCTATGACGAGGTCCGCCGGCACATTGAAGAAAAGTACGGCGAGAATCTCAATTTTATCGAAAAAGTACGGTCGTCTGTCGATGCAAAAATGCGTGAAAACAACATTCATTTCACACTCGAAGGACGCATCAAATCGGTTTATTCGGTCTATCGGAAGATGTACAATCAAAACAAATCTTTCGACCAGATTTACGATTTTTACGCCCTGCGTATCATCGTGGACACCGAACTCGAATGTTACACGGCATTGGGATTGATACACGAAATGTTCAACTCGATCCCGGGACGGTTCAAGGACTATATTTCCACGCCGAAACCGAATATGTACAGGTCTTTGCATACCACGGTTATCGGACGGGACGGCATTCCGTTCGAGGTGCAGATCAGAACTTGGGAAATGCATCACTTTGCCGAATACGGTATGGCGGCACACTGGAAGTACAAAACCGGTGCAACCTCGAAAGAGGAAATGGACAAGAAACTTGCGTGGATTGCAAGCCTTATCGAAACCGAGGACGGCGAACGTGATCCCGAAGAATTCATGGATGCCCTCAAAGTCGACATCTGCCATGACGAAGTTTTCGTTTTCACACCGAAAGGGGATGTCATTGCCCTGCCGAACGGAGCAAATGTCATCGACTTCGCTTATGCGGTACACTCTGCGGTCGGAAATAAAATGATCGGCGGGAAAATCAACGGTATGATCGTACCGATTGACAGAACACTGCAGAACGGCGAAATTATCGAAATTCTGACCTCCTCCGCAACCAAAGGACCGAGCCGTGACTGGATCAACATCGTCAAAACATCGTCGGCAAGATCGAAAATCCGTGCATGGTTCAAAAAAGAACAGCGGAGCGACAATATTGTTATCGGGCGTGGAGCGGTCGACACCGAAATCAAACGTATAGCGGGCAAGTCGGTCGGCGAGGCACAGCGAATTGAAATTACCCAACCCGTAGCCGAACGGTTCGGCTTTGCAAGCCTTGACGATTTTTACAACGCAATCGGTTACGGCGGAATCGGTATTGAAAAAGTCCGCACAAAACTCCAAGAGGAAACGCTGAAAGTTACCAAGCCCGAAGTAACCGAGCAACCGCAAATCACAACGCCCGAGCAGGTGCAAACCAAGCCCGCACCGAAAAATCTGCACGGCGGTAGCGGTGTCGTTGTAGACGGCGAAAGCGGTTGCATGGTCAAATTCGCAAAATGTTGCAATCCGCTCCCGGGCGACTCCATTATCGGTTTCGTGACGAAAGGGTTCGGTATTTCCGTTCACAAACTCGACTGTCCGAACGTCATTCAGGGCAGAAAGAATCCCGAAAACGAGGACCGCTGGAAAGAGGCTCACTGGGAAAATGAGGGGAGCGACAACAGCCACGATATTTACGAGGCACTCCTCCAGATTTACAGCGACGACCGCATCGGAATGCTTGCCGATATTACCGGAGCGTTGGCTGAAATGCGTGTATCGATCCTGCAGGTCGGCGTTGTCAGGCGGGGGGACGGCACGTCCATTGTCAACCTGAAAGTCGGTTGCAAAAACACCGACCATTACAATTCCATTGTGTCAAGACTTCGTTCGCTTAACGGCGTGACGAATGTCGTGAGAGGATTTTCATGAAAGCAGTTGTACAACGAGTCAAGTATGCCGAGGTCAAAGTCGGTAACGAAACCGTCGGTGAATGCCGTGAGGGCTTTCTCGTCCTGCTCGGTGTAGCGGAAGGGGATACGGAGGCGGAGGCGGATCTGCTGGTACGGAAAATTGTCGGTCTGCGTGTTTTCTCGGACGAATACGGGAAAATGAACCGTTCGATCACCGACATCGGTGGCGAGATGCTTGTCGTATCGCAGTTTACCCTGCTTGCCAACTGCCGTCACGGAAACAGACCGGATTTTCTCGCATCCGCTAAGCCGGACGAAGCAAAACGGCTTTACGAATATTTCACCGAACAGATGAAGAAAAGCGTTCCCCATGTTGCAAACGGTATTTTCGGGGCTCATATGGAAGTCACGCTCCTCAACAACGGACCGATTACCATTCTGCTCGATACCGACGAACTGAAAAAGCCAAAGAACGATAGATAGGAGAGGACCGCCGTGAGACTGATATTAGACGGACCAATCAATGAATATTACGTGCAGACGCTCTGCATGATTTTCTTCCCCGGGGCAAAATTCGGTGTGGCGGAACAAAACGATCCGAACGCATCGGAACTGAAACTGACACTCCGTGAAAATGACGGCGGTATCGATGCCACAGCCATAGGAACGGTCGGCGAAAATCGGGAAACCGTGACCAGACACGTAAACTTCGCCCCGTGGGACAGCCGTGAAAAGACGGCGAAAAAAGCCTGCGGATCGGCGGTGATTGCGGTTTTCGGATCTCTGCTCGGCTACCGCCCTTCGTGGGGAATGCTCACGGGTGTGAGACCGTCAAAGGTCGCAACCGAACTGTTGCAATCGGGTGTGAGCAAAACGAGAGTGAAAAAAATACTTTCGTCCGAGTACAGCGTCATTCCAAAAAAAGCGGCACTTGCGGTCGACGTTGCCCTCAATGAGCAGAAAATCATCGCAATGCCCTCCAAAAAAGATTGCAGTCTGTATATTTCCATTCCGTTCTGCCCGACGAGATGCTCCTACTGTTCCTTCGTGTCCTATACGTCGAAAAAACTGCTCTCGTTGATTCCGGAGTACCTCGATCATCTGGTGCTTGACATTCGGGCAATGCTGAAAAAAATCGACGATTTGGGACTGAACCTCAAAACGATTTACATCGGCGGAGGGACACCGTCCATTCTCACACCCGATCAACTGCGGAAACTGCTCTCGACCGTTGCGGAGCATACCGATGTGTCGAAACTCGAAGAATATACGCTGGAATCCGGCAGAGCCGACACCATTACGGCGGAAAAGTTTGCCGTGGCGAAAGAATACGGTGTCAACCGTGTCTGCGTCAATCCGCAGTCGCTCTGCGACGACGTCCTGCGGGAAATCGGCAGAAGCCACACGGCGGAAGATTTTTACCGTGCCTTCGACATTGCAAGAGCATCGGGAATCCCGTTTATCAATACCGACCTTATTGTCGGACTCCCCGGGGACAATTTCCGCATTTTCTCCAAAACATTCGATAAAATTACCTCTCTCAGACCGGAAAATATCACGGTCCACACTTTCTGCATCAAAAAGGCATCCGACATTCTCAGGCAGGATTCGGGCGTTTACTCCTTCCGTGGGGGCGATGCCGGAAAATGTGTCGACTATACGCAACTGCAGGCTCAGCAGGAGGGATACAAACCCTACTATATGTACCGTCAGAAGAACACCGTCGGCAATTTCGAAAACGTCGGTTTTGCCCTCGAAGGAGCGGAATGCCGATACAATATTTATATGATGGAAGAAGTCCATTCCATTTTTGCGGCGGGAGCGGGAGCGGTTTCGAAACTGGTCGATTACAGACCGAAAAACGGCGGAAAGCCGATGATCGAACGTCTCTTTTACCCCAAATACCCGTACGAATATCTCCGTGATGAAAGCACGAAAGAGAAAACCGACCGTATGGAAGCATTTTATCGGGAACACGGGCTGTCAGACTGAAAGCAAACCGAATGAACATTCGGGGAGGTGATTGCAATGCACATTTACGATATGCCGGAAAAGATTGAAAACGCCGGCGAAACCGTCCGGAAATGGGACGGAAAATTTGAAAGTGAACTGTCACGTCTGGCAGAGGAAATTCTCGGCAATCCGCAGATAAAACTGTTGGGATTGACAGGTCCTACCTGTTCGGGAAAAACCACCGCCGCCGGAATGCTCACCAATGCCATTGAATCGGCAGGGCGTGAAGTGCATATCATCTCGGTCGATAATTTTTTCTACGGAAAAGACTATCTTTTGCAACTATCGAGGAAAAAAGGGCGTGACGAACCCGACTACGATTCGCCGAGTACCATAGATTTGAACCTCCTGCGGACCTGCGTGCAATCGCTCCTCGCGGGCAGGAAAACCGAAATGCCGAAGTTCAATTTTTACACGGGAATGCGTGAAAAGGGCGAAACGTTTCAGGCACAAAAAGGCGATATTTTCCTTTTCGAGGGCATTCAGATTCTCTATCCGCAGGTTGACGGACTTTTGCGTGGGGAGGGCTATTTCAACTTTTGTGTCTGTCCGCAAAGTGCCGTCAAAATCGGGGACGAAACATTCCGTCCGAACGAAATCAGGCTCCTACGCCGACTGGTCCGAGATTTTCTCCACAGAGGAGCAGATCCGTCCTTTACATTCTATCTGTGGGACGGCGTCAGGGAAAACGAGGAGCAAAACATTTTTCCCTATATGCACACCTGCAACAAAATCATCGATACGACTATGCCGTACGAAATCGGTATGCTCAAACCGTATCTGTTGCGGATTTTAACCCCCGAACGCACGGGACAATATGACGGCGAGGCGAGAGAAATTCTGAAACGGCTTGAAAAAGTCGAACCGCTCTCCGATACCCTTTTGCAACCCCATTCTTTATATAAGGAATTTATTTGATATGAAAACCATTCTCACGAACGCAACGCTCCTGCCCGAATACGGATTCGGAACGAAAACCGTCAACGTGACGGTCAAAAATTGCAAAATCGTCGATGTGTCCGAAACTCTGCCGGAAAATCCGAAAGCGGACGAGATTATCGATTGCAAAGGCAATCTCTTAATGCCGGCATTTTGCAACCTGCACTGCCACTCCGCCATGACATTGTTCCGTGGCTATGGGGAAGATTTGCCCTTGCAGGAATGGCTCGAAAAACGCATTTTCCCTGCGGAAGACAAATTGACATTCCGCTCGGTTTATCACGCATCGATGCTGGCAATTGCCGAAATGCTCCGGAACGGCATTGCGTCTTTTTCGGATATGTATATGTTCGAGGATGCCGTGGCGGAAGCGGTACTCGCAACCGGTATCAAAGCCAATCTTTCAAGATGTCTGGTATCCTTTGATCCGGACGTCGATATGTCGCAGGAACAGAGAACGATCGAGGCTATCCGCTTGGCGGAGTGGTACCACGGTTGCGATGAGGACAGACTGAAAGTTGATTTTTCACTCCACGCCGAATATACAAATGTCCCGAAAGCCTGCGAATATGTGGCGGACTTGGCACACCGGTTCAAAACGGGTATGCAGATTCATTTGTCCGAAACCAAAAAGGAACACGAGGAATGCATCGGCAGATGGGGCAAAACGCCGACCGAATTTTTCAGAGATACCGGCGTTTTCGATGTGCCGACAACCGCCGCCCATTGCGTATGGGTAACCGACGGCGACATTGAAATTCTGCACGAAAAGAACGTGACGGTCGCACATAACCCCGTGAGTAATCTCAAACTCGGAAGCGGTGTCGCCCCTTTGCGGAAACTTCTGGATGCAGGCGTCAACGTGGGACTCGGAACGGACGGTGTCGCATCGAACAACCGACTGGACATTCTGCGTGAAATTCAGACGGCGGCACTCATTCACAAGGGTACGACACACAACCCGACCGAGATTCGCTCGGCGGAACTCATTCCGATGGCAACCGTAAACGGTATGCAGGCACAGGGACGGGCGGACTGCGGTCGTGTGGAAAAAGGCTACCGAGCCGACTTGATTTTAATCAACCGTGACAGTCTGCACAACATTCCGAACTATGACGATTACGCTATGCTCGCATTCAGTGCCGATTCACACGATGTTATGATGACAATGGTCGACGGCAGAATTTTGTATCGGAACGGCGAATTCACCTCAATCGATATGGAAAAAGTTCTGTACGATTGCCGTGAAACTTTTGCACATTATTTTGATTGACGGAGAAACTATGAGACTTGATAAATATCTGAAAGTGTCACGCATCATCAAAAGGCGGACGGTCGCAAACGACGCGTGCGATGCCGATCACGTCACGGTCAACGGCAGACCTGCAAAAGCGTCCTATGACGTCAAAGAAGGGGACATCCTCGAAATTACATTCGGAGAAAGAAAGTTAAAAGTCCGTGTACTGTCGGTCAAAGAGTACACCGCAAAAGCCGATGCGTCAAGCCTTTACGAGGTAATCGGTTAAAGGTTGTTCCGAAAAAAGCGAGGAGGGGATTCCGATGGCAAAAACAGGAAAAAAGCAATTCAGCCTGAGCCTTATGGTAAGAATTTTTCTTGCCGTGTTGGTTGTCGTCGCCATTATTGTCTTCGTCAACAGTGCCATGCGGTACAACGAACTCACGGAACAGCAAAAAGAACTCGAACAGAGCAAAAATGAACTGACGGAGGAAAAAGAGGAGTTGCAGGAACTGGTCAATTCGGATCAGGACGAAAGTTTTGTCGTCCGGATGGCAAGAAAATTCTGGAATCTGTTTTTCCCCGACGAAGAACTTTTCTTCAACAATCGCAAATCTTAGGAGGAGCGTATGAGCGAAACGAAAAAATCGCAAAAAATCATTGCACAGAACAAAAAAGCGTGGCATGATTATTTTGTGGACGAAAAATATGAAGCCGGCGTTGTCTTGACCGGAACGGAAATCAAAAGCATTCGTGGCGGACGGGTAAACCTCAAAGATTCCTATTGCGAAGTGATAAACGGGGAACTGTTTGCCGTCGGCGTGCATATCAGTCCTTACGAGCAGGGCAACCGCTACAACCACGAACCGCTCCGTGACAAAAAACTTTTGATGCATCGCAAAGAAATTCTCAAACTGCAAGGCTTGACACAGCAAAAAGGGTATACTCTCATTCCGCTGTCCCTGTACTTTTCGGGCGGATACGTCAAAGCGGAAATCGGTCTGTGCCGTGGCAAAAAACTCTATGACAAACGGGAGTCGGATGCCAAACGGGATGCAAACCGTGAGATGGAAAAACATTTGAAAGATAAGAAATATGAGGGTGCATAACCGAAATTGTCAAAAAGAACTTGACAAATCGGGGAAAATGCGTTATAATTATTCTGTATAGGTATGTTTACGAGGTGTTTTGAATGATTCGCAGTATGACGGGGTTCGGGCGTTCACGTATGACCGTGGGCGGTCGGGACGTGACGGTTGAGATAAAATCGGTCAACAGCAGATTTCTCGATTGTTCGGTCCGGATCAGTCGGCAGGTTTCCTATCTTGAAGAACGCATCAAGCCGTACTTGCAGGAAAAAGGCTTGACACGGGGAAAAGTCGACATCGGTATCACGGTTGAAAACGGCAGTGACGGCGGAAGTGTGTCAATAGACGATGCAAAAGTCAAAAATTATCTGTCGGCACTCTATCGTCTGCGTGACGAATACGGTCTGCGTGACGATATAACGGTTATGAGCGTTGCACGTAACAGCGATCTGTTTGTAACGGTCAAACCCGAGGACGACATCGAAAAGGATTGGGCGGACCTCTTGCCGGTACTGGACGAGGCGACAAAAGCCTTCTTCTCCGCAAAAGAGCGTGAAGGGAAAGCACTGGCGGGGGACCTCTTAGGGAAGATTGCCTGCATCCGGACGGTGACGGACGAAATCGAGGCACTGTCGGTCGACACGGTGAAAAACTACCGTGAAAAACTTGCCGAACGTGTGCGGGTCGCACTCGCAGACAACCACGTCACACCGGACGAATCGAGAATCTTAACGGAATGTGCGATTTTTGCCGATAAAGTTGCAATCGACGAAGAACTGGTGCGACTGCGGACGCATTTAGACGCCTGCGAAAAACTGCTCAGGGACGGCGATGCGGTCGGGAGAAGAATGGATTTTCTCATTCAGGAAATGAACAGAGAAATCAACACAACCGGATCGAAATGCACCGATGCGAATGTCGCACAAAAGGTTGTCGACCTCAAATGCACACTGGAAAAAATCAGAGAGCAGATACAGAATCTGGAATAACGGGAGTATAATTTATGAAGTTTATCAATATCGGTTTCGGGAATATGGTCGCATCCGACCGCATCGTGGCACTGGCAAATCCCGATTCCGCTCCGATCAAGCGGTTGATTCAGGATTCAAAAGATGACGGACGTGCAATTGACGTGACCTGCGGAAGACGTACCCGTGCCGTCATTATCACCGATTCGGAACACGTTATTCTCTCGGCAATTCAGACCGAAACCATTGCAAACCGACTGGAAAACAGCGATGCAGACGAAGAAGACGAAGAAGTTTCGGACGAGGAAGAATGAGGACATTTATGAGCGACGAAAAAGGATTGCTGGTCGTGGTCTCCGGACCTGCCGGTAGCGGAAAAGGAACGGTCAACCAAAAATTGCTCGAATCGCACGGATTCGTTTTCTCGGTGTCGGCTACGACAAGAGCCCCCAGAAAAGGCGAGGTTGACGGCGTCAACTACCATTATATCACCCGTGAAGATTTTGAAGAACGCATCAAGCGGGGAGAACTGCTCGAATATACGCAATATTGCGGAAACTACTACGGCACACTGCGGAGCGAATCCGAAGCGGTCCTTGCCGACCGTAAAAACCTGCTCCTCGAAATTGAGGTTGAGGGTGCGATGAACATCAAACGGCAGTTTCCCGAGGCGGTTCTCATTATGCTTCTGCCCCCGTCCTATCGGGTACTGGAAGAACGCCTGCGTGGGAGAGGCACGGAAACCGAAGAGGTTATCGCACGCAGAATGGCGAGAGCAAAAGAAGAACTTGAATATCTGCCGAATTACGATTATGTCGTATACAACAGAGAGAACGGAATCGACAGAGCGGTTGAGGAAATCAAAGCGATCATCACCGCCGAAAAATGTGCCGTCAGACGCAACCGTGATGCCAAGGAAAAGTTCTTCTCGGAAGAATAAGCACGGAAAAACGGCACGCAAATTATTTTGTTTATAATAGTTTAAGGAGTTATAGAGTATTATGTTACACCCAACCATCGACGAATTGACACACGGAAATTACAACCGCTACGAACTGGCACTTGCCACCGCAAGATGTGCAAGACTCATCACGGACGAATATGTCCGTCAGCACGCAGCGGCAGAAAAGAGCAAAGCCGAGAACAAGGGCGGAGATCGCTCCCTCATTTTTCAGGTCGACCGTGAACTGCGTGACGACAAAGCCGTAAAAGTTGCCGTCAATCGTATCAATCGGGGCATTTATGAAATCGACCTGCATGCCGAGGATCATCCGGAGGATGCCGAAGAACTCTGGGAGGCAGGCAACGAAGCCGAGTTGAAACTGGAAGAAGCCGAAGAGGAAGCAGAAGAAGCAAAAAAAGCCGAAGAGGCTAAAAAAGCCGATAACGCCGACACGCCGACAAAAGAAATCGGATGAGGGAAGAACTGTTTGATGCGGACAATAATCTGCGTCTGCGTTACGCAGGGGTATATGTGCTGGGAAATCCGTATGCGGTAGACTGCCTGTACGATTATGAAATCCCGTGCGAAATGGGAAACGGAGCGGTGACGGCAGGGTGCTTTGTCACGGTTCCGTTCGGAATCCGCAATCAGACAAGACTGGGACTTGTTGCGGAGGTTCGTGACACGACTCGGTTCAAAGAACTGAAAATGATTCGGACACGTTGCCCCGACAGTATTTCGCTTGACCGTGAGATGTTGGGACTGTGCGAATTTATGCGTAACAGGGTTTTCTGCACGACAGAAGAGGCGACAAGGGCAATGGCTCCCATCTCGTCCATTCTCAAACTGCGTGAAATCTATACCGCAACAGACAAAGATTTCTCCGACTCCGACAAAATACGGCAGTCGGATTTATCTGTATATAAAACGATACGTGAGGCAGGCGAGGCAACCGGCACAAGCCTGCGGAGCAAGTTTTCCGTGCAGGTGGAAGGTTCTTTACGCAGACTGCTCAAAATCGGTGCGATTGCAAAACGGGTGGAACTCGAACGGGACAAAGCCGAAAAGACCGAAACCGTGTGGTCGCTTGCCTGCTCGGAACATACCGCAAAAGAGTTGAGCGAGGGCAGAAGTCGCGACGGAATCAAGCCCCTGCGTTCAGAAAAACACAAAGACGTCCTCAAAATTTTACTGGCGGAAAACGCACCGATGCCGGCAGGGGACCTCATGCGGTCGGCAGGCGTATCGGGTACACAACTGAATGCCATGAAAGACAAGGGCATTTTGCAGTCCGCACTGTCGCACGTGGAACGCAACCCGTATGCCGAAATTGCCTACACGGGCAGAAAAGAACGAAAACTCAGCGAAGAACAGACAAGAGCATTCGAAACGCTCTCGGGACTTGCCTTTTCGGGCGAAGCGAAAGCGGCACTCCTGCACGGCGTGACCGGTAGCGGAAAAACAAGCGTGATGATTGCCCTTATCGACAAATTGATCGATGCCGGACGGGGCGTCATTCTCCTCCTGCCCGAAATTGCCTTAACACCGCAATCGGTGGCAATTTTCTGCTCCCGTTACGGTCAGAATGTGGCGGTGATTCACTCTGCCCTGACATCGGGGGAGCGGTACGATGCCTACTGTCGGATTCGTGCAGGCAAAGCGAATATCGTAATCGGCACGAGATCCGCCGTATTCGCTCCGGTGAAAAATCTCGGTGCGATCATCATTGACGAAGAACAGGAACATACCTATAAATCGGATCAAGATCCGAAATACCATGCCCGTGACATTGCAAGATACCGCTGTGCCTATCACAAAGCCTTAATGCTCCTTGCATCGGCTACGCCTGCGGTGGAAAGTTACAAAAAGGCAATGGACGGTGTTTATACCTATGTACCGCTCAAAGAACGTTACGGAAATGCCAAACTGCCGACGGTCGAAGTGATTGATATGCGTGCGGAACTCAGAGCGGGAAATACCGGTGAGATGAGCGAAAGACTCCTGAACGGTCTTGCGGAAACGGTCGGAAAAGGGGAGCAGGCAATTCTGTTTCTCAATCGGCGTGGGTATAACGCAAGTATCTCTTGCAGAACCTGCGGACAACCGCTTACCTGCCCGAACTGTTCGGTCGCAATGACCTATCACAAAATCAAAAGCGGTTGGCTCAACAGTCCACGCATGGTCTGCCATTGGTGCGGTCTGGAATTGGGCGTGCCGAAAGTCTGTCCCTCCTGCAGATCGGAGCATCTGCAACCCATGGGATTCGGCACGGAACGCATCGAAGAAGAACTGAAAACGCACATTCCGAACGCAAGAATTTTGCGTATGGATGCCGACACGACCGGTTCGAAACAGTCCTACCACGAAATGCTCGGAAAATTCCGCAGGCATGAAGCGGACATTCTTTTGGGAACGCAAATGGTCACGAAAGGACACGATTTTCCGTCCGTGACTTTGGTCGGCGTCCTGCTTGCCGATTCGTCCCTATACGTCAACGATTACAGAGCGAACGAAAGAACTTTCGCAATGCTCACGCAGGTGATAGGACGTGCGGGGAGAGCCGACCTCCCGGGACGTGCAATCATTCAGACCAACTGCCCCGACAATGATGTCATCTCACTTGCCTGCGAGCAGAATTACGAAACGTTTTACGAACACGAAATCAAATTGCGGAGGGCACTCTGCTTTCCGCCAATCTGCGACATTGCCCTCCTGTGCATCTCCGGACCGGTCGAAAACATCGTGCAGATTGCCTGCGTCCGACTGATGGAAGAACTCAACAAATTGCGAAAAGACGAAAAATTCGCATCGGCGGAACTGCTGGTATTCGGTCCGGTGGAAGCACCGGTTTATCGGGTAGACAACCGCTATCGGCAACGCATCGTGATCAAATGCCGATTGACAAAGCAGGTGATGTCGCTCCTGCAGACCTTGCTTTTGCAGGTTTCAAACGGCTTTTCCAAACAAAAATTATTTTTCGGAATCGATCTCAATCCGTCCTCGCTGTAGGACATGAAAAGAGGAATTTAATATGGCAAAATTAAAAATTGTGCAATACGGTGACGATACGCTCAGAAAGGTGTGCAGACCGATCGACGCGGTCACACCGAGAGTTTGCAGACTGCTTGACGATATGCTCGAAACCATGCGGAACGCAAACGGTTGCGGTCTGGCAGGACCGCAGGTCGGCGTCCTTCGCAGAATTGCCGTCGTCGAAGTCGAGCAGGGAAAACCCATTTATCTCATCAACCCCAGAATCATCGCTTATGCCGGTGAACAGCGTGAGGAGGAAGGTTGCCTCTCAATTCAGGGGCGTTGGGGCGTTACGATACGCCCGAAATACGTGACCGTGCGTGCGACAGGTCGGGACGGAGAAGAATTCGAGGTGCAGGGGAGTGACCTTCTGGCACGTGCTTTGTGCCATGAGATTGACCACTTGGACGGCAAACTTTTCATTGACTGTTTAGCACCCGAAGAAGAAAACGGCGAAAAGAAAGAGAAAAAGGCAAGAAAATGAGAATTCTGTTCATGGGAACACCCGATTTTGCGGTGTTCTCTTTGCAAGCCCTCTTGGAGTCGGATGACGAAATTGTCGGTGCCGTCACGCAACCCGACCAACCAAAAGGCAGAGGCTATGTCATGACACCTCCGCCGGTGAAAAAATTCGCCCTTGAAAACGGCATTCCCGTCTACCAGCCCGAAAAACTGCGGACGCAGGAATTCACCGACCTGCTTTTTGAACTGAACCCCGACCTGATTGTCGTTACGGCTTACGGAAAAATTCTGCCCCCGTCGGTATTGGATTTTCCACCGCTCGGATGCATCAACGTACACGGTTCACTCCTGCCGGAATACCGTGGTGCCGCCCCCATGCAAAGGGCGATTATGGACGGCAAAAAAGTGACCGGAATTACCACGATGATGATGGATGCCGGACTCGATACCGGTGACATTCTCCTGCAGGGGAAAGTCGAAATCACAGATGAGGACAATTTCGAAACGCTCCACGATAAAATGGGCGTCTGTGGCGGAAAAGTTCTGCTCGATACGATAAAAGAACTCAAAAGCGGAACACTGACAAGAATCAAGCAGGATGACGGCAAGTCAAACTATGCCAAAAAAATTGAAAAGTGCGACTGCAAAATCGATTTTTGCCGTTCCGCCGAAGAAATTCATAACCAGATCAGAGGACTGTCGCCCGTACCGCTTGCATTTACACATACAGGTGCGGGGAAACTCCTCAAAATCACAAGTGCGAAAGTGTCGGACCTTGCAAAGCCCGATAACGCTGAAGCAGGGGATATTCTTGCAACCAAAGACGGCAAAATCACGGTTGCCTGCGGTGCGGGAACATTGGACATTCTCGGCGTTCTGCCCGAGGGAAAAGGCAGAATGACGGCAGAGGCTTATATCAACGGTCGTGGCATTCAGGCAGGCGACAGATTGGGCAACCGTTCGGGAGATGCGATTTAATGGAAAAAAATCCACGCAAAATTGCCCTCGATGTCCTCGCAAAAGTCGAAAACGGGCAGTACGCAAATCTGGCACTCGATGCGATTTTGGAACGGTCGGAACTGTCAAACGTCAATAAAAATCTTGCAACGGCTCTCGTCTACGGCGTACTCGAAAAGAAATTGCGATTGGATTATGCCATAGCCTTTTACGCAGGCAGACCGCCCGAAAAAATCAGTCCCGATGCGAAGGGACTTTTGCGACTCGGCTTTTATCAGTTGTGCTTTATGGAACGGATTCCGGACTACGCCGTCGTCAACGAAACGGTTGCATTGGCAAGCCCGAAAATCAGAGGTTTCGTGAATGCTATCCTGCGGACCTTGATTCGGCACAACAAGGAATTGCCACTCCCACCCGCAGAACCGAAAGAAACCTATCTCTCGGTCAGATATTCCGTCTGTCCGGAACTGGCAAAAAAACTGCTCGACACACTCGGCGAAGAAAAGACGGTGTCTTTTTCGGAAGCACTCGAAACGCATCCTGCCTTGACGGTGAGAACCAACACATTGCGTATTTCAAGGGACGATCTGCTTGCCAAATTCCGTGCGGACGGCTTTTCTGCCGAGAAAACCGAGCAAAGCGGGAGCGGTATTAAACTTTTCGGAAATGCACCCGTGACAGAACTATACGGTTTCCGTGACGGACTTTTCTTCGTGCAGGACGAGGCATCGCAACTGGCGGTCGAAAGCCTCGATGCAAAACCGAATATGCAGGTTTTGGACGTCTGTGCCTGCCCGGGATCGAAGTCCTTCGGAATTGCAATAGAAATGCAAAACAAAGGGAAAATCCTTTCCTGCGATCTGCACAAATCAAAGTTGTCGCTTGTCGTAAAGAGTGCAAAACGGCTCGGAATTGAAATTGTCGAAACGAGAGAACGGGATGCAAGAGAGCCTCTCCCCGAATATGTGGGGAATGCCGACCGTGTACTGTGCGATGTGCCTTGTTCGGGTTTCGGCGTCATCGGAAAAAAGCCGGAATTGCGGTATAAAAATCCTGCGGAAAGCGAAAAATTACCGCAGATACAGTCGGAAATTCTCATGCAGTCCGCAAATCTCCTCAAAATCGGCGGAAGACTGGTCTATTCGACCTGCACGGTTCTGCCGGACGAAAATGAAAACAACATCGCACGGTTTCTGTCGGAACGCAAGGATTATCGCCTGCTTTCCGAGAAAACGTTTTACCCCGACACGGACGGAACGGACGGATTTTTCATAGCGGTTCTGGAAAGGATATAAAAATGGCGGAAACAAATCAAAAGCCCGAATTGCTTGCCATGATGCCGAATGAACTTGAAGAGTTTATGAAATCAATCGGCGAGGCAGGTTACAGAGCAAAGCAGATTTTCACGGGATTGCACCGTGGACTGTCGCCTGACGAAATGACCGACATCGGAAAAAATCTGCGTGCCAAACTCAAAGCCGAAACGCTCTGGACTATGCCGGAAGTCGCCGTCAAACTTGTGTCCGCCATAGACGGAACGGTCAAATACCTTTTTGAACTTGCAGACGGAAACTGCGTGGAAAGCGTTGTCATGAAATACGAACACGGTAACAGCATTTGTATTTCCTCTCAGGTCGGTTGTCGGATGGGGTGTCGGTTCTGTGCATCGACAATCGGCGGAAAAGTGCGGGATCTCACGGCAGGGGAACTGCTGGGGCAGGTCCTCATGGCAGGGAAAGATATGGGCGAACGCATTTCAAACATCGTGATGATGGGCATCGGCGAACCGCTCGACAATTACGCAAACGTACTGAAATTCCTGCATCTCGTCAACCAACCCGAGGGCATCAACATCGGTTACAGACACATCTCTCTTTCCACCTGCGGACTGGCAAACAAAATCCGAATGCTCGCAAAAGAGAATCTGCCCATTACGCTTTCCGTGTCGCTCCACGCACCGGACGACGAAACGAGATCGTCCATTATGCCGGTCAACAACAGTTACAATATCGACGAACTGCTCGGAGCGTGCCGTGAATATTTTGCCGTGACGAACCGCAGAATTTCTTTCGAGTATACCCTGATAGCAGGCAAAAACGACAGCGAAGAAAACGCATTGAAACTTGCAAAAACGCTCAATTCGCACCTGCGTAGCAGAACCGAAACGATGCCGATTCACGTCAATTTGATTCCGGTCAACCCCGTCAAGGAAACCGGCTTTACGCACTCGGACAAAAAATCGATTCACCGCTTTGCAAACATTCTCGAATCGCACGGCATTCGTGCAACGGTTCGGCGGACATTGGGGGCGGACATCAACGCCTCCTGCGGTCAGTTACGCAGACAGAATCAAGCACAAAAAGAGGCGAAAGGGGATAGCGTATGCTGACGAATATTTTGCAATATCTGGAAAATACCGCACCACGCCTGCCCGAGAAAACTGCGTTTTCGGACGGCAAAAACGATTTGTGTTTCGGTGAACTGTTAAGACATTCGCAGGCAATCGGTTCAAAGTTGCTGGCATACGGCTACGGGGGAAAGCCTGTCGCCGTCCTTATGGAAAAGCACCCGAATGTCCCAGCGGTATTTTTCGGCGTGATTTATGCCGGCGGATTTTACATTCCGCTCGATATTTCCATGCCGGAACATCGGATTGAAAGCATTCTCGCAACGGTCGGAGCGGACTGTATTGTCGTTGACGAAAAAGGCAAAAAAGTCGCCGAAAAACTCGATTGGCAAGGAAAAGTACTATGTTTTGACGATTTAGACGGCGAGATCGACACGCAGGCACTGCAAAAAGTACGGGAAAAGCAACTCGATATCGATCCGATTTATATCGTTTTTACCTCCGGATCGACCGGCGTGCCGAAAGGCGTTGTCGCCTGCCACCGTTCGGTCATCGACTATACCGAGGCTCTTTGCGAGGCACTGGGCTTTGACGAAACCTGCATCTTCGGCAACCAGACACCGCTCTTTTTCGATGCACCGCTCAAAGAACTGATGCCGACAATCAAATTCGGGGCAACGACCTATTTCATTCCGAAAATGAACTTTTCGTTCCCGATGCTCCTTTGCGACTATCTCAACAAATACCACATCAACACGATCTGCTGGGTTGTGTCGGCATTGACTATGATTTCGAATTACGGCGTCCTTGAAAAGAATCCGCCGAGAGAACTGCGGACGGTCGCATTCGGCAGTGAAGTTTTCCCGCCGAGGCAGTACAAACTGTGGCGTGAGGCATTACCGAACGCAACGTTTTTCAATCTGTACGGACCGACCGAGGCAACCGGAATGTCATGTTATTGGAAAGCCTGTCGGGAACTTGAAGACGGTGAACCGATCCCCGTCGGAAAGCCCTTCCGCAATACCGGCGTCCTCCTTTTGGACGAAAATCAAAAACCGGTCAGAGAAGGGGAAACGGGTGAAATTTACCTGCGTGGCACTTGCGTCACGCTCGGTTATTATAATGATGAAAGAACCGAAAAAGCCTTCTTACAGAACCCGTTGCAGTCGGCTTATCGGGAAACCGTCTACCGCACGGGCGACTTGGCAAGTTACAACAAATACGGCGAACTCGTTTTTCATACCAGAGCCGACGCACAGATCAAGCATCAGGGACACCGCATCGAACTCGGCGAGATCGAATCCGCCTCCGACAAATGCGAAAAAATCGGGCAGTGCTGTTGCGTTTATGACGATGAGCGGAAGCAAATCGTGCTGTTTTACACCGGTGACGTGAGCGAGGACGACCTGCGAGGGACACTCACGGCGGAACTGCCGAGGTATATGATGCCGGCAAAATTCCGCAAACTGGACATTTTGCCCCATACGCCGAACGGAAAAATCGACCGAAAAGGCTTAAAATTGCGTGCAATCGAAGAAAAATAAGAAAAAATGACCGAATTTTGCAAAAGAACTTGATTTTTCGGTCAAAATGGTATATAATATAGTGCGGTAAAGATTTATAGGGTACGGAGGATTTAACCATGCTCGTTTCTGCAAAAGAAATGCTCGAAAAAGCCAAGGCGGGGCATTATGCCGTCGGACAGTTCAACATCAACAACCTCGAATGGACCAAAGCCATTCTCCAAACCGCACAGGAGTTGAACTCTCCCGTCATTCTCGGTGTCTCCGAGGGGGCAGGAAAATATATGTGCGGATTCAAGACCGTTGCCGATATGGTCAAAGCAATGATTTCGGAACTGAACATCACCGTTCCGGTTGCTCTGCATCTCGATCACGGCACATACGAAGGATGCTACAAGTGCATCAAAGCAGGATTTTCTTCCATTATGTTTGACGGCTCGCATTATCCGATTGCCGAAAACGTCGAGAAAACCCGTGAACTCGTTCACGTCACATCGCAGTTGGGACTCTCTCTCGAAGCAGAGGTCGGTGCTATCGGCGGTGAAGAAGACGGCGTTGTCGGTATGGGCGAATGTGCCGATCCGAACGAATGCAAAATGATTGCCGATCTCGGTGTTACCATGCTCGCAGCAGGCATCGGAAACATTCACGGCAAATATCCGGCTAACTGGAAGGGACTTTCCTTTGAAACATTGGCAGCCGTTTCCGAAAAAGTCGGAGAAATGCCCCTCGTCCTGCACGGCGGAACAGGCATTCCGGCAGACCAGATCAAAAAGGCAATTTCGCTCGGCGTTTCCAAAATCAACGTCAACAC
>CAVGAA010000006.1:0-73957 GCA_963627065.1 bacterium | reverse complement strand
AAAGAACGCTTTTCTCTCGTTCGGAGTGAGATTTTCAAGGCTCGGACGACCGATAGCGTAAATTTCACGCTCTTTCATATAGTAAACATATAACGTAACTTTATAAAAATCCATAAATGGGTTTAATTGACAAGTCTTGACTTTTGTGCGGTCGAGGCTTTTTTTTGCCCTTTTTCTAACTTTTTCATCTATCAAGTAGCAAGGCAAGAAAAAGTTTTAATTTTTTTGAAAAATCTTTTGGCAATTTTCTCTCGACTTCCCATTTGACAGTTGAAAGGCAGGAACGGAAAAAAATTTTTGAGTTTTTTTGAAAAAAGTGAGCAGTTTTTAAGTTACTTGTCCATAGAGGCATAGGAAGGACAAAAAAATTTTAATCTCTGTTGGAAAAATCCCTGAATACAGAACATTTCCTGTCCGTCATCAGAGATTATACCGAAATAAAAGAATTGAGTTGTGAAGTGATTCGGACTTTCATTGATAAAGTCTTCGTCCACAAGGTTGTAAAGGTTGACAGCAAAAGAGTCCATACCATTGAAATCTACTACAACGGCATCGGGAAGATTGAGATGCCCCAAGAAAACGAATGAACCGAACACGGTTATACCCATTGACTTTGTTGTTGGATAAGCCAAGAAATAGCATGAATTGATAATAACAGACCAAATATAGATAGTTCAAATAGATAGAAATAAAGCGTAGCCAGATTACCGACTACGCCTTTTTCTTTGCCGAGACACCCTACCTCAATAAATCCCCAAGTGAGGAGAGGGAAAGCGACATCGTTTTTGTCAGCTTGGCAAAGAATTTCTGAAATGTGAGGTGGAAGGGAAGCCACACATGACAGTGTCCTTAGTAATATTGATTCAGGAAAGTGAGAAATTGAGAATGAATGCATTCAAAAAAGTCTTGTGTGCGGTTCTGACCTGCCTGCTGTTGGGCGGATGCCTGATCGGCTGCACGGAGAAAAAACAACAGGGAAACACAACAGAGAGTACAACGACCGTAGAGACAAAGCAGGACGATCTTCCCGCCGAGGATTTCAGCGACGAGAAAGGGTTCCCGCGGGAGTTCAATATGCTGGTGCGTGCGTCCAGATACCGCTACCTGTATGCGACCTCCGAGGACTCCGACACGGTAGCCAAGTCGGCATACGACCGCAACGTCAGAATTGAGGAGTGGTTCGGCGTTGAATTCAGTATCACCGAGGTGGCGGACGCCGCGGCAAACTGGAATACCTTTTTGACCGGTGCCTCAGGGGAATACGATCTTGCCTGCTTTGATTATCTCTACCGTGTGGAGGAAATGGGCGTTCTTTACAATATATTGGAGCTCCCTGAAATTACCCTGTCCGATTCTTGGTGGTACAAGGGTTGGAATGACGTGGGAACGGTGAACGGCCAGCTGTATTCGGTTGCGGGGGATGCGGCGAATGAGATGATTGAAAACATGAGTGTCATTTTTTACAACAAGAAGATTGCACAGGACAACGACTTTGAACTGTATGATCTGGTCGATTCCGGAAACTGGACTCTGGCGGAAATGAGAGAGCTTTCCACGAAGATTGCTTCCGGTCTGGATGACAACGACTCCACAAACGATGTTTACGGCACGATGTTTGATCTCCACAGCATCCGCATGGCAAACACCTGTTTCGGACTCAAACTGGTACAGCCCACCGAAAACGGTTTTTACGAGCTGATTTACGATTCGGTAATCAATGAACGCAACTGGAATGTGATTTTGGAGTTTCAGGATTTTGTACGCAATTCCAATTCCGTGCAGTATGACGGTGCCACCGCCCGTGCACGTGAGACCGGCACCTTTACCTCGGGCAAGGCACTCTTTTTCTCCAGTGCTTTGCTGGTGGGCGAACGCATCAAAAACAAGGTGTCCGGCTGGCAGTACGGCATTCTGCCGTATCCCAAATATCAGTCCGAGGATGAATATATCGGTACGGTTTACGGCTGTTCGGTGTTCGGCATTCCTCAATCGGTGTCCGATGTGCACTGCTCGGCGGTTATTCTGAATGCACTCAATTATTACGGTGCATCCAGCAATATCGAAGCGTTCTACGAAAGAACCATTGCCGGAAGGGTGGCGGATGCACCGGATGACCTCCGTATGCTGGAATTGGTTCGCAGTAACATTGTAGTGGATTTTGCTTTTATTCATGATGAAAATGTGATGACGCTGTTCCAACGCTACGCTTGGGCTGTGACCAACGGCGATAGCCCTGCCACAGTATTCGGTGAGTACAGCAAGACTGCAGAAGCGGGGCTGGCTTCCATTCTGAAAGCATATCAAAAGTAAGCCTATGAAGCATGAAATAATGAAACGGGCAATGGCACTGCTCTCGCTTGTCTGCGTTCTGCTCGGGGGGATTGCCTGCCGATCGGGCAATACGGAGCCCGTTATCTCGTCGGATGATTCCTCAGAGACCGACGCTCCGTCGGGCGATGTTGTGTTGTTTGAAAACGGAACGACAGCATTTTCCATCATCTATCCCGAAAATCCGAGTGATGCCTTGTTCGTAGCGGCGAGAAACCTGCAATCGGCTTTTTCGACCTACGCAGGCGTTTCCATGGAGATTTGCGAGGAGGGAATAGATGTCAAAGCGGATGCCGAGAGTACCGGCTTTGAAATTCTGCTCGGGAATACCGTCCGGAAAGCAAGTTCTTCGGTAAAGGAGCAGATGCCGGATGCGGGCGGATATGCGGTTGCAAAGGTCGGCAATCAGCTTGTACTGTACGGAAAGGACGGTCAGACCGTGGCAAATGCGGTGGATTATTTTATCAAAACGCAGCTTCGGACACCTGCTTACAAAGAACCCGACAAAAAGCTTTCCAAATGTACGTTTTCCGAGATTGATGAGTATTATTACACCCGTGTCGGCATTATGACGTCGGTCAAAATTGCAGGCACCGAATTGCAGGATTTTCGTGTGGTGGTTCCGGCGGAGGGATATGCAGAGCAGTATGTTGCGGAAATGTTCTGCGATTATCTGTTTGCTTACTATGGCGGAAAAACTCCGGTAATCGTAACCGACAAAACCGAGCCTGCAGGGCATGAGATTCTCATTGGCAACACGAACCGCACCACGGTAAAAGCCGATGCCGGAGAATACCGCATTGCCGTGACCTCCACCGGATTGCAGGCTGTGAGCGGACATGTGACAGGGTATATCGAGTTGTATGACGCACTACGCAAAGCCATTCCGTCCTCCAAAAGCACGGTGAATCTGAGTGTCGGGGAGGAGTGGTCGGGCTGGTTGGAGAGTACGGCGGTGAAAAAGGACTCCGACATCAGCGTGATGTATCATAACGTGCTCGGCTATGTGGATAAATATCCGGCGGCAAACCGCCCGAAGCTGGCATTGCAGGTCTACCTTGCCTATCTGCCGGATGTCATCGGAATGCAGGAATGCGGGCAGGCCTATTACCGCAGTTATGCAAAGGTCCTCATGGACGGCTTGCACGATGCGGGGTATCAGGAAATCGTTTTCAGTACCCAAGGAGGCACGGGCAACCCGATATTCTACAATTCCGAGAAACTCACTCTGCTGGACAGTGGCTATGACCGTGCACGGAGTGGCGATAAGGGAACCACGTGGGCGGTGTTTGCCGAAAAAGCGAACCCCGAGCGAGTCTTTGCTGTCACCAATTCGCACTTTGCGGCAAATTCCAACGCCGGAGGCAATGCGGAACGCGGAAATACCTACCGCGTGGCGGATGCACAGACTCTATTAAAGGTGGTTGAGGAGATCAAAACCGATTACCCCGAAATTCCGATCATTGTCGGTGGCGATTTCAATTCCTCGGCAGGCAGTAATCCGGGCAAAACGCTCAGGGATGGCGGACTCACGCACGCAACCGAGTTTGCAAAGGTCAGTCCGGATTATTCGGCATGGATCGGTTATCCGGTCTACGACGACGAAAAGGGCTACTATCTGCCTCGCACGTTTGTGTGGGCAAATATCGGCGGTGCACTGGATCATGTGATGTTCGGCGGAAATCTGAACAAGATCACGGCTCCCGAATATGCCATCCTCAAGGATCGGCTCTGCTGTGTAATCAGTGACCATCTGCCACAACTGATCTATGTAGATTGGACATAAGGTCACTTCGCATCATTCGGACGGTGCAATTCCGCAGTCGGAACGGTGCGGAGATCCTTAAAAAAATTGTACCCTGTATTTCTTTTGAACCCCGGCGGAAACGGTTTCCGCTAAAAATATAATAAAAAGAAAAAGGAGAACATTTTCATGAAACGAACGTTGGCTATTATTTTGACCGTGGTCATGCTCTTGAGTTCTTTCGGTATGCTGTCAGTTGTGGCGGCAGATGAGGGAACGACGACCGCTGGACCGGAAATGATGACATTGCCGGAGGGGTACACACAGCCACAGGGGGAAGGCACGGAGGAGAGCCCTTATCAGGTTTCCTCTGCGCAGATTTGCTGTGGATGGCAAATGAGATCGGAAATGGCACGGCTGGCAAAAAAATTTCAAATCCGTTTGCGGGTAAATATTTCAAGCAGACCGCAAATATTGATCTGGAAGGTAATATTCTTCCTTCTATCGGTTTTTATACAGGAAATAACGTCAAAAAAGCGTACCGGTATAACGGAACAGACCTCCATTATGTATTTGGCGGTATATATGACGGAAATGGATATCATATATGCAACGGATATGTAACTTCTCAGGGTTTGTTGAGTACGGACAAAAACAATAATGCATGGGGAGCAGGTTTGTTCGGCATTATTTATGGTGCAACGATTAAAAATGTAACTTTGAGAGAGGTCAGTGTATATCAATATAATAGTGTTAGCGGAACAACGGCTCGGAAACTTAGTTGTGTAGGGCTTTTGGTTGGTGTGGCAGTCGGCGGCACGGATGCCAAGGCTGATTGCAATGTAATCGAAAACTGCTATGTGGACAGTAGTTGTTCTATTGAGTGTAAGTTGACCGGCGATGGACGCAATAAAAATGATGAAGCATTGCTTCACTATCGTTGGGGCGGTTTAGTCGGATTTGCGATGGATACGACAATCATCAATTGCACCAATGAGGCTGATATTACAGTACAAGGTTGTGTTGGTGCAACGGGCGGCTTGGTAGGATGTATGACTTCCGGTGTGATTGAAAATTGCGTAAACAAGGGTGATATTACAGTTGCCACTACAGCTACTGCCAAGGAAACGGGTGCACGTGCCTATGGTGGTCTTGTCGGGGTGATTCCGGATTTGATGACTCAACAGGATACTGTTGCCGCTGCAATCGGTGTGAAAATCGATAACAGTACGAACTGCGGTAATATCAGCGTGACAAAACTCGGAACCAATGTTTGTTATTTCGGTGGTATCGTCGGTGCGGCATTGAAGCTTCAACAAAATACGTATTCGATTGCCAAAAGCTATAATATGGGAACGCTTCCGAGCAGAATTGATACTACAAATGTGGGGGCTGTTGTAGGCTACGCATCCGGAAATGAGGATGCAAATCGAATTTCCTTTTTCGATGTATATTCTGTTGATGTCAACGGAGAAACCGCAGATATCTATTACAATGATGACGAAAAAAATATTATTGTTGCAACCAACTGCGGAACAAAATCCGCAAAAGAGATTGATATGCTGGGACTCTGTAAAATCTATATTCAGCAACACAACAATACAAATGGCTCCTACCGCTTTGTTGCCACTATCAACGGTGCAGAGTGGGACAGTGCAAAGTTTACCGTCACCTTGATTAAAGCCGATAATGACAAAACCAGAGGCACCAAAGAAATTTCGGTTACGACCTGCTATGACTCGATTTTGGTAAATGGCGAAACCGTGACCGATCCGAGTGGCAGAAAATTTATCGTGCTTGCCATTGAGGGAATCGGGGAAGGCTGGAGCTATGAGGTTTCCGTATCCGTCACCGACTCCACCGGTACCTATGACTCGCCGGTGCAGGCAGGTAAATTCGGCTGAAGGGAGGCAGGGGAGGATAACCCGATGAAATCTATACGAATCCTCTACCATAATGTGCTCGGATACAATCTGGATAGGCATCCGGTTGAAAAACGGGCAGACACGATGCTTGCAATTTATCAGAAGTATCAGCCAGACATTTTGTGCTTTCAGGAAATGACAAAGGAATTCCGAGCGGATGCTGACTCAGCGGGACTGATGAATTGGCTGAAAGAGAATTATATTGAGAATTCTTTTGAACGGTTTCTCTATAATGCCGATACAAAGACGATTGAGAAGGAGACGGCAACCGACGACACAATCCCGACTTCTATCTTCATCAGCAAGGATTCCGGACTGACCGTGAAAGATGCCGGTTACATCCGTGCGAGGAAAACCGCGACAAAAGGAACCGCATGGATGATCTTGCAGGATGCTTCCGGTAAAGCATTTTGCGTTTCTGATTCGCATTTTGTTTCCCCAACCGAGCAAGGAGCGAATACGGACTATATCTTGATGCGTGACTACAGAACAGCCGATGCAAATGCGTGGCTGGGGCAGTTGTCCGAAATATTGAAGGATTCCCCGCAGATTTCGGTCATTTCCGGCGGTGACTTCAATACAGGGAAAAAATATTCCGAGCCGAATGCCGGAGTGCTGACTCCGTGGGAACTGTTTGTACAAATGGGCTATACGGACATTCGTGGCGAAGAGAATAATTCCATCGACCATGCACTTTGCATGGGGAACAGTATGACTGTAGTAACTTATCAGGTGCTACAGGGCGATGAGGATGTATGGGGAAGCGACCATGCCCCTCACTATGCCGATATCATCGTGAACTAAAAAAAGAATAAGGAGATCAAAGCAATGTATCAACCCAAAATTTACAGCACTCCGGAATGCAACATATTGAATCTCTTGCCGGAGGACGTCCTTACACTCAGTAAGAGCCTCATATATGATCCGACTGACAATGACACGGTATATGATGCCAATGAGTGGTTTGCAATGAATTCAAATCAATAATCAAATAAAAAAGGAGTATGTCATGAAACGAACATTATCTTTATTTTTGTCATTAGTGATGATTCTCGGCTCTTTCGGTATGCTGTCCGTTACGGCGGCAGACGAGGGAACCACCGCACCCGCACCCCAACCGGTCACTTACTCAGACGCAGTGACCAATCCGGACACCTATTGCCCACAGGGTGACGGTTCGCCGGAAAACCCCTATCAGATTGCGTCCGCCGATGACCTGCTGTGGATGGCGAGACAGCATGCCTTTACCGATGCAGACGGAAGCATTACCGATCACAAATCGGATGATGCCAAAGCCGCCAATCTGAACCCCTTTAAGGGAAAGTATCTCATTCAGACCGCTGATATTGACCTCGGTGGCAGAGTGCTTCCGTCTATCGGGTTGTTCAATAACAACTATACCGAAATTCTGACTTCCAACCCGGGCTCGGTCTATTCGGTGTTCGGTGGCACCTATGACGGACAAGGATATTCCATTTCCAACGGATACACTGCCCGCATCAACCCGATGAAGAGCGAGCTGGAGCTACCCGCTATGGTGACCTCCCGTACTGCGACAAGCAATGATATTCACATTCACGGTCGTATGGGCGGTCTGATCGGGAGTGCCGCAAAGACCACCGTTCGCAATTGTGTGAACAATGCCGATATTACCGTGGGCATCAGCCACGCATGGATCGGTGGGTTGATCGGTTCGATCGTCGGCGGAACCGTTGAAAACTGCGTCAACAACGGCAATATCAACATCGTAAACGCCGGAAAGGAAACCCCGACCAAACGCTACCGCATGATCGGCGGTATTGTGGGCGGTATGCCACACTGCGGTATGGATGCTTATAATACCCTGATTGACGGTTGCCTGAACACGGGCAATATCTCCATGAATGCTCCTGCCGTGACCGAATTTGTGGTCGGTGGCATCCTCGGCGGAACCAGACGGACCGCAAAAATGAGATTGACAATCTCCAACAGTGCCAATACCGGCACCTTCAATGTCACTGCGGCGGAGAACGTTGCGTACGCCGAGGGTGCAATCATCGGTGCGGTTCAGGTGTGGTCAAACAAGTGGTGGATGCCTGCCTGACAAAGAGCGACTGCATAATTGATACGACGGAGAAAATCACCGGAGCTATGGCTTCCGTGACTGCTGCTGCGGCACCTTACCGCATTCAGACCAACACTGCCGAGAGCGGAAAGTCCGGTGCGATCCGCGTGATTGCCGGCATAAACAATACGGATGCAAAAAAAATCGGTGTGGAACTGGTGAAGGTCAGCGATGGAACCGTTGTCGCAAAGGCGGAAACCACCGCGGTGTACACCTCCTATCTGAGCGGTGGTACCAAGGTGACCGCACCGGACGGCAGTTATTTTACCGCCGTGGAACTGGACACCTCCGAGTTGGAGGGAAAGTATGAGCTCCGTGTGTACACCGTAGACGCCGACGGCAATGTAATCTACCGTCCGGCAATCCGCAGTTTTGAATTCAAACGCGGAAATCTGAAATGATACTGGAAAGGGGAACAACTATGAAAAAGACATGGCTGCGTATCCTTTGTGTGGCAATGCTAAGCGTTTTGCTTTGCATGATGCTGGTTGCCTGCAAGGATTTCGATAACAATAAGAATCCGGAAGTAAGCTCATCGGAAATGACAACGGAAAAAACGGATCCGCCGAAGCCGGTTGAAAAAATCGGAAACGAAGGTGAGAATACAGATACCGATTGGGGCAATGACGTGATTGCATAATTCCATCACTGAATAAAAAATCTCTAAAACGGGGTGTTGCAAATGTATGTTTGCAACACCCCGTTTAACCGTTGTACCGATGTTTCACTGTACAAAGAAAGCAAAATCCCTACGCCTATTGATTGGGGGTATTGCATTTCGGATTTACAATGATTTGAAAAATGCTTGACAAATTCGCATTTTCCGTGTATAATGATTAGCGGACAGATACCTCACCGGACCGAATGGGCGTGAGCGTACCGTCCCGAAATTTCAGGAGCAAAGCCCCGTCCGTGCGAACGTCTTCGGCTACCCCACGGGCAATTTCTTCCCCGTTTTGCAATATTTTTACCGATTTTCCGATCGTGCAGGAGTTTTGACGATACTCGTCTATCCATAACTCCGGACTCGTAAATAAATTCGCATATAATTCTTTTACGCAGGCACAAATGAGGTCGGAACGGCGACAAGCCGTGTTGTCAAGACTGCCGGCAGTGTCACGCAATTCGGGCGGAAAATCAATTGGGCGGAGATTGATTCCGACTCCCAATACAAGCCCGAATTTGTCCCCGAGCGTGAGCGATTCCGCCAAGATTCCGCAAACTTTTTTGTCACGGTAACGCAGATCGTTCACCCACTTGATTTTCGTGTCGCAACCCGTCACCGAGAGAATTCCACGCCGAACCGAAACACCGGCAGAGCAGGTGAGGGACAGGAGCGATTCGGCAGGCGTGACAGACGGAAACAAAAGCGAAAAATAAACGCCCGAACCGGCAGGGGAGTAAAAAGAGCGACCGAGCCTGCCACGCCCACCCGATTGCTCACCGGCAACAAATAAAGTCGCCTCGTCCGCACCGGACAGAAAGGCATTTTTTGCATCGAGATTGGTCGATGCGGTTAAGTCCGCATAACGGACGGCAAGCGGAAAATCATCGCCGAGCGTCGACCGCAAAATATCCGCATTCAGAAAATCGTTTGACATATCATACCTTCGGAGAGAAAAAATGATAACTTATTTGGTAAGAAACAGTGATTATATCGTAGCGGTCAAACCGCCGGAACTGTGTAGCGAGGAAACGGAGGACGGAAAAGGTTTTTGCAATATCCTCAAAGCAGAAAACGAGGGCTTTTTAGCACCGGTTTATCGACTGGATAGGGGAGTCGGAGGCGTTATCCTCTATGCGAGAAATTCCGAAACGGCAGGCTTTTTCTCGGAACTTGTCAGGAATCACGCATTGCGGAAAACCTATTCCGCCATTCTCTGCGGAAAGCCCGAGAAGGACGAGGATGAACTCCGAGATTTGCTCTTTTACGATCGGAAGAAAAATAAAACTTTTGTCGTTGACCGAAAAAGGCAAGGTGTGAAAGAAGCAATTCTCACATATCGGACAATCGGAACAAAGAGCGAAGACGGAAAGACTCGGACGCTTGTTAAAGTCAACCTCATGACCGGAAGAACCCACCAGATCCGAGCCCAGTTCGCATCAAGATACCTGCCACTGCTCGGCGACAGACGGTACGGCGGAGAGGCAAACCCCGACGGAAAAAACATCGCCCTCTGGTGCGAATCGATGACAACACCGAACTATAAAGCCTACCAAAGTGCAACACTTACAAGTCCCGCCCCGTTTGCAGACTTTTTCGCCCCCGATTGACTTTTGTCGGCGGAAAATTCCGATGAGAGAAAAGAGGAAAAACTTGCGACACTGCCCCAATCCAAGAAAGCCCTATGCGGAGTTTGAGGCAGAGTCTCAAGGCCTTTCTCACTGCCTCTTTCTCTCAATCGCATCGCCGAGATACCGAGCGGTAGCGGAGGCATATTTGAGAGAGGCAGGAACAAGTTCAAGAGGAATATTCCGCATAAAATAGTCGGTTTCGAGCGTTATGTCACCGTCATAATCGATCTCGACCAACGCATCGATAACACTGTTCCAATTGACTTTTGCATGATTCGGCTGGAAAGGCACGGTGTGCAGATCTCCCACACCGTCATTGTCGTGAACGTGAAGAGCGTGCAGACGGGAATGCCCCAAAGCACGGATCATATCGGCAGGATCGTGGTCGGTCAACGTGCAATGCCCGATGTCAAGACAAGCAATGAAATAATCGGGGTTCAACCGATCCATATAAGCGACAAACTCGGAGGGCGTTGAGCAGGTCGAATCTACAATCGCATTGCCGTAACGGTTGCGTTGCCACATATTTTCGAGAGCCACTTTGATGCCGTATTGCCGACAGTACCCCTCGAGAGATTCGTAAAACGAAATGTTTTCTTCCAACAGTTCATTTGCATGATCGCACCAGTGCAAATGCTGGCGAGGATGCACCACAATCGATTTTGCACCGAGAACCGATGCAATTTCAATCGTCCGACGAATCTTTTCGGGCAACTCCTTGTTAGCCGTAATATGCTCGTCCGTATCATCCGGATAGGATGTCGGATAAACCGAATGTGATTGGTTGCAGGTGATCCCGCAGGCATCGGCGATTTTGCGGAGTTCCTTTGCCTCTGTCATATAATTCGGTTTGTTGAAGAAGGATTCAAAGCCTTTTTCCTCGTAAAGCGATATGTCGAAACAGTCGAATCCCGCTTCTTTGAGCATCGGAATGCTCTCACGGAGCGTGACGAATTTCGGACTGAGTACACCGGTATTGATTGATGTTTTCATAAGTTGTACCTCATTTGCCATTCAGAGTATTTATGCTTATCATTATACCACTTTTTGCAATCTTTTGCAAGAGATACGGAGAATAATTTCAGAAAACGGCAGGAAACCGCTTTTTTGCCCTGAAAAAAGACCGAATGTGAAAAAATCTCTTGACAAACCCCGATATTTAGAATATAATATATAGGTATTGTATGTTATTCGAAAAGAGGAAAATATGGGAATCAGAACAGTCAAGTTCGGCGGTTCGTCTTTGGCGGATGCCGAACATTTCAAAAAAGTCGCCGATATTATCAGGAGCAATCCCGAACGCCGGTTTGTAGTCGCATCTGCACCGGGGAAACGTTCGAAAGACGATATTAAAGTCACCGATATGCTCTACGGTTGCTACGAAAAAGCAAGGGCAAGAGAGGATATTACCGAAGATTTCGCAAAAATCTCGGAACGGTATAACTCTATCATCCGTGACTTGGGACTGCAATACGATATTTCGGGAGAACTGGCATACATCTGTGACGGCATCAATCACCACACGGGGCGTGACTTCGCCGCAAGCCGTGGGGAATATCTCTCGTCACTGGTTTTGGCAAAATATTTGGGATTCGATTTCATCGATGCCGAGTCGGTCATCTTCTTCAAGGACAACGGCACGTTCGACAGCGAAAAAACGCATAAAGTCCTCTCGGAAGAACTGAAAAAGCACCAATATGCCGTCATCCCGGGATTTTACGGCGTTATGCCGAACGGCACGATCAAAACCTTTTCGAGAGGCGGATCGGATGTCACGGGATCAATCGTCGCCGAAGCCTGCGGAGCAGACCTCTATGAGAACTGGACGGACGTTTCGGGTTGTCTTATGGCTGATCCCCGAATCGTCGAAAATCCACGCCCCATTCGCACCGTTACGTATAGGGAACTGCGGGAGCTTTCCTATATGGGTGCATCGGTTCTGCACGAAGACGCCATTTTCCCCGTCCGTTCGGCAGGCATCCCCATTAACATCCGCAATACAAACGATGCCGATGCCCCGGGGACAATGATTGTCGCCGAAACAAACGAATACGATGCAAAAACCGTTATTACCGGTATCGCAGGGAAAAAGGGCTTTTCGGTTATCACCATTGAAAAAGATATGATGAATGCCGAACTGGGACTGGCAAGGAAAGTCCTCGATGCACTCGAAGACAACGATATTTCCTTCGAGCATCTGCCGTCCGGTGTCGATACCATGAGTGTGATTGTGCCGAGCAGTGAACTCGAAGGCAAGCAGGAAAAAATCATTTCGTCCATTACGAGAAGTTGCCGTCCCGACACCGTTACCTGTGACGACGGTCTGGCACTCTTGGCAGTGGTCGGTCGGGGTATGATCAAGGCAAGGGGAACTGCCGCAAGAGTTTTCGATGCCGTGTCGAACGCAGGCATCAATATTCGTATGATTGACCAAGGTTCAAGCGAACTTAATATCATCATCGGCGTGGAAGAAAAAGATCTTGAAAAAGCAATGAACGCAATTTATAAAGAGTTTGTCAAAGATTGAGAAAGGAAAAAAGAAAATGGCATTACAGACAAGAGCGGAAGCAAAAAAAGAATTTACATGGGATTTCAGCGGTATTTTCCCGAGCGACGAGGCATGGGAAAAGGCGTATGCGAAAGCGGAAAAGGACATTGAGAAAATTCCGCCGCTCAAAGGAACACTCGGTGAATCGGTCGAAAGTCTGAAAAAGGCACTTGACATCATCAACGAAGTGTCGCACGAAATCGAAATCGTTTACCTTTATACCTCACTCCACCAAAGCACCGACAACGGCGATCCCAAATTTCAGGCAATGTCCGGCAGATCCACAAACCTGCTGGTTAAATTCTCCACGGCACTGTCTTTCGTAAATCCCGAAATCGTTGCCATTGACGAGAAGAAACTCAACGAAATGATGAAGGACGAAAGGCTCGCAACCTATCGCCATTCGCTCGAAGATACATCCAGAATGCGGAAATATACCCTTGATGCTCATTCCGAACAGATGCTGGCACTTCTCTCGGACGCATCCGGAACGGCATCGGATTGCTTCGGTATGCTCGAATCGGTCGATATGACATTCCCCGACATCAAGGACGAAAAAGGAAATACCGTTACGCTCACGCACGGCAATTTCGGCGTGTTCCGTGAAAGTGCGGACCAAAGAGTCAGAAAAGAATCCTTCGAGGCTTATTTCGGCGAATTCAATCGCTATATCAACACGTTTGCCGCAATGTATGCAGGCAGTGTTAAAATGGATAACTACTACACCCGTGTGAGAGGGTACAACTCCGCTTGCGAAAAAGCACTGTTCTCGAACAACGCACCGATTAGCGTTTACGATAACCTCATCAAAGCCGTTCACGGCGGACTGCCGATTATGCGGAGATACCTTGAACTCCGTCGCCGTGTATTGGGACTTGACGAACTCAATATGTACGATCTCTACTGCCCGATGGTAGCCGAAGTCGATATGAAAATTCCTTACGAGGAGGCACAGAAACTCGTCCTCGAAGCAACCAAACCGCTCGGCGAAGAGTACGGCAAACTCTTAAAGCGTGCATTCTCGGAACGCTGGATCGATGTATACGAAAACAAGGGCAAAACAACCGGTGCATTCTCCTGCGGTGTCTTCGGCGTGCATCCGTTCGTCCTGCTCAACTATGCCGACAAACTGGATGATGCATTCACACTGGCACATGAACTCGGACATTCGATGCACTCTTGGTTCTCGGATACGACACAGGACTACGCCAACCACGATTACCGCATTATGGTAGCAGAGGTCGCATCGACCGTCAACGAAGTTCTGCTCTCCAAATACCTGCTTGCAAAAGAAACCGATCCGAAAAAGCGTGCATACATTCTCAACCATTTCCTCGAAGGTTTCCGCACGACCGTTTACCGCCAGACACTCTTTGCGGAATTCGAACGGCAGGCACACGATGCCCAGATGAACGGCGTACCGCTCACCGCAGAAACGCTGAACGAAATCTACCGCAAACTCAACGAACTTTACTATGAGGGTGCGGTCATCAACGAATTGCAGGACATCGAATGGGCAAGAATTCCGCATTTCTACAATGCGTTCTACGTCTACCAGTACGCAACCGGTTTCTGCTCGGCGGTCGCAATTGCCGACAGAATTCTCAATCACGACGGTGCAAAAGATTATCTGAGATTCCTTTCGACCGGCGGATCGGATTATCCGCTTGAAGAATTGAAGATCGCAGGCGTTGACCTCACCAAGCCCGACACCGTGACAAGTGCCCTCGGCGAATTCAACAAGGCACTCACCGAACTCGAAAGTCTGCTTCTTAAATAAAGGTGAAATCTATTTGGCTCTCTGCCGATTCCATTCGGCAGGGAGTCGGTTTTTTGTGCCGGAATTGCGTCAAAACCGGAAATGTGACGGCAATTTGACGGCCGGAATCAAGGCTTGTGAAATGTTGTAAAATCTGACAAATTCGAGTCCGAAATCGCGAAAAAGTTTTTATAAAATTGCGGGGTTGACAAATTCGCCTTTTTGTGGTAAAATGTTAGCGTGCTAACAAAGAAGTTAGCGTACTAACAATCCACAGTCAGACATAGGAAAGGGGAATGAGAAAATGACCGAAGATGTGATTGGATTGGGCAGACGTATCGGACACGTGTCGCACTTGTACAGACGGAGCATCGACAACGTGATCGGCGACGCAAGCAAAAATTATACCGACTCATTGACGGGGCGAAACTTTTGGGTTTTGCGGTATTTGCAGGAGCATGACGGCGAAAAAGTCTATCAAAAAGATTTGGAAGCAGAGTTCAAAATCCGTCGATCGACCATATCGAAAATGGTTGACCTGATGGAGCAGAAAGGTCTGCTCGTACGGGAATCGGTCGGTGCGGATGCAAGACTGAAAAGTCTGTCGCTCACGGAACTGGCAAGGGAAGTCCTCCAAACCGTTTTTCAGGGGGTGCAGGAAATGGAAAACGAAGTCCGTGAAAGTTTTACCGCCGAAGAGTATCAAACCCTGAATGACCTGCTCGAAAAACTCGGAAAAACTTTGGAGAGCAGAGAAGCCTCACAACAGGAAAGGAACTGAAAAAATCTATGAAAATGATCAAACAACTTGCAAAAAGTGTGAGAGAGTTCAAAAGACCGACCATTCTCACGATGATTCTCATGGTCGGCGAGGCGGTGATTGAATCGATCATTCCGTTTATCACCGCAACTTATCTGATTAACTATTTGTCCACAACGGCACAGAACGGCGGAACAATTGAGGTTTGGTATGTGGTCAAAATCGGGCTTATCCTCGCAGGTATGGCAATCTGCTCGCTTTTCTGCGGAGGCATGGCAGGTTTTACCTGTGCGAAAGCGTCCTCCGGCTTTGCAAGAAACCTGCGTCACGATCTGTTCCATAAGGTGCAGGATTTTACCTTCCTTAACATCGACAAGTTTTCGTCTTCCTCCCTCGTTACCCGTATGACGACAGACGTCAGCAACGTGCAGATGTCCTTTATGATGATTATCAGAACGGCAATCCGTTGCCCTCTGCTTCTCATTTTTTCGGTCGTTATGGCGGCATATATGGGCGGTTGGCTTGCTTGTACATTTGCAGTCGTCATTCCGGTTCTTGGACTCGGACTCTTCTTCGTCGGTAAAAAAGCAATGCCCGCATTCCACCGTGTTTTCAAAAAATATGACCGTCTGAACGAATCGATCGAGGAAAATGTCCGTGCCATGCGTGTCGTCAAAGGCTTTGCCCGTGAGGATTATGAAAAAGACAAGTTCGGTAAGTCGGCAGATTCCATTTGCGATGATTTCACAAAAGCAGAAAAGATTGTCGCTCTCAACACGCCGATTATGAATTTCTGTATGTATTTCAATATGGCGGTTATCCTTCTGCTCGGCTCGTTTATGGCAATCAACAAGATCGGTGGTGTGCAGATCGGTCAGATTTCCGCATTGCTCAACTACGGTATGTCCATTTTGATGTCGCTTATGATGCTCTCCATGATTTATGTTATGGTTACGATGTCGGCAGAATCTGCAAAGCGTATTTGCGAAGTACTGAATGAAGTACCGGATATGAAGGAATCGGAAAGCCCCGTGACAACCGTTGCGGACGGCTCAATCGATTTTGACAATGTCAATTTCAAATATTCACTCTCGGCGAAAAAGAATGCCCTCTCGGATGTCAACCTGCATATCAAATCGGGTATGACGGTCGGTATCTTGGGCGGAACGGGCGTCGGTAAATCCTCGCTCGTGCAACTCATCCCGAGACTTTACGATGCCACCGAAGGCTCGGTGCGTGTCGGCGGTGTCGATGTCAAAGATTACAGCCTTGTGACCTTGCGTGATGCAGTTGCAATGGTTCTGCAAAAGAACCTGCTTTTCTCGGGAACAATCAAAGAAAACCTGCGTTGGGGTAACCCCGATGCCACCGACGAAGAATTGATTGAAGCCTGCAAACTGGCTCAGGCGGACGAATTCGTTATGTCCTTCCCCGACGGTTACGATACCAAGATTGAGCAGGGCGGTACAAACGTTTCCGGCGGTCAGAAACAGCGTCTTTGCATTGCGAGAGCCTTGCTGAAAAAACCGAAGATTCTCATTTTGGATGACTCCACATCGGCAGTCGATACCAAGACCGATGCACTTATCCGTGCGGGATTCCGTTCTTACATTCCCGATACAACAAAAATTATCATTGCACAGAGAATTGCATCGGTGGAAGATGCCGACTTGATTCTCGTTATGAACAACGGCAGAATCGAAGATATGGGTACGCACGAAGAACTCATGGCAAACAGCCCGATTTACAAAGAAGTTTACGAACAACAGACGAACGGAGGTGCGGAAGATGAAAACAATTAACCAAAAGCCAGGCAGACCGAACGGAATGCCGGCAGGCGGTCCGAACGGAAAACGCAAACTGGACGGAAAAATGCTCGGACGTGTCGTCAAAATGCTCTTTACTTACTATCCGAAAGCAGTTCCGGTTGCAATTCTTTGCATTATCTTCTCGGCATTCACGGCGGCAATTCCGGCAATCTTCCTCGAACAGGTGACCGACGCCATTCAGGAATGCCTTGAAAACGGCACGCAGTGGGCAGATGCCGCAAAAATTATTGTCCCGAAAGTGCTGATTCTGATCGGATTTTACATTCTCTCTCTGATTGCCGTTACATTGGAAACGCAAATGGCGGCAGTCATTACGCAGGGTTTCCTCGGCAAAATGAGAAAGACTATGTTCAACGGAATGCAGTCCTTGCCGATTCGCTATTTTGATACGCATAAGCACGGCGACATTATGAGTTACTACACCAATGATATCGATACACTCCGTCAGTTAATAGGGCAGTCGCTCCCAACCTTGATCCGTGCCGGAACAATCGTCGTGACCGTTTTCTTCATTATGCTCTATTACAGTATCTGGCTGACGCTCATTTTGCTGGCAGGCGTTGTCGTGATGATGCTCGTGTCGGGAAAACTCGGCGTAGGATCGGCAAAATTCTTCATTCGTGTGCAGAGTTCAGTCGCTAAAACCGAGGCTTTCGCTCAGGAAACCATGAACGGACAGAAGGTCGTCAAGGTCTTCAACCACGAGAATAAAACCCGTGAAGATTACGACGTCATCAACGAAGAACTCTACCAGAACAGTTACCGTGCAAACGCTTACGCCAATATGTTAGGCCCGATTATTATGAACATCGGTAACCTGCTTTATGTCATTGTGGTTGTCGCAGGATGCCTCTTCCACATCGGCGGTGTTTACAATCTCAGCCTTGAAAACCTCATCAAACAGCCCGAGGTTGCTACTCTTAGCATCGGTATTATCGTTTCGTTCCTTTCAATGACCAAACAGTTTACCGGTAACGTCAACCAAGTGTCCCAGCAGATCAACTCGGTTGTCATGGCTCTGGCAGGTGCGGACCGTATCTTCACATTGATGGATGAAAAGCCCGAAGTAGACGACGGTTACGTCACGCTCGTCAACTTCAAATATGACGAAAACGGCAAGCCCGTGGAAACGGCGGAACACACCGGTCACTGGGCATGGAAACATCCGCACTCGGACGGAACGGTCACTTATACCGAACTCAAAGGTGACGTCACCATGACGGAGGTCGATTTCGGTTATACGCCCGAAAAGCAGGTTCTGTATGACGTGTCGGTCTTTGCAACCCCTGGGCAGAAAGTCGCATTTGTCGGTGCTACAGGTGCAGGTAAAACCACCATTACAAACCTTATCAACCGCTTCTATGACATTGCGGACGGCAAAATCCGCTATGACGGAATCAACGTCAACAAGATCAAAAAGAGCGACCTTCGCCGTTCGTTGGGACTGGTTCTGCAAGATACCAACCTCTTTACCGGTAGCGTTATGGAGAACATCCGTTACGGAAAACTCGATGCCACCGACGAAGAATGCATCAAAGCCGCCAAACTGGCAGGTGCGGACGATTTTATCACCCGTTTACCGGACGGTTACGATACGCAACTTTCCAACAACGGTGCAAATCTCTCGCAGGGACAAAGACAGCTCATCGCAATCGCACGTTGTGCCGTTGCCGATCCGCCTGTTATGATTCTCGACGAGGCAACCTCGTCAATCGATACGAGAACCGAAGCAATCGTCCAAAAGGGTATGGATGCCCTCATGAAAGGCAGAACCGTCTTCGTGATTGCACACAGACTTTCCACCGTCCGCAACTCGGATGTCATTATGGTTCTTGACCACGGCAGAATCATTGAAAGAGGAAGCCACGAGAAACTCATCGCCGAAAAAGGACAGTATTACCAACTCTATACCGGTGCATTCGAACTCGAATAAACCGAAAAGGCAAAAAATCAGCACTCCCGATTTTTTCGGGGGTGCTGTATTTGCTATTAGCGTTATTGGGGCTATCGCAGTTAGATACAGAATCGCCGATTTTGACTCCGTGAGCGGTACAGGCGTACCGCAGGAGACAAAAGCGACGGTTAAAAAGCACATAAAATCGGAAAAATCCGCAGGATTTTCACCTCTGAAATGTAAAAACTATGAATTCTGCTGTTTTACACTTATTTTTGTGTCGTGCTTTTTGGTCTGTGCTAAATGCGACAGCCCCATTACTTGTGGTACTTACTGCCTGCCAGAATTCCGAGTGAGCGGTAAACCGTTTCGGAGAGAATGACACGCATCAACTGGTGCGGAAAGGTCAGTTTCGAAACCGACAGACGAAAATCGCAAGCCGATTTGACCTCGTCCGACAACCCGTAAGATGAACCGATGACAAAAGCAACCGAGCCGTGCGACAAACCGACCTGCTCCAACTTTTCGGCAAGTTCTTCCGACGAAAGTTGCCGTCCCTCCACGCAAAGTGCAATGCGGTAAGCACGTGGGGGCAGTGCGGAAAGAATCTGCTTTCCCTCAACCGACAGTGTCATTGCTATTTCTTTTTCGGCAGGATTTTCCGACAGTTTCGTTTCCTTGATGTTTACCGACTGAAACCGACAATATCCGCCGAGCCGTTTTTCATATTCGGCTACCGCCTCACGTAGATAAGCCTCTTTCAGCGTGCCGACCGTTACGAACATTACATTCAGCATTTGCACCTCACAGAAGCGACGAAAGACTCGGGACAAAAAACAGTACAATCATATCGATAATCAGGGTAAAGAGAACCGGCAAAAACACATAGAGCATCCAAGCAGATTTTTCGGCACGGGCTTTTCCGTCCGCAATCATTTTTTCACGCTCGGCGAGGGGAATATCGGGCGAGAGATCTTCCGCAGTCCGACCTTTCGTCACGAACCCGTGATTATAGACGACATAAACGACCGCCAGAACGCAGGCGAGAACGATATATACGATATGCGGATAGAGAAAGCCCAAACGAGCCGAACCGTAATAGATAGCCACCGCCGGAATTGTGAGGAACAGAACCCACAGAAACCGCTTTTGATTGGCGTTAAGAGGGGAGAGCTTCGGAAATTGCATCAGATCCGCAAAGCACCTTCGGGACGGACACGCAGGACCATGCAACGCCCTTCTCCGAAAGCCGAATCCATAACCGTGCGGAATTCTTCCACACATTCGGTCGGGACGAATGCCTGAATTGTGCCGGCAAATCCGCCACCGTGTACACGCCAAGCGGCACGCTTTCCGGTGAGAACCCGTTCCGCCAAGCAAAGAGCCAAAGACAACCCTTGCTCGTTTACGTTCTTGGTGGTATAAACATTTTGCAGATAGCAGAAGGACGACCGACCGGATGCCAGTACGTTTTCGAGAAATTGATCGAGATTGCCTGTCATAAGAGCCTCTTTTTGCAGAGCGACACGGCGGTTTTCGGCAAAGAAATGCAACGCACGCAGAATTGCACGGTCGCCGACTTTTTCACGCAAAGCGGGGATTGCATCCACTACGGCTTGCTCGTCGGTGTCACGGAGAACCTCTTTTCCGAAATAATTCGCAACCGCTTTCATTTCGGCAGGGACGGAGGCATAATCGCCCGTGAGATCCGCATGGTTTCCGCCGGTATTGACAATGCAGAGATTGTAACCGGCTTTCGTGAGATCGAAATCGGTCGTTTCGATAATCGGATTCGAGGGATCTTTGAAGTCAATCGCAATGATACCGCCGACCGCACACGCCATCTGGTCCATGAGTCCGCAGGGCTTGCCGAAGAATTTGTTCTCGGCGTATTGAGCAAGTTTCGCAATCTCGACATTGTTGACATTACCGCCGTTGTACTCGTAATTGAGAATATTTCCGATCATATCTTCGAATGCCGCCGAGGAGGAAATGCCAGAACCTTTCAGGACGTTCGATGTGGTGTAAGCATCAAAACCGCCGACCGTCAAATTTTCTTTCCTGAAACCTGCCACCATTCCGGCAATGAGCGAATCCGAACGCTCGAAGCGGTCGGTTCTCGGTTGGTTGTAAAGATTGAAGTCGACAACGTCTTCCGGAAAGCCTTCGCTCTTGACACGAATGGTTGTTCCCTCCGTTTTGGATGCAACTGCGATAATATCGAGGTTAATGGATCCCGCAATCACGCAACCGTGGTTGTGGTCGGTATGGTTTCCGGAAAGTTCGCTTCTTCCGGCGACCGAATAAAGTGCGACATCACGGTCGACACCATAAATTTTTTCAAATTCTTCCACCGCATGCAGATAACGTGCTTTCTGTGCCGTGACGGCATCCGCACCGTAAACAGATGCAAAACGGTTGTCGAGGGCAGTACCGCCGAGAGTTTTTTTGAGTTCGCTTGTTTTCATTTTCGCATTCCTTTCGGATGAATTCACTTTGATTTAACGGTAATATTATACCACAAATCGCAATCGCTTGCAAGCCTTTTCGGAAAAGAAAAGCCGAAAAAACTTCTCTTTTCGCACCGATTTCGAAACGAAACCGTCAAACCGTCCGAAAATCGCAAAAAAAATAATTTTTTTTGAAAAAAGCCCTTTTCAAAACGGGATTTTTATAGTATAATATATATTAGATAAGTATGAACCTTTTCGGAAAGGATCTGATAAAAATGAAACAAAAGTATACGATTACCGTTGCGGACATGGAACTCAACATTGTGAGCGATGCATCGCCGGACGAGGTCGAAAACATCGTCGGCATTCTCGACAGACGGATGCGTGACATCAATCTGCACAGCCCGAGATGCACGAAAAACGAAGCCGCAATTCTCTGTGCGTTGTCCTACTGCTCGGAAAGACTTGCCATGCAGGAAGCTTTCAAAAAAGTCGAGAAGGACTCCTTCCGCTTTGCGGGCGAAAATGAGAAACTCAAAAAGACCATTGAATCTTTGCAGGAGGAGAACGAAAAACTCCGCAAGGATGCCGCTGTCATGCAAACTATTCTCGAACGTGCAACCGCAACCGGATTGAAAGCCGAAACACCCGAAGAAAAAGACGAAATTCCGGAACGTGCAAAGTATGTGCCGAAGCAGTTCCCCGAAAAGCAGACTGCGGAAGGTTCGGACGAACCCGAAAAGACCGATATACCGGAAACCGCACCCGTCACCGAAGAAAGGACAGCGGAAATTCCGACAGGGGATGTTCCGGTGACCGAAGAAAAAGACGACAGTGTCTTTGCATCCGATGCAAAAAAAGACAAGAAAGCCAAAAAGTCATCTGTCGGCACAATGTTTGATTTGCTGACATTTGAAGACATCTGAACGGTATGACGACAGGCAGAAAGAAGCCTGAACTCTTATGCCCCGCAGGTTCCCGTGAATCGCTTGAAGCAGCATTGGAAGGCGGGGCTGATGCTGTTTATTTAGGGAGTACCGCTTTCAACGCAAGGGCAAACGCAAGAAATTTCGATGCGGAGTCTCTCAGGAATGCCGTAAAACTGTCCCATGCAAGAGGAGTCAAAGTTTATTTAACTCTTAATACATTGGTTTACGACCGTGAAATTCCGTCCTTTCTCGACACGGCAAAAGATGCGGTTCGAGCAGGAGTAGATGCCCTTATCGTAGCCGACATCGGCGGAGCGGAAATTCTGCACCGTGTGATGCCGACTTTGGAACTGCACGCCAGTACGCAAATGTCGGGACACAACAGTCTTATGGCGGAAAATCTGCGGGAGCGTGGCTTTTCCCGCATGGTTGTCGCAAGGGAAATATCAAGAGAAAATCTCAAAATTTTACTTGAAAAATCGCCGATTGAAACCGAACTTTTCGTGCATGGAGCGTTATGTGTCTGCCATTCGGGGCAATGCCTCTTTTCATCGCTGGTCGGCGGGCGGAGCGGAAATCGCGGGGAATGTGCCCAACCCTGCCGACTGCCATACGAGGGGAAAATAACCGATTATCCGCTTTCGCTCAAAGATTTGTCGCTCGCACGCCATGTACCGGAACTTACCGACATGGGCGTTGCATCCTTCAAAATCGAAGGTCGCATGAAACCGCCGGAGTATGTATACGAGGTCGCAAAAACTTTCCGCACGCTCCTTGACGAACACCGAGGAGCGACCGATGGCGAAATCAAACGTTTGTCCCAAGCATTCAGCAGGAGCGGTTTTACAGACGGTTATTATACCTTGCACATCGACCGCAAAATGCTCGGCATTCGCCGTGACGAAGACAAAACGCTCACAAAACAAGTCGAACCATTCGGAGGATTGACGGGCAAAATTCCGCTTTCTGTGTCTGTCAGAATGACCGAGAACGAACCGATTGTTCTGACGCTTACAAACGGCGAAAGGTCCGTGACCGTCACCGGTGACATTCCGCAAACCGCCGTGACCTCTCCCATGAATGCCGAAAGCATTCTCAAATCGCTCACGAAATTCGGCACAACGCCGTATACGGTTGCAAAAAGCGAAGCGGTTGTCGGTGAAAATCTGATGTTGCCGGTGAGCCGACTCAACGATCTCCGTCGCCGAGCCGTAGCAGAATTCGAAAGTCTTTTCGAACCGCCCGAACGGGCAGAATTGCCCTATACCGAAAGCACCCCGACCGAACGCCGTCGGCAATTGAAGCAGGCGGTTTTGTACAGTCCCGAACAGTTGACGGACACGGCAAGAGCCTATTTCGACCGCATTTTTCTGCCTTTGTTCCGATATGATGCAAAAGCGGACGGTGTTGTCCTGCCCCCCGTGATTTTTGACCGTGACATCGAAACGGTATCGATTGTCCTGCAAAACGCAAAAAAAGCCGGTGCAAAATATGCACTGGTCGGAAATTTGGGGCATTTACCGCTTGTCCATAAAGCCGATCTCGTACCGGTGGGAGATTTTCGCCTGAACATTACGAACGGAGAAAGCGTTGCAATGCTCGAACGGCAGGGCATTCGGGAATGCATTCTATCGCCCGAATTGACAGTACCGCAAATGCGTGATATCGGCGGAAATACGGCGGTCATCGTCTACGGCAGAATTCCGCTCATGGTCCTCGAAAAATGTGTAGGTCTTGAACTCGGCGGTTGCGAACAGTGCAAAAGCGGAAAGATTACCCTTGTCGATCGCAGACATGTTTCATTCCCCGTCCTGCGGGAATGGGAACACCGCAGTGTCATCCTCAACAGCCTGCCGACATCTATGTCGGACCGTCAAAATCTGCTCGACCGAGCAAACCTCAATAGCCGGATTTATCTCTTTACCACCGAAACACCGCAGGAAATCGACAAAATTATACACGCATTCCAAAGTCAAACACCGACGGGCGAAAAAGTCCGCAGGGTGTGAACGCAATTCCCTCATAAGGAGGTTTTTATTTCGTGAAAAGAATTTTAGCCTTGAAACTCAAAGAATCGCTGACATCCGTACTACCGGTAACGGCGATCGTTCTCGTGTTGAGTTTTACACCGCTCATCGATTTGAGCGTGAAAGAAATGTTGATATTTTCCGCATCGGCAATCGTCCTCATCATCGGCATGGCACTTTTCAATATGGGTGCGGATATGGCAATGACGCCGATGGGCGAGCAGGTCGGTTCCGGTCTGTCACGATCCAAGAGCATCGGGCTTCTACTGATTGTCTGTTTCGCCATGGGTGTCCTGATTACCGTTGCAGAGCCGGATCTGTCGGTGCTTGCGTCACAGGTCGCCGAGGTCATGAACGGAACGCTTATGATTGTAACGGTCGGTGTCGGCGTAGGACTTTTTCTCATATTGGCGATTCTCAAAATCGTCTTCAAAAAGAGTCTTTCCGCCATGCTCATGTTCTTTTATATGCTTCTTTTTGCCCTGACGTCACTTGTCGTCATCCGTGGGAACGAGGCATTTCTCCCAATGGCGTTTGATTCCGGCGGAGTGACCACCGGTCCTATCACAGTTCCGTTCATTATGGCACTCGGCGTCGGCGTTGCCGCAACGCTCGGCGGAAAAGATGCAGGGGAAAACAGTTTCGGCTTGGTGTCGCTCTGCTCTATCGGTCCTATTTTAGCAGTTATGGCACTCGGCATCGGCATTACCGGTGACATCAATTACGCTCTGCCCGATTACAGTATCGAATCGCATCTCGGTGTCAATTTCCTGCCCACGCTCACGGGTGTTCTCAAAGAAGTCGGCATCGCACTGGGACTGATCGTCGTTTTCTTCGCCGTCATTCAGGTGGCATTCCTGCATTTGCCGAAAAAGAAAATCGGGCATATCGCAGTCGGTATCATTTATACATACGTCGGTCTGGTCTTGTTCCTGACATCCGTTTCGGTCGGATTTATGCCGATCGGCTTCAAAATGGGGCAGGAATTGGCAGATACGCACCCCACACTGCTCGTGGTAGCCGGATTTGTGCTCGGTATGGTCGTTGTCTTGGCAGAGCCTGCCGTTCACGTTCTCAATCAGCAGGTCGAAGGCATTACGAACGGCACGGTCAGTAAGCGTGCCATGATGATTGCCCTCTCGGTCGGTGTCGGTCTGTCTATCGGACTTTCCATGCTTCGGATTCTTTTGGATTTCAGCATCCTTTATTACCTTATCCCGGGCTATTTCCTCTCACTCGGTCTGTCTTTCTTCGTCCCGAAAATTTATACCGCAATCGCATTCGACTCCGGCGGAGTTGCCTCAGGACCTCTGACATCGAGTTTTATTCTGCCTTTTGCAATCGGTGCTTGCTCCATAGCACAGGGCGTCGATAGCGTTATGGCGGACGCATTCGGGATTGTTGCAATGGTCGCAATGACACCGCTTATCACCATTCAATTGTTGGGCTTCCAAGCCATTGTGCGTGGTCGTGTCCGTGAACGCATCGCAATGAAACGGATTCTCGATGCCGACGACGAACAGATTATCAACTTTATGTAAGGAGAGCGTCTCATGGAAGAAAAAGAAACCAAACGGAAACATTTTCCGCAAAACGAGAATGTCGCTCCGAAAAAAGTCAAACTGCTTGTGACGGTCGTCAATCGGAACAAAGCCGAATTTTACACCGATTATTTGCAGGAATATGAAGTCAATATGCAGATGAGCATGAATGCAAAAGGCACGGCAGGCTCTGATATTCTGCACTATCTGGGGCTGGAAAACAGCGAAAAACGTGTCATTTTCAGTCTGATTCGGGAAGATATGGTCAAACCGGCACTGTCGGGACTGGAAGAAAAGTTCGAAACGGTGCGTGACGGCAAGGGCATAGCCTTTACCGTACCGCTCACCAGTGTTGTGGGAGCGGCAATTTACCAGTTTCTCACCAACAACAAACAGCAGAGAAAATAAGGAGAGAATTACTATGGAATATACGCATGAAGCGATTGTGTGCATCGTTGATGCAGGATTTTCGGATGCGGTGATGGATTCCGCAAAGGAATTCGGTGCAACCGGCGGAACGGTCCTCTTTGCAAGGGGAACTGCCACCAAAGAAGCCGAAACATTTTTCAAAATCACCATTCAGCCCGAAAAAGAAATGGTTATGATTTTAGTCCCCCGTGAAATCAAAGACGACATTCTGCACGCCCTTTACCGCAATGTCGGGTTGAACACACCGGCTCAGGGAATCGCATTTTCTCTGCCGGTCGAAGATGTCGTCGGTCTGTCCGCACCCAAGAAAGCGGAAACTGCCGAATCCGCCCAAAAAGCAAACTGATATGACGGCTAAAAAACCGCTGTGGACACTGTCGAGGCTCTTTTGCAGGCTCATAGCATCTTGGTGTTCGGTCACAGCATGGGGACTTGTAAAGAATCCATATTTTTCGTCCCTTTCGTACGGACAGGACTCGGAACCCGTCAAAATGCTTGTGAAAATCGCAATTCTCTTTGCACTTTTCACCGTTGTAGCGGTCATTTTTCGAAAATTTCAGACAGATTCGTGGTTTCTTTTCCTCTCCTCGACCGTTTGTGTCGGCGTTTGGTGCGTGAATGCACCGGAAGGGGACAACCAATCGGATATTCTCTTTCTTTTGGCGGTTATGCTCGCATACGGATTTTTTGTCCTTTACACCGTCAGGGAAAACAGAGATCTGCTTGACCGAATCAACATCCCACGCAAATATGCGGTGGTCGCCTCGGTACTGTTTGCGGTTCTTTCGTGTGCGGTGATTTCCGTCATTACGGTTCTGCGGTATAAGACTTTTTCATCTCCGAATTACGATTTCGGCATCTTCGTCAATATGTTCTGCAATATGAAACGCACGGGACTTCCGCTCTGCACGTCCGAGCGTGACAAACTTCTCTCACATTTTGCGGTACATATTTCACCGGTTTGGTATCTGCTTTACCCCGTCTGGTGTCTGTTTCCGACTCCGGAAACCTTGCAGATTTCGCAAGCCGTAGCTCTGATGCTCGGCATTATTCCCGTACTGCTCCTTTGTCGGAAATTTCGCCTTTCGGGAAAAGTGACGCTTGTCGCAGGTTTCCTCTATGCCTTTTATACGGTTCTTTCGACCGGATGCTTTTATGACATTCACGAGAATTGCTTTTTAACGTTGTTTCTGCTCCTGACCTTTTACTTTTTCGAGTCCCGTCACCCTATCCCGATGTTTCTATCGGCACTGCTTGTATTGTCGGTCAAGGAAGATTCCGCAATTTACCTGCTTTTCTTCGCTCTGTTTATCATTTTGGGACGGAAAAGGTATTGGGAGGGGATTGCATTGGCGGTTCTCTCGGGCGGTTACTTTGCCCTGACTGCATTCCTGCTCAACAAATACGGACTCGGTATGATGGTCAACCGCTTCAACAATCTCATCTATGACAGTGAAGACGGTTTGTTGGGAGCGGTCAAAACGGCATTTGTCAACCCGGGGTATCTGCTTACGCAACTTTTCACCACATCCAAATCGACATGGGAAAAGATAACCTATTTCTGTGAGTTGTTCCTGCCACTCGGCATGATTCCGTTCTGTTCCAAAAAGCCGTCACGGTGGCTACTGTTAGCACCGGCGTTGGTCAATTTCCTAACCTATTATCAATACCAGTACAACATCGGTTTTCAATATCATTTCGGTATCTCGGCATTCCTTTTCTATGTTCTCATTCTGAATCTTTCCGATATGAGTCATGGCAGAATCCGCCGGAATCTGCTCTCGATTGCTTGTGCCTGCACGCTTTGTCTGTATCTTTTCTCGGTTGTGCCGAAACTGTCGACTTACACGGTGCGTTGGCAGAACGGCAAAGAAACCTATGAAAATATGGAAGAAATTCTCGATACGATTCCGGACGATGCGTCTGTCGCCTGCTCGTCCTTCCTCTTGGCACATCTCGCCGACAGAGAAGAAATTTACGAGTTGGCATACCACAATAACATACCGGATGTCGACTATGTCGTCATCGACGAGCGATACTCCTCCGCCGATAAATTTCGCAAAGCCTACCTCAATCAGGGCTACGAACTTGTCACTGACTCCGCCTCCTCGATTACGATTTTGAAAAAAGGATAGAATCATTATTTTGCGGGAACCATTTTTTGTAAAAATGGTTTTCGGTTCGTAAACAGTGGGGATGGATTATGTTAGAAATGGAAAAACCAATTGCTTACGGCAGTTTAACGGATGAAGAAATCGATACGCTTATGAGTCAGTCGGCAAAATCCTATGCGGACGGAAAATGCATTTCACTTGAAGATTTAAAAGATAAATTACAAAGGAAATCGGTGACTAAATTTAAATCGTGCAAGCAACTTTGCGTTGCTTGCACGATTTTGTACATACTCATAATGGCAGTTTAATATTCTTTCAAAATATCGAGAATTCGTTTTCCGGTTTCATCCGGATTGAGTTTGTCGACCGCAAAGGCGTGTCGCAAAAGGTCTGCCGGAATGTAATCGTCATATTTTTCGAACAAGGGCGTTTCACCGGACGACACCAGCCGTTCGGCATCGATGCCGTGCTTTGCCTCCTCCGCCAAAGACTGAATCAAGTCCGCATCGTTGCCTTTGCTCATTTTGAATTTGATGAAATAGCACCCCTCGTACTCGATGTTTGTAATGCCGAGCGGTCCGCTCCTTGCCCGAATCATTCGGCGTAATGTGCGGAAAGACTTCGTGCCGAGCCACGGGAAGAGACAATAACTGAAACCGCCGAGATGGACCAACGAATGTTCCGTCAAGCCGGTATTGCGAGCGACGTGTCTTGCAACGTCCAGCCGTTTCTGTGCGTTCGGTTTGAGATAGGGGTAGACGGTATCCTCACGCAGGACCTGTCGCATCCGCTCGACAATGCGGGTATGCACTTCGCCGTAATCCCCCGGCCACGAAACTTCCATTTTGCCCTCAACCGGTTGCACATAAATGAGTTTCCGCCCGATGTCGAGTTCTTCGACCTCCCATACCCGTCCGGCAAGAGCGAATCTGTCGCCGACCGGCGGAGGCGTCGTAATCGTCCCAATCTCGTCCGAGCCGGACCGCACGGTAAAGTCTTCACTGTCCTTGAAAACCGCATAAAATTTGAAACTTTTGAGCAATCTTTCGCCCGCAAGCCCGATAATCACGGTCTTTTCTTCGGTCAATTCGAGAAAACCGTTGTTGAGCATGGACACAATCAGGACTTTGTAATCCTCTTTTGTAACATCCGCAAAGGGCGGTAACGACAAAACACGCTCGGCAAGGCGAGGCAGTGACAATTCTCCCGACGATGCCAGAATGCTCAACGTCTGGTGAAAGAGCAGGCTGAACGGTTGGTGGCGTAAAATCGGCGGTTCGATAAAACGCTCTTCACGGTATAACTCGATAATTGCAATTGCTTTGAGCAGTTCCCAAGGCATCAGATTCGGGAGCGGTGTATTCGGCAGGGGATCTTCTTCACGGAAGACCATCATCATTTCGGGCGGTTGCCCACGTCTTCCGGAACGTCCCAACCGTTGCAGAAAACTCGTGACCGAGTTCGGCGATTGATTTTGCAATACCCGCTCGAGCCGACCGATGTCAATGCCGAGTTCCATTGTAACCGTGGCACAGGTAACGAACGGTTCGGTTTCTTCGTCCTTCATCCGAATTTCCGCTTCTTCACGGATAGCGGCGGAAAGGTTGCCGTGATGAATCAAAAAGCGGTCCGCATCGCCACGCAGTTTTGCAATCTGACGAAATGTTGCACAGAGATACTCGGTTTCCTCACGGGAATTGGAAAAGACCAAAGCCCGTTTTCCGTAAACGCAATCGTACATAAATGTATAACCTGCATCGTAGGCAAGGGGCAGGGGATTTTCGTTCTCTTTTGCTTCGACTGATTGGTCCGTTTGCGAATTCTGCACATAAAAATGTTCCAGCCCCAACCGCCAATGGAGGGGTTCTTGCGGGAATCTCGGAATATCGGTCTTCCGTCCCGAACCGGATGCAAGCCATTTTCCTGCTTTTTCGGGATCGCCGACCGTAGCGGAAAGCCCGATTCTTCTCGGATGATATCCGATGAGCCGTCCGATTCTCGCCAGTTGGCACAAAATCTGATTGCCTCTGTCCGAACCCGTCAGCGTGTGAATTTCGTCAATCACAATGAAACGCAAATCACCGAACAGACGGGGAACGTCATTATTGCGGTTGATGAGCATCGATTCGAGCGATTCCGGCGTAATTTGCAGAATGCCTTTCGGATTTTCAAGCAGTTTTTTCTTATGCGACTGTGCCACGTCCCCGTGCCAATGCGTCACGGGAATTCCGCTCTCGTCAAGCAGGCTTTCAATGCGACCGAATTGGTCGTTGATAAGACTTTTCAGGGGGGCGATGTAAAGGACACCGACCGTCGCAGGCGGATTCTCGCATAGCAGTGTGAGAATCGGGAAAAAAGCGGCTTCGGTTTTTCCGCTTGCAGTCGACGAGGTCAGGAGCAGATTGTTCTCACTGCCGAAGATTGATTCGCCTGCCGCTACCTGTACATCACGGAGCGACTCCCAGCCGTTCGCATAAATAAATTCTTTTATAAAATCGGGAAATCTTTCAAAAACGCCCATAAAACCCCACCGTAAATAACATTTTGTTTGCTGTATGCTACCATTATATCATTGAATCGTTGTTTTGTCAAGTTAAGAAGATAAAAAAGAACCGTCCGGAGGAAATGTTCCGTCCGAACGGTATCATGGTTCTTCAATTAGTCGGTAACGTAGGGGAGCAGAGCCATATTACGAGCACGCTTGATAGCGGTGTTCAGCTCTCTCTGATGCTTTGCACAAGCACCGGAAACTCTGCGGGGAAGAATTTTTCCTCTCTCGCTGATAAACTTTCTCAGTTTTCCGCTGTCCTTGTAATCAATAAAGTCAACTTTATCTGCACAGAAAATGCAGACTTTTTTTCTTCTGCGGTTCATCATCGGACGTGCCGGACGAACAACAGGGGTATTTTCTGTTTTATCCATCTTATGAAATCCTCCTCAATCGGTATCTGCTCAGAAAGGCAGATCCTCGTCTGTTTTCAGTTCTTCGAATTTAGGGCTTGCGTTGGGGGCCGATGCGAAAGTGGGTGCGGGAGCATAGCCTGCATCACCGGAATAGGTATTACCGCCTTCCGACTTGGAATCGACAAACATTGCTTCGTCCACGACAACTTCCGTTGCGGTACGGTTTTGTCCCTGCTGGTCTTGATAGGTTCTCGTCTGAATCGAGCCTGTCACGCAAAGGGAAGAACCTTTGCGGAAATATCTCGAAATGAACTCTGCTGTCTGTCTCCAAGCGACAAGGTTGATAAAATCAGCCTGCGACTGTTGAGCAGTTCCGTCGGTCGATTTCGACTGATAACGGCGGTTGACAGCCAAACGGAACGAAACAACGGAAATACCGCTTGTCGTCTGTTTGAGTTCGGGATCTGCAACCAATTTACCGGCAAGAATGACTTTGTTCAGGTTCAGGTTTGCCATACGGGTTCTCCTTTCCTAAACCGCACGGATTATTCCGCGTCGGTGTTAGCGTCTGCTTCGGCGTTAGCCTCGGCATTAGCTTCTGCTGCGGCTGCGGCTGCACGAGCGGCGGCTTCTTCGGCTGCGGCACGTCTTGCGGCAAGAACAGCGGCTCTTTCGCTTGCATCATATTCAAGCTTGATTGTCATTGCACGGATAACGGATTCGTCAATGTTCATCAGACGTTCCAATTCCGTCGGGAAATCGCCGACGCACTTGAACGTGACGACCGTGTAGTAACCTTCGTTCATATCCTGAATCGGATATGCCATCCGGCGTTTGCCCCATTCATCAACCGAAACGACTTCTGCGTTCGATGCAATGAGGTCCTTGAACTTGTTTACCGTAGCGGCGGTGGCTTCGTCACCGTTTGCAAGGCTTACGACAAACATGGTCTCATAAGAGTTGAGTTTTGTTTCCATATTGTTTCCTCCCTATGGACTTATCGGCACACGCTGTAAGATTTGCGTGGCAGAGAGACAGGCTTTGCCCGTATCAAAAAGATATTATATCATACAATTTTGCGATTGTCAAGAGATTTTTGCGAAAAAATTGCGTTTTTTCGTCAAAAAGCGTGTATTTTACTGTCAAACCGTGCCGAGCTCTTCCTCCGCCAAGATTCTGCCCATATAAACACCCATTGCCGATGCCATCATAAGACCTCTGGTCCATCCGCTGGAGTCGCCGAGGCAGTGCAAGCCCTGAATGTTGGTTGACAGTCTTTCATCCATTTTGACGCGGTTGCTGTAAAATTTCAGTTCCGGTGAGTAGAGGAGCGTTTCGTGTGCCGCAAATCCGGGGACGACTTGGTCGACCGCCTGAATGAAATTGATGATATTCGTCATGGCACGGTAGGGCATGGCGGCTGTGATGTCGCCTGCAACTGCATCCACCAGTGTCGGTCTGACATTGGATTGTGCCAATTCCTTTTCCCACGTCCGTTTACCGTCGAGAATATCGCCGAACCGCTGAACGAGAATGTGTCCCGCACCCAACATATTGGTCAGTTCACCGACCTTCTGTGCATATTCGATCGGTTGATTGAACGGCACGGAGAAATTGTGCGAGCAGAGAATCGCAACGTTTGTGTTGTCGGATTTCTTTTCTTTGAAACTGTGACCGTTCACGACTGCGAGATCGTTGTCGTAGTTCTCCTGACTGACGAATCCCCCGGGGTTTTGGCAGAAAGTACGCACTTTGTTCTTGAACGGTGCAGGGTAGCCGATGAGTTTCGATTCGTAAAGCACACGGTTTACCCATTCCATAATTTCGTTGCGGACTTCCACACGGACACCGATGTCGACCGTCCCGGGCAGGTGAGCAATGTTATGCTCTCCGCAAAGCCTTTCCAGCCAATCTGCACCACGCCGACCGGTTGCGATAACGGTATGTTTTGCGTAAATTTCTTCGGTGACACCGCCGTGGCAGACGGTTACGCCGAGACACTTGTTGCCGTCCAGAATAAGGTTGTTGCACTCATAGCCGAAATACAGTCCGACACCCTTTTCACGCAGAGCGTTTTCGATGTCCCAGTACAGTCTGTGAGCCTTTTCCGTACCGAGGTGACGGATCGGGCAGTCGACCAGACGCAGACCTGCACGAATGGCACGTTTGCGAATTTCCTTAACTTCATCGGTAATTTCTGCCCCTTCGACGTGCGTGTCCGCACCGTATTCAAGGTAGATTTTATCGGTATAATCGATGATATTCTGCACGGTATCGACACCGAGCAATTGAGGGAGGTCACCTCCGACATCGGAGGACAGGGAAAGTTTACCGTCCGAGAATGCACCCGCACCGGAAAATCCGGTTGTGATATGGCAGTAAGGCTTGCAGTTCATGCAATGTCCGGTCTTCGCTTTCGGACAGGAACGGTTTTCCACCGCTTTGCCTTTTTCCACAATCATAATGCTTTGTTTGCAACCACGGCGGAGCATTTCGATTGCCGTAAAAATACCGGCAGGACCTGCACCAACAATCAAAATATCGGTTTTCATATTCGCTCTGTGTATATCGTCAAATCTTTCCCGACAAAGATTCGGCAATATCTTCCTTTCAAATCAAAAAAACTTTGGGAGTCGGAATCGGGATTTTTCCGCACATGGGGCTGTCGCAGTCAGAGGCAGAATCGCCGATTTTGAATCCGTGAGCGGTACAGGCGTACCGCAGGAGGCAAAAGCGACGGTAAAAAAACACATAAAATCGGAAAAATCCGTAGGATTTTCACCTCTGAAAGAGAAAAAACTTCGAATTTTTGTTGTATTACACTTGTTTTTTGTACCGTGTTTTTTGGTCTGCACTAAATGCGACAGTCGCACACATAGAACCGGAGGGGAATATCTCCGGTTCTGTGCGTTTTTTATTCTCCATATTATTATAACACATTCAAAATCAAATGTCAAGTCCGCAAAAGCATTTTGTCGCCGATTGCGAAAAAAAATTCCTGCCGAAAGATTTTTTGCGGAAACATTCGCAACACCCTTGCATTTTCTCGCAAAATATAGTATAATAGTATTAGCATTGAGAGGAGTTGAAAACGAATGGCAAGAAGTGATTTTTTATTTCTTGTATTGAAAATGAACGGCATTGACTGCGAACCACGCTGTCCGCTGTCCTCTTTTTCGACTTTTCGGATCGGAGGCACTGCCGACCTTGCGGTTTTTCCGAAGAGTACGGAGCAATTGGCGGTTGCCCTGCGATTGCTCCACGATGCGAGAATTCCTTTTGACATTGTCGGAAACGGGAGTAACATTTTATTTCCGGACGGTCGCTATAAAGGGGCAATCATTTTCACAAAAAATATGAAAACCGTGACATTTCACGATGCCAATCATCTGGTCGGGGTGTCTGCCGGCGTACCGCTCCCGTTTCTTGCCGTCGAGGCTCAGAAAAGGGGACTTTCGGGACTTGAATTTGCCTGCGGAATCCCGGGGACGGTCGGCGGAGCGATTTTCATGAATGCCGGTGCATTCGGCTCTTGCATGGCGGACGTTACTTTTTCGGCTCTTTGGTATGATTTCGAAACCGAAGAATTCGGCACGTTCAAGAAAGATAAACTTTGTTTTGGGCAGAGGACGAGCATTTTCGAACAGAATGACCGCTATGTCATTTTGGAAGCCTATCTGTGTTTGCAGGCAGGGTACAGAGAGAAAATTCAGGCAAAAATGGACGAATACCGCCAAAAACGCCGTGACACGCAACCGCTCGACCTGCCGAGTGCCGGAAGCGTTTTCCGTCATCCCGTCGGAGCGTACGCAGGAAAACTCATCGAAGACTGCGGTCTGAAAGGCACGAGAATAGGCGGAGCGGAAGTTTCGCAGAAGCACGCAGGTTTTATCGTCAATCGGGGAAATGCAACCGCAAAAGACGTCACGGATTTAATCGAACTCATTAAAAAAGTCGTTTTCGAAAAAACGGGTTACCGACTGGAATGCGAAATTCGGACGGTCGGTTACAGAGGAAATAAACAAGAAGAATAAAGGGGTGTTTACAATGGAAGTCAAACTTATCAACTACACGAAAAATCCGGTCGAGGCAATCGAAAATGCCGCCACCACCTGCTACGACAGTCAACCGACTGACGGAAGAATTATGCGTCACTGCTACAAGAGCGGTCACCACAGCGTACTGGAATTTGCCGATTTTACCTTTCGCATCAAGGGTGTCAGCCGTGCCCTCACGCACCAACTGGTCCGTCACAGAATGGCAAGTTTCGCACAGCGGAGTCAAAGATATTGCGTCGAGGACGGTTTTGAATATGTCACACCGGCGAGTGTCAAAAAGGACGAAATGACCGAGTCGCTCTATCGGGAAACAATCGAAACAATTCAGGGAGCATACAGAAGACTGGTCGAAGCAGGTGTGCCGGCAGAGGATGCGAGAATGCTCCTGCCGAATGCTTGTTGCAGTGAAATCTGTGTCAAAATGAACCTGCGTGAATTGATCCATTTTTCAAATGAACGCCTTTGTGCCTGTGCCCAATGGGAAATTCGTGCAATGGCACGGGAAATGGTCAAAGCGGTTGTCGAGGTCGCACCGGAACTCAAACCGTTCCTTGTCCCGAAATGTGAAAAGAACGCACCGTATTGCTTCTGCACCGAGTCAAAATCCCGAACCTGTGGAAGACATCCGCTCATCTCGGAAGTTTGCAAGAAAGAGGAGCAATGAGCCGTAAAAGTTTTGCGGAGCAGGTCAGGGAAGAACTCTACGGCGTAGCGGTCAAGAAAAAATGCTGTAAACGGGCAAGACTTTTGGGTCTTCTCATCAATTCGACCGAGTACGAGGGCGAAAACAAAATCTATTTCCGCATTCATTCTATGGAATTGCTCGATTTTGTCATCTCGTCTTATTTTGCCCATTTTGACGATCCGAATAGCCTGATTGAATGCAAACCGCTACCGCACGGCGACAAAATCCTACGATTTCGGTCGCCTGCCATATCGAAAATTCTGGCGGACATCGACAACGAGGGCAGAGCGACATTCCTGAATGGTTGCGAACTCTGCACCGGTTGTTTCCTGCGTGGCGTGTTTCTCGCCTGCGGAACGCTCAACGATCCTCGCAAATCACTCCACCTCGAATTTCTTGTCAACGATCCGAAACGTGCGGAATTTCTGCAAAAAATCCTGACCGATTGCGGGTATCCACCGCATATCGTCAAACGTCGGAACGGCACGGGGCTTTACTATAAGGACGGCACGTCTATTGAAGACCTTATTGCCATGTTCGGTTCGGGGCGGTATGCTATGGAACTGATGAATATCCGGTTCGAACGCCAACTGCGAGGGGAAGAAAACCGTGCGACCAACTGCACGACACAGAATATCGCAAAAACCGTGTCCGCCGCAATGAGGCAGATCGATGCCATTAAAATTCTCAAAAAGAACGGCAAACTTTCGCAACTGCCGGCAGGCATTCAGGAAACGGCAAGATTGCGTGAAGAAAACCCCGAGGCATCGCTCGAAGAACTGCGGGAAATGCACAATCCGCCCCTGACGAAATCGGGACTGAATCACCGCCTGAAAAAATTGATTGACGAGGCGGAATTATCATAAAATTATCAATTTGTAAAACGGAAAGGTGACACGAAATGAACGGATTTGTCCATTTGCATTTGCACAGTGAATACAGTTTGCTTGACGGTGCGTGTCGCATTTCCGACCTGCCCGAAAGGATAAAAGAATGCGGTCAGGAGGCGGTTGCCATAACCGATCACGGCGTAATGTACGGAGCGGTCGCATTCTGGCAGGCTTGCAAAAAAGCCGGCATCAAACCGATTATCGGGTGCGAGGTCTATGTCGCACGCAATTCGAGATTCGAGAAAACCACCTCGCCGGATGGCTATGCCGACCATTTGGTTCTGCTCTGCGAGAGCAACGAGGGCTATCGGAATCTCTGCGAAATGGTTTCTCTGTCTTTCACGGAAGGCTTTTACAACAAACCGAGAGTCGACGATGAACTGTTACGCCGTTATCACGGGGGACTTATCGCCCTTTCCGCCTGCCTCGGCGGAAAAATTCCGAAACAGTTGGCAAAAGGGGACTGTGACGGTGCAAAGGCGACCGCCCTGCACTATGCGGAACTGTTCGGCGAAAATCATTTTTACATTGAAATACAGGATCACGGACTCAGTGAACAGAAAACCGTCCTGCCGATGCTTGTCAATCTTGCAAAAGATTGTAATTTACCGCTTGTCGCAACGAACGATTGCCACTATTTACGCAGAACCGATGCAAATGCACAGGCGGTTCTCATGTGCATTCAGACCAACACGACGGTCGATATGGGGCGACCGTCCGCGTTTTCAACCGACGAATTTTACGTGAAAGACACGAACGAAATGGCAATGACCTTCCGAGCCTACCCCGAGGCACTGGAGAACACCTGCCGAATCGCCGAACGTTGCGAAGTCGAATTCGATTTTTCAACAACCTATCTGCCGAAATTTCCGTGTCCTGCCGGCAAAACATCCGAGCAGTATCTCAGGGAAAAGACTGAAGCAGGTTTTTCGAAACGGGTGAAAGACGGACTTATCACCTTCCGTGAACACAGCGAAAAAGAGTACCGTGACCGCATGGAGTACGAACTCTCGGTCATTCTGCAAATGGGTTATGCCGATTATTTTCTCATCGTGCAGGACTATGTCGGGTATGCAAAATCGCAGGATATTCCGGTAGGTCCCGGGAGAGGATCGGGATGCGGAAGTCTTGTCGCTTACGCTTTGTCCATAACCGATATTGATCCTCTGCGATTTGATCTGCTCTTTGAGCGTTTTCTCAACCCCGAGCGTGTCAGTATGCCCGATATCGATATTGATTTTTGTTACAACAGACGGGACGAAGTCATCGATTACGTCGCAAGACGGTACGGCAGGGATCATGTATCGCAGATTATCACTTTCGGCACGCTTGCCGCAAGAGCCGCCGTGCGTGACGTCGGGCGGGCTCTCGGAATGTCTTATAACGATGTGGATGCGGTCGCCCGTGCCGTACCGCAGGAATTGAATATCACGCTTTCCATGGCACTGAAAATGCCGGAACTCAAAAAACTTTACGAGAGTTCCGCAAACGTCAAAAAACTGGTCGATACCGCCATGGCACTCGAAGGAATGCCGAGAAACGTATCGATTCACGCTGCCGGAATCGTCATCACCGACAAGCGGGTTTCCGAATATGTGCCGTTGTCACTCAGTAACGGAACGATCGTTACGCAATACGATATGGATACGGTTGCAAAATTGGGACTGCTCAAATTTGACTTTCTGGCACTCCGCTACCTGACCATTCTCCACGATGCCGAAACGCAGATACGGGAAAAAGAACCGCATTTCGATATTGAAAAAATACCGCAGGACGATCCGGATACCTACCGTCTTATCGCATCGGGCAAAACCTCCGGTGTCTTTCAGTTGGAATCGGTGGGAATGCGACAGACCTTGATGAATCTTATGCCGGATCATATCGACGACATTATCGCCGCCATTGCCCTTTACCGCCCCGGACCTATGGACTCCATTCCGACCTTCATCGAATGCCGTCATCATCCCGAAAAAGTCCGCTATGCGACACCGCTTCTCGAACCGATTTTGCGATCCACATACGGTTGCGTGGTCTATCAGGAGCAGGTTATGCAGATTTTCCGCGAGGTCGGCGGTTATACATTCGGTCATGCCGACATCGTCCGCCGTGCCATGTCAAAGAAAAAAGCGGACGTTCTGTTAGCCGAGCGTGAAACTTTTGTTGCTGGAGCTGTCGAACGTGGTGTGGATTCTGCTACCGCCGAAAAACTCTTTTCCGATATGGAAAGTTTTGCAAATTATGCTTTCAACAAGTCGCACGCCGCCGCTTATGCGGTTCTCTGCTATCGCACGGCATACTTCAAACAGCACTATGCCTGCGAATATTTTTCGGCACTTCTGACCAGCGTACTCGGAAATCAGACTAAAGTCGCCGAATATATTTCCGAATGCACTGCCAAAGGCATTAAAGTCCTGCCACCCGACATTAACGAAAGCCGTGCGGAATTCGCCGTGACGAACGGAAACATTCGGTTCGGTCTGCTTGCCATTCGCAATGTCGGAAGTCTTTTTCTCAAACAGATTTTTGGCGAACGCATGCGGGGCAAATTTTCGTCCTTTTCCGATTTTGTCGACCGTATGAGCGGGGCCGGACTGAATAAACGCATGGTCGAATCGCTCATCAAGGCAGGCACGTTCGATTGTCTCGGCGTTTACCGTAGCAGACTTTTGGCGGTTTACGAAAATATGATCGACCGAGCAAGCGAAAAGGGGAAGAACAACGTTTCGGGACAACTCGATATGTTCTCTGCTTTGGACGGTGCAACGCCCGACACCGAACCGGTGTGTGAATATCCGCCACTGCCGGACTTTTCCGCAAAAGAAAAACTGCTTATGGAGCGTGAAGCGACCGGAATGTTCTTTTCGGGGCAAATCCTCGACAGTTACGCAAAGCATTTGCAAATTCTGAAACCGACACCGATTTCGGCAGTGGTCGGCGAGGGGGCAAAGGTTTCCGAAAAGCAGAGAATCACATTAGCCGGTATGATCACGGCAGTAACAATGAAAAACACCAAAAACGGTGAACAAATGGCATTCTTTACGCTTGAAGACCAATCCGGCGAGGTGGAATGCATCGTTTTTGCAAGGCAATATGCGAATGTTGCACATCTCATCCGCAACGATACGGCGGTATCGGTCACGGGAACGGTTTCTTTGCGTGAAGACGAAGAGCCGAAAATTTTGGTTGGCAGTATCGAGGAATTGGTCGAAAATGCCTCTTTCCGTGAAATGCCGAAACGACAACCGCAAAATTCGGAACAACCGCAAAGTCAAAAGCCGGCATCGACGGCAAAAGAGCAGGGGAGCGGTACGCAAAACGCCCCTCAAAAGCCCAAACGGTTATTCCTGCGAGTACCCGACCGAGAAGGGAAAATCTGGACACAGACCAAGGCTCTTCTGGACATTTTCGGCGACGGCACATTTCCCGTGGCGGTCTATGATGCAAGCACTGCAAAATACGATTTTTCCTTCCACGGCGTCACGCTGGACGGTTACCTTGTCGGACAGTTCAAAAGCCTTTTGGGCGAAGAAAACGTCATCTTAAAATAATTTATACAAACGAAAAGAGCCTCTTATGAAGCAACCGCAACATAAGAGGCTCTGAATTTTGACATCAAATATCAGACATTGAAACGGAACAGAACAATATCGCCGTCCTGCATGACGTAGTCTTTTCCCTCACTGCGAAGCACACCGGCATCCCGTGCGGCAGACATCGAACCGTATTTTTGCAGATCGTCAAATGCCAACACTTCGGCACGGATGAATCCACGCTCAATATCCGAGTGAATTTTTCCTGCCGCCTTCGGTGCTTTCGTGCCTTTTTTAATGGTCCATGCACGGCATTCGTCAGGACCTGCCGTCAAGAAACTGATAAGACCGAGCAGGGAATAACTTGCCTTGATGAGTCGGTCAAGCCCGCTTTCTTCAATGCCGAGATCCGAGAGGAACATCGCTTTTTCTTCGGCATCGAGTTCGGCAATTTCGGCTTCAATCTGACAGCAAATCGGAATGACCTCCGAATGTTCGCTCTCTGCATGAGCTTTCAGTGCCATATATGCCGGATTGTCGAGAGGCTCTTTTGCGGCGTAATTTTCGCCGACATTCGCCACGTAAATCACCGGTTTCATCGTCAATAGCGGTGTATCGGCGAGGCAAGCCCGTTCGTCATCGGTCAGTTCAACCGTCCGTGCGTTTTTGCCCTCTGCCAATGCCGAATAAATCTTTTCAAGGACTTCCAATTCCGTTGCATATTTTTTGTCTGCACGCAAAGCCTTTTTCGTGCGGTCAATTCGGCGTTCGAGAATATCCATATCCGAGAAGATCAGTTCCAAATCAATGGTTTCAAGATCACGCATGGGGTTGATTTTTCCGTCTACGTGAATGATGTTGTCGTCCTCAAAACAGCGGATGACGTGCAGAATGGCATCGACCTCACGAATGTTTCCCAAAAATTGGTTGCCGAGTCCTTCGCCCTTCGATGCACCCTTGACCAGTCCCGCAATATCGACAAATTCAATGACGGCGGGCGTGACTTTTGCGGGGTGATGCATTTCGGCGAGAAAATCCAAACGGTTATCGGGTACGGTTACGACGCCGACATTCGGTTCAATGGTGCAAAAAGGGTAGTTCTCCGACGGTGCACCGGCGTTGGTCAGAGCGTTGAAAAGGGTACTTTTGCCGACATTCGGCAGTCCCACGATTCCAAGTTTCATATCAAATCAAAATCCTTTCGATTGAAAAGTCCAAATCAGTATTATACCACAAAAAAGTATTTTTTGCAAGCCAAACGGAAAATATTTTTCGCGTTGTGAGGTTTATTCTTCGTTTTCCGCTTCGTCACTGTCATTATTTCCTGCATACGGTGCAATCATATAGCGGTCGATTATGGGGTAAGCCGAGTATGCCGACATGAAAGCGGTGAACGAGAGGTAGTACAGAAACGGAAGAATCAGGGGAATGGCGATATTACCGCCGAGCAGTGCCGCAAACAGTGCGATAAATGCAATGGCAATCGCAGAGAGAATGATAATTCCGATTGCCCCCATAATGTTCCGTTTGAAGCCTAAGACCGAGAAAATCAACGCATTCTTGAAAATTTTGCGAATGCTCAGGTTGAAGGTAATTTGGAGCAGATAGAGATAAAAACGCATGAAGAAATAGATAATCGCAAGTGCGAAAATCGCAAAGTACATGACGTTCATCCCAAACGAACCGGTCTGGTTATAGAAGAACATGAAATCGAAGCCGAGAAGAAAGAGAATGAGTGCATCGATAAGCCCCAAGAAAAAGCCCTGCTTCCAATTGCGTTTGACGGCGTAGGCATAATCCGAGAACGGAAAGACCGGATCGCCACGCACAATGCCACGCAGAATATAGGTCACGCCGATATTTTGCCAACCGAACGTCAAAACCAACACGCCGATGCAAATGCCGATCCCGACATACGATGCGGTATTGTTGTAAGCCGGAATCATCGCCTGACCTCCGAAAAGGTCAAGGAGAAAGGTCGTATCGGTGGAACGTTCCGCCATTCCCGCACCCAACAGAGTGGAGAAAATCGGTGTATTTGCGGTCGGTGTCGTCTTCATACCGAGATAAATGTAAACGCCGATGAGAATCGGTGCTATCATCGGGAGCATCATGAAATTGACGGTGATCAAACGCCAGAATTTCCGCCCGAGCAGTTTGAAAAAGCGTTTCAACGTCGGACGGGTGTCTTCCTCCGGAGCATCATCACGCTCTTTATTCGGGTTGAACAGCGTAAAGAGATTGTGGTTCTTAAAAAAATCTTTCAATCGTGAATCCTTCTTTGCAGATAGATTGTAGTTCCTTATATTGTACCATAAAATTACGGAAATGTCAAGACATACGGAAATTTTACCGCAAATATCGGAATTTTATCACATAACGGAGCGGATTTTGCAATCCTGAGGCGAAAAAAATGATTTTTTTAATAAAACAGGTTGCATTTTTTCGCAAAAAGGTGTATAATATTCGGGTATAAAATTACCAATAAAGGATGGTTGACGAATCTATGTCTATCAAACTGAACGATCATTATCTTTCTTCCTTCATTCGTCCTCACGAATATGAGCGAATTGCGGATGAAGTCCGTACGGCAGACTCTGCCCTGCGGAACAAAACCGGTGCGGGAAACGATTTTCTCGGCTGGATCGACCTGCCCGAAAATTACGATAAAGAAGAATTCGCACGTATCAAAGTCGCCGCAAAGAAAATTCAAAAATCCTGCGATGTCCTCGTGGTCATCGGTATCGGCGGATCTTATCTCGGAGCACGTGCGGTTATCGAATATCTCAAATCTCCGAACTATAACCTCATCAAAAAAGACACACCGGAAATTTATTTCACCGGTAACTGCATCAGTGCCGATGCTCTGAACGAAACGTTGGCTCTCTGCGAGGGTAAAGACGTTTGCGTCAACGTCATTTCCAAGTCCGGAACGACCACCGAACCTGCAATCGCATTCCGTGTGTTCAGAAGCCTGCTCGAAAAGAAATACGGCAAAGCCGGTGCAAGAGAGCGTATTTTCGTTACGACCGACCGTGCAAAAGGAACACTCAAAAAGTTTTCCACCGATGAGGGCTACGAGACCTTTGTCGTGCCGGACGATGTCGGAGGCAGATACTCCGTTCTGACCGCCGTCGGACTTTTGCCGATTGCCGTTGCAGGAATCGACATCGATAAACTCATGGCAGGTGCCGCAAGTGCCTCCCACGCATACACGAACCCCGATCTTTCCGAGAACGATTGCTACCGTTATGCCGCAATCCGCAACTTGCTTGCACGTAAGGGCAAGAGCATGGAAATTCTCGCAAGTTACGAGCCGTTCTCCGCTATGTTCAACGAGTGGTGGAAGCAACTCTACGGCGAGAGCGAAGGCAAAGACCAAAAGGGCATTTATCCCGCATCGGTCATTTTCTCGACCGACCTGCACTCGCTGGGACAGTTCATTCAGGACGGTAGCCGTATCATGTTCGAAACCGTCATCGACATTGCCGATGTCGGAAGCAAATTCGAAATTCCGGTCGATCCCGATAACATCGACGGACTCAATTTCCTGTCGGGCATGGACCTCAACCATGTCAAGAAGACCGCAATGCAGGGAACTATTTTGGCACACGTCGACGGCGGTGTCCCGAATATCATTCTCGAAGTCAGCGAGAGAAGCGAGTATGTACTCGGCGAAATGATTTATTTCTTCGAGCTGGCTTGTGCAATTTCGGGTTACCTCTTGGCGGTCAACCCCTTTGACCAACCCGGGGTGGAATCCTACAAAAAGAATATGTTCGCACTTCTCGGCAAGCCCGGATATGAAGATATGAAGCGTGAACTTGAAGAAAGATTGAAATTTTAATGAAAACAATCGCAAATCGGAAAAAAGGTATTGACTTTTCGATAATAATTTGGTATAATAAAGGTACGGAGGGAAGATTCCATTCCAACCGATTTGTGGGAGGTAACAATCTATGCTGAAATTTATCATCGGAGTAAAAGGAACCGGAAAGACCAAGACACTCATCAACCTTGTCAACGGAGCACTCGAAGTTACGAAAGGCGATGTCGTTTGCATTGAAAAAGGCACAAAATTGAGATATGACATCAAGCCGTCCGCCCGTTTGATCGATGTGGATGAATATCAAGTTTCCGATGCACAGTCGCTCTACGGCTTTATCGCAGGCATTATGGCAAGCAATCACGATGTCACCGACCTGTTTATCGACGGCACACTCAAAATCTGCAATCATGACATGAAAGCTTTCGAAAAACTGGCTCTTGAACTTTCCGATTTTGTCAAAAAGTTCGATATCAACCTGACCATGACGGTTTCTATGCCCGAGGGAGAAATTCCGGAAAGCATCAAACCCTTGCTGTAAGGCACTCCAAAAGTTTCACATTTTACCGCAGTTCCGCTCTGTCTTTGCGGAACTGCGGTTTTTTCGAAGGGAAAGACAATGATTCTGATTATAGCGGAAAAGCCGAGTCTCGCACGCAACATTGTTGCCGGAATCGGCGAGATGCAGAAACGAAACGGATATTTTGAAGGATGCGGATACCTTGTCACATGGGCATTCGGGCATCTCTTTTCGTTGTGCGACATCGAAACTTATACCGGTAAGACTGACAAAGGGCATTGGACGATGGACAATCTGCCGTGCTTTCCGCAAAAATTTCAATTTGAATTACGCCGTGACGAAAAAAAGCAGGTTGACAGCGGTGTCGCAAGACAATTCAATCTGATAAAGTCACTCTGTAACCGTCCGGATGTCGATACAATCGTCAACGCAGGGGACGCAGACAGAGAAGGGGAAATCATTGTCCGACTTTGTATTGAACACGCACTGGAAAGTCCGAAAAATCTCAAACGCCTATGGCTCCCCGACCAGACACCGCAAACCGTTGCATCGGCTCTCTCGGATATGAAAGATGAGGAAGAATATAACCTTTTGGCATCCGAAGGCTTTGCAAGAACCTATATTGACTGGCTTTACGGCGTGAACCTCACACGCTACGCAACCCTCAAAACCGGAACGCTCCTGCGTGTCGGCAGAGTCATCATTCCAATCGTCAAGGCAATTTATGATAGGGATCTGTCAATCCGCAACTTCGTGGCGGGAAAATATTATGCACTCGTAAGTCGTGAAGAAACGAACGGTGAAGTCATCGAACTGACCTCGAAAAACAAATTCGATGCCGACAAACTCGGTGATGCACAGACAATGTGCGACACTTACAATAAAACCGGTGCGGTTGTCACGGGCGTGAAGAACAAAAAAGACAAGCTCCAATCGGGAAAACTTTATTCACTCTCAAAACTGCAAAACCAACTCGGTAAAAAATATAAAATGTCCATGCAGGAAAGCCTTGCAATCGTCCAAACACTTTACGAAAGAGGCTTTCTGACCTACCCTCGTACCAACTCGGAATATTTAGCAACCGCCGAAAAGGACAAAATCCGCCAAATTCTGGCAGGATGCCAAAAAATCGGCTATCCCGTCAAGTTCAAGGACAGTAAAAATATTTTCGATGACAGCAAAATCGAATCGCACTCGGCTCTGACTCCGACCTACAAAATTCCGCAAACTTCGCAGTTGAGCGAAAAGGAAATGCAGGTTTATTCAACCGTTTTCCGCCGTTTTGTCGCCGTCTTCTGTGCCGAAGATTGCATCGTGTCGAGAACCGAAATCACAATTGATGTCGGCAATCTCGAAACCTTTGTTCTCAAGGGCATGACGATGCTCGAAAAGGGCTGGACGAAATATGACGATTACAACCAAAAAGACAAGATTTTGCCGAAACTCGAAAAAGGAGATAAAGTCAATATCAATTTCAAGCCGACCGAAAAAGAAACGACACCGCCGAAACATTATACCATCGAAACCTTGAACAATTATCTCAAAAATCCCTTCAAAGAGGAGAAAAACGCTCAAAAAGAGGCACAGGGCGAGGATAGCATAGGCACAGATGATGAAGCCGACTACCGAGCCATTTTCGAAGGACTTGAACTCGGCACGGAAGCGACAAGAACCGGAATCATCGACAACGCACGCAAAAGCGGTTATATCGACCTCAAAAAAGATGTTTACAGCATTCTCCCCGGGGGCGAATTTCTCATCGAATCGCTGGTCGGTATGCAAATCAATATGGACAAATACAAGACCTCGCAATTGGGGCAGGCACTCAAAAAAGTCTATCACGGTAAAATGACGGTTGACGAAAGCGTGAAACTCGCCGAGGACGAAATTTCAGATATTTTCGCAAAAAAGACCGATTCGAAATTTGCAATCGAGAACGATACCGGATTTTTCGGGGATGTGGTCGGCGAATGCCCTGTCTGCCACAAAAGTTTGATACGGTTTCGCAAAAGTTACGGTTGTTCCGGCTATAAAGACGGATGCAAATTTAATATTTCTATGTCAATCTGCAACCGCACAATCTCGCTCACGCAGTTGCAAAAACTCTTGACAGACGGAAAAACCGATCTTATCGAGGGCTTTGTGTCGCCGAAAAGCGGAAGAAAATTCGATGCATATCTCAAACTGGACTTGACCAAAGGAGCGGTTTTCGAATTCCCACCGAGAACGCCAAAAGCACCGATACAAATGTCCTCCAATCCGCTGGCAGACGATGAAATTCCATTGCCGGATGCACCGCCGGAATAATCGAAGTGGAATTATCGGAAAAAAATCAATTTGGTTCATTGACATTTCATAAAAAATATGCTATACTATTGCAAGCGAATGTAAGCAAACATTTTGAAAGGACAAAGTTATGACATACACACAATACCTTAAGAATTTGCAAACGCCGAACCGTGTTGTCGATGTCATTCTCGACACCGACACTTACAACGAAATCGATGACCAATTTGCACTCTCTTATATGATGAAATCGCCCGAGCGAATCAATGTTGTCGGCATTTGTGCCGCTCCGTTTTTCAACCGTAACAGCGAATCGCCGAAAGACGGTATGGAGAAAAGTTACAACGAAATTCTTAAATTGCTCCACCTGATGAACCGTGACGATTTTGCCGTCAATGTCAGAAGGGGATCGGAGCGGTATATGGAAAACGAGAACGACATCGTCGAATCGCCCGCCGCACACTTTATCGTCGAAAAAGCGAAAGAGCATTCCCCCGAAAATCCGCTTTACGTTGTCGCAATCGGAGCAAATACCAATGTCGCATCTGCGGTTTTGCTTGCTCCCGAGGTCATGAAAGAAAATACAGTCCTCGTTTGGCTCGGCGGTCATGCACTCGATTGGTGCGGTTTTAACGATGAATTCAATCTCCGTCAGGATATCTCCGCCGCACGTATCGTCTTTGGTTGCGGTGCTCCGTTCGTGCAATTGCCCTGCTTCGGTGTTGTCAGCGAATTTCGCACGACCGGACCTGAACTCGATTACTGGCTCAAAGGCAAAAATCCGCTTGCAACCTATCTTGCCGAAAACACGGCAAAAGCCGCAAATAGATATGCAAACGGAAAACCGTGGAGTCGTTGCATCTGGGACGTGACCACAATCGCATGGTTGCTCAATGATAACGACAGATTTATGAAAACCTGCCAAGTTCCCGCACCGATTCCGGAATATGACAGACGTTGGGCAAAAGATCCCCGTCGCCACCTGATTACGTATGTTTACAGTATCAACCGTGACGCAATCTTCGAAGATATGTTCAACAAACTCTCAAAATAAGCCAAAAATCCCTGCACATCAAAGCAATGTGCAGGGATTTTGGCTAAAATGAAATTAAAGTCCGTAAGAACCCGTTCCGTCCGTGGCATCAAGCCTTGCACGGATTTTTTTCATATCTTCGAGCATATCTTCTTTTTTGCGAGGATCTCGCAGAATCGCCGCAGGATGATAAACGGCGGTGAGGGCATACGAACCTTTTTCCACCCAAGTTCCATGTTCGGCGGTGATTTTGTAGTCTGGCCTGATCAACCGCATAGCCGAAATTCTGCCGAGGCAAACGATAATTTTCGGCTTGATGAGTCGCACCTGCTCACGCAGATAACCGATGCAGGCATCTTCTTCCTCAGGTTTCGGATCACGGTTTTTCGGAGGACGGCATTTGAGAATATTCGCAATATAAACCTTGTCCCTCCCGATGTCAACCGCTTCGAGATAGCGGTTCAAAAGTTGTCCGGCACGCCCGACAAACGGAACACCGGAAAGATCTTCCTGCTCCCCGGGTGCTTCGCCGACAAACATCAGGTCGGCATCGGGATTTCCGACACCGAAAACAAGGTTGGTTCTCGTACTGCACAAAGGACAGTTTCGGCAGTCACGGCAGGTTTTGTAAAGTTCTTCGAGTGTGGTTGCCATAAAAATCTCCTATCGGGCTTAAACTTCTTTTGCGGGGAAATCGGTCATATTTTCGTCTTCTGCGGATTGACCGGAGCAATGTACCGCATAATTTCCGCTACGCAAAACGGTGCAGAGTTGTTCCATACTTTCAATCGGCTCATCGGTCAGAATTCCCGCATTTGTTTCGTGCGTTGAATAATGAAAATCACTGCCGGATGTCGGAATTTTTCCGAATTTCCTGCACCATAGGCGGGCAATTTGGTTGTGTGAATGATGCGTATTTGCACCGTTGAAAACTTCGTAACCGTCCAAAAGTTCCGGCTTTGCAACCGTCATACCGGTACGGAAAGGGTGAGCCTGCACAACCAAAAGCCCGTCACGGTGTACCACATCGCAAAATTCCCTTAATTTCAGTTCGTACAGATAAGGATGCGAAAGAATATAGTCTTCGGTCAGTCCGAAAATCAGATAGTCGTTCATATTTTCGGGGAATCTCACCTCCATGCCGAGCAGAACGTGCAGGCGACTGCCTGCACGCTCCACTGCTTTGCGGTAGGCGTTTATATAATACTCGGTTTTTTCTTCCCAAGTCGCACCGACTTTTTTCAGTGTATCGTCATTGAAATGATTCGAAATCACCAAGGTGGAGTAACCGGCATCGATATAGCGGTCAACCACCTCGGTGGCAGTAAGACGTGCACAAAGACTGACCTCGGACGTATGTGCGTGCAGTTCTGTCAAATAAGGCATTTTTTTATTTGATTTCGATAATGGATTCGTCCCACATTGAGGGCTTTTCATAACCGAGCAGGTTGACCACCGTTCCGGCAACGTCCGAAAGTCCGAAATGTCCCTCGGTCTTGACACGGTAATGCTCTTTTGCGGAGGTGTTGTCATAGAAAATGCAGGGAACGGGGTTGAGCGTGTGCGAAGTCTTTGCCTTCATTTTGCCGTTCTTGTCGACTTTCGGCATTCCGGTCTTCTTGTCCATTTCGAACATTTCGTCTGCGTTGCCGTGGTCGGCGGTGATGATTGCAACGCCGTGCAGTTCATCGATAACGGGCAGGAGTCTTCCGAGTTGCAGATCCAATGCTTCCATGGAACAACGGGTTGCGGCAAGTGAACCGGTGTGACCGACCATATCGCCATTGGGATAGTTGACTCTGAGATACTTATATTTTCCGGAGCGGAGTGCCTCAATGAGTTTATCGGTAATTTCGGCACACTTCATCCAAGGACGCTGTTCAAAGGGAACAACATCGGACGGCACTTCGATATAGGTTTCGAGTTTGTCGTTGAACTTGCCGGAGCGGTTGCCGTTCCAGAAATAGGTCACATGACCGTATTTCTGCGTTTCGGAGATTGCAAGAACAGGAATGCCGGCATCTGCCAGATATTCGCCCATGGTGTTGGTGATTTCGGGAGGGGAAACAAGATAATTCTTCGGAATGTGCAGGTCACCGTCATATTCGAGCATACCCGCATACATGACCTTCGGGACACGGACACGGTCAAATTTGTCGAATGCACCTTCGGGAGCATCAAAACTCTTGGAAATTTCAATCGAGCGGTCACCGCGGAAATTGTAGAAAATCACGCTGTCGCCGTCTTCGATTGTGCCGATCGGTTTGCCGTCCTTTGCGATGACGAATGCAGGCAAATCTTGGTCAATGACGTGCAACTCATTGCGGTAAGTCGTAATGGCTTCCTCTGCGGATGCGAACTGACGACCAATTCCGAGAACGTGCGTCTTCCAGCCTTCCGCAACCATATTCCAGTTTGCTTCGTAACGGTCCATGGTAATCTGCATACGTCCACCGCCGGATGCAATCATCACATCGAAATCGGCAGACCGCAGACCATTTAAGAATTCTTCAAACGGTTTGACATAATCGAGAGCCGATGTTTCGCCGACGTCACGACCGTCCAAAAGGATGTGAATGCGAACATGGGAAACGCCCTCTTTTTTTGCTTCAACCAACATGGCTTTGAGGTGATCGATGTGCGAATGTACGTTGCCGTCCGAGAACAGACCGAGAAAATGCAGAGTCGAATGATTGTCCTTGACATTAGCAATCAGTTTTTTCCAAGTGTCGGACGTAAACATCTTGCCCGATTCAATGGAATTCGAAACCAGTTTTGCACCCTGAGCGAAGACCTGACCTGCACCCAGTGCATTGTGACCGACTTCGCTGTTGCCCATATCGTCGTCGGAGGGAAGACCGACAGCCGTTCCGTGTGCTTTGAGGGCAACCATCGGATAATTTTCCATAAGTTTGTCGAGATTCGGTGTGTAAGCGGACTTGACCGCATTGGAAATCGTATCGGGAGCAAGACCGACACCGTCCATGACAACCGTCAGGACAGGACCTTCCACACCGTCAAAACCGTTCAATTTTTTGAGTACTTTGTTCATTGTAACCTCCAAAATCGATAGATATATTTTAACATATATAATTATACGCAAAAAACGCAAAAAATCAAGAGGAAATGCAAATTTTCGCAGAGCTAACGCCAAAAAACAAGACCGCACAAGTTTTTGCACGGTCTTGCAAATGTTAAAGACTGTCAATTAAGGCACAGAGATTCGAAAGTTCACGGTCGCCGTCACGCCACCAGTCAATGCTCCAAATTCTGCGAATTTTCCAACCTCTCGATTCGAGATATTTTTGTCTGTGGAAATCTCTTTCACGGGCGGAGCGGGAAATACTGTACAGTTTTCCGTCGCACTCAATGCCGAGAACATAGTGATTGTCCTTCTTCACGGCAATATCGATGCGATAACCGCCGATACCGACCTGCGTATCGATGTCGTAGCCTTTTCCACGGAGAGCGTTTGCCACTTTTTCGGCAAATTCGGTTTCCACCGCCACGGGAGCAATGCCGAGAACCTCACCGAAGGAGGAGAGAATCTGCTCGGCTTCCTCACTGTTGCCGTCACTGACCGCAAAAGCATATTCGAGATAGCGTTTGAGAATGACAGGACCTTCGTTTTTCGCATCGTCCAGAGTCAATTCATTCGGTCGGAAGGATGTCACAATGTGGATTTTCTTTTTGGCACGGCTGACGGCAACATTCAGGCGGTTTTCCCCGCCTTTTTGGTTGAGCCAACCGAAATTGTGCATCAGTTTACCGGATGCATTTTTTGCATACCCGATTGAAAACATAATCACGTCTCGCTCATCACCCTGAACCGTTTCAATGTTCTTGACGAACAGCCCCGTGTCCTCACCGTTGTCTTTGCGGTTCATCTCACGGCGGATTGCTCTGCCGAAATCGGCATCTTTCAGCGATTCTTCGTCAATCACATCGTAAATCATATCCCGTTGCGACGCGTTGAAGGAAATAACGCCCAGTGTTTCGTTGTGCTGTCTTGTCCGGAAGAATTCCTTCATAAGAGTGACAATTTCTTCGGCTTCCTTGCGGTTCGCACGCCCCTCCCAATGGGCATCGTCCACAAGATGTACCTCAATCGGCGGTTTTTCGGGCTTATCGGTGTTCGGAGCGACAAAAAGCCGACCTTTGTAGAACGCATAGTTTGAAAAATCAATCAGTTCTTCATACTGCGAACGGTAATGCGTATTCAGGAGAATATCGGGGTAGCGGAATCTTGCAAGGTCCAAAAGGCTTTCTTCTTCGAGTGCCGCCGACACCTCTGCATCTTCGTCGAGCATATCGTCGGTCAGTTCAATCCGACCTTCCCCAAGACTCGAAGGACGCAACTGCTTGTGGTCGCCCGCAATGACGACTTTCTTTGCACGGACGATAGACGGAATGCTCTTTTCAATGTAAAGTTGCGATGCCTCGTCGAAAATCAATAAATCGAACAGTCCGTTTTCCTGCGGTAGGACTTCGGAAACCGAGTCGGGCGTCATCAACCAGATTTTAATGCCCTTGAAAAGTTCAAAATCGAATTTCTGTACGAATTTTGCCACGCTCGGACGGCGACGGCTTTCAATGGCACGGTTGATTTCGCCTTTCCGCTTGGATGCGGTAATGTATTTGAGATCGCCCGACAGAACGCCCGATACATACTTGCGTGTCAGTTGCATCTTGCCCTCAATCGATTTTTCCATATTCGCAATGATTTTATCGAAGGACGCAACCTCAGGCAAAAGTGTCCGATTTTCCATTTCAAAGCGTTGAATCTGCTCGAAAAGAATGGTGTTGTACAGTTCGTCATTCCATTCGGTGACCGTTCCGCCACAGATTTTATGCACTCTTTTCAGGACCGACAGATAAGCGTTTTCGTGTTCGGTCAAAGATGCGACAACCGGCTTGAGATTTGCATAACCGGAAGAAAATTCTTTCAGGCTCTGTTTGACCGCTTCGGGTTGCTCGGTCATCAGTCGCAGAACATACGAACCGCCCTTTGTGAAATAGTCCTTTGTCGCCTGCGTAATTTCTTTCGTCAGGCGTTTTTTTGAGGTCTGCCGTTTGAAGAAAGAGCAATTCCGCCATTCGTCGACTTTCAAAATAATATCGTCAATCGAATCGGAAAGGAGAATCAAGTCATAATCCGAAAGGTTGTCCCGCATATTGAGAAACCACGGGTAACGTTCTATGGTCAACTGGTAGCGGTCAAGACTGTCGGTGAGTTGTCCGTTCGAAAATTTGCGGTGCATCTCCGAAATTTCGTCATATTTCAACGCCAACAAATCCTCGCCGAGCAGAGTCCGTATCGTGCGGTAAGTCTTGATCTGCTCGTGCTTTTCGAGGTTGATCCGATGACTTTCCATATAAAGACGATAGGGAGCGACACCGAACGGGCAGGGGGTATACAACTTTTCGGCGATTTTTTCGAGCGTTGAGACATCGGCATCAATTTCTTTTGCGAGCGGAGCAAGATCCGGTTGCGAGAGAGGCACGCTCTGGTCGGTGCTGTAAAGCATCTTTTCCAACTGCCCGTAAAACTGGTTTTTGTTTGTTGCATCGTCCAGCATCAAAGCGTATCTCGAAAGATTGCCGAGACGGGAGTAGACTACATCGAGAGCGGTTTTCTTTTCGGAAACCATCAAAACCGTATGCCCCTCACTGACGAATTGCGTGATAAGACTTGTAATCGTCTGCGATTTTCCCGTCCCGGGAGGTCCTTCTACCACCAATTCGTCCTGCGTGACGGCGGAATGCAAGACCGCTTCTTGGGCGGAGTTGAGGGGATTAATATAAATTAAGGAAGATTCACTGATTGACAGCGGTTTCCCGGGGGCATTGAGTTCTTCGACCGCCGTATCGTCCGAATAGAAATCGGTCGCACCGTAATCGGACACAAGGTCGGTGACAAGGCGGTTGATAAGACCTTTGTCGAGAATTTCGTCAAAATCTCTCTGAATCGAATTGGAATAAGCGGGGAATCTGCCGATGACGATATTCGGGACGATTTTCAGCGTTCCTCTGTTGTAATGCGGGAAACTTTCGCCGACATATTCGGTAAATTTCTTTTGCGGTTCATGCCACTCGGAGTCAATCCGAATGCCGTTTTCCGCATAAAAAGCAATTAGATTGTCAAGAAACGTATCGGGATCGACCTCGTCCACCGTGCAATCGGGGAGGGATGTATTGAGACCATTGAATTTATCGTGAGCCAGAATCAAGGTCGCATTGTAAAGAACGTCACGTGTCGTATCGAATGCAACCGTAATATCGGTTGTGGAACGGTCAAGCACGACGGGGAAGAGACAAAGCGGTGCCCGAATGCCGAATTCGCCGTTGACAAGGCAACCCTGTACAAAGGGGTAACCGATGTAGAGATCGTTTTGTCCCTTGTCCCGTTGGTCACGGGCGGTTTCACGCAAAAGCCCTATGAGATTGCGGTAACGGTCTTTGGCAGGCGTGTTGCGAGGCAGATCCTGATCGGATGCCGTCGACACGGTGACGGTTGCCTGCGAAAAAAGAATTTCGAAAGGATTGTACCGTCCGTCCGCATCAAAGAGATCAACCGCATATTTCGGAGAAAGGCGTGGCAAAAACAGCATCCGGTTGTTTCTCGTAATGCTGATGAGTTTTTTGGAAAGTTCACGGAGCGTTTGAAATGTTTCGCCGTCAATTTCCTGCACGGCGGTATTTTGACCGAGAATTTCCAAAAATTTCGGTGCGTATTTTTCGACAAACGCAGGTCCGACACCGGCAACGGCATAAAAGTCGGTCGGCTTTTTCGGCGAGAGGCGAATCATTTCGTCAATCGAATCGTCACTGCAGACCACGGGCGTGTGACCGGTCTGTGCTTTCTCGTCCTCACGGATTTTCTGTCGCAGAGCGAACAGTTTCGAGCGTAAATCAAGGTTTTGTTGGGGATTATTCCGTTCTTCCATTCGAATTCTTCTTTCTTCGGAAAATCAGGGGATAGATTAATTGTTTTCAGGTGAACAGTCCGGCAATCAAGCCGATAACAATATAAAGTGCACTTCCGGCAACCAGAACACTCAATACAAGTGCCAGAATGCGTGTCGCACGGGAATAGCGGGAGGGTTGTTTCTGATTGTTAGCCATAATAAAATTTCCTTTAATCGATTTATTTGAGAGGTACACCGCTTGCCGGTATTTTCAATTTCTTTAAGCCTTTCGATCCGTCCGCAAATTCCGAGAGATCTTTTGTTACTCGGACGACAGTCTGTCCTGCTTTGAGCGACATCAAAGTCACACCGCCGGACGTACGTGTCGACATGACCGGAATGAGGGAAGATTTGATAACGATTCCCCGATTGTCATTCGATACCAGGAGAATTTCAAAAGGTTCTTTTTCGTAAAACGCACCGACAACGGGAGATTTGTCCGAAAATGCCGATGTGATGCGACGGCGGTTTCCGGTAATTTCGTAATTCGCAATTGAAACTTTCACGCCTTTGCCGTTCGCAAAGAGGAAGACCACATTTTCTTTCGCAGGGTAACTGTTCTGTATATTCATCAGAATCGGTTTTTCGTCGGCATCCATTTTCAACTTGACCGGCAGATAATCGCCGAGAGCCGATGCCTTCGTCGTGTCAAAATCGTCCGCTTTTGCACGGTAGAGTTGTGCGTGATCGGTAAAGAAGATCAAATCGTCACGGTTTTCACCGTCAATCACCGAGAGAATGCTGTCGCCGTCCTTGCATTTCTGCTCATCGTTTCCACGCAAAGACTGGAAGGTGATTTTCTTGAAATAGCCTTCTTTCGTGAGGACAAAACGGGCATTGTAGTTTTCTGATGCGTTGAGTTCCTCGTCCGAAACGTTTGACCAATCGTGAGCAATCTGCGTTTTTCTCGGTTGACCGTACTTTTTCTTGATTTCGGTCAACTGTCCGATGATCGCCGCTTTCTGTCTGAGTTCGTCGGCAAGCGTTTCTTCCATATCGGCAATTTCTTTCTGCAAGCCTTCAATGTCGGAAATGCGGTTGAGAATATATTCACGGTTGAGATTGCGGAGTTTGATGTCGGCGATAAAGTTTGCCTGAATTTCGTCAATCTCGAACCCTTTCATCAGGTTCGGAATAACGTCTTCGTCCTTTTCTGTTTTGCGGATGATGCGAATTGCCTTGTCGATGTCAAGCAGTATTTTTCCGAGTGCCAGAAGCAAATGCAACTTTTCTTTTTTCTTCTGCAAATCGAATTCCAGTTCCCGTTTGAAACAACCGATGCGGAAACGAATCCATTCGGTGAGAATTTCGACCAGTCCCATTGTTTTCGGAGCGGAATTGATGAGAATATTGAAATTGCACTTGAAACTGTCTTCAAGAGGCGTCAGGCGGAACAGCTTTGCCATGAGTTTTTCGGGATCGACGCCTTTCCGGATGTCAATGGTCAACTTGAAACCGTTGAGGTCGATTTCATCACGGAAATCGGTGACCTCTTTCAATTTTCCGTCCTTATAAAGAGCGGTCAGTTTGGAGAGAATCAGCTCAATGGAGGTCGAATAGGGAATCTGCACGACTTCAATGCAGTTGTTGACCTTGTCGTAAACATATCTCGCACGCATACGGACAGAACCGACACCGGTTTCGTAAACCTGCTTCATTTGCTCTCTGTCATAGAGAATCACGCCACCGCCCGAAAAATCGGGGGCTTTGATAATTTCCATTAACTGATCGGTTGTGAGTTTCGGCTTTCGCAAAAGGGCGATTGTTCCGTCACAAACCTCCGCCAGATTGAAAGAGCAGATATTGGATGCCATACCGACCGCAATACCGGTATTCGGCATGACAAGCACATTCGGAAAGGTTGTCGGGAGCAGGACCGGTTCTTTCATGGTCGCATCGTAGTTGTCGATCATATCGACGGCGTTTTTGTCAATACCCTCGAACAGTTCCTGACAAATGGGATCCAATTTGCATTCGGTGTAACGTGCCGCCGCATATTTCATTTCGGTGGAGTACTGCTTGCCGAATGAACCTTTCGAATCGACCAGCGGATGCAAAAGCGTTGCATTTCCGCGAGTCAGACGAACCATTGTTTCGTAAATCGAGGCATCACCGTGCGGATTGAGTCGCATGGTCTGACCGACAATATTCGCACTTTTGGTCCTTGCCCCTGTCAAAAGTCCCATTTTGTACATGGTGTAAAGCAGTTTTCGGTGTGCAGGTTTCAAACCGTCAATTTCCGGAATCGCACGGGAAACAATGACACTCATAACATAGGGCATATAGTTTTTCTCAATGGTTTCGGTAATCGGCTGGTAAACAATCGGTGCGTACTGAATGACTTTTTCTTCTTTTTTCTTCGCCATGTCGGTCAAAAATCCTTTCCAATAACGGTATTGCTAATTTAAAATCAAGGCTTTGATATTATTGAATTCCTTTGATTGTATGTGCGGCGGCACGAATCATACGGTTGTAAAGTGCCAATCCCAACCCGTCCATCGGGGGCAGGTGGGCGTAAATGACGTCCGGCGTGGAGCGGTCTGCTTCCCGCAAAGCTCCAAAAAGCCTATGTGCCTGCGTTTTCAAATCGTCACGGTCACCGACCGGAATCAAACCGGCAGGGGAGAGTGACGGGATTTCTTCGTTGTAACAGAGAATTGCACATTTTTTTGCCTTTTGCTCTTCACGGAGAAAATCGAGAATTTTCACCTCATTCCCCGTGAGCAGTATCACCGGTGCATCGGGTGCATAGTGGCGGTATTTCATCCCTGGAGAGAGCGGACGCTCGTTTTCGGCGAGTTGGTGCGTGACGGCATCGGCAACCTTGACGTGATCACAAACCATACAGAGTGCATCATAGGTAACGCCCCCCGGACGCAAAAGTGTCAGACTTTCGCCGTCCACTTTGACGATGGTCGATTCCAAACCGATGTCGCTCTCACCGCCGTCTAAAATCATATCTACCCGACCGTCCATATCGTGGGCGACATCGTCGGCACAGGTCGGGGAGGGCTTTCCCGAAAGGTTTGCGGAGGGTGCCGCAATCGGAAAACCGCAAAGGGCTATCAATTTGTGAGCCACGGGATTGGAAGGACAACGTACCGCTACGGTTTCAAGTCCGCCGGTTGTCGCCAACGGCACGACTTCACGACGTGGCATAATGACCGTGAGAGGTCCCGGCATAAAGGCTTTTGCCAAACGGTAATAAACGGGACTCGTAACGGCATACCGTTCCGCATCTTCGGGGTTTGCAATATGGATGATCAGGGGATTGTCGGACGGTCTGCCTTTCGCCGCATAAATCTTTTTCGAGGCTTCGGCATCGAGAGCATTGCCACCCAAGCCGTAAACCGTTTCGGTCGGAAAAACGACCAGACCGCCACGGCGGAGAATTTCGGCGGCACGTGTCAAATCGTCCGTCTGCTCATCGGGATTCGTAATTTTGATATGTTCGGTATTCAAATTGGTCTGTCCTATCATGATTCGCTTAATTTTTTAGCCGTTTCGGCGGTTGCCAAAGCATCGATCATCGAACCGATGTCGCCGTCGAGAAAGCGGTCGAGGGAGTAGAGCGACAAACCGATTCTGTGGTCGGTCACCCGTCCCTGCGGAAAGTTATATGTGCGGATGCGTTCGGAACGGTCGCCCGTTCCCACCTGACTGCGACGGTCGGAGGCGATTTTTTCGTCCCGTTCCCGCAGTGCCTTATCATAAAGAATGGTGCGGAGCATTGCCATAGCCTTGTCACGGTTTTTGTATTGGCTTCGTTCTTCCTGACACTCCACGACAACACCGCTCGGTTTGTGTGTCAGTCTTACGGCAGATTCGGTCTTGTTGATGTGCTGACCGCCCGCACCGCTCGATTTGCAGGATTCGAAAATGAGATCTGCGGGGTTGATGTCAATATCCACTTCTTCGGCTTCCGGCAGAACGGCAACCGTGGCGGTCGATGTCTGAATGCGTCCCTGCGATTCGGTGAGGGGAATTCTTTGGACTCTGTGGACTCCGCTTTCGAAACGAAATCTCGAATATGCTCCGTCCCCCTCAATCGAAAAGACAATCTGGCGGTAACCGCCGAGTTCCGTAGGCGTTTCGCTCATGAGGTGGCAGGTGTAACCGCAAGCCGATGCGTACATTCCATACATCCGGTAAAGGACTCCGGCAAAGAGAGCCGCTTCTTCACCGCCGGCACCGGCACGGATTTCCACCATCACGTTTTTTTCGTCCAACGGATCACGGGGCAGGAGCAGAACGGTCAGTTCCGTCTCGACTTTTTCCGCAGTACTCCTTGCTTCGTGCAGTTCTTCGTTTGCAAGTTCGTGCAGTTCCGCATCACCGGACGAGAGAATCTGCAAAGCCTCCCCGATCCGCTTTTGTGCCGACAACCAATTGCGATAGCACCCGACAATTGGCGACAGAGCTTTGTACTCTTTCATAATCGCACGCAATTTTTCGGGATTCGCCGACACGGACGGATCGGACATAGAGGCTTCCAATCCTCGAAATTGTTCTTCTGTCGCACGGAGTTGCTCTTGCAGTGCCTCCGTCATGCGAAGTGATAGAAAGCGACAAAGGCACGGTAAGCCTCATAAAGGTCGGTCTTTGCGATAATTTCGTAAGGTGCGTGCATCGAGAGAACCGGAACGCCGAGGTCAATCGTATCGATGTTGTGATTTGCCATGAATTTTGCAATCGTTCCGCCACCGCCGATATCGGTCTTACCGAGTTCGCAGGTCTGCCATACCACACCTGCGGAATTCAGGCAACGGCGAACCCATGCAACAAGTTCCGCCGAGGCATCGGACGTACCGCTCTTGCCACGCACACCGGTGAATTTGCACATTGCGACACCGCAGTTGATAAATGCCGCATTACGTTTTTCGAAAACATCGTCAAAATTCGGATCGTAGGTTGCCGCAACATCGCTCGAAAGACACTTCGAATTGGCACGGACGGCAGCCTCGTTTCCGCCGAATGCACGGGCGAATTCCGCAAGCAGATCGACAATCATACTGCACTGCATACCCGAAACGCCCTCACTGCCGATTTCCTCTTTGTCGGCAAGAATGCACATGGTCGTGTGCAGACTTTCGTCGGCATCCAACATAGCGGTAAGGGACGGATATGCACAGCAACGGTCATCGTGACCGTAACCGCAAATCATCGAGCGGTCAAAACCGACGTCACGTGCTTTCGATGCAGGAACAATGCAAAGTTCCGCAGACTGGAAATCTGCCTCTGTAATGCCGTATTTTTCGTGGAGATAAGCAAGCACATTCGCTTTGACGGCATCTTTGTCCTCATCGTCAAGCGGACGGCTGCCGACCAGAACATTCAATTTTTCCGCTTGGAAAGCCGTTCCGACGGGCTTTGCATTGTCTGCTCCTGCCAAGTGCGGAAGCAGGTCGGTAATGTACATAACGGGATCGCTCTCGTCCTCGCCGACCGTCACGGTGACAATCTCGCCGTCTTCTTTCACGATAACGCCGTGCAGTGCCAACGGCATTGCAAGCCATTGATATTTGCGGATTCCGCCGTAATAATGCGTTTTGAGAAAGCAAAGATCGCTTGCCTCATAGACGGGATTCTGTTTGAGATCGAGGCGAGGGGAATCGATGTGGGCACAGGTAATGCGGACACCGTTGTTGATGTCTTCCGAACCGATGCGGAAGACAAAGAGATTTTTGCCTCTGTTGTTGTAGTAATATTTTCCGCCACGCACGAGTTTGTCGCCGAAACGGTAGGGGGCAAAGCCTGCTTTTTCAGCCATTTCAACTCCGAGTTTGACGGCTTCCCGCTCGGTTTTCGCACCGTCAAGGAATTTCACATACCCTTTTGCATATTCGTAAGCCTGCTCGACCACTTCTTTTCCGGCGGATTCAAAGACCGTCTTTTTCTCGTAGACATTCGGATTCGTTTTCTTTTCACTTTTTTCAATTTTGTCAGACATTTTCATAAACTCCTGTTTCGTAATAAAATTTCATTTTTCATTGGTAATTGCTATCCGCTAACTGCCATATAAGTTCCCGTACATTTTTTGTCCTTTTACGGCTCTCGTGACAAAACCTGCCACATCGCTGTCGGGAATTTTTGTCAATTTTCCCTGCTTGTTGAGATAATCGGAATTCAGTATCCATTCGTCAACCGTTTCCGTACCTATGCACCACGAGGCATAAACCGGTTCCCACATTCCGTACCGACCGTAAAGGTAGGAAAGGTAAGTGCAACCCAAACGCAGATTGGTTGCCGGATTGTAAAGCATTCCCGCATCCGGCACATCCTCGTGCAGAATATCGGTGCAAATCATTTCCATTTGTTCCTGTGTAATGCGGAACAGCCCGATACCGCCGTCCGCATCGATACCGCCGGCATCAAAACCGCTCACTATGCGTATCACCGCAAATGCCACCGCATCGGGAATGCCGGCTTCTTCAGATGCTAAGGAAATCGCCTCACGGTAAAGTTCCGGACGGGAATATTGCTTTTTCTCGATTGCCGTCGCTATCGCATCGAATGCGAAGCCGAAACCTGCGGACAAAAGGACAATGAGGAGAAAAACGGCAACTCGGCGTGATGTGATTTTCATACGGTCAAAACCCCCGTATCGGTCAGAATATTTCGGACCGCATCGGCAAGTTCACGCAGACCGCCGTTGTTTTCAATCACATAATCGGAATGCTCACGGAAGAAACTGTCGGTTTTCTGAACCGACATCCGAAGCCTTGCATCTTCTTCGGAAAGCCCGTCCCGTTCGGTCACCCGTCCGAGTCGCACTTCGGGCGATGCCAAGACCGACACAATCACATTGCAGATTCTGTCGCCACCGGCTTCAAACAGTTGCGGGGCATCAAATACAACGGCAAGAGAACCACGTTCTCTGTAATGTCGCAATCGTTTCGCGACCTCATCCATAATATGCCTGTGCGAAATTTCATTCAGTTTTTCAAGTTCCGCAGGGGTTGAAAAAACGATTTTTCCGAGCATCTGCCGATTGAGATTCCCGTCCGGCAGGAGAATTTCGCTCCCGAAATGCCGAACCAGTTCTATCAGGCAATCGGACGGCGGCACTAACAGATCCCGCCAGACTTTGTCGGCATCGATGACGGGCAAGCCGAATGAGGAAAACAGCATCGCAACCGTACTTTTTCCGGCACCGGTCGGACCGGTAAGCCCAATGGTCAACATAGCGGTATCTCTCCCAAACCGACATCGTTTTGCAGTGCCGTTTCCATGACCGTCTGCACATAAGCACCGTCCGCAAGCGAAGGCGAGAACGGTTTATTTCCCGCAACCGCCGAAAGATAGGAACACATCGAATTGAGATGCCCGTAGAGCCAACCGGCAGGAGCTTTCTTGGAGGGGAAAATCATATTTTGATAGCGACCGACACACTCGATCTGCGTATAGCCGTGCAGACCGCCGTAATTGCCGTTCTCGGCATTCGCATCGTAAAAGTATAACCAGTTCGGATTCATGAGCGAGAATTTCAGACTGCCCGAGCGACCGTAAATTTCAAAATACAAATCGTCATTCGCACCGAGTGCGATTTTGCTGAATTCCATTGTGCCGAACGCACCGCCCTCGGTCACGGCATTCATATAGAATGCTTCCTCCGCATTGGTCTGCCAGACTTTTCCGTTTGCATCGAGATGCGTGGGGCAGACAATCTGCGAATGTCCCGAAGTTTTTACGATTCTTCCGCAAAGGAAAGACATCAAATCGATAACGTGCGAACCCAAATCGAACAGCGTGCCGGCACCGCAGACACGGCGATCCTGCTTCCAACCGACGGTCCGTGTGCGGTCAAGACAACTGTCATGCCGATAGACCGCATGATAGGAGATAATCTCACCGAGTCTTCCGCCGTCAATCAATTCTTTCGCACGTAGAACAGGGGCAAGCCAACGGTTGTTGAAGGACATTCCGCAAACTTTTCCGCTTTTTTGCTCTGAATCGGCAAGTTCTTTTGCCTCGTCGGCGGTTAAGCAAAGTGGCTTTTCGCAAAAGACGTGTTTGCCGGTTGCAATTGCCTTTTTGACCGTTGCATAATGACAATTATTCGGCGTGCAGACATCGATCACATCAATATCGGGATTCCCGATCAGGTCGTCTTCATTGTCCGTTGCAATCGGAATGCCGAATTCGTTTCCGATGCGTTTTGATTTTTCAACCGTAGTCGTGCAGACACCGACCACCTCGGCGGTAAAGGGAAGATTCTCGTAAAAGAAAGGGAGATTTTGAATCGCCCACAAATGCGTTCTGCCCATAGAACCGAAGCCCAATAGCCCAATCCGCAAGCGTTTTTGCTCTGCCATAAAAGTTACCTTTCAAAAATTCGATAGTACATCTATTATATTATACTACATTCCGAAGATTTTTTCAAGGGGTAACGGCTATTTTTTGAAAAGAATTCTTGACTTTACATTTATTTTGTGATATACTATTCTCAATTATTTTATCGGAGGTCTTTTATGCCGTTCATCGAAACAAAACTGAATGTCGGTCTGTCGACAGAGCAGGAAGAAAACATCAAAGCAAAACTCGGAAATGCGATTGCAATTCTCCCGGGAAAAAGCGAATATTGGCTGATGCTCCGATTCGAAGAAAACTGTCGGATGTGGTTCAGAGGCTACAACAATTTCCCGATTGCAATGGTTCAGGTCAATCTCTACGGCTCTGCGGAATCGGACCTCACCGGTAAACTGACGGGCGAAATTACAAAAATTCTTTCGGAAGAATTGAACATCAAACCGGAGCATATTTACGTCAGTTACGCATTTACGGACAACTGGGGCTGGAACGGTTCGAACTTCTGAACCTACGTTATACAGATATTACATGAAAGGGGAGCGGAAAATGCAATATGCAATTGAAGATGAAAATTCCTATCGCCGAACCGTCAAACTGCTCGGCTTCGGTCTGCTCTTCTTTTTGGCTTTTCTCTTTTCCATATCGCTCGTTCTCGCATTCATAAACGGTCTGTTGCAAGGGCTCGGAATCGGCGACACGGGTGTCAAGGTCATATACCAACTGTCCTACGGAATTCTGTATGCGGTGGCATTCATTTGCCCCATTCCGATTATGAGAAGTTTTCTCGGAAGCAACTGGAAACCCGTCCGGCACGAAAACGGTTTTTCGCCTTACCTGCCTATGATTGTCGTCGGCGGAATCGTTTTGATTTTTGCACAGTCCTACATCAACGCATCGGTTGTGAGCATTTTCAATTTTGCCGATATATTCGAATCTTCCATGCCCTCCACGGACGGGAAAATGTCAAATCTCGACATCGGACTTACGGTTTTCACCCTTGCCGTCGTGCCTGCCGTCAGTGAAGAACTGCTATTCCGCGGGGCAATTCTCGGCAACCTGACACCGTACGGTCACGGCACGGCAATTCTCGTCAGTGCATTGTCCTTCTCCCTCATGCACCAGAATTTCGCACAGTTTCTTTATGCGTTCGGGGCAGGTATTCTGCTCGGCATCGTTTATGACAAAACACACAATATTCTGAACTGCATCATTCTGCATTTTTTCAATAATTTGTCGTCCGTCATTTCCACCGTTTTAACCGAACGCCTCGATGCGAAAAACGCAAATCTTGTCATTGCGATTATTGATACTGCATTGATTCTTTTGGGACTGCTGTCAATCGTAATTCTCATTTTCCGACTTTCAAAAAAGACAACTTTTTCGGAAGGAATGTTTGAAAAAGCACTGCCCGAGGCGAGCAATTATACCGAAAGACCGATTGCGAGAACCCGTTCCGTCAAACTGATTTTCGCATCGCCCTACGGAGTTTATCTCATCACCTGCGTGATAATGGGCATTTTTACGGCATTCACACTGTCCGCCGTCGGGAGTCTCTCATGATAACCGAGCAGGACAAAATCTATATGCAAATCGCAATCGGCGAGGCGAAAAAAGCCTTGCAGGAGGGCGAAATTCCGATCGGTGCGGTACTCGTTGACAAAAACGGCAACATTCTCGCACAAACCCACAACAAACGGGAACAGACCAACAATCCGCTCTCACACGCCGAATGTGAAGCACTTGAAATTGCCTGCAAAGATCGGAAAGAACGGTTCTTTACCGATTGTACGCTGTATGTTACACTTGAACCTTGCCCCATGTGTGGAGGAGCGTTGATTTCGGCTCGGATCGGTCGGGTGGTTTACGGAGCAAAGGATGCAAGAGCAGGGGCATTCGGGAGTGTCCTCAACCTATCCGATTATCCGCTTGAATCGAAGCCCGTAATCGAGAGCGATTTACTTTCTGACGAATGTTTAACTCCTTTGCGGACATTTTTTCGGAACAAACGCAATAAAAAATAATTTTACTACTAATAACAAAAGGAAACGAACCCCATGGCAACCCTCAAAATTCCAGAAAACTATCATTCTTTTCTCTCCCTTCGTCAAACCGAGTATGCAATCAAAAAAGTGAAAGACTTTTTCGAGCGTGATCTCGCAACTGAGTTGAACCTCATCCGTGTTTCAGCACCGCTTTTTGTCGATCCTACAAGCGGTCTTAACGATAACCTCAACGGTGTCGAACGCCCCGTTTCATTCGATCTTTTTTCGGGCAAGCATCTCGAAATTGTCCATTCGCTTGCAAAATGGAAACGGTATGCTCTGAAAATGTACGGTTTTAACGCAGGCGAGGGACTTTACACCGATATGAACGCCATTCGCCGTGACGAAGAAACCGATAACATTCACTCCATGTTCGTCGACCAATGGGACTGGGAAAAAATCATCACCAAAGAAAACCGAACCGAAGAAACGCTCAAAAAGACGGTCCGTTGCATCTATGATGCACTCCGCCACACCGAGCAGTACATCGTCAACGAGTACGATTTTATCGGAAGTCTTCTCCCCGAGAAAATCACATTTTTGACCGCTCAGGACTTGGAGGACGAAATGCCGGACAAAACGCCGAAAGAGCGGGAATATATCTCCGCAAAAAAGTACGGAGCAATCTTCCTGCAAGGCATCGGAGGCAACCTCAAACGGAGCGGAGAACCGCATGACGGGCGTTCTCCCGACTATGACGACTGGACACTCAACGGCGACATCATCGTCTATTATCCTGTCCTCGATATTGCACTCGAACTGTCCTCCATGGGTATCCGTGTCGATGAAGATGCCATGCGTCGCCAATTGGCAATCCGCCATTGTGAGGAGCGTGCCGAACTGCCTTTCCATCGTGCCCTGCTTGCAGGTGAACTGCCTTATACCATAGGCGGAGGCATCGGGCAATCGAGAATGTGTATGTTTTTCCTGCGGAAAGCACACATCGGCGAAGTGCAGTCTTCCTACTGGACACCGGATGTCGTAAAAACCTGCCGTGATGCAGGCATCCATTTGCTGTAAACCGTAAAAATACTGTTTTGGGAGGTGTTACCGTGAAAAAGATAATTTTCCTGCTTCTTTTTGCGGTGGCACTTCTTTGTTTGTTCACCGGTTGCAAGAAAGAAGAAACGCCCGAACCGAAAAGTCTGACTTGGGCATTCGGAACGGATTGGCCGACAGCAGAAGATTTTTATCCCGATTTGGAAAACGGAGCGACCGTCAGATTTGCGGACGAAAGCCCTTTTCCGAAAAATATGATGACAAAGACCTACACCGTAAATCTCATTTACAAATCGGCAAAAGGCACGACCGCCAAAAAGACCGCAACGCTTGACGTGACGATTGACAAGGAAGCCCCGACCATTTCCGGTGTACACGTGATTGCAATTTATATCGGCGAGGCGGTTGCCTACCGTGACGGCATCACAATAACCGACGATTGCGACGGAACGGTTTCGCTCTCCATCGATGCATCAAAAGTCGACGTAGCAACGGCAGGGGAATATGCCGTGACCTATACAGCGACCGACCGCACCGGAAAATCATCAACCGCCGAAACGAAAGTCTGTGTTTACGATAACAAAATCACCGAAGATATGCTCTGGGAAAAATTAGATCCCATTATCGAAAAACTGGAACTTGCGGGGCAGACCAAAGTCACGCAGGTGCAGATTATCTGGGATTATGTCCACGATAAGAAAAACGTGTCCTATCAAGGCACATCCGATAAAGGCGACTGGGTGCGTGGTGCTTACGATGCCATCACCAAAAAAGCCGGCGACTGTTTTACCTATTTTTCGCTTTCCAAAGCCTTTTTCGAACGGCTCGGTATCGCAAACCTCGATATTTACAAGCCTGCGGATTCGGGTGAGGCAAATTCGCACTATTGGTCTATGGTCAATGTCGGCACGGAATCCCAACCCGTTTGGTATTATTACGATGCCACAAGAGTCGAAACATGGATCAAGCGAAATTACGAAACCTACCTGCTTACCGCATCGCAAATGGCAATTCTGAAAGAAGAACGACCGGATTTGTACGGAACGGATCTGTCTTCCTATCCGGCTACCTCGGCGAAAGAATATACGGTAATCGACTGAAATTCTTCTCTGAAAAATAGAAAAATCAAGGGAGACTATATGCTTGAAAACATAAATGGAGCAGAACATTTTGCATATACGGAACGGCACGAATTAAGTGAGGATGAAATCGACGGCAGACTCTCACGCAATCGGGAAAGACTCTTAAAACCCTATTATCAGATTCCGGATGTCTTTCAAAAGCCAGATGCAACATGGCCTGCCGACAAAGAGGGAAGAGCCTTGCTCGCATTCGTTTGCCACTACAAAGCAACGGGACACGTCAACCCCTGCATGGAAGAACTTTTGAGGCAACTTCCGAAATATACCAACGCCGAATTTTATTTCGGACCGACCGCCGGAGATGTGATTTTCGAACAGCAACTTTCGGGGCATTCGTGGCTTCTGCGTGGACTTTGTGAGCATTACGAGCAGTTCGGAGACGAATTTTCAATCAGAGTTCTCCGCTCGGTGACGGAGCATCTCTATCTGCCTACAAAAGGTCGCTATGCCGGTTACCCTGTCAAGCGTGATAAAAAGGAACTCGAAAGCGGAGGCGTGAGCGGTCACACCGTCGGAATGTATGACGGTTGGAAACTTTCAACCGATGTCGGCTGTGCGTTTATGAGTATTGACGGTCTGTCGCACGTTTATCGGATCACCCGTGACGAACGGGTAAAAGAATTGCTCGACGAAATGATTTCGGTCTATTCTGCAATCGACAAAGCAAGTCTGCACGCCCAAACGCATTGCACTTTGACGGCAGGCAGGGGAATGGTACGGATGTACAACGTCACCGGTGACAAAAATTACCTTGAAAAAGCCGAAGCGATTTTTGCCCTTTATGTATCGGGCGGAGGTATGGATGCCGTTTATCAGAATCTCAACTGGTGGGGCAGACCGAACACATGGACAGAACCTTGTGCAATTGTCGACTCTCTCATCCTTGCCGGCGAGCTTTACCGTGCAACCGAAAACGAAGATTATCGCCGTTACGCATCCCGCATTTTCCTTAACGGTTTTGCATCGGCACAACGGGAGGACGGCGGAGCGGGGACGGATTTGGTGGTCTGTAACGCAACCGACGGATTTGACGGGAACAATACTTTGAAACTGCGTACATGGGAAGCACAGTTTTGTTGCTCCATGCGTATGGCAGAAGGGCTTTGGTACGCAAAGAAATACAAAGATATGCTCTACTATGAAACCGAGCATTACGAAGACGGCACGCCGTGCGTTGTAAAGGATAAATACGGGCGTTATCTGTGCGGAGATATGGTTCTGGCAGAACAGTCGATTCCGACGGATGCAACACCGACAGATTGGAAAATGCCCGACTGTTATGTCACACAAGACGGACACAGGCTTACACCGCTTGCCAAGTTCTACAAAACGCCTGCGGACGTCGCGAAAGTACTCCTGCAACGGGTTTTGTTCTGAAAATTCAAAAAATACAGATATTCATACAAAGGCAACTCAACGAGAAAATCGTTGAGTTGTTTTTTTAGCCTTTTAGCCTGTCTTTGAAAATATCCACAAAACATTTTTGAAAATAACGTCAAAAAAGTGCAGTCGATGCGACATCCGCTACGACATTCGGAACGACATTTGTCACGACAATCGGACTGCTTTTTGCCGTTCGCGAAAAAAGTCCGAAAAAATTGCAAAAAAAATAATTTTTTTTCGAAAACCTCTTGCAAAATCTGCGAAAATATTATATAATATAAGCACGATTAGGTGAAAAGTGGGGCAAAGTGGAGCAAAATGGTGAAAACCAAACCGCAAGCCCACAAAACAACCCGAAAAAAAGACGAAAAGGAGGACTCTGAAATGCTCGGCGGAACGTACAATCATAACGTTGACCAGAAAAACCGACTGTTCATGCCCGCAAAACTGCGTGATGAATTGGGAGAATCCTTTGTCATAACCGAATCGCTCAGAGGCAAAAGCCTCAAAGTCTTCTCGAAAACGGCATGGGATGCCTACTTGGAACCGATTCGAAAACTTCCCCGTGCATTGCAGGAAGAGGCACTGCGTGACCTCAACCAAAACAGTTCGGACGGAACGCCCGATTCGCAGGGAAGAATCATTCTCACTCCCGAACAGATTGCATTTGCCGAAATCGAAAAAAACACGGTTATTATCGGGTGCGGAGAATATGTTGAAATCTGGTCGCAGGCAAATTACGAAAAGATGAAAGCCGAAACCGACAGAGACGCAATTCGCCGTCAACTCGAGGCACTGGGACTTTAATTTCTGAAACTGTACACGGAGGGAACAAGTATGGAAGAACAAATTCGGTTTTCCCATAAACCCGTTCTCTTTGAAGAATGCATGGAGGGCTTGCACATCCGTCCCGACGGTATCTACATTGACGGTACTGCCGGCGGCGGCAACCATAGTTACGGCATCGCGTCAAGACTCGGCGACAGCGGTCGCCTCATAGCGGTCGATCAGGATGAAGACGCAATCAAAGCCGCAGGCGAAAAACTCGCTCCGTTCGGCGAGAAAGTTACAATCGTAAGAAATAATTTTTGCCGACTTTCGGATGTTTGCCAAATGCTCGGCATCGTAAAAATAGACGGTCTGCTCCTTGACCTCGGCGTGTCATCCTACCAACTCGACACGGCGGAGCGGGGATTTTCCTATCAGGCGGATGCACCGCTCGATATGCGAATGGACACAAGAAAATCACTGACTGCATACGATGTGGTCAACACCTATTCGGAAGCGGAACTCAAACGCATCCTATATGAATACGGAGAAGAAAAATTCTCCGCCAAAATTGCAAATTCCATCCTCCGTCACCGTGAAATGTCACCGATTAAGACCACAGGGGAACTGGTCCGAATCGTGAAGGAAGCAATTCCGGCAAATGCACGGGACGGAGGGCATCATCCGGCAAAACGAACCTTTCAGGCAATTCGCATCGAGGTCAATTCCGAACTCGATGTGATAGAACCTGCACTCCGCTCGGCAATGAACCTGCTGAATGTCGGGGGACGGATTGCCGTCATTACATTCCATTCATTGGAAGATCGCATCGTCAAACAGACATTTGCCGACTTTACAACCGGTTGCACCTGTCCGAAAAGTTTGCCTATTTGCATCTGTGGGCAGAAACCGGTCGGAAAACTCATCAACCGAAAACCCATTCTGCCGAGCGAGAGAGAATTGGCAGAAAACCCACGTTCAAGGAGTGCAAAACTCAGAATTATCGAGAAAATATAAATTGTAAATAAGGAGGGGAGCGGAATGGAAGATACGCAGAATTTCACATTGACCGATGATCTGTCTGTAACGGTTTTCACGGATTCCGCTCTTTCCGAATATCTCACACACGGTCTGTCGGTCACGGCTCGAAAGGAAATCGAAGAACAGATTGCAAACGAGCAGAACACCGCAGGCGAAAATCCGCTTGCATACCGTCTCTCGGAGGATGAAAGTCTCAAAGATTCTTACCGTTCGGCAGACGGACTCGTTACGGAAGAAGGCTTACTCCGCTATGCCGGTGAAAATCGTGCAATCCGAATCCGTGAAACCGATTTTTCTGCAGACGTTATGAGCGTTTACGATACGGCGGAGGCACACGCACTCGAACCGGTCACAAGAAAAGAAACAATCCTTGACACCGCAAAAGGAGTAGGTGAAAAATTAAAAAGCCTGCCGACCGAAACGCTTGAAACTGTAAAAAAACGCTCACCGCTCTGGTTTGATGCAAGAAAAGGCACAACCGAGAACGAAACGAGAAAATTTCCGCTTTCCGCTTTTGCCGCAGTCATTGCAATTGCAATCTCCATGATGCTCATCGTGTCCGGCTCACTCCTTGTGATTGGTGCGGAAACGAAAATCAGCCGACTGAACAGCGACATTTCGGATCTGCACGAAGAAATCACCGATCTCAAATCCGAACTCGAATCGAAAGTCGACTTGGCGGAAATTCGCAGAATCGCAACTGAAGAATACGGAATGGTCGATGAAGACTATCTCAAAATGGATTACATTCAACTTGACAGTGACGAAATTTCCGCTGTCAAAGGGGAAAAGAAAGACGGCATCGGACTCTCGGGACTTTTGAGTGCTATTCGAAGAAAATAAGCCGTCGGAATGAATAAGAAGGAAAAAAATGCCGTCACACCGGTGAACGGACAAACCGTAAAACGGGCAAAAATACTTGCCGTAACCGTCACGGTTCTGCTCACGTTACTGCTCATACGCATTCTCGTTTTGCAGACTGCCGAATATGATCGCTACCGTCAAAAAGTGGTCGACCAAATCACCAAAGAAACCGAAATTGAAGCAAACAGAGGCACGATTTACGACCGCAACGGTGTGGCACTTGCAACCAATATCACAACTTACCGTATTTTCATTTCTCCTCGCACCATATCGGAAATGCAAACCGAAATGGACGAAAACGGAGAGAACATCGACCTCTCGGATCTCATAGCGGAGTATCTCTCGACAACGCTCGGCGTTACGAAAAATTTTGTTCTCACCGAAACCGCAAAATCGACCTATCTTGACCGCACGATTAAGCGAAACGTCGATGAGAATACCGCAACCGTCATCAAATCTTACATCAAAGAAAAAGGCTGGCAAAGACTTATTTATCTCGAAGCACAGTCGACAAGATATTATCCATATTCGGCACTTGCATCGCACGTTTTGGGCTTTACGGGGAGCGAGGGGAACGGACTTTACGGTCTGGAATATTCCTACAACGATCTTTTAGCTGGCACAAACGGTCGCATCGTTACCGCAAAGGATGCAAGGGGCAACGAAATGCCTTATGAATATGAAGAATATGTCGAGGCTCAGAACGGTTACGACATCACAACAACGCTTGACGTCGTCGTTCAGCAGGCTCTCGAAGAACAATTGCAAAAAGCTTATGAAACATCGAAAGGGCAGAACCGATCCGCAGGCATCGTGATGAATGTCAACACGGGCGAAATACTCGGTATGGCGGTTTACCCCTCCTTCGACCTTAACAATCCGTACACCCTTGACGAACAATCCGAAGAAAAATTAGGGGAATGTGAATGCTCCCCGGGGACAGAAGAACACGAAAAGTACGAGCAGGAACTGCTTCTCAAAATGTGGTCGAACAAAGCCCTCACGGAATCTTACATCCCGGGATCGACCTTCAAAGTCATCACCGCATCTATGGTTCTCGAAGAAGATGCAGTCAACACGACCGACGAATTCGATTGCTCCGGATACAAAAAAGTGCTGGGCTACACTATTCACTGTCACAAAACGGTGGGACACGGCACATTGACTTTCGCACAGGGCATTCAGCAATCCTGCAACCCCGTTCTCATGAGCGTGGGATTGAAACTCGGTGCGGAAAAGTTTTACAGTTATCTCACATCTTTCGGATACAGGGAAAAGACCGGTATCGACCTCCCCGGTGAAGGCTCAAGCGTGGTTGCATCCGAAGAAAATTTTTCGGATCTCGATTTGGCAATTTACTCTTTCGGTCAGAATTTCAATGTAACCTTAATTCAACAAATTACCGCAATTTCCGCAGTTGCGAACGGCGGTTACCTCGTTACTCCGCACTTGCTCTCCAAAGCAACCGACAACGAAGGAAATACCGTAAAATCATACACCACAAACGTACGCAGGCAGGTTGTCAGCAGTGAGGTTTGTGCCACGGTGTCGCAAATTCTCGAAGAGGGCGTTTCGGGAAACGGCGGTGCGAAAAACGCATACGTTTCCGGTTACAGAATTGCCGCCAAAACCGGTACATCCGAGAAAAAGAATGTCGGTTCGACCGGCAGATACATCTGCTCCACGGTTGCATACGCACCGGCGGAAAATCCGCAATACGCAGTGATTATCGTCGTAGACGAGCCGACCAAAGGACTCCTTTACGGTAGCACGGTTGCCGCTCCTTATGTCGCAAACGTGATGGAAGAAATTCTTCCGTATCTCGGAGTCGAGGCGGTATATACAGAAGACGAACTCGCACATATGACGGTTACCGCCCCCAATGTAACGGGCTGGACGGTCGAATATACGCAAAAACGTTACGGCGAAACTTATAACATCATTGTTGTAGGGGACGAGGACGGAACGATCGTCGCCCAATATCCCGAGCGGGGGAGCGTGATGGAAGAAAATACCGCAACGCTTATTC